>CALXTV010000003.1 GCA_944391505.1 uncultured Alphaproteobacteria bacterium | reverse complement strand
CAAAAGTCTAGTCTCATTGCGTCTCCTCGAAAAATCAGCAACGCAGATTTTTCTTCGGCCGTCCGACGCGCTCACCACTTAATAAAGGCTTCTATAATGTAGAAGTCTTTTTTTTATTTGATGTCGGGCTTCGAACCCGAGGGTTCGGTCAATTCCGACTTTGACTTTTGTTCGCGGCGCTCCGCTGGCTCCAAAAGTCTAGTCTCATTGCGTCTCCTCGAAAAATCAGCAACGCAGATTTTTCTTCGGCCGTCCGACGCGCTCACCATTTTATAAAGGCTTCTATAATGTAGAAGTCTTTTTTTATGCAGCACGCCGCGCGATTTTAGACTTTTAGTCATTTCTTTTTAGACTCCTGATTATCCGGTTATCATGAAGAAACTTGATAACCGGATAATTCTTGATTGGCTAGACGGCTTTCTTTATCAAATCCGAACCTGCAGCGAGATTGCACATATCGCTGACACTTTCCGTCGGATTGGACAATATATCCATTGTTGAAGATGTGCCGGCTCCAAAAGAGTTCATTGCCTGAATCAGCTGATCGGCATTGGTTAGGTCAAGCGTTGTACCATCGGCAAATTCGATACTTTCAACCTGATTTGCACTTGAACTAAAGTGGTTATTTATTTGAAGGCCTTTAATTTCATCACCATTGATGGAGATCTTCAAATTGTTGCCAATCTGTTCAAAGGACAAATCATTTTGGGTAATTCCTTCGCCGAAGACAATCTTGTCCGTTCCGCCATTATCGGTTATCGTATCCAGTCCGTCACCAAGATTCCAAATATATATATCGTTGCTGTTCTGATCATAGTTTCTGATTTCATCATTTCCCAAACCCCCGATAATGGTATTGTTTCCTCCGCCTCCGGACAATATATCATCTCCGGCTCCGCCATATATCGTATCGGCTCCATCTCGACCGCTTACTTCATCATTGCCTCCGGCCGCATAGATTACTGCACCTTGGTGCGGAAGCAATATTACTTCTGCATTATCCGTTTGATGCAAAGTAATGCTGATATCTTTTAAATTTACCGTGCTACCATCCGAAAACTCCAACGTCTCAACAAAATAACCGTCCGGATATGAAGATAACACACCATTTATTATTATTCCCTGATTCTCATCTCCTTTGACGTAAATTTTAAGATTAGGCGCATTTATAATTCCTGATGGATTTGGATCTCCTAAGGCTTGGAAAGTTAAATCACTAAAACTTATTCCTTCGCCGAAGACAATCTTGTCCGTTCCGCCATTATCGGTTATCGTATCCAGTCCGTCACCAAGATTCCAAATATATATATCGTTGCTGTTCTGATCATAGTTTCTGATTTCATCATTTCCCAAACCCCCGATAATGGTATTGTTTCCTCCGCCTCCGGACAATATATCATCTCCGGCTCCGCCATATATCGTATCGGCTCCATCTCGACCGCTTACTTCATCATTGCCTCCGGCCGCATAGATTACTGCACCTTGGTGCGGAAGCAATATTACTTCTGCATTATCCGTTTGATGCAAAGTAATGCTGATATCTTTTAAATTTACCGTGCTACCATCCGAAAACTCCAACGTCTCAACAAAATAACCGTCCGGATATGAAGATAACACACCATTTATTATTATTCCCTGATTCTCATCTCCTTTGACGTAAATTTTAAGATTAGGCGCATTTATAATTCCTGATGGATTTGGATCTCCTAAGGCTTGGAAAGTTAAATCACTAAAACTTATTCCTTCGCCGAAGACAATCTTGTCCGTTCCGCCATTATCGGTTATCGTATCCAGTCCGTCACCAAGATTCCAAATATATATATCGTTGCTGTTCTGATCATAGTTTCTGATTTCATCATTTCCCAAACCCCCGATAATGGTATTGTTTCCTCCGCCACCGGACAATATATCTTCTCCGGCTCCGCCATATATCGTATCATTGCCGGTTCCACCATTTATTGTATCATTACCTCCGGCTGCATAAACGGTATCCCCATTGTCGGTTAAATTGATTCGATCAGCAATGTCCGTTTGATGCAACGTCAGCGGAATATCCGTCAACATTACCTTGCTGCCATCCGCAAAATGCAGTTCCTCTATCTGATTTTCTCCAATATAATTATAAAACTGACTGGTTATAATAATCCCCTGTGTTTTGTCGCCTTTCACATATATGGCCAATCCGGTGTTTTGTCCCGTTCCTCCATTGAAATATGCCTCGAAGCTCAAGTCGTCAAACGTTATCCCTTCTCCGAAAATAATCTTATCCCGACCGGCATTTTCTTCTATCATATCCAGCCCGTCGCCAAGATTCCACAGATAACTGTCATCTCCGTTATTTCCTACCAAACGGTCGTTTCCCTGCCCCCCTGAGATAATGTCATTGCCGGCATCGGCATACAGAGTGTCATTTCCGCCGTTTCCGATTAATACGTCATCTTTTGAGGTTCCGTACAAAGTATTGGCATTGTCATCGCCTTCGGCGACTGTTCCGCCGCCGGCACTTGTGGTTATATTCCAGTGCTCGTCAATATAATTTTTATCCCAAACAGTTTCATCTTCATCAGAAAATTGTATTTTGTTGATTGCGGCGCTGGTTGTCGTTTGTTCGTCGAAATAACTGAGCACCCGCACGGAATCGACCGGCCGTGACGCATCAGGATACGTTACTCTGACAATCAGGTCATATCCGTGACGCACCAAAGTGACATAAGAAGGCAAAATCCCCTCACCGAAACGGATAATATCCGGGTTTTCGTTTGAGGCGTCATTATCCGTATTATCAATAGAATCGTTGCCAAACCCGATGTCAAAGTGATAGGTATCGGCTCCGTTCCCGCCAACCAGAAAATCATCGCCATTGCCGCCAACAATCAAGTCGTTACCATCATAACCATAGATATGGTCATTGCCGGCATATCCATTGAGATAATTGTCATTGTCTGTGCCGTAAAGTCTTTCTGACAGGGAAGTTCCCTGGCTGCCGAAGTTTCCAAAATTCAGCAAATCTGCCTCAAATGCCGAACCGGAAGAACTACCGGCGGCAACAAAAGCGGCAATAACCTGCTCAGAAAAACTGTCATAGCTTTTTATCATGGCATTAATGTCTTCAAGCAATGCCAAACTTTCCGTTCCGGCTGCCGTATACAGGTTTTGCAAAATCGGCAGAGCGGAACTGATGTCAACCGTCCAACTCTGTGATGTGCTGTTATAAACCAATTTTATGTTATCCATCAGATTTTTATAATGGCTTTGGGCGTTAAGCTGATTTCCGGCATAACCTTTTAATTCTTCGAATGCCTGCAGAATATAAGGCGCCGCTTTGCCGTGCGGGTTGGGATCTTTTTGTCCCCAGCACCAGACACCGACATAATTCTCACCCAAAAACTCTTCCAGAGCCTCCAACTTGCGTGAATCGCCCAAAACGTTATCATAAACCTGCGTTGGGTTTCGTCCGTTGGGATCCATGTCCTCAACCCCTGCCCAATGATAAATCAGATTGGTCAAAATCGTATCGCGGGCGGCAAGATCTGTTTCGGCCATATACTGCTGAACAAACGTCTTAAGCTCACTGCTTTCATCAAGCGCCATAGCCGTATGCAAATCATGCACATTGCCAAAACCTTTGATATTGGGTAAGGCGGCTATATCAGCAGGGATATTAATATTGGTCTTATCAACAGTATCCATTAAATCGGTATTAAACCAAATATCGCTTATGTTTCCCTGGGTTCCGTTTTCTTTGTCAAAAGTTCCTATTTGCCCAACGGTGTTGCCATTAGCATCTACGGTGTTTGAATTTTGATAATCTAAATCAATGCCTTCAATTCCGGCTTGTTCCAGAGTTAACAATTCTCCTTCATTAACGATACCGTTGCTATTTGCGTCTTTCCAGACTTTAACCTGATTCCATGCCGTATCAGAACTGTTAAAGATACCGTCGTTGTTTGAATCTAAATCTTTCAGAGCCTCAAACCCGTTGGCGGCTTTCTCCCCAGACGAAAGAACGGAGTTATTACCAAACAACTCCGTTCCATCATCAATTTGTCCATTGTTGTTCAAATCCCGAACCAGTAAACCATCATCTTTACCAACCCAGCCTGTGCTTTCAGCAAATCCGTTATTATCGTGGTCAAAATAAACATTGCTGTTTGTCCCGATTGTTTCTACTCCGTCTCCGTCCAAATCCACAATCAGCGGAGAGCGAGTATCGGCCGCCGTCGTGAAACCTTCCTTGATTGAAGAACCATCTATATTTATAAATTGGTAAATTAACGTCATCGGAAGCGGCGTAAATGTTGCTATTCCCATTATCAGACTATTCAGTAATTCTTCATTGTCTGCGTCATACATAAGATTTCCTGACAAAAACGGCTGCAATATCTGTAAATATTGTTCTGATATGTAGGGTTCTTCTTCCGTCAATATATCTTCAAGTTTTCCCTGCTGGCTTAATATTTCTACTATATTATTTATAAATTTTAGCTTCTGTGCCTGTTCATAACTACCTGCATTGATATAATCTCCATCCTTGCCATAAAAATTTCCAGATAATCCATCAAATACTCCTCCATTTTCATATCCTGGAATATACTCCTTTGCCCAATATTGAGTCGCAGTATTGCATACTCGCGGATCAAAAAAAGCATTATAATCTAGATCAATCATATTGGTTAAAGCGGCCTCCAATTTTATTTTATTGAAAGCTTCTAGAGCAGTTGTTCCAGTAAGAATGTCCTTTGCTTCTGGTGTGCCTTGTTCTTTTTCTTCTGGAGTTAATGGTCGTCCCCAATAAATTGGTACATCAGGATTGTCTGATATATTATATGCATTTCCTTTTCCTAAATCAATAACGGCACCATCTAGCCAACCTGTTGAAGTAAAATCAATAACTTCAATTGTAACAGTTCCATCATCATGTTTGGTAATTAAATCATACCCCGAATGTCGAATAGAATCTGTTATCTGCGGATCAATTACAGTTTCGGCATGCAATCTCAAGATATATTCAGTCATTTTAAACTCCTTTTAATAATTGAAAATAGTTAGTCAAAGATACTGGTCCAATCCAATATTGTGGGAAAAAGAATGACATCAGAATAAAATTAATCAGTAATCCCAATGATATTACTATTACTTTTTCTAGTCTACTTTTTGTTGAAATGTTTACTTTTATTGGAAAAAATATAAGTAAACTAAATGCAAAAATTGTGAAATTTTGTATAGATATCCTACTCAAAAAAAGAAAATATAAGGCTATGCCCAATAAAGGAGGAAGCGAAAGATGTTGAAAATATTCAATATTTATAATAAGTAAAAAAGTTATAGATATTCCTAAAAAGATACTCACATACTTTAAGATGATATCCTTTGAAAAATTTTTTATTAAGTAAAATGTCAAAGCACAATTTAAGAAGAAAGAAATCAGTATCGGTTTTAAAAATAAATAATTGTCATGAAGTATATATAAACTTCCAATATATTTCGGTAATTTTTGAAAGTGTTTATAATTTTGAACATAACGATATATTATTATACTTCCTATAATAAAATATAACATCACAAATAGGTAAAACATAACATATTTAATTTTTTTAGTACCCTTTTCAATTTTCCCTTTTTCCATAATATAATTCCGCTCTATTTATATTTTGCAATCTGTTTCTGACTCAGAGAATATATCAATGGTTTCATTTATACTAATACCCACAGACCCAACATTCCTAGAAAATGCTACTAATTTATATGTTGTTGTCATTGTACTTCTCCTCACAAAAGTTAAATAAATTTAAATTTTGAAATTATATAAATTGCAATATTTGAAAATGTAAATATTTAATTCATATAATCTCATTTAGGCCATAAATTGCTTTAACAAATCTTTTGAACTAAATATAAGGTAATGAATTGCCGGATAGAAAAGTAGAAGAAGGTATCCACCCCATAAAATTTTTTCATATTTTATTAATTTTTTTGATTTTCTTTCAAAGAAATCTTTAGGAAGAAAAATATATATCAATAACCAAGCACTATACATTATAAGTGAAATAGCAGTAAATTTTGTTGTTATACTATAAAATAAATACTTTCCAGGAAAGACACCCATTAAATTCAATAGGAATACTCCTTGTTTTCCCCCAAATGCTAAAATGACTAGTAAAAATGTAATAATAAAAACAAGAACAAGAAGTGAAAAAATATAAGTTGTAACTTTTTTGATAAATATTTCCTTGCTATATACTTGAGAAGTAATACCTAAAAGTATTCCGCAAAAAATAAATACGCAAAAATAGACTAACTTATCTTTCAAAATATATAAATAAAGATATGCAAAAAAAGGAAATATCAAAATCATCAGAAGAAGAATATTTATTAAGCATTGATAGTTTTTATATGTATTTATTAAGTTTTTCATCATTGTATATTTCTGTTTTCCATTTGTTTATTTTTATTCATCATTAGATTTTCCTGATTATTTTGAAACTCTATACAACAAAACCTTTGCCGGACGAACGGACAAAGGTTTGATGATGTTTGAAAACATAATTTGAAATCTGAAAGGCAGCCGAAACAAACGAAACACCTAAAACAATGTTCGACGGAGGCAGTCCATGGGGGTAGCCGTTAATCGGCCGTTCCGTATAACAGTTCATTCCAACCTCTCTCGTTAAGAGTAATTTTGCAATTAGTTTCTCTCTATAATTTTAATTATGCAAGAAAATTATTTTTTATTTTTTTTGTTCTATTAATGTTTTGTTGGTTTTCTCCTTAAACCGTTAGTGGTACTCGTTTTGCCCCTGTGGATAAAACTTCAGATTATTCTTATGCCGGAAACTATTTATCAATAAGTGTAAATTTTTGCTTTATTTTTTGTTTTCCTCTCTTTATGATGTTTTTTATTAAAGCTTTGCAACTGACTTGTGAGCAACTATGGATAATACTTCTTTTCAAGACATTGACACCGGGCTGGCCTGTTTTGCGATTATGGCCAATTATTTTGAAAAGCCGGTGTCGATTGACCAAATCAAGCATAAATATGACCGGCAGAATTCGCATTTTGAAGAATATGAACTGCTACAACTGGCCAAAGAATTTTCTTTCAAAGCCCGCTTTGTCGAGACCAAGTGGGAGCGGCTGGACAAGACGGCGTTGCCGGCAATCGCCCAGAGCAAAGACGGCGCTTATTTTATTCTCGGCAAGGTGGCGGAAGACAAGGCCTTAATTCAAGACCCCGCCAAAGGCAACCACCCGGAGGTTTTGAGCAAAGAAGAATTTACGGACAGATGGAACGGCAGGCTCTTAATGATGACCTGCCGTGAGTTTATCAACGGCAAAAACCGCAAGTTTGACATTTCGTGGTTTATTCCAGCGGTAGTCAAATATCGCAGGCTATTCGGCGAAGTTATTCTGGCCTCGTTCTTCTTACAGTTGTTTGCGCTGGTGTCGCCGCTGTTGTTTCAGGTGGTGATTGACAAAGTGCTGGTTAACCGCGGGCTCTCCAGCCTTGACGTTTTAATGGTGGCGTTAATCTGCATCGGGATTTTTGAGACCTTGCTCGGCGGGCTGCGGACTTATACTTTCTCGCACACGACCACCCGAGTTGACGTGGAGTTGGGTGCGAGTTTGTTCAAGCACCTTATCCGGCTGCCGCTGTCTTATTTCGGGGTGCGGCGGGTCGGCGATACGGTGGCGCGGGTGCATGAGCTGGAAAGTATTCGTAACTTTTTGACCGGCTCGACCTTAACGCTGATTATTGATTTCTTTTTTACAATTATCTTTTTTACGGTAATGTTCTTTTATTCCAAAACTCTGACGCTGCTGGTTTTGCTCTCAATCCCGTTTTATGTTTTGTTGTCCTTGTTCTTTACGCCGATTTTGCGGGCGCGGATAGACGAGCGGTTTCAGCGTGGGGCGGAGAATCAATGCTTTTTGGTAGAGGCGGTCTCGGGTGTGGAAACGGTTAAATCTTTGGCCGTCGAGCCGCAGATGCAACGCCGTTGGGAGCAGCAGTTGGCGGCATATGTCGGGTCATCGTTCCGCGCTTCGCATATCAACAACATCGCCGGGCAGCTCGTGCAGTTGGTGCAAAAAATCACGATGGCGCTGACGTTATGGATCGGCGCGAGTTTGGTCATGAAAGGCGAACTGTCGGTCGGACAGTTGATTGCCTTTAACATGTTATCCGGGCGGGTGACACAGCCGATTTTACGTTTGGCGCAGTTATGGCAGAATTTCCAGCAGGCTAAAATCTCAATTGAAAAGCTGTCTGATATTCTCAACAATCCGGCTGAAAATACCGAAACCCTGTCCAAAGGCTCAATGCCGGAGATTAAAGGCGACGTGGAGTTTAAGGACATTACGTTCCGCTATGTGCCGAACGGGCCGGAGATTTTGAAAAAGATGAATTTCAAAGTCAAAGCCGGGCAGAAAATCGGTTTTGTCGGGCCGAGCGGCTCAGGCAAATCGACCGTGACCAAGCTGATCCAGCGTCTGTATATTCCTGAGAGCGGCAAGGTGCTGATTGACGGGATTGATATTTCTACCGTGGACACGGCGTGGCTCAGGCGGCAAATCGGCGTGGTGTTGCAGGAGAATTACTTATTTAATAAGAGCGTGCGGGAGAATATAGCCCTGACTAATCCGGCGATTTCGATGGACAGGATTATTGCCGCGGCTAAGTTGGCGGGGGCGCATGAGTTTATTACCGAGCTGCCGGACGGGTATGACACGATTATCGAGGAACGCGGTGCCTCTTTATCCGGCGGACAGCGGCAGCGGATTGCAATCGCTCGCGCTTTGGTCAACAATCCGCGGATTTTGATTTTTGACGAGGCGACCTCAGCTTTGGATTATGAATCCGAGCGGATTATTCAGCAGAATATGGCCTCCATCTGCAAAGGGCGGACGGTGTTTATGATTGCGCACCGGCTCTCGACCGTGCGGGACTGCGACCAGATTATCACCATTGAAAAAGGCGAGATTACTGAAACCGGAACGCATGACGAATTGTTAAAACGCGGCGGACGTTATGCTTATTTGTGGAACAGCCAGACCGCGCCGATTGTGCCGAATGAAGTGGCGGCGGAGTGACGGACGATGTGGGAACAGCTGAAAAGATATTGTGAGATTGCCAAGCTGGCGCTTTTGCAGGAGAAAGCCGCCAAAGACAGCAAAATCAAAGGGATGAACGAGCATGAAAAAGAGTTTCTGCCGGCAGTGCTGGAAGTGACAGAGATGCCGCCGTCTCATGCCGCGCGGTTGCTGACCTACGTTATTATGCTGATGTTTACAGTGCTGATTTTGTGGTCAATCCTGGGCAAAATCGACATTATCGCCACTTCGGCAGGAAAGTTGATGCCTGCTTCGAATATCAAGACCATCCAGACTCTGACCGACAGCGAGATTGAAGAAATCTACGTGCAAGAGGGGCAATATGTGAAAGAAGGGCAGGATCTGATTAAATTTAATCAGACCGAGGTGCTGGCCAACATCAGCCGGGTGGAAAACGAGATTGAGGCTTTGGAAATCGCGGTTGCCCGCCTGAAGGCTCTGCTCTCTGATAATCCGGAAGAAAATTTCAGCTATAATCCGGAGATTGACGAATACTTAATAAAAATGCACAAGGATCTGCTCAAAAGCCAGATGAATGAGAAAAAAGCCCAGATTGAGGTTTTGGACGGGCAAATCGTAAAGGCCGAGAAAGAAAAAGACACTATTCAGGCCGAGCTGAACCGGATTGAGAAACTGCTGCCGAGCGTTGAGGAGCGGATTGAGAAAAAAAGGATTTTGGTGGATAAGAAACTTTTGGCACGCCTGACTTTTCTGGAACAGGAGGAAGAACTGACCAATCTGCAGGAGCAGCGTAATGTGCAGGTCAAGAAAATGGCGGAGACCGAGGCGAATATTGAATCGCTGAAAAAGCAAAAGCGGCAGTATCTGGCCGAGTTTGACAAGAACCTGATGCAGGAATTGACCGAAAACCGCGAGCAGTTGGAATCTTATCAGCAGGAGCTGATTAAATATCAGGAGGCCTTAAAACGGACGGTGGTCAAGGCGCCGCTGTCGGGTTATGTGCAGCAGTTGGTTTATCATACCAAGGGCGGCGTGGTGGAAACCGCCAAGCCGATTATGAACCTGGTACCGGAAGACTATAAACTTGAGGCGGAAGTGCAGATTTTGAACAAAGACATCGGCTTTGTGCGGCCGGAGCAGGACGTGGAAATCAAAATCGACAGCTTTCCGTTCACCAAATACGGCACAATCAAAGGCAAAGTGCGTAACATTTCCGGTGATGCGATACAGGATGAAAAGCTCGGGCTGGTGTTTAATGCCCGGCTGACTTTGCTTGGCAACAAAATCAAAGCGGACGGGCAGATTATCCAGCTTAAGCCCGGCATGAGCGTGACCGCCGAAATCAAAACCGGCAAACGCCGCGTCATCGAATATCTCCTCTCCCCGGTTATGAAATACCTCAACGAGAGTTTGAAGGAGAGGTAGGGGTTGACTAAAAGCATTGTTTTGGAACTGCAAAAAGAATTATTAGATAATGCCGCCCCTTTATCACAACTTGCTATTAAGGCATGGGTTATTGCAAAGAAACTTAAACTGGAAGATGATGCTGCACAATTTAGAAAAGAATTTGACGGATATTCTGATTATGAAATGATTCCTGATTATCGCCAAATTAAGGGAACTTTACAGAAGTATCAGTTATCGCAATGGAAAAATGTTAGTGAAGATGGATTTTGTATAGATTCCACATCATTCTATCATGACAAGCCAATTACAAATTTTACGTTTCCAGTCAGAAAACCAATAAGAACATTGGAAAACGAATTGAAGGTTTTAGGAGATGTTGCTGAAGAAATAAGACCTTTTTCTTTGAAATTTAGATTAAAAAAAGCGTTTTATTTACATGATGATGACAAATATAGATGTACATATAGCCCGGCCATACATTCTGATATTTTACATGAAATAAAAATAAAACTTATTGAATGGACTATGTCTCTATCGGAAAATGGGATATTAGGAAACGATATGTCTTTTGAAGAGGATGAAAAAGAAATGGCTAAACAAATTATACATGCTGGCGGAAACGTTATTTTGCAGAATTATCCGAATAATTCTCCGCAAACGGTATCTTTTAATACCAATCAGTTGGAAATATTTGATAAGTTATTGAAAGCTGTAGAAGCAATAGAAAATAATGAGGAAATGATAAAAAGCATAGAAAATATGAGAGAATCTGTTTCTCAACAAGATGGTTCTTTCAAAACAGCTTATAATAAATTTATGGAAGCAGCGGCAAATCATATGACCGTACTGCTTCCATTTATTCAGGAACTGACTATGTTCTTTTAAAATGCTTATTTACTTTAGTGTGTAAAAAACTGCTTTGGTTGTTCCGTGTTTAACCAAGTATCCTTTCCTTAGAAGGGATTGTACAGATTTTTTTATTGTTTCAATATTTTTATCAAGTATCTTAGCAATATCAGCAACGGTCCATTCCGGTTGTTCAGCATATAATTCTAAAATTTTTTTAGCCGTAGTCGAAAGTTTTTCACTTTCCTGCTTTTGAACTTGTTTAATTTTTTCTTCCAAAACTTTTTTTTGCTTTTGTAAAGATGTTACAAAAAATGATAACCACGGCTCATAATCTACTTGATCTGTCCATATAGATTTTTGAGTTCCTCGTAAAGCTCTATAATATCCTTCTTTACTGGCTTCCACAATAGATTCCATTGACGCATATGGCATATAGCTATATCCTTGTTGCAACATTAACATAGCGGTTAATGCTCGAGACATACGACCATTACCATCCGTAAAAGGGTGTATTGCTAAAAAATGTACAATAAACACGCCAATTACAATAATCGGATGAAAATATCTATCCTTGAAATTATCATTTGCCCATTCAACCAGCTCACGCATTAATCGAGGTGTGTCAAAAGGTGTGGCCGTTTCAAAAATAGAGCCAATTTCATGACCGTCAGCATCAAAAGCAGCCACACGGTTGCTATCTTTTTTGTATTCTCCACGATGACGTTCATCTTTAGAGGAATAACGCAATAAAATCTGATGAAGCTGCTTGATATAGTTTTCCGACAGTGGGATATCCTGATAATTATCAAAAATAGTATTTATTAAATCGGCATAGCCTGCAACTTCTTCCTCATCGCGAGACTTAAAAGATTTTTTATCGATTGCACTAAATAATTTTTCAATTTCTGCATCACTCATCTTATTTCCCTCAATACGATTAGATGAGCCAACCGATTCAATAGTTGCTATTCTTTTCATAACTTTGAGTTGTTCTCTGCTAATATTGCAAAGACCACCTTGCCATATACCGTTAAAGTGATCAATATCGGCAATCTTTGTCAGCATTTCCGGTGTAATTTTAATATCTTTGATATTTGGCATAAAAAACTCCTGTTACATATTATAGATAATCAATTACCTAATATTACCTAATAATTTTTCAGATGTAAACATATTTTACCTAATATTACCTAAAAGAACAGAAACAAATTAACATCTCAATAGAAATATTCAGGTTCACGGACAAAAGAGTTAACTTAAAATGTATTTAACAAAATTAATGAAATTTGACATTTTATATTTATCTTGGTTTTTATGTTTTAGTAAATTATAATTTTCATAAAAGACCAGGAGAATAACCCAACGTTAAATCACACAGTAAAAAATGAATAACAATATAACAAAGATATCTGTTTCCGCAATTTCGGATATATTATCTCTGTTTGGTATTCCAAGCTCATCTATTCAAGAACTATGGAATGCCCATTGCGAGAGAAAATTAGCAGAGAGCCGAGATATTTTATTTGAGGAAATAACAGAGGGTAATTTTAATCATATTGCCGATGATGACAAAATTTCTCTTATGCATCGCTACACATTAGCAGCAATGAATGGAGCAGCTCGCTTGAATCTAAGACTCTTAGCAAAAGCAATAAATAGTATTGCAAATGGCGAACAGCTTCCTTCTCCAATATATGCGAATGAATTTAACAGATACGCTCAGATTTTGGAAACATTATCAGATGAAGAAATTCATCTATTGGCTCAATTATATAAAATGAGAGAGGATGATTTAGAATACATAAAACTTCATAATGAACCACCTAAAGGAATAAATGCTGATTATTTTACAAAACTCATTGCAGGATATGAATACAGTCAACCAGAAAAAATTAAAGAGATAAAAGCGAGAGCCTGTGCTCTCTTAAGAACCGGACTTATTTATCAAGAAAATATAGGATGCGGAGGTTCTTATATTTACGCTTTAACCCCACTTTTTGATAGAATTATTAAATTGGTCGATTTTCAGGATGCTTTAGATAGGGAAAATAGATAAAATGATAAATTATATTGATGATCTGCCTCTTCCAAGTCATTTAATTCCCGAAAAATTAAAGGAATTATTATCCCCTATTGATAATACACCATTCAGTAACATAGAGGTAGCCAGTGCCTATGAAAAATTACTTCTTTGTCTGTGCTATCTCGTGAAATATTTTGTAATATGACAACCGTTACTGTTCCTCTGGATGAAATAGATAATCTGCTTTGATAAATTGAGTATGTAACAAGTGACTTTTAACATTTATAATATTGGTATAATTTTATAATTATTATTTACCTATATTATCAAAGGTGTTAATGTGTATTTATAAATTGTACTATTCAAAAAGATAGAAAGATTTTAGTGATGGAACATAAATTGATTTTTTATCCAGTTGGAAATGGTGATTGTTGTCTTTTACAGTTTGATAATGGAAAAAACATGATTATTGATTTTAATCATACAAAGGCATGTGAAGATAAAGATTGCCCAAAAATAAATTTACGAGAACAAGTAAAAAAAGATCTTAATGGAAAAAATAAAATTGATGTGTTAGCATTAACTCACATTGATGAAGATCATATTGATGGAATTGAAGAATGTTTTGAACTTTTATGTCATAATAAATATTGTGAAGGGGATCGAATAAAATTCAAAGAATTGTGGTTACCGGCATGTGCCGTTACAGAACAAAATTTGACAGGAACCGCTAAGATTATTCGAGATGAAGCTCGTTATAGGTTAAAGAATGGTTTAGGAATAAAAGTTTTTTCAGCAACCGAAAAATTTAAAGAATGGCTAGAGGATAATAATATTGATAAAGAAAGTATTGATATCTCTTACCCTGGGGAGATTGTAAAAAATTCTTTATTTTCTACAAATGATAGCGTAACTATTTTTTGTCACACTCCTTTTAAAAAAGATGGTGAAGAAGAAATCCGAAATAAAGCATCTGTAATTCTTCATTTTTCATTTAATTGTGGGAAAAATACAACAAAATATTTGGCAATGGGAGATACTGATTGGGATGTCATTTCTGAATTGTATGAGCGAACAGCATATAAAAATAATCTTCCTTATCTAGAATGGGATATTTTTAATATTCCTCATCATTGTAGTTATCGAGGCTTGAGTTCTGAAAAAGGTACTTCTTGTACAAAAGTTGATGACGTAAATGTTGATTCTCTATTAAAACTAGGAAGAGAAAATTCTATAATGATTGCGTCATGTAATCCGGTAGAAAAAACTGAAACAGAGCAACCTCCACATATACAAGCTCAGCGTTGTTATTTAAAGTATTGTAATTTACATAATAGTAAATTTTTGGTAACAATGGAATATCCAAATAAAAATTCACCGCTTCCGATAAAAGTTGCTATTAATGAAAATGGCTATCAATTAGAGGATATATATAATAAAACTTCCTCTGAGCGTTTCGGTGATTATCTACCAAAATCTGAAATTGCCGGACTTAATCGCTTTGGTTAATCGTATTGTTGCTATAGAAAAAATAAAACAAACACTTAAAAGGCAGGGTATTTATTTTTCTATTAACTCTATAGTTAATGATGGATATTGTATTAGAATTCCGCTTAATATTGAACAGCAGAATTTTATATTAGATTTCATTATTGATGAATATTTTCCTTTTTCACAAATAAAAGTTATCCTCAAAAATTTTGACCAATTTTTGAAGTGGCCTCATTTTGAAAGGGATGGAACATTGTGTTTGGATGAAAATTTTACGATTAATCCATTCAAGCCTGAATATATGTTTATTATTGCATACGAACAGTCCGTAAAATTAATAAAACAGTGTTTGCATAATACCCTTGAATCTGATTTTGAAGATGAATTTCTAGCTTATTGGACAAGATATATAGAAAGTCAAGGAACAGTTCTAAGTTATTATCTTGTCTCACTTCCTAAAAAAGAGGTACAATCTTTATACTGTTGCGGAAATATAAAAAATCAACTAGTAGAATATTATATTTCTGCTGATGAAAATCAATTGAATGATTATTGTTTTCGACAAAATATAAAATCCAGAAAAGAAAAAAATATTCTTTTTGTTGTTTTGGATCATCCCCCTAGACCTGATAATTATGGTAATTTATTAAATTTAATATTAAAAAAAATTAAATCAGAACAAAATAATTTTAATTATTTTAAACAATATGTCAAAAAAGGAACCTTTAAAGTTGTATGTGCATTCAAATCTAATAATGGCTATATGTTTGTAGGCTTAACAATTAATTCGCCATTGATAAACCCTAAAAAATTTAAAAGATCAACATTTGAAAAATATAGAAATTTATTTACTTTAGTTAATAATTCTAACTTTAAAATAAAAAAAGCTTATCATAATTGGGTATATGGAAGAGATCAAGACATAAATCAAGATCTTTTGATGGGTAAACGAGTAGCAATAATTGGATGTGGTTCTATAGGAAGTTTCGTTTTAAAAAATTTGGTAATGTCAGGTGTTTCTAATATAACAGTGATTGATCCTGATATACTTGACTTTGCAAATGTATCCAGAAATTGTATAGGAACAAATTTTGTTGGATGTTTTAAAACAAAAGCAATAAAATATATAATAAATAAAGAACATCCACTTGCGGAAATTCTAGATAAAGCACAAACGTGTCAAACATTTTTTTCCAATAATAATACGGAGGAATATGA
This sequence comes from uncultured Alphaproteobacteria bacterium, assembly GCA_944391505.1. Lineage (GTDB taxonomy): Bacteria > Pseudomonadota > Alphaproteobacteria > RF32 > CAG-239 > Scatacola_A. The sequence goes on along the minus strand of CALXTV010000003.1, from coordinate 87,420 downwards.
TCTCATAATTTGTTGTACAGCTGATTATGCAAGTGAAATGTTTCTTATGAAACAACTTATAGATAGTAAGAAAAATACACCAATTATATTTGCATTTGCGGAAACTGGGGCTGTTGTAGGACATTGTATTTCTATATTATCTCCTTCCGAAAGTTGTTTTCAATGTGGATTTAATGATGCTACAGCTCAATTTCAATTTTTAGTTTGTCAAAATAAAAAAGATTCGTTAAAAAAAGAACCTGGCTGCGGGGGATATTATAATCCTTACGGAGAAATAGAAATAAATTATATAAACCTTATGACGTCGAGAATTGCACTTGATATTTTGCTCGGTAAAGAAAAAAACAATTCTCATCATTTATGGATTAGTGATAGATGTCAATTATTTGATCTAACAGAATTTGGAAAGAAAATTATAACATCCTTTTCTTATAATTCTTTTATCAAATTACCATGGCTATCTAATAAAAATTGTTACTATCGAGACAAACATGGAATATAAAGTTTTAGATTATAAAATTCATCTAAGCAATAATGTTTTAGATGTTTTATCAAAGAATAGACAGATAACTAATTCTAATTTTGAAATTGGAGGACAACTATTTGGATATAAAATAGATAAGGATTTTTTTATTTCCGACGCTACGGTTTCAAATAAAGTAGATAAAAAATCTTCCATTTCATTTTTTCCAAATATTATTGCAGATCAAGATGAAATAGATATCTTCTATAAAAATGGATACGATTTTTTAGGGAATTGGCATACTCATCCACAAAATATTCCATGTCCAAGTCCAATAGATATTGCAACAATGATAGATCGTTATAAAAAATCTAAGCATGGATTAAATTTTTATGTATTGATTATTGTTGGGAAAACTGAGTTTCCTAAAGGAATATCCATAAATATTGTAAATGATAAAATAATAGGAGCTAAATTGAATGACTAAGATAGGTATTGCATTATCAGGGGGAGGAATTCGTGCGGCTGTTTTTCATATTGGAATATTGAAGTATTTAGCTGACAATAAAAAGCTCGAAAATGTAGTTCATTTGTCATCAGTTTCAGGAGGGAGTTTACTTCTAGGCTTGATATTCAGTATAAATGACGGTAAATGGCCTAATGATCAAGAATTCTTAGAAAAAGTATATCCTCAATTGGAATATTACCTTACTAAACGAAGTATTTTTAATCCTTTTTTACTTTTTCGTTTTTTTATTTTTAATCCCTTTACTTTTATTATTTTAATAATATTTAACCGTCGAAAACTTTTGTCTAAATTGATTTCTCAAAATTGGAGAATTAATAAAAATTTTTCAGATTTAAATACTAATGTGATGTGGGATATTTGTGCAACATCAAGAGAAACGGGAAATATGTGGAGAATAAAATCAGATTGTATGGGAGATTATCAATTAGGTTATACTGATAGAAATAATTTATCTCTTTCTGATGTTATTTCTATATCCGCAGCATTTCCTTTAGTTATAGGACCATTTAAATTAAAAACAGCATATTACAAATGGTATAAATATAATTCCCAAACGGAAATTTCCCCAAAATTAAAAAAAATTACAATTTATGATGGTGGAATATATGATAATATGGCATTAGAAAGTTTATATGATATATCCTGTGGTGAAATAAAAGGGCGTACAAATTGTGATTTTATTTTTGTTTCTGATGCTTCTTCTCCATTAAAAATTGAAACCGGATTTTTTACTTTATATAGGCTTATAGATATTTTTATGAAAAATATTAATAAATTACGAAAAAGAAATTTACTAAATTGTTTTATAAAGAACAAAAATGGGATCTATTTAGAATATGGAGCAAGTATTAATCATATTATTTCTCAAGCAAACAATGACCCCAGATATAATATTTCAGAAGAATTAAAAGATTTATACTATGATGATAAAAAAATAGAAAGCATAAAATATTACAAAACGAACCTACTAAAAATTTCTTCTAAAAATTTTTCAGCAATAGTCGATTATGCTTATAATTTATGTCATACATTAATTACATTGATCAAATGTTAATTTTTTTAGTCAAGTTTGAGATATGTGAAAAGTGTTTCTAGTAAAAAATCGGTTAATTCGCAGAAGCTAATTCCTTTCTCAAAGCGTTTATGTACAACATTTTGCGGACAGTTAGACCAGTTCGCGATGAATGGAAACTGCATCACCACTTAATAAAGGCTTCTATAATGTAGAAGTCTTTTTTTTATACTTTAGATTGTGAATAAAATATTTTATCAGGCTGCTATATCAGCATCAAACCAGACATCGTGAACCGAACCGGTTGTACCGTCTGTTTTGATGAATGTGCCGGTTTGATTATGTTGGTTGCCGTTTTCATCTGTTGTTGTTGAATTTTCATAATCCAGATTAATTCCTGATACATTAGCTTGCTCTATACTAATACCCACAGACCCAACATTTCTAGAAAATGCTACTAATTTATATGTTGTTGTCATTGTACTTCTCCTCACAGAAATTGAATAAACTTATTAAAAATAAAAAAAACGCCCATATTTTGTTTGTATAAATACTCCTATGCTGATTAAAACTAGCAAAATAATTAAAGAAATCATTTTTATGAATTTGTTAGAGTTATTGAATTTATTAGCCGGAATCAAATAAAAAATTATGGTACTTATTGATGTTATTTGAAAAAAAATTAAATAATAAAATCCGTATAAAAAAAGGGGCCTAAAATCTTTTTGCACATCAAATGTCTGTAATATCAAAAAAATAGAAATCCAAGCCGATAATATTGTGATAACCGGAGAAATTGATATGAGTAAATTAATATAGATACATTCTTCTTTTGAAAAAATTTTCATTAGGAAATAAATATATAAAAGTGTGGCCACTACACCAATAACAATGAATACGAATAAATAATTTGAAAACTTATTTTCCCACAAACAAACTGTTTCAAATAAACATAAAAAAACTATTCCCCAAATAGTTTTTACAGAAACCAATTTATCATCTACTTTTATTATATTAGCAAAAAAACAAAAATAATACACCACATTAACAAATGCAATTATTAGTATATTTAATATATTAGATAAAAAAAAGGGGGTGCTGATTGAAATGTTGGTTTGCTTACTTAATAAAAAGGTATTTAAAATAAACCAGCAAAAAATCAAAATTAAGCTATAAGTTTCTTTAGAAAAATAATGATATCGCTTATCTATTAGTATTGGGGCTAGAAAAAACAAAAGAAACAGGGCAATGTTAAATTGGTAAGCAATAAAACTTAATATACAAAATCCAACAAATGAAAATATAGCAGTGATCTTTCTGTTTTCCATTTGTTTATTTTTATTCATCATTAGATTTTCCTTATTATTTTGAAACTCTATACAACAAAACCTTTGCCGGACGAACGGACAAAGGTTTGATGATGTTTGAAAACATAATTTGAAATCTGAAAGGCAGCCGAAACAAACGAAACACCTAAAACAATGTTCGACGGAGGCAGTCCATGGGGATGGCCGTTAATTGGCCGTTCCGTATAATAGTTCATTCCAACCTCTCTCGTTATTGATATATCAATGATGTTATTCTCCGTTTTTTATTGTAAAAATCAAGAGACTTTTTACATTTGCCATTACTTTAGATTGTCTCAAATAAGAAAAACAATAAATACCGGCCGCATATTGGACAAAATTTTACAGAATTGCAAATTTTTCTTGAAAATAAGTTTTTATATGCTAATAATTAATCAGCAAAATTTATTATTAATTCATAAAAACCTATTTGTATGAAAAAAATTATTTTAGATGCGGACCTCAACGCTTTCTTATTTGACGGCACGCATGTACAAAGTATGGGAAAAGCCGAAAAGATTACGGACTTGTGGCAAGGCATCATTTTTTCCATCGGCAATGATCTTTATCTGAAAAAAAATGAAGAGTATGTCCTGTTGGCCGAAAAAGCCGAATTTCTTTCTTTCGGTTCCGCTAATCCCTATGCCGAAAAGCAATTTGAAATGGTTAGCGGCGAGTGTTTGTATGTTGAAGCAGAGACGCCCGGAATTTTGAGACTTCCGAACATTCCGCAATATGCTCCGCTTTTTGCAAAGGATATTGACAACCTCAAAGACAAAGCCTTTGTCGTAAACACCAAAGATGACAAATATAAGGTTTATTTGTTCAATGGTGAGGAAGTTCTTCTTTCCGACGCTGAAGCCCTGTTCTGTTGCGGCACACTGCTTTGGAACGGTCACGGTTACGTTTTGCGGGACGAACAATTTACCCGGCAACCATGGAAACTTATCCGACAGACAAATTCCTATCTGTTGTTTATGCTTAAAGGGGTTCTCTTCGTTTTTGGCACGGACGGAACGTATCGGGCTCTGGGAGCGCTGGAAGAAACCGTTTCGACCCCCAACGGCGATATCCTGGTTACCAGAGAGGGCAAATCTACTTTCTGTTATTATCCCGGAAACGAGACCGTACAATGTATTGTCCGTGTTGATGATGATCAGTATTATCGCATTACTCCGGACGGAAGTGTTTATTACAGTTACACTTTCAGAATGAGTTACTATGATTCGGATACGCACATTGAAGAGGTCTATCAATTCCAGGACGGTTCATATGTCCGCACCGCTCATGATGAGTACTAATCGTTAAAATTACCAAAGCTCCTGCAGATGATTTCTGCGGAGCTTTTTTTATGCGTTTTATCCGAATTTGATGAAAATAAAAACGATTTTTTTAATAAGTTATTTAATATAATAAATTTATAATGTTGTAAATGAAGCGGCAATCTCATTGCCCGCAGGACATAAAAGAAGGAAAAGTTATGATTGAAACCGTATTAGACGGAAACGACGACGACAAATTTCTCAACCGTTCATATCAAACCGTTGTTCCGGGACATCTTCTTTCGGCTTCTTTTTCCGCTTATCGGGAAGAAGCGCGGAAAATCATCGCCACACATGTTTCGGAAGCCGCCGTTATTATTACCGAAGACGATACAGCATTTTCAATCAACAAACTGGCTTTGGCACTGTTTGTCGAATCATGCAAGACGGGAAACAATCTTGAATTTGTCGTTTTTAAGGTAAAAGACCTGGCCAAAAAGACAGAAGCTTACAAGCCTTATGTGGCCTTAACCGTCGCCGTCAAATACATTATGAGATTAGCGAGCGAAAAGCCGAAGACGGCGCTCAAGGATATTGCCAGTTTGGGGTATCTTGGCTTAACCATAAAGCAGGATTATCAAAACGACAAGCTTTTTGTTTCGCTCAAACGGCAGGCTCCCGTTAAAAAGCTGCCGGCGGAAAATTTTTCAGAAGCACTGGCCGCCGTCGGAATCATGAAAGCCTTTGCCCTGACGCAAACCGATATTTCCCTTGAAGCGGAAATAGACTGTTCAAATTATGATATGCCTCTTGACGCCGACGTTATCATTGAAAAAATAATTAACGATGTTATGCCGCTTATTGATTAGATTCAAGCAACCCGCCTGCCCTGTTGAGAACAAATTCGGCAAACACCCGCAACGGATTAGACAATATTTGCGGATGTAAGTCTTTGGGTTCGACTTTCATATGCCGCGCCAGGTGCAGAAACTCGTCCCAATCGATGGCATATTTGGGGCACATCAGGCGGTAAAGGTTAAAACAGTCGTAGCGCAGTTCCTCGTCAATGTGCAATCCCTTGCTGCTGACGGCTGTCGGTATTGCCGCACTGGCCGTTTCGCAACTGGCGTAAGAATCCGTCGTATGCACCACCAGAGTATTTTTAAAACCCAGTATTCCCGGATAGATATTGCCCAGCTTTTGAAGACGGCGGAAATCATCTTCATATTTTCCGGAATAGATACGCCACATTTCCGGTTTACGGTCTTCATCGCTTTCGGCAACCTTTTTGCAGTTCTGGAAAAATATCCGTTCGTTTCCGGACGTTTTTTCATAAAGATATTCCGTAATATCGTTCGGCGTGCGCGTGCCGTTGACAAATACAATGCCGTAACCTGCAGCAGCCAGGCTTTCTGCTTCGGAATACAGTTTTTTGACGTAGTTCAGATTGAAATCGATCTCCGGACCGGCAACCCTGCCCCCCAAACAAAAAACAATCTTCTTACCGCAGTTTTTAAAATATTCCAATTTGGCAACAGCCTTTTGCAAAAAGTCATCATCGCGCAGCGTCTTCATTTTTTCCAGCAAATCCTGCTTTTTACGATTTACGTTTTCGCGGCTGAAATTGTTGATGGTTCCGGTCGTAATCAGCGAACGATGGCGCAACTGCTTGTCCTGCAGAAGGCGGATACGAGTATGAAACGTCAATAAATGCTTGGGAATATTAATCAAATCGACATACTTGTATTTATGAAAACGGCTGGTCAAAACCGTCGTCACCACTGTTCCGAGCCCGCGTTCGGAATAGTATTCTTTCACGGCACGGCAGAGCATGTCGACATTGGTTCCCGCCTTCTGGTTTTGCGCCTGAATATACGCCGTAACAAAAATCCGCGGAACAATTTCTTTTTTTTCAAAATAGCAATCCAGCATCGAAAAAACATCGCGCCGAAAAGCATCGTAATTCGGATACATTGTAAAGGAAAGTTCTTTTTTCATACCGGCAAGACTTTCGACGCCGGCCGGCAAGACCACAGCTTTATTAATATCCGTATTTTGTCCGGTAATGTCCGAAACGGCTTTTAAGGCGCCCAAAATCTGGTTTTGTTCCCCGGCATTGGGCGTTCCCCAGGCAAAGGCGGCGATGTCGGCAAAATTCATTTATTGTCTCCAATCAAAACTGTATTTTGTTTTGAAGTTTACCTGCCTATTTTTAAATTTCTATTAATACGTTTTTTCCCAAAGGCACATTTATTTTTTTTTGATATCAATAACGACAAATTCGGATTTTGTACCGGTTTTGAACTTTATGGCCCAGTCGGAAAGCCCGGACGTGACAATAAAATCCGTTGAGCCGCGACGCTCATAGCCATACGTCCGGTCATTGGCACCTATCCACTCGCCGACTTTGTTCAGCGGGAACAACTGACCGCCGTGCGTATGCCCGGAAAGCACCAAATCGACTTTTGCCTCTGCCTGATTTTTATAATCATTGGGCTGATGATCCAGAATGACGGCATATTTCTCTTTATCAAGCTTTCCGGTCAGTTTCTGCATATTCTGACGAGAGCCGCCGCGCTGATATTCGGACAAATCCCGGCGGCCGACAATATAAAACATATTGTCTATCAGGGCGGTTTCATCCTGCAAGACTTTGACATTGTTCTTCTTTAATTCGGCAAGCAAATCGTCGCCGGTAAAGCCTCTGATTTTCGGGTTATGATAACCTTTGTCGTGGTTTCCGAAAGCAAAATAAACGCCGTATGTCGTTTTGAGGTTACCCAAAGCCTTGCAGGCGGCAATCATTTCTTCACGGGTTGTTCCGTCATCGACAAAATCGCCGGCAATCAGCACGGCATCGGGTTTGTAGTTCATCATGGTCTGCAAATGTCCGGCAAAACCAGCGGCGTCAAAAGTCGTTCCTATATGTGAATCGGCAAACATAACCAACCGCATATCTTTGACATTTTTTTCGGTTTCGACAATATATGACGTCATCCAGACATGATGATTGAGATACCAGCCGGACGCCAAAGCCGCAAGGCTCAGAATTATGGCGACCGGCGCCGTCCACCGGCTTTTTCCGGAGCTTTTGAACAGCCGGCGAAAAACGGCGGACAGCGCATCGCAAAACAACCAGATAACCACAAAATGCAGCAGGCAGATAACCGCGTTCATCAGATTAAGCCACAGGCTGAGCAGCGTAAAAACAAAGAACGTCAGCGCAAAACCCCAAAATCTTGCATACATCTGATTGCCGCCGGAGAGTTTTTCGATAAAACCGAGCGCGCTCAGCCTCGTACCGAGATAGGCCAATCCGGCGCCGGTCGAAAGTACAACAACCGCTAAAATAATATACCACATCAACATCTTTCGCTTATCCGTCTGCCATTAATCAAATTAAACAATCTCTATCAAATCGTAGTTCCGGTTTCCCATTTTCAGCTCTTCCATATAATCAAGCTGATGGAGCCCTTCCCTGGATTCAATACGTTCGACAATATCGTGCTTGTCCTTTTCAGGCAAGGCATAAACCATGTCTATCGATGCCTGGTCTATGGCCAGAATGTCTGTCGAAGCAAGGATTCCGAGGTCCGGGCAAGTGGGTTTGGCACCATGAGCATCGCAGTCGCAATCGACCGAAATGTTTTTCAGAACGTTGAGATAAGTTATCTGTTTTCCGAAATGGTCGCTGACGGCCTTTCCGCCTTCGACCATACGCTCCAGAAATTCTTTGCCGGTCGGCCAGCCGGCGCCGTGCAGCTGAGCCTTGCCGACTTTTCCGGAAGCGCAGCCGATGGCGATATTTTTCAGCGAGCCGCCGAAGCCGCCCATGGCATGACCTTTGAAATGTGTATAAACGACCATGGAATCATAGTTTTCAATATGTTTTCCGACTGCCACTTCTTTCAGACGTTTGCCGCCTTTTATCGGCAGATTGACATCGCCCTCGGCATCCATAATATCTACCGGGCAGAAAGTCCAGCCATTGGTTTTCAGCGTTTCCAGGTGTCCTTCCGTGTTCTGACGCGGGCTCGGATACAAAACATTGCACTCGACAATCGTACTGTTCGGAATCTGCGCCTGCAGAGCTTTAGCCAATTCGCGCGGCAGCAGGTTCGGACCGTGAGGTTCGCCGGTGTGCAGCTTTATGGCCGTTTTACCCTTAATGTTCTGATTGACTTTGTTATAAAGTTTGACCAGATTTTCCGGGGTAATTTCGCGGATAAAATAGACCTTAGCTTTTTCCGTCTTTTCTGCCGGGACGGCACCCGCCGCTTTTATGCCGAGCGTCTTTCCAAAAAATCCCGCGACCGCGGCGCTCAGCGATAATTTGCAAAAATCTCTGCGCTTCATGATTGTCTCCTTTCTTAACAAAATTTTATTCAGAATAATTTTTAGAGTATACTCTAAGTCAAGTTTTTTTTATTCTTTTTGCATACAAAAAGCCTCCTTTCAAAAAAACAAAGGAGGCTCCGTTTTAAGGATTATTTCAGATTATTCTTAAAGAAATCCTCGATTTTGGCAAACGGAATCTTATCCGGCCGGTCATACAAATCGACATGATTTGCATCAGGGATAATCATCAGCTCCTTATTATCTCCCTTCAGCTTTTTGAACGCGTCCTCGCTGAAATAGCGGCTGTGCGCCTTTTCGCCGTGCAGCATCAGAACGGCGTTTCTGATTTCGTTGCTGTAAGAAAGTATCGGCATATTCATAAAAGACAGAGCCGAAGTCATATTCCAGTTTCCGTTGGAATTGATTGAACGTTTATGAAAACCGCGCGGTGTTTTATAATAATCATAGTAATCTCTGACAAACTGCGGTTCATCGCCGGTCAGCTTTTCCGGCAGGCCGGGCGCCGCGGCATAATTTCCGTTTCTGAAATCTTCGGTTCGCTGGGCATTGAGTTTTTTCCTTAACTCATAACGTTCGGCTTCGCTCATGGCGTCAAAATAACCGTTGGCGTTAACCCGGCTCATGTCATACATGGTCGAAGTTACGGTTGCCTTAATGCGCGGATCGTTGGCCGCCGCGTTAAGCGCAAAACCGCCGAAACCGCAAATGCCGATAATGCCGATTTTATCAGCATCGACTTCGGGCTGATTGCTTAAGAAATCAACTGCGGCGCTGAAATCTTCGGTATTGATGTCCGGAGACGCAACATTGCGCGGTTGTCCGCCGCTTTCTCCGGTAAAAGAAGCATCAAAAGCCAGCGTGATGAAACCGCGTTCGGCCATGGTCTGGGCATACAGCCCCGAAGCCTGCTCTTTTACGGCGCCGAACGGTCCGCTGACCGCAATGGCCGGAAGTCTGCCCGCAGTTTTTTCTTTCGGCATATACAAATCGCCGGCCAATTCGATACCGTAACGATTTTTGAATTTTACTTTTTTGACATCGACTTTTTCGCTTTTGGCAAAAACCTTATCCCAATTTTGTTCCGTCATTTCTGCTCCTGTGGTGTTTGAGGTTGACACAATTATTCCGAATACGGCGGCAAAAGCCAACCTGAACGGAAAAAGAAGTTTACTTTTTTTCATATATATTCTCCTGATTTAAAACCTGTTGCAGATTAAACATTAAAAAATCCAGGCAATCGATTTTCTTTTGTTCTTCATGATAAACCTGCAGCAACTTTTCTTTATACCCGGACAAAAGCCGAAGCTGTCCCTTGACATCGCCGTTTTTTTCAAATTCGGAAAACTGCCTTATCAGGTTATCATCGCAGCCGGCATCTCTCAGATTATCATAAGCGATTTTATCCATTATTCTGCTCCTTTTATTTAATTGTAAAATCATCTTTACAAAATAGCAAATACTTATATTCTATAATATATTATGCTTATCAAGCATATCATTTTAAGGAGGAATAGTAATGGAATTCAGAGTATTGCGTTATTTTCTGGCCATTGCCCGTGAAGGAAATATTACCCGCGCCGCCGAATTCTTAAACGTAACTCAGCCAACGTTATCCCGTCAGATAAAAGATTTGGAAGAAGAACTCGGGCAGCAGCTTTTTGTCCGAGGAAGTCACAATATTGTTCTGACCGCGGAGGGAATGATGTTGCGCAAACGCGCCGAAGAAATCATGGATATGGTCGAAAAAACCAAGGCAGAATTCGGCTCTTTTCAGAAAAATATTGCCGGCGATGTTTATATCGGCGGCGGAGAAACGCAAGGTATGCGTCTGATTGCAGACGTCATTGAAGAACTTCGCTCCGAATATCCCGATATTCATTATCATCTTTACAGCGGCAACGCCGAAAACGTTACCGAACGTCTGGACAAAGGCTTGCTGGATTTCGGAATCCTTATTCAGCCGACCGATTTGACCAAGTATCATTCCATAAGCATGCCGGTTAAAGACGTTTGGGGTGTCATCATGCCCAAAAACTGCGCGTTGGCAAAAAAAGAAAGTATTGCCAGAGAGGATTTGTCCGGTCTGCCGCTCATTTGTTCGCAACAGGCCATCCGTCGAACCTCAGCCGACAACGAATTTCAGAATTGGTTTGGTAAAGATTTTAACAAGCTCAATATCATTGCAACTTATAATCTGGTTTTTAATGCCGCTTTGCTGGCAGAACAAGGAACCGGTTATCTCCTTAGTCTGGACAAACTTGTTGATACAATGGATAACAGTGTCTGTTTTCGGCCTCTTAATCCGGCATTGGAATCCGGTCTTGATATTGTCTGGAAAAAATATCAGGTATTTTCACCGGCGGCAAAAATTTTTCTGGAAGCCCTGCAAAACAAATTCTCCTAAACAAAATTCAGCCTGTCTGATTTTTCCGTTTATATTTGCGGGAGGCGAACAGACCGGCTTCAAAGAGAAGATAGGTCGGTATTGTCAGCATCAGCTGGCTGACTACGTCGGGCGGCGTCAAAATGCCGGCGACAATCAATATGCCGACAAAAATGTAAGGACGTTTGTTTTTGATTGTATCATAGGAGACTATGCCTGAACGGATCAGCGAATAGGTAATCAGCGGGAACTGAAACATCAATCCGAAAATTACCGACAGCATCAGAGCCAGCCCGATAATATTGGAAACACCGAATACGGCTTTTATCTCCGAAGTGGAAAAGCTGATACCGAAATTGATAATCAACGGCAGGATAAAAAAGATGCAAAACAAAACACCGATAACAAACAAACCGGAAGAAGTCAGAACGATTGACTTGACAAACTTCCGTTCATTTTCATACAGCGCCGGCAGCAAAAACTTCCATATTTGTCTGGCAATGTAAGGAAAACATATAATCAAGTCCAGAACAACCGCAATCTTAATTTGCAGGATAAAAACCTCCATCGGTGAAAAATAATTCAATGACACATCATTGCCGCCGATGATGACTTTTATCAGACCGTTCATGCACCAAGGCGCCGCCAAAAACATCGGAACCAGCCCGACGCCCAATGCAATAATACACTTCAAAAGCATTGAGCGCAGGGCTTCCAGATGCAGAATCAGGCTTTCGTCTTGGTCTTCCATGGCGGTTATTCTTTGTTTTTCTTTTCTTCTTCGGCCGCTGCCTGTTCAACGGTATCTTTCAATTCTTTGGCCTCGTTTTGCAGCGTTTCTTTGGCTTTTTTGTATTCATATTGCGCCTTGCCCAGAGCCTTGGCAAGTTCGGGAATACGTTTGCCGCCGAACAGAATAAGCACGACGACCAGAATGAGAGCAATTTCGGTTAATCCCAATGACATTTTTTTCTCCTTTTATAAAATTCTCTGTTTTTCGACAGGAACAATGGTTATCGCTTTTACCGGACAGGCAGCCTTGCAGGCGCCGCAACCGATGCAGCCGCCGGCATCAACCAGCGGAAAACTTCCGTCCTCCCTGCTTATGGCCTGCCGCGGACATTTCATCACGCAAAGGCCGCATTTGATGCAGACTTCTTCATTAATCACGGCCAGTCCGATTTGCGTTTTCTGCTTTTCGGCCAGTGTCAGGCGTTTGATTGCGCCGGACGGGCAAATTGCGGAACAGCGGTTGCAATCATAGTCGCAGAAACCGTCCGTATAGTCAACATGAACCGCAGGATAATCCCCGTCAGCTTTTTTGAGGATTTTCATCGGACAATTTTGAACGCAGAGATTACAGTTGAGGCAGCGATTGGCAAAATCTTCCGCATTGCCTGCACCTGCGGGCAGAATGACTTTTTTGACTTTGGCGGCAATGGTTTTGCCGAGTTCAACTCCGCCCTTGACCGCCAGAGCCAGGACGGCAACGACAGCACCGCTGACCAGCAGCCGGCGCCGTGCCGGATTGAAGGCAATTTTTTCGGACGGTTTCGAACCATAGTGAATTCCGCCGCGACGGCAGCCGCCCAAACATTTAAAACATTTGATACAGGTTTCGTTGTCAACGGTTTTGTTTTTGAAATCAATACTTCCGGTCGGGCATTTGGCCGCACACAACCCACAGGACACGCATTTGTCTTTTTCAATATAAATCTGTTTCAGGGCATGTTTGGATATGAGGCCGAGAACGACACCCACCGGGCAAATGTTGGAACAAAACAGACGCCCCCGGAACCAGACCAAAACGGCTAAGGCCAGCAAAACGCCGAGACCCAGCCAGGCGCCGCTTGCCGCTGAACCAAACAGCGTATAAGGATCAATCAGTCTTACCAGAAAAGCCGTTCCGCCAATCAGCGCGCCAAAGACAACCGCCGCCAGAAAATATTTGTACGGACGGTTTTTCTGAACGGGAACCCGACGCCGAAGCAACAGCATCAAAAATTCCTGATACAGACCAAGCGGACACAACATCGAGCAGTAAATTCGCCCAAACAAAAGAGAAATAATCAGGAGTGCAACCAGCAAGACAGCCGCAAACAAAGAAAAGTCAACCAGCACACGCTGCAGCAGAGCCGTCAGCTGGACATCAAAAACCTGTATCGGATAAAACAATCCGGCGAAAGCCAAAACCGCCATAATTCCGACAACAACGGCGAGCCCTCATCTCAAATAACGATAAAACTTATTCATAGTTGTTCAACCTTTTCAACAACCTATTAAGTCCCCTTTGCCGAATATTATCTCAAGAGACAATTCCGGCAAAGGGCTTAATATTACAATCCGCAGATAATTGCCAGACCGCAGGCCATAATCGTGCCGCCGGCAATTTCATGCGCATAGGCCTCCAAACGGTTAAAACGCAGGGCATTGATGCCAAGCATTCCCAGAGACACGGCCAGCATCATGGTTGCTATGGTCGCAACCGAGAAGATTATCGTGCTGGAAACAACCGCGGAACTCCCAAGGACACTCGAAGCCGTCAAAATCGGCAGCAGCGCCTCGCAGGGGCCCAAAACAAAAATAATAAACACCACCCAGACGGTAATACTTTTTTTGCCGTCCGTTTGAGGCAAGTGATGATGTTCGTCCAGATGTCCGTGCTGCCAGCGACGACGCAAAGCCCACAACAGGTAAGCCGCGCCAAGTCCGATAAGCGCATAGGCCGCAACGTTGCCGCGGTTTTCTTCAATCCAGACAAAGTTTTCCCGGCTCAGCCAATGCGAAAAATAAATAAATATCAACGCAATGAGAAGAGCACTGGCAATGTGGCCGATGCCGCAGACAAAGGTCCACAACAGGGTTTTCTTTATGCTGTACCCCTTGCTTTTGGCAATCGCGATAAAGGGCAGATAGTGATCCGGCCCCATAATCGTGTGAACGACGGCGGTCAACAACGCTGCCAGCCAAATGGCAGACAAAGTCGAGCCCGGAGCGACGTCAAACTGTCCGTGATTACCATGTGCCAATGCGGAAGCCGCAAAACCCATCATCAAAATGAAAGTTAAAATTGTCTTTTTCATAATTTTACCTTTTTCGTTAAACAATAATTTTCATAATAACTTTTTAATTCTGTTTTAATCCTTTGTCGAAGCTCCCTGAGCGAAACCCCTTCAGGTCGAGCGTTACATAATCAAAGCCGAGTTTTTCGAGTTCCCCGGCGATTTCCTTTCCCCGGGCGGCGACTTCGGCCAAATGGTCAGCGGAAATTTCCAACCGGGCAAGGCCGCCATGGACGCGCAACCGTATGTCTTTGACGGCGGGAAACATCTTTTTAATTATTTCTTCACCCGATGCCACCCGGCAAATTGCATTGTCGTCCAGCAACGTATTATATTCAAAACGGGTTGCCAGACACGGAACCGCCGGTTTGGAGGCGGTCGGCAATCCGAGTTCGGCAGACATCTGACGGATAGCGGCTTTGTCAATTTCCAGTTCGGCCAGCGGCGAAATAACGCCCAGTTCTTTTAAGGCCTTTCTGCCGGGACGATAAACTTTCAGATCATCGGCATTCGTCCCGTCAAGCAGATATTTTAAACCGTTGGCTTCGGCATAATTCCTAAACTGCGTAAAAATCGCCTTTTTGCAGTGATAACAACGGTCAACCCGGTTATGACGGACCTCCTCCAAAGAAAAGGGATTAAACGTAAAAAACTTTTGTTCCGCACCGAATTTTGCGGCCAGTTCTCCGGCTTCATCCATCTCCTCTTTATCCTGCAAAATCGTACGCATGGTCAAAACCGCCAAAGGAAAATTCTTCTGCCGGAACAGACGGCTTAAAACCGCCAACAGCAGCGTGCTGTCCACCCCGCCCGAAAAAGCCAGGGCTATGCCGTCCGACGTCATTTCCCGCAGATATTCTTCCAAACGTTCGAGCACTAATTTTCTTCCTCCGCTTTGCGCCGGGCGTCGTCAAAAACCTTGCGAAAAGGCTGTCCCGTTTGTTCCGCCAGCGTTTTGACGCTCTCGTATTCGGGATTATAGCGGACAATGTCTCCGAGGTGGCACTTTTTGACTTTTACATCGCCGCCGGAAAGGCCGACCGTAATTATTTCGCGTTCCATACAAGTTCTTTCGACCGGATATTTGCGCAGGCCTATCGTGGACGTATTGCGGAAAATAATGTCTTCCAGACGGGGCAGAAGTTCTGCCGACGCAATAACCCGCAATATATAAGCCGGGCGGCTTTTTTTCATGAAGCATGGTTCAAAATGAACGTCGGCCGCACCCGCCGCCAGCAGTTTTTCCATTGCCAGTCCGAGTTCTTCGGCGGTTGAATCGTCTATATTGGTTTCGATGACATAAATCTGATTTTCATCGACGACGTCTTCAATAATCATCGCACGCAGAAAATTGGCATGTCCGAAATCGCGTTTGCCGAGGCCGATGCCCGTTTTGCGAACTCTGTATGCCGCCGGAAGCTTTTCCGAAGTTTTGAGCGCAGCAGCAATGGCAATGCCGGTCGGCGTGACCATTTCGCCCTTGTTATCCGTCGGCCGCAGAATAATGCCGTATTTTTCGGCAATATTAAGCACGGCCGGTACCGGAACAGGCAGCGAGCCATGCTGGCAAACGACCGTTCCGCAGCCTTCGGACAGTCCGTTGACGATACAGCCGTCAATTTGCAAATCGTCAAACAAAACCGCAGCGGAAATAATATCGACAATAGAATCGATTGCCCCGACTTCATGAAAATGTACTTCTTCCAATGAGCAGCCGTGCGCCTTGCATTCGGCTTCGGCAACAATCAAAAATATTTTTTTGGCCAGTTCACGCGCTTTGCCGCTCATGTCTCCGCGGTCAATGATTTCGTAAACATCTTTTAAATGGCGGTGTTCGTGGTGATGATGTTCATGATAATGCTCTTCATGGTGATGTTCGTGATGGTGCAGATGCACGTCAAAATCACAACCGGATATGCTGTAAGAATTTTTCCGCTCAACCGTATAGTCAAAACTGTCCAGGTGCAGGCTCTGCAAAACGGCGTCGAGCCGGCTCCGGCTGCCGCCCAGATCAAGCAGGGCCGCAACGGTCATATCGCCGCTGATGCCGCAGCTGCCATCAAGATAAAGATATTTAGTCATGTTTTTGGGTTCTCCTCAATATTCTGCAGGCCAAGGCCGCCGCCCCGAAACCATTGTCGATATTAACGACGGAAACGCCTTCGGCACAGGAATTGAGCATTGTCAGCAAAGCCGCCAAACCGCCAAAAGATGCACCATAGCCAACCGACGTCGGCACAGCGATAACCGGCGCCTCAACCAGCCCGGCAACAACACCGGCCAGAGCGCCTTCCATTCCAGCAACGGCGATAACGACATCGGCACGGCGGATTTCCTCCAGCCTGGCAAACAAACGATGGATACCGGCAACGCCGACATCAAAATGACGGTCGACTTCGGCACCGAAAAATTCGGCAACGGCCGCAGCCTCCCCGGCCACGGGCAAATCCGCCGTACCGCCGGTACAAACGGCAATCCGACCGTTAAGCCGGGGCAGATGCCCGGCCTGAAGCACAATCGTCCGGGACATTGCGTCATATTTGACATTCAGCCCCGCGGCGCGAACAAAATCCGCCTGCTCTGCCGAGCAGCGGGTTCCGAGCACCGGACTGTTCTTGCTTTTGAAAGCTTTGAAAATTTCGACCAGTTGTTCTTTGGTTTTGCCGGCGCAATAGATGGTTTCCGGAACTCCGGTTCGTTCACGCCGGCTCATATCCAGCTTGGCAAAGCCCAAATCTTCGAAATTATCGGTCATTTATTTTGCAAATCCCAAATCTTCCAGCCAGCCGCCGATGCCGAAAGTACGGCTGCCGTAACCAACCCAGGCTTCCTGATTGACATTGCAGCCCTTGCACTGTGCCGTCATATCTCTGACCGTATTCTGGACGCCGCCACCGCCATGGGTGATAAACGGAATAACGGTTTTGCCCGACAAGTCATAGTTTTCCAGAAAGCTGCTGACCTGCGGCGTAATCGTTCCCCACCAGTTCGGCGAACCGAGAAAAACAACATCGTATTTGGAAATATCGGCAACGGAAGTCGTCAGTTTCGGGCGCCAGCCGTCCTCAATTTCCTTTTTGGCCTGAACCGTCATCGGGCGGTATTCGTCGGGATAAGTTCCTTCCGTCTTTATTTCGAAAATATCGCCGCCGACCTTTTCATGAATAGCCTCGGCAACTTCTTTGGTATTGCCGCTGTACGAATAATACGCGACCAGAACTTTTGCACTCTCCGTATTCATGTTTTTGTTTTCCTCCCTCATCTGGGCAACAGTCTTATATCCCGTAAAAGCCAAAACCGACAGGACAACGGTTCCCAACAACATCAGTTTGTTCATGCTTTTCTCCTTATGATTCAAAAGTTTTGGCGACTTCTTTCATCCAGCGGCTGATTTCGATATGCTGCGGACAATGCTTTTCGCAGAGTTTGCAGCCGATGCAGGAAGAAGCCTTGCCGTGCGATTTGATAAGATTAGCATAATAAACCCGCTGTGCGTTAAAGGGCTTGTCGCTGCGTTCCTGCTTTTCGGCGTTGTACAACGCAAAATAGTCGGGAATGGCAATTTTCATCGGGCAGAATTCCACACAATACTTACAAGCCGTGCAGGGAATCGAAACTTCGGCATGCAGGGTTTTAATCGCCTGCTCGACAACTTTCATTTCTTTTTCGTCAAGCGGTTTGAAGTTCTGCATATATGACGTATTGTCTTCCAACTGTTCCAGATTGCTCATGCCGCTTAAAACCATCATGACGCCCGGGAGCGACGCGGCATAGCGGACAGCCCAGGAAGCAACCGACATATTCGGTTCCGCATCTTTAAACACCTTTTCGACAGCCGGCGGAACAACAGCCAGACTACCACCCTTGACCGGCTCCATGACAATTACCGGCTTATTGTATTTCTGAGCGATTTCGTAGCATTTGCGTGCCTGAATGCTGGCGTTGTCCCAGTCAATATAATTAATCTGCAACTGAACAAAATCAACTTCCGGATGCTCTTTCAGCACCTCTTCCAACATTTCGGGCTTATCATGAAAAGAAAAGCCGATTTGTTTGACTTTGCCTTCTTTTTTCTTGTCGGCAATGAACTTGAAGCAGTCATATTTGCGGACATTGTCAATGGTATTGGCATTGATGTTGTGAACCATATAGTAGTCAAAATAGTCCAGTCCGGTCTTTTCCAACTGCTTATTGAAAATCTGCTCCATTTCCTCTTTGCTTTTCAGATAACCGGCAGGAAGCTTGCTGGCAACGGTAAATTTGTTTCTGGGATAGCGCTTGACCAGAGATTCACGAATGGCAACTTCGCTTTCATATCCCATATACATCCAGGCCGTGTCGAAATAGGTAAAACCGCGTTCCAGGAAGGTATCGACCATTTTGTTCAAAACGTCATAATCAATGGACGTCTGGTCTTCGGGATTTTTCAGCGGCAGACGCATAAAACCGAATCCGAGCTTGTTTTTGGGGTCGATTTTGCTCTTGACGGCATCCGAAACGGGAATCGCTTCGGCAAGTGTCAGTTTGGGAAGCGCCGACAAGGCAAAAGCCGCCAGCGTGGTCATCAAAAATTCTCTCCTGTTCATCTAAAAAAACCTCCTTTAACGTTGATTTGACAAGAGCTTAACATTTTGAGTTAACTCTAAGTCAAGTACTTTTTTAGAAAAATTCTTATTTTTTCAGTCGCAGCGGCTTTGTCTTTTGTTTCCCTTTATTTTACGGTTTTTCCCAGCTCATAGGCCTGCTTGGGATAATCCGTGCGATCAACGGCACCGGCCGGCCAGACGCCGGGAACAATAATTTGTCCCGCATCTTCCCAGCCGAGATAGTTCAGCAAAACCTCATAATGAGATTTTATCGGGGCGGCCTCGGCGGCACCCGTATCGGCATAAGTCATAAACAGCGCGGCTTTTTTCGGCCGGTGGATTTGACCGTTTATGGCATAGAAACGGTCGATAACCGCCTTAAGCTGCGCTGAAATGCCGAAATAATACATCGGCGTGGCAAATACAACCATATCGGCATCGACAATATGCCGGCGGACGAATTCAAAATCGTCCTTAAAAACGCAGGGGCCATTCATACCGCAGGAATTGCAGGCGATGCAGGGATGAACGTTTTTAAAAGCCGAATCAAAACGGACAACCTCATGTCCGGCTTCTTCGGCTCCTTTAATAAAATTATCCGCCAGCGTATTTGAGTTGCCGTTTTTGCGCGGGCTTCCCGTCAGCACTAAAATTTTCATCTTTCTATCCTCCTTTAAAACGGCTGCTTTTGCCTTGTTCCATTGCAAAAGAGAACTTCCGGCAACAAGCGCCGTCAATATTTTCAAAAATTCCCGACGTTTCATAAAATTTCCTCTTCTTAAAGTCCGGTCAGCTTTTCCTGTTCTTCCGGATATCTGTCTCCGATAATCTTAATTTCATCAAGATGCTTTCTGATATCCGCCAATTTCTGCTCCGTGAAGGAAACATCGACAGCCCCGGTATTTTCTTTCAGGCGTTCGATTTTTTTGGTTCCGGGAATCGGCACAATCCAGTTTTTCTGCGCCAGCAGCCAGGCCAGAGCTATGCGCGCCGGCGTGGTGTTTTTACGTTTTGCCAAATCTTCCACATATTCGGCCAGCGTGACATTATTTTGCAGATTTTCGGGACTAAACCTCGGAATCGAACTTCTGAAATCGGAGGAGTCAAATTTTGTATTGCGGTCAAAACGTCCGGTCAACATCGCTTTGCCCAGCGGAGAAAAAGGAACGAAACCGATATTCAGTTCTTCCAGGGCCGGCAGCAATTCTTCCTCCGGTTTGCGATACCACATGGAATATTCACTCTGCACGGCCGTGACCGGACATACGGCATGCGCTTTTCTGACGGTTGCCGCCGAGGCCTCGGACAAGCCCCAATGCAGAATCTTTCCTTCTTTAATCAGCTCTGCGGCCGTCTGAGCCACTTCTTCTATCGGCGTATCGGGATCAACACGGTGCTGATAATATAAGTCGATGCGGTCGGTTTTTAATCTCTTCAGAGAACCTTCGACGGCCCTTCTGATGTTTTCCGGACGGCTGGACAGGGATACGGGACGGTTGCTTTCGTCAAGAACATAGTTGTTGAGGTCATAGCCAAACTTGGTGGCGATAACAACCTTGTCTCTTACCGGCGACAAGGCCTTGCCCAAAAGTTCCTCGTTTTTGAACGGGCCGTAAACTTCCGCCGTATCAAAAAAAGTGACACCCATGTCTACCGCAGCGCGCAGTACTTTTATGCTTTCTTCCTCGGGCAGAAACGGCGGATAACTTTGCGTAAAACCCATACAGCCAAGTCCGACGGCCGAAACTTCCAATTTGTCTTTTCCCAGATATCTTTTTTCCATTATGCTTCTCCCTGCTATTTTAATCTTCCATAACTTCCAGCCGGGCGCTGAAACCGCCCCTTTGTCCGGCAAGGTGTTCCAAACCGCTTTCGACTTCGCCAAGCGGTATCAGATTTTTATCGGGTCTTGAACTATGATCCTTATAAAAAATTCCCAGGTTTCCCCAAGGCGCGTAAATAAACATTTTTCCGGCCGTTGCAACCATTCCCCGCGGCGCGGAAGCCAAAGACAGCGGCCGGGAAAAATCGGCAATTTTTTCCTGTCCGGCGAAATCCGTGAATTCAAATTCGGCAGGCAGCATTTTTATCATCTGTTCGGCAGCCGGATTGTCTTCCATTCTGATGATAACATCATGGTTGTTGAAATTCAGTTTTATTCTCATGTTCTTTTCCTTTTGTAAATCATCTGCCTCGGCGGCCGCCGCACAAAGACTGACGCAGACGAGACAAAACACCATAAATTTGTTCATGTCTTATTCTCCGTAAATCGGTTTATAATTCTCAAAATCGGTATCTTTTATCAGATTTACGGCGGTCAGAGCATTGGGCATGCCGATATAGGGCATTGCCTGCATCATTGCCGCCAGCAGCGTTTCTCTGCTGTTGCCGGCCTTCTGCGCCCCGATAATATGCGCCGTCAGTTGTTTTTCGGCGCCGAGCGTTGTCAGAACAACCAGAGACAAAAGCTCTCTCTGTTTAATAGTCAACCCTTTCCGGGTATAAAAGTCGCCAAAACAAAACGTGGTCAGCATATCGGGAACTTTTTCCTTATAAATTCCCGGCAATGCCCTCATTGCGGTTTTGACCTCGCTCCCGTAAAGAGAATTTTGAATCGCCTCTCCTTTGGCATAACGGTCTTTTTCGGTTACCGTCGTCGCATTTTCCAACGGCAGTTTTATCCCGCGTTGTTCCATTACACGATTAAAAACATCGACGGCATTCAAAGTGCGCGGAAAACCGATGAACGGCGCGCACTGATAAATCGTCTCCCGGATTTCGAGCGGTGTGTTTCCCGCGTTCAATGCCGCGCCGATATGCGCTTCAAGCTGCGGCAGCGTCTGCATTGTCGTTAATACGGCCACGGT
Source organism: uncultured Alphaproteobacteria bacterium (assembly GCA_944391505.1). Lineage (GTDB taxonomy): Bacteria > Pseudomonadota > Alphaproteobacteria > RF32 > CAG-239 > Scatacola_A. The sequence goes on along the minus strand of CALXTV010000003.1, from coordinate 65,551 downwards.
AATCAGCTCACGGTCTTTGTTTGACAAATCGCCGATGTCAAAAACTTCGCCAAATATATTTTGCTGCAAAATTTCCATAAATTCCGGATCTGTCCGGCTTGTTGAACGCTTTGCCCTGAAAAGTTCTTCAAAAACCTGATCCGCCCGCTGCGCCCGACTCAAATTTTCTTCATTTTCCCAAGCGGCCACCGCGGGAGCAAACAAGACAAAACCGAGGAGTAAAAATTTTTTAAGAAACGTCATCTCTTCCTCCTTATAATGATATGAATTAATGTAATTATGTTTGAGTTCGGACATAAAGTCCAATATCATTTTTTTATACTGTCATAATTAAAATTTATCATAAAACGGAAAAGGAAACGAAGATTGGCGGAACGTTATATCATAAGCAGGGTTCCGAGGGTTATCAGAACACAGCCGGCAAGCGTTTTGACCGTCAGCGTTTCCTGCAGGAAAACGGCAGCCATAATGACCGTCAGGACAATGAAAAAGTAAATCTATTTATTTTTGTTTATTTTTAAAAATTTCAGATTTATTTTAGATTATTCTTTTAATCCTGCGTTAAATGTTGACGCAGAGGAGTAAAAAAATGTCTGCCATACTGACAAAGTCGCTTAAAACAGAATTATATCGCAAGGCGGTTCATCTCAGTTCGCTCTGGATGCCGCTGTTTATATTGCTGGCCGAACGCAACTGGAGCATTATCCTTTTTGCCTGCCTGCTGACACTGAATCTGATTGTTGAATATACGGCTTATCAAAAGACCGCGGTTATCGGCGGACTGTTTCGCAGAATGTTCATAAAGACGCTTCGCGGCAAAGAAGTCTGCCGCACCAGATTTGTTCCCAGCGGATCGGTTTATATTTTGGCGGCGGCTCTCACCGTTTCCGTCTGTTTCAGCGCCAGAGCAGCGGCGGCAGCCATGAGCATTATGCTGATTTCCGATTCATGCGCGGCTATTTTCGGTAAGTTTTTCGGCTCTTTCCGCTTTGCCAACGGAAAATCCGTTGAGGGAACAACGGCTTTTTTCGTCAGCGCCGTTCTGACCGTCATGTTTTTCTTTCCGACACTTTCATTGCCGGTTGTTTGCATAACGGCTCTTGCCGCGACCGCCGCCGAATTTTTTGAGAAAGAACTCCGGATTGACGACAATTTTACCATACCGGTTATCTCGGCTTTTATTCTCAATTTAATTTCTTTCTAGAAACACAAGGAAACAACTGATGACCAAAACAAAGTTCACTCTGAGTTCAACGGCATTTATTCTTATTGTCAGCGCCTATTTTTCCTTTATGCTGAACATAAAGTTCTGGCAGTTTGCTTTCGAAAAAATAGAGATTGACAGTTTTTCGGTTCTGCTGCTGGTTCTTACGCTGCCGTTTTTTATCTTTGTTCCGCTGTTTTGGTTTTTCTGTCTGATTGTGGTTCCGCGCGCGGGCAAGCCTCTGGTCATGCTGCTGTTGGTTCTGTCCGCCGCTTCCGACTATGCCCTGCAGAATCTCGGCATTGTCATTAATTCGGACATGATCCGTAATTTTGTGGAAACGAATCTGAGAGAGGCTTCCGATTTTTTGACGCTGCACGCCTTTTTCTATGTTTTAATCGTCGGCGTCCTGCCTGCCGTTTTAGTCGCCCGGACAAAAATCGTGTTTTCATCTTTCGGCACGGAACTCCGCCGACGTCTGACATATTTTCTGCTCGGTCTGCTGACCATCGGCGCCATCGCGGCCGTCTCTTATAAAGAATATGCTTCTTTCGGGCGCAACAACCAACAGGTACGATACTACATCAATACGTTCAACTATATTTATGCCGTCGGCCGCTATTATAAACGCAGCCTTGACGCCAAAAGAGAGTTTGTCATTTTGGACAAGGCGCCAAAATTTGCCGGAAACGGCAGCGGCAAACCGCAAGTTGTTGTGCTGATTGTCGGCGAGACAGCGCGGGCGCAGAATTTTTCGCTTTACGGATACGAACGGCAGACCAATCCCCTGTTGTCCAAACGAAACGATATATTCACATTTAAAGACGTCAGTTCGTGCGGAACCGCAACGGCAATTTCCCTGCCCTGCATGTTTTCGCCGCTGCCCAGAAAACACTTCAGCGTTACCGATGCCCTTTATATGCAAAATCTGTTGGATTTTGCCAAAAACGCCGGCTATGACATTTATTGGAAAGACAATGACGACGGCTGCAAAAAGGTCTGCGACCGCTTCGGCAAAGATATTGCCACTTGGGGAAACAAACAACCGTTTTGTTTCGGAAACTATTGCCATGACGAAATTTTGCTCGACGGCCTTGACGAGCGCCTGAAGAATACGACCAAAAACACACTCATCGTTCTGCACGCCATGGGTAGTCACGGACCGACCTATTTCAAGCGTTATCCGGACAAGTTCAAAATCTTTCAGCCGTCCTGCGATACGGCCAGCCTTCAGGACTGCACCCGGGAACAGATTGTCAACACTTATGACAACACGATTGCCTATACAGATTATATCATTAATTCCGTAATTGATATTCTCAAAAAACACGATGAACTGCAAAGCAGCATGCTGTATGTTTCCGATCACGGAGAATCGCTCGGCGAAAACAACATCTATCTGCACGGACTGCCGTATGCCATTGCGCCTGACGAACAGACGAAAGTTCCGATGATTCTCTGGCTGTCTCAAAACGCGAAAAAATCGATGAAGCTTAATGATGCCTGTCTGAAAAGCCGAGCCGAAACGGAAGCTTTTTCTCACGACAACTTTTTCCATTCGGTTCTGCGGTTGATGGATATTAAGACGACGGCATATATTTCCGCGCTTGATGTTTTCGACAAGTGCGGACGGACGCTCTAACCCGTTTTACCGTAAGACATACGGAGACTTTTAATGCGAAAACTAAAATCTGTCGCGGTTTCCGCTCTGGCCGTCTTCTCTTACAGATGACTTTTGCGTCTCTGTTTCAGACATTCTGGTATGAAATGTATGCAACAACGCTCGGCTTTAACGTCAAAATTCCCATGGCCAAAGAAAATGTCTGTCTCATCAACGGAAGAGATTCCATGGGACGTGCCGGCATTTTGCAAATAAACAAACAGCCGGGAGGAAAATATACCCGGCAAGAAAAAAGAGGCTAGTTTTTTTACGATTAAGAAAAACTGTGTCATTTTCTTAACGATAAATTAAAATATTGGGCACTATCCTAGTAAAAAAGCGGAGTAGTGTGCAATGTTTGAAAATATTATGTTTGATGAAGAAACTCTTTTCACTTATATCGGTTATGCGGCCGGTTTGGCAACGGTTTTGACCTTTGCCATTCAGATTTTGCGGATTATCGAAACCAAAAACGTGTCCAACCTTTCCAGTTATATGTACATTATCTACAGTCTGGGGTTGGTCTGTTGGTTTGCGTACGGCGTATACATCGACTCTTATATTCTTCTTTTCTCTAACCTGATTACATTCCTTTGCACCTTTGTCATACTGATTCTGATTATCTATTATGACGCAGAGGATAAAATTGAACGCGAGCGCCGCGACGACATTACGTCAGTATACAATCGCAAATATTTTGAGCAGACCGTTCCGGAAAGGATTGCCGCTTCTTTGGTTGCCAAACAGAGTTTTGCGGTCATGATGCTGAAAGTTGACGAGATTGCGGACGTCCGCAAAAAGTATAACGAAAAGATTGCCAACAAAGTTTTGAAACAGGTCGGCAACGCTCTGGAAAAAGATTTGCGCGGAACAGACATGGTGGCTCGTTACGATAATGAAAAATTTGTTATCTATCTGGCCAATTCTGATGAAAAAGGCACCAAGACCGTTGCCGGTCGATTGAACGAAAACATTAAAAAACTTTCGGTGAAAGTCAGCCGCAAGCAAAACGTTTGCCCGTCAATCAGCATGGGTGCCTGCGTGTCAAAACAGGCCAAAGCTCTGGCTGATTTGGTCAGCGGTGCAGAAAAAGCTCTGGACAATATTCCGGCGCGAAGCAAAATAAAAATTCAGTTTTGCAAGAACAAGTAAAATAAGGACCCGGAAACGGGTCTTTATTTTTGAAAAAAAACTTGACTTGAGCCGCCTCTAAAAGTTTATACTGTAGAAAAATAAATTTTGAGAAAAAAAATGTCCGACAACAAGAAGCTATATCTAAACAAAATCCAGTTCAAAGCAGAACTTGACCGTTGTCTTAACTGCAAGACACAGCCGTGCATGCACGCCTGCCCGGTTAACTGCAATCCGCAGGAATTTATCAATCATGCCAAAACAGGCAATTTCGACGCCGCAGTCAAAACCATTACCCGTACCAATCCGATGGGGCAAACCTGCGGGCTTATCTGTCCGGACAAGTTCTGTATGCAGGCCTGCACACGCAGCCGCGTCGATTTTGCCATCAACATTCCCAGAGTGCAGGCAACGATTTTGGAAAACTTCAGGACGGCCGACGAAGATTATTCGCAAATTGAGCCCAAAGCCAAGAGCATTGCCGTTATCGGCGCAGGTCCGGCCGGAATTGCCGCCGCTTCCGTTTTGGCAAAGGGCGGATACAAGACCGACATTTTTGAGGCCGACGGGCAAATCGGCGGCGCGCTGAATCTGATTCCTGATACCAGACTGCCGCACGAAGTTATTGAAAAGGATTGGAAATTTATCAGCGACACGCCTTTGATATCTTTGCATCTGAATACCAGAATCAAAGACATCAGAGAGCTGGCAGTCAAATATGACGGCGTTATCGTGGCAACCGGTGAACCCAACACGGCACGTTTAAACATTGAGGGCGAAGAGCTTTGTCTGTCGCATATGGAATATCTGCATCATCCGGAAAAATACATAACAAACGGCAGAGTGGCCGTCATCGGCGGCGGCAATGTCGCGGCGGACTGTGCCATGACGGCGGCAAGAAACGGTGCCGTCCAGGTTGAGATGTTTGTCCGGCGGCGGTTGTCCGACATGAAAATATCGAAATCAGAATATTTGGAACTGCTGTATAATCAAATCAACATTTCGCCGCTTTCCAGCCCGGAAAAAGCGGAACAATGCGAAGACGGGCTGCTTCTGCAAATACATCGCAACCGCTATGAAGACGGCAAAGTAACACCATTGTCCGACTCTTCCGTCAGACTTCCCGGCTTTGCTCTGATTATCAAGGCTGTGGGGAGTTATGCCGATGACAAAATCGAAGATGAAAAAATCATTTATGCCGGCGACTGCAAAACCGGCGGTTCGACAATCGTCGAGGCTCTGGCGTCGGGAAGAACGGCCGCTTTTGTTCTGATTGAGAAAATGGAAAAAACGGCATAGCGGCTTTTTAATTGTTTCAGAAAGCAAAATATGTTAAAATTGGCTAAATTGAAAGCTCTTCAGGAAAAAGACCATGACGTCAACCGCTACCGTTTATCAGAGAACCGCCAAAAGCGACGATAATCCTTTTGGCTTCAGCGAAGTTTCACAAATTCCCGATAATGAATGCTGTGTGGTTTATCTGGGCGGTGACGGAGCAGTCAACAATAAGGCGGCAAACGGTTATGCAAAAATCATCGAAAATGAAATTTTAAAACCGTTGGAAGCAAAAATTCCCGTTTACAGCATACGCTATGATTTCGGAGACGGAAAGAAAAGTTATGCCCGTCATAACCTGTTTAACAAATACCGCATGGTGTTTTCCCAAAAGCTGGCGGCAAAATATGCAGACAAATGCGGGCCGGAAGAAAACAATCCGCAATACATCGAAGCATTGTATCAAAAGATAATCGAGCCGAGGATAAGCCGCAACGGCGTCAGAATCCCGCGAGAAGATGCCATGCGGAATCTGCGGAAGATAACCTTTGTCGCACATTGTCACGGGGCTTTTACGGCGCTGAAACTTGAAGAACTGATGCAGGAAAAGATGAAAGAGCTCGGTTATACGGACAAAGAACGCCGAAGCATTCAGCAGCAGATGCTGGTCGTTGCGCACGCTCCGGCCTGTCCGCTCGGTGTGGCAAAATCAACATTTATCGGCTTTATGTCGGCGGCAGACAAGGAGGTTCCGCAAGGTCTGAATTATTTTTCGCATTACATAAACAACCGTATGAAGGAAGAGAGCATCCGCTATTATGCCGAAGAAGACGCAAACTCCGAAAAAGCCTCCCAAAACCGTTGGTTTGAGCTGAAACCTTCTTTTTTCAGAGGGAAAATGGGGAATTTTTTTCTGATTAAGCAAAAGTACGCTTATTCCGACGAAGGACCATGTCTGATTAATCCGGACGAGCATAACGATGTTTCTTATTCCTCCGAGACACAAAGCAAAGACGGCAAGCTGCTGATGCGCCTGAGCAAAAACATTATCAGCAACGGAATCAGAAATTCGTTGTTGCAGGAGCTGAAATTTACGCCCCTGCCGCCGATTGAAAAGCTGGTTCTCAGCGACTGTTCCCGCCCCTGTCACGACGAAGAAGAAATCTTTGCCATGATGGAGAAAAACGGCAAAGAGCTTGAAAAGGAAATTTATGCTGCAGCGAGAAAAATGGTTACGTCATACGCTGTTTCACAAAAGGCTCCGTCGAAATGACACTATGAAAAATCCCGGAAATTTCCGGGATTTTTTCTGACGGATTATTTGATGCTCCGTCCCATTTCATAAGCCTCCTGCATGGCGGGGCTCGATTTTATTTCCCCGGCATGCCAGGCGCCCGTACCGTAGACAATACCTTTTTCCTGTGCGCCTTCCAGACAATCTTCCGCAAAAGCCCGGAAACCTTCAATCGTCCGACGCATATTTTCCCTGTTGTCGTCCGCCGCGGCAATAATATAATAAAAATCTTTATTGCGGATTTCTTCATAACGGGGAACCGTGCGGTCAATCAGCGTCTTCATCTGTCCGTTCATTGAATAGAAATAAACCGGCGTGGCCATGACAATAACATCGGCATTGACCATTTTATCCAGGATTTCCGCCATATCGTCATTTTGCACGCATTTGTGCGTCGTATTGCAGGCGCCGCATCCCATGCAGTAGCCGATGTGTTTGTCGTTCACATAAATCTTTTCAACTTCGTTTCCCGCTTCCTGCGCACCCAAAATGAACTGATCGCAGAGAATGTCCGAATTTCCGCGCTTGCGAAAACTCGCCGACAAAACCAATACTTTTTTAGTCATATTTACTCCTTTGCTTTTTTAATTGACGGACCTATTTTGAGAATCGTTATTTCCGACGGCGCCAGAAAACGCATTTGCGGTCCCCATTGCCCCGCTCCGTCGGAAACGTATATGCGGGCGCCGTTCTCCATCTCGTACAAACCGCTTAAATATTTATTATGCAGCTTGGTCAGAATATGAAACGGAAAAATCTGGCCGCCGTGCGTATGTCCGGAAACTTCCAAATCAAAATCTTTTCCGGGAAAAACGGCCGGCGTATGGGAAACAAGCAGCCTGAAAGCCTCTTTTCCGGCTCCGGCGAAGGCCGCTTTCAGATCCGGCATTTTACCGTAGGCGGCGCCCGAAAAAGTATCGGGGACACCTGCCAGATACAAGTCCTCGCCAAGAGGCGCACCGGCGTTTTCCAAAAAGAAAAAGCCGAGATTTTTAAGCTCGCGAACCGCCCGGGCATAACCGGTATAAAATTCGTGGTTGCCGGTAACAAAATAAACGCCTTTTTCGGCTTTTAAACCTTTAAGCTTTTCCACGGCCTCTGTTATCCGGCCGGTATCATCATCAATCACATCGCCGGCCAGCAGAACGACATCCGGCTTCCGGGCATTGGTTTGTTCGACGATTTTCTCAATCCGCTTTGGCGAAACGACCCGATGAATGTGCAGATCGCTCAAAACGGCAATCGTATATTCATGTTTCAGTTTATTGTCCGTAATGTTTATTTCTCTGACTTCCGGAATCTTAAAACCTGAATACAAGGCCCAGATTGTACACAACAGCGCCAAGGCCAGATTTGTCCAGTTCAGCCACCGGCAGCAAAATTCGAACTTTGCTGCTGAGGGAAACAAACTGAACAGCAGGAACAGAGCATCGGAAATCAGCGTCACCGTAAACAGGATAATGCAGCCGATGAAGATGAAGTAAAGGCTGTGACGATACAGGGTATAGAAAGAACCCAAAAGGTTTTCCAGCCTATATGAAACCAGCAGTGGTATGCAGCCGGCTGCCAGAAACGGCATAAGCAGAAATATTCGCGGCAGAAGCCCGATATCCAGGCACATCGTATAACGAAAATACAGGTAAAGCGTGACCATGCAGCCAAGCAAAGAGGTTGTTACGGCGCAGCTAATCATCGGAAATTTCCTTTCAACAACTTGTACGAATCTTAAGTCTTTATGAGCGTATCATTTAGAGATTACTCGAGGTCAAGTATTTTCTCTGTCTTGAAAAAAATTTTTTTATCGTTAGGATTAAAAAACAAAGGAAACATACAATGACAGACGACATTCTGGATAAACTGGAGCGTTCAAAATTTCGCAGCTCTTTTAAACTCGGCAAAAAATATCGCGATTACGTCATGCAAAAAGGCATGGATACCATCCGCCGGCATGCCGAAGATTTTATCGCCACACGGCTGGCTCCCGCCGTCATTGAAAACGACGGGCATCAGACACCGATGAAAAATCATCCGGTTTTTATCGCTCAGCACGCCACCGCAACCTGCTGCCGGGGTTGTTTCGAAAAATGGCACGGTATTCCGGCCGGCCGAAAATTGACGAACGAACAACAAAAATATGCCGTTGATTTGATTATGCGCTGGATTGAAAAGCAAATGACCGTCTGAAATCAGACACATGACATTCATGGACAAATTATTGACAAATAACAGCTTTTATGTTATTTTTAATGTGTTTTCGAAAAGGAGCAGGTTATGTTTGAAAAGGCAAAAAATAAATTAAAAAAAACTGCGCTGACCAGCGTTATTCTGACCGCGGGGTTGGCCGGAAGCTCTCATGCGGCGGCAGCTCGCGTTTCTACTGATGACCGAGATCCTCAGGAAGCCGTGTACGACACAAATTCACACAAGAGTTTTGACGTTCCCGTTTTTTATCAGGACAAACCACTTAATATCAATGTTGAAGACTTTTTAAAAGCGGCCGAAAACGCTGGAGCAGATAAGTCGCAGAAAATTTATTTAAACAAACGGCTTAACGTTTTACTAAAATCTCCTCAGGGCATTACGGAAAACAATTTTAAATGGATGCTGAGCATCGCCGTCAATGATAAAAAAATAAATCCTCAGACGGCAGAAAGCCTGCAACAGAAATTTATGAACGAAGCTCTGAAAAAGAGTGATGTTCGATATGCGAAAAATCAATATTCATCTTTGACTTACGAATTTCGTGACGACGGTTTGTTTTTTGAGGGTAATATATCGATTAATGCCAATAGTCTGCTTCCGGTAATCACAAAAAAGGCAGATGGCTATTATCATTGCGGCCCCAGTAAAAGTTCTAACTATACCATTGCAAAAACCATGGAAACCGAAGCTATCAAACGACTGGTTATGCAAAATGCCGTTTATGAAGATCTTCAGAAAAGGATCAAATCCGGCGAAAGTCTCGGTCTGCCCGAGAAACAATTTATGAAAAAACATCCGCTTGTTATGGAAAGGCATGGTTTATTCACCGATGCCACCGGAAAACTGAAACAAAAAAATCCACCTGCTTCAAAAATGTCCCTGCTGGGTTTGGAACGGTAGTTCGGTTTACAAAATCAGGTCTGCGGTTGTGCAGCCGACAATTTTTTGCAGACCGCTTAACGACGTTTCTACCTGATAACCGACCTTGCCGGCGCTGTAGATGATTGTCTCATAGTTTTCAGCCGTTTTATGTACCACAGTCGGAAAGCGTTTTTTCATGCCTATCGGCGAACAACCGCCGTGAACATAGCCGGTCAGCGGCAGCAGTTCTTTTTGCTTAAGCATTTCAACATCTTTTTCGCCGACAGACGCCGCGGCTTTTTTCAGGTTCAGTTCCGCTTCGACAGGAATCATAAAAACATAGTACTGCCGCGAACGCCCTACAGTAACCAGTGTTTTGAACACCCGGTTCGGATCTTCTCCGAGAGCGGCGGCAACCTCTGCCCCGCTGACTGCACCCGTTCCTTCATAGCAATAGTGTTTATAGGCAACTTTCTGCTTATCCAAAATCCGCATGACGTTGGTTTTGACTTCACTCATGGCTTAAATTCCGTTTATTACCCTGACGGTTAATTTCGGATTGATTGCATCGTCGGCGCCAAAATGGGAGAAAAAGACATCACCCGCTTTGTCAACGGTCAACACCGACTTAAACGGCTTATTGCCGCTGAGTTTTTCAAAAGAATAATGATAATATGAAACGGGCGTATCATTTAAAAGCAAGAAAGTTTTTTTGCCGAAAGGCAGGCGGTTGACGGTTAACGTTTTGCCGTCAGCTTCAGAGAGCCGCACGATATCCAACCCGGGGAAAAGATCTCCAACCTCGGCCGGCGACAATTCAACCTGTTTAAATTTTCCGTCCCGGCGGACAACTTCATAAAACTTCAGTTCATGGTCGCTGTAACCGATGAGACGGCCGTCACGCAGAAACTCGTAAGTTGAGGCAAGATGCAGATTTTGGGTATCGGAAAGATATTCGGAATAGCTGCCGGATCCAACGGAAATATGTTTGGTAAAAACAATTTCGTCATTATTCGTTTTGCTGCGGCTCCAACTCTCTGTCGAAAGGGAGTAGATCACCTGGTCGTTTTCTGCAATTGCGTTGTCGGTTATATCCGACGGAAACTCATAAGCTCGATTGCAGGCGGCAAGCAGCCAGACCAGACATAAAACAACCGTTTTCTTCATTTTCTTTCCTTTCATTTGCTCCAGACAAAAAATTTTAGAGCTAAACTATAAATTTTACAATCAGCACGCGCAATTTGTTCAGCCCAATTTTTCTAACTTTCCGGAAAGTTCAAGCCATTCTTCTTCATACTCGTCCAAGGTTGCGGAAATCCAGGCCAATTCTTTCTGACTCTGGATAATTTCCTCCGAGGTCAACGGCGATTGGAAAGAAGCTTCAATCGTCGCTTTGTCCGCATTGAGTTTTTCCATTTCCCGTTCGACACGGCGCAAGCGTGCGTTAATATTTTTCTTCTCTTCGCGGATATTTATCTTTGGCGCTTCAGATTTCAGTTTAACTTTTTGCTCTTTGGGCGCCGGTTCGTTTTTGCCGAGGAGCAGATTTTTATAATCGTTCAAATCTCCGTCATAGGGCTTGCACAAACCGTCTTTGACCAGCCACAGATTATCGGCAATCAGCTCAATCAGATGAATGTCATGCGTAATAAGAATTACTGAGCCGTTGTATTCGTTCAATGCATTTATCAGCGCTTCGCGGCCGTCAATGTCCAGATGATTGGTCGGCTCGTCCAAAATAAGGAGTTGCGGCGCGTTATAAGTCATTGCGGCAAAAAGCAAACGGGCTTTTTCGCCGCCGGAAAGAAGCGCAATCCGGGTCAGAGCCTTTTCCTGTCCCAGACCGAAACGAGCCAGATGCGCACGGACTTTCGGCTCGGGCAAATCCGGCCGGAGACGGGATATGAAAGCACAGGCGGTTTCTTCCAAAGGAAGTTCTTCAGCCTGATGCTGGGCAAAATAACCGACCTTGAGCTTGCCGGAACGAATATCGCGGCCTTCCATCAACGGCAGACGTCCGGCAATCAGCTTGGCCAGTGTCGACTTACCGTTGCCGTTGGCGCCGAGCAGTGCGATACGGTCATTGTCAACGACCTGAAAATTGAGTTTTCTCAGTACCGGCCGGCCGTCGTAGCCGACCATGCCGTCTTCAATGGTCAAAAGCGGCGGCGGCAGATCATCAACCTCGGGAAAACTGAACTGCACGGAAGCGGCATCTTCCATCAGGGCGACAGTCTGCATTTTTTCCAACATCTTAAGCCGGCTTTGCGCCTGCTTGGCCTTGGTGGCTTTATAACGAAAACGATCGACAAAAGACTGCAGATGACGGCGTTTCTGTTCCTGCTTTTCCGCCTGCTTCTGCAGTTGTTCCTTTCTCATGGCGCGGGTGTTTTGGAAAGTGTCGTAATTGCCGGAATAAGTTACCAATTTTCGATTGTCAAAATGAACAATATAATTGCAAAGCGTATTGAGAATATTGCGGTCATGGCTGATGATAACCAACGTACCGCGGTATTTTTGCAAATGGTCTTCCAGCCACATTCCGGCTTCCAAATCCAGATGGTTGGTCGGCTCGTCCAGCAGCAGTACGTCAGAAGGCTGAAACAATGCCGCCGCCAAAGCCAGCCGCATACGCCAGCCTCCGGAAAACTCTTTTATCGGGCGCGGAAAATCTTCGTTTTTGAAACCGAGGCCGTGTAAAATTTCGGCCGCCCGCGCCGGCGCCGACGACGCTTCAATCATTTTCAAACGCTCATGAATTTCACCGAGTTCATCGGCAGACGCCGTTTCAAGCCTTTGCAAAAGAGAGGCGCGTTCACGGTCGGTTGAAAGCAGAAAGTCCAAAATCGGCACGTCAATGTCCTGCATCTCCTGCTCAACAAAAACCACCCGGTAGTTATGCGGAAAAAAGACCGACCCGGTTTCGGTTTCCAGCTCGCCTTTCAGCACGCGGAACAGTGTCGATTTGCCGCAGCCGTTGGCACCGACCAGGCCGACTTTCTGTCCGTCGGAAATATGCGCCGACGCGTGTTCCAAAAGGACTTTGGAACCGATACGCACGGTTATGTCATTCAAATCTATCATTATGCAGAGACTGATAGCACAGAGATTTCGGCAACGCAACCTTAAAGTGCCCGCTTCTCAAAAAAATCAGCGGCGGCACGTCAGACCAATCTTGGCAAAGGACGGTGATGCCGACGAGCGTAAAAAAGATAAAACAGTATGGAAAAAACTATCGGAATCAAGGTAAACAAATACATATTCCGGTATCCCAGATGTTCGGCGACAATGCCGAGGACAACAACACCAATCCCCGTTCCCAAATCCAGGCCGGTAAAGAGCGTGGCATTAGCGGCTCCGAGACGATAATGCGGCACATCGCGCACAGCCATTGTCTGAATGGTGGTTTGCAGAGCTCCGAAACCAATGCCGTAAACAACCGCAACCAGCAAAAACTCTTTCAACACCGATGCTTCCGACAATATCAGCGTTGCCGCCAGTACCAGCAAAAAACCCGGAATGATGGTCACATCAAAACCAAACCGGTCGACGATTTTGCCGACTGCGGGACGCGTTATCAAAATAACCGCCGCATATACGGAAAAGAAAACGCCTATTTTTTCAATGCCCTGAGAATAAGCATACAAAGGCAAAAAGCTGATAATCGACCCAAAAGAAAAAGACAGGCAGAACATGAGGACGGCGGCCGGAATTACCGACTTTTCATAAATTTCGATTTTCAGACGTTTGGAAAGTTGCGCGCCCTTCCGATGGCGGCATTTGATAAAAAGGCCGACGCAGAAGCTGACAAAAGCAATGGCCGCGGCAATAAAAAACACATTGCGCAAACCGCAGAGACCGCCAAGATAAATTCCCAGTGCCGGCGCAAAAGCCATTGACAAGCCGTTGGCCAGACTAAACCAGCCCATGCCCTCGGCAAAACGCGATTTCGGTATGATTTCGGCGGCAATGGTTGCCGTCGACGTTCCCGCCAGCCCCCAACCGAGGCCGTGCCCGAGCCGAACCAGAATAATCAGGGCAATACTGTTGACCAGACCATAAAGGCAAACCATGACGGTAAAAACAGCCAGACCGCAGAGCAACACCTTTTTCTTGCCGATGCGGTCAAGCAAAATGCCGGCCGTCGGGCGGGAAACCAGAGTTGCCACCGTAAAAATTCCCATAACCAGGCCGATAACGGCATCTGAACCGCCTAGACTTTTTACATAAAGCGGCAGGGTCGGGAAAATCATCTGAAAACTGAGGAAAATAAACAGATTCACAAAAGCGGCAGCAATAAAATTCCTCGTCCAAATCGGTTCTTGGTATGCCGGCATCGCTTTTCTCCTCATAAATCAGCACGAAACCGCGTCCAAACCATTCTCCAGGCAAACCGTTTCTATTGGAGAATCGACATTCTGCGGCATATAAATACGGTTCGAATAAATCGTAAATAAAATAGCCACGACAATGACGAATCCAATAAGCCCGAGCTTAAAATGTTCAATCAGCAGCCATACTGTTTTTAGCATAAGCGTTTAGCACTTTCATACGTTTCTCTTTAAGTATAGTTTTTTGAAGTTTAACAACAAGTTTATATTTAATTTAAGCACAAAAAAATGCCATCACAACAAATTGGCACGCATTTTGCATATCACTGTATAAGTTTAATGTGATTTTGCGGAGTTTTTGCGTTATGAATGCAAAGAAGTTTAGGAAAACAGCCACTTTTACACTGGTCATGCTGGTCAGCCTGCTGATAAGCATGCCGGCATTTTCGGCATCGCGCATAAAAGATATTGCCGATTTTGAAGGTGTCAGAGACAACCAGTTGGTCGGTTACGGCATGGTTGTCGGCTTAAACGGCACCGGTGATAACATTAAATCTATCAACTTTGCCAAAGAAAGTCTGGTTTCGCTTTTGGACAGCGTCGGAATCAACTCCCGCGACGGTCAGCTTAAGTCAAAAAACATCGCCGCCGTTATGGTTACGGCAAATCTGCCTGCTTTTGCCAGACAGGGAAGCCGAATTGACGTTATGGTCTCGGCGCTCGGCGATGCCAAAAACCTGCAGGGCGGCACGCTGATTGCCACGCCGCTGGTCGGCGCCAACGGCGAAGTCTATGCCGTGGCGCAGGGACAGGTTGCCGTCGGTGGTGTTTCGGCCAGAGGCGCCAATGCTTCAATTACCAAAGGTGTTCCGACATCGGGGCGAATTGCCAACGGCGCAATCATTGAAAACGAAATTCCGTTTTCGCTGGAAAGTCTGGATACAATCCGCATTGCCCTGAGGAATCCGGATTTTACGACGGCACGGCGCGTTTCAGATGCCATCAACGCTTTTCTGGGTGAACAAACAGCCAAAGCGACCGACCCGGCAACCATTCAACTTGACGTGCCGACTCAGTATAAAGACAAAATCGTCGACCTGATGACTAAAATCGAGCAGCTTCAGGTACAACCGGACCAAACGGCCAAAGTTGTCATTGATGAAAGTTCCGGCATCGTGGTTATCGGTAAAGACGTTAAAATAAACCGTCTGGCCATTGCCCAAGGGAACCTGACCATCAAGATTACGGATATGCCGATTGTATCGCAGCCGCTGCCTTTTTCTGACGGCATGACCGTGACCAACGTTACATCGGCAATAGACATAAACGAAAGTGTTGAGACCAAACTCAGCGTTCTGGATACCGGCGTTAACCTGCAGGAACTGGTCGACGGCCTGAACGCCCTCGGGGTCAGCCCGCGCGACTTAATCAGCATTTTACAGGCGATTAAGGCAAGCGGCGCCCTGCAGGCAGACATTGAGGTAATTTAAGATGATGAGCCCGGCAATAAATACCGATTACAGTGGACTGGCCATTGAACGTCAGAAAAGCCTGATGGCCAATGCCCAAAACGGCAACACCGACGAGATCAGGCAGACGGCCGAAGATTTTGAGGCTTTTTTCCTGAGCCGGATGGTCGAAACCATGTTTGAGGGAATTTCAACCGACGGAATGTTCGGCGGCGGAAACGGCGAAAAAGTATTTCGTTCGCTGCTGATTAACGAATACGGCAAAGCCATGGCCAAAACGGGAACCGTCGGGGTCGCCGATTATGTAATGAAATCTATTTTGGAGATGCAGGAAGTCCAGTCACAGGGCTTTATTGACGGAACCCAAAGCAAAGGAGTGCTGTAAGATGGAAAGCGCGTTGTTGAAAGAAGAAATCAAAACCAAGGCCACGGATTATCTGGATATTGTCCGCCGCTTTTCCGAGCTGCTTCAGGAAGAAAATGCCGCTCTGGAAAAATTTGAAACAGACAAGGTTGCCGAATTGTATGAACAAAAAGTCAGACTGGTTACGGCTTACCGTTCTTTTGTCGCCTTTTTTATCAAAAATCAGGAAGGTCTTAAGCTCTTGGACATTGAAGACAAGCGGATTTTGCGGGACGAAGCGTTGAAGCTTGACGAGTTGCAGCACGAAAACAGCAAACTTCTGCAAACCAGAATGCAGGTAAGCCAGACGATTATGGATTCCATTGTCAATCTGGCCAAGGCACGCACCAGCACCTATTCGACCTCTTACGGAAGCCAGGGCAAGTATTCGCCTTTGGACAACAGTAAAAACGCAATGACAATAAACAGAACTTTATAGGAGTTTTTACCATGGCATTATTATCAGGATTACAAAATTCCCTTACCGGAATGAAGGTGGCACAACAGCAGCTTGACATTATCGGCCGCAATGTCGCCAACGTAGACACCGAAGGCTATACCCGCAAGACGGCAGCGCAGAAAAATGTTGTTTTGGCAGGACAAAACGCCGGCGTAACGCTTGGCAATATTACCCGCACCGTTGACGAAGGTCTGCTAAAAAGCTTTTTAGCCGCAAATAATGCCTATGGTACGGCCAACGGTAAAAGCCAGTATCTGAGTAAAGCGGAAACCCTGCTCGGCACACCTGAAGGAGACGACTCAATTTCGGCCAACGTTGCGGAACTGCAAGCAGCATTCAATACTTTTTCGACTGATGTAACTTCTGCCACCGGACGTTATAACCTTTTGAATGCGGCTAATACGGTTACCTCCCGTCTGAACTACCTTTCGGAAGAAATTCAGAAACTCCGCGGCGATGCGGACATGAGCATCCAGGAAGACGTTGACCAGATTAACAATCTGCTGGACGAGTTGAAAACATTAAACGACAAAATCGTCAAATATCAGGTTTTGGGCTATGACGGCGTTACCGATTTGGAAGACCAGCGTGATACGGCTTTGCGCGAGCTCAGCGGATTAATTGACATCAACTACTTTAAACGCGAAAACGGCGAAATGGTCATTCAGACCAAAAACGGCGTAACCCTGCTGGATCGCGATGTTCATAAACTCAGCCATAATTCCGTTGCCCAGGCAAGCGCCACCTCTTCCTATGCCGGCGGCGGAATTTCCGGAATTTATGTTGACGGCGTCGACATTACCAGTCAGATTGCCGGCGGTGAAATTCAGGGTCTTATCGAAATTCGCGACGTTACCCTGCCCTCGCTGCAATCGCAATTGGACGAGCTGGCCGGCGTGTTGAAAACGCAAATCAATGCTATTCACAACCAGGGAACAGCCTATCCGAATACGCCGTCGTCGCTGACCGGAACCCGCAGCTTTATTGATCCGGCCGCGCAAAACATCAGCATTGAAAACGGCGATGTCCGCTTTATTGTTTTTGACTCGGAAGGAAATCAGGTTGCTACGACCAATCTGAACGGCGGCCTTGGTTTTACAGACGGCAGCGTTGCAGAGATGGCGCAGCGCATTAATGACTGGCTGCAATCGCCGGACGGTGCCAATCTGCCGCAGGCCTCCGCCAGTTTTGACGATGACGGGCATTTGGTTATCGACACCGGCGACAGCGAATACAGCATTGCCATCATGGATGAAGTGAGCTCGACCATCGGCAGCGAGCAGGGCAACGTCAGCATTAAATTCGACGCAAACGGCGACGGGACATACGACCGTACGGCCGAAGGCTTCTCCAGTTTCTTCGGATTGAATGACTTTTTTGTCAGCAATACCAATGAAGCCATTTATGACTCGAAAGTTGTCAGCAAGGGCATGAATCTCGGACTTAAAAATGTCGTCACCCTTAATTTCTCGGATACGTCGCACGGTTTGAACTACGGTTCAATCAACATCTATCCGAATGACAGTCTGCAAACTATTGTTGACAAAATCAACAGTGATCCGGTCTTGAACGAAAATATTCAGGCATCTCTGGTACCAAACGGTAACGGTTATGTCCTGAGAATCGTCAACTCGTCAGGCGAGCAGATGGAAATCAGCGAGAGTGTTGCTCCCGGCGGTCAGGGCGGCGTTATTGAAAAGCTCGGTCTGGCTCCTTCAAATGCCGGTGTATCGTCGTCCATCAGCGTTCGCGAAGAGTTGCAGACAACCCCGGCACTGATTGCCAATGGTTCGCCGGAATATGACATTGCCAGCAGCGAATATAAACTCAATCAGGCTTCCAATACCATTGCCAATGAGATGGTTAAAGTCTTTACGGAATCGCAGTCTTTCGGACAATCGGGAACACTGTCTTCAATGTCTACGACTCTTTCAAACTATGCGTCGACATTTGTCGGAAATGTTGCTTCTCAGACAAGTGAAGCATCCAAAACTCTGGCATATCAACAGGAGCTGACTAATTCCATCTCGACCAAAGAAGCAACCATCAGCGGCGTCGATTTGGATGAAGAACTCAGTCAGCTTATTATTTATCAGCAGAGCTATGCGGCCTGCGCTCAAATGTTTACGGCGTCCAAAGAAGTTTTGGATATGCTGCTCGGTATAGTTTAATCAGGAGGTATCATCATGGTAAGAGTTCCGACTTATTCAACTTATATCAATATGATGAACGGCGCGCTTAAGAATAAGCAGCTGGTTGATCAATACAGTTTTCAGTCAATTACGGGACTGAAATCGCAGACTTATTCCGGTTACGGCATGAGCGCTTACAGCATCGTCAGTCTGGAAGCCGCGTTGACGGTCAACAACAATTATATGGACAACAACAGTATTTTGCAGGTTGAGCTGGATACGATAAGCACATCATTGGAATCAATTCAGAGCACGATTAACGATTTTAAAAGTGCCCTGACCTCTTTCAGCGGCTCGGTCAGCGATACCTCCACGCAGAAAGATCCGGACAAGACCGGAGGCGAAATAACTTTTACCAGCGATGACAAAGCTGATTATCTGGGACGTTCGATTACCATTAACGGCACAACATATACTTTTGCCGAAGACGCTATCGGTAACAACATCGACATCAGCGCCGCCACTTCTGCACAAGATGTTATGGACGCGCTGGAAAACAAACTGCCGGCAAATGATAACTTTAAATTTGACGGCACGACTTTTTCTTACCCCTTGTACACGGTTGACAACACCTCATCAATCTTGAATGCCGACGGGGTAGAGACCGGATCGCCAAAATCGGAAAGCAATGCTCTGACGGGAAATCTGACTCCGGATTATACCGGCGGCGAAATCACTTTTTCGAGCGATGACATCAATGATTATCTGGGAAAAACCCTGACCGTCAACGGCACGACTTATACTTTTGCCACTAACGGCGATGGTAACAATATTGATATCAGCGGCCTGACCAGCGCCGAAGAGATTATGAACGCGCTGCAGGAAAAACTGCCGAGTAATCCCGATTTTACGTTTGAAGGCGCCAAGTTTTCTTTTCCGCTTTATACCATAAACGGAAGTTCGACAGTGCTCAATGCCAACGGTGTGACGACAGGCGAACCGCATACAATGAGCAACGACCAGTATCAGGAAATGAAGCAGCTGCAAACGACAGCTTTTTCGACGATGAAGCTGTTGGTTGACAGTCTGAATACTTTCGTCAACGGAAAATATCTGTTTGGCGGCGGCAATACGACTGAAGCACCAATAAGTTTTCCGTTTAATTCGCTGGAAGATTTTCAGAACTATTATGACGGTATTAACATCAAGTTTCCCGAAAGTGCCGCGGCCAATCTGACAAATATGTCGGTGGACGGAAGCAGTGTCGGCGATTTGACCATTGCCTCAACCGGCGGTAACACGGCAACGCTAACGGCCGGAAATGCCGGGGGCTTTTTGAAAGAAGGTATTACCGCCAATGACCGGACGACCGGAGATTTGACTTTCAGCCGCGAAAACGGTACGATTAAGGCCACACAGCACGGTGCCTTTTCTTCACTGAAAGCCGGCGACACCATCGTCATCGGCGGTGCCGGCTCCGGAGCCAATGCCAAGGCTTATACCATCAAATCCGTTTCTTCCGACGGCAAAACCATTACGGTTGACGAAGATACGCCGATTATGGAAAGTACGACGATTTCGCCTAACGACGATGTGACAATTTCTACTTCTTTCCCGGTCGGTTCGGTCATCAATATGGAAGGCTTCGGCAGCAATACCGTGCCACGGGTTCAGGTTACGGGTATTAGCGACGACGGCACAACGCTCTATGTAACCGCCGATCCTGGCTATCTGCCGGAAGAAGGAAATCCGCAGGTTATTGACGCTTCGGGGAAATGGAGCATGGAAACCCAGTCTTACTATCAGGGCGGCACATTGTCTTCCAGCAAGATGATTTCCGACAATCAAACTCTGACTTTCGACATAAACGGTCAGGACGCTGTTTTCGAACAGATGTTCCGTGCCCTCGGTCAAATTGCCCAGGGTAATCTGGTCGACACACGCAACCCGGCGGACGGGACAGACAGCCTGATTAATTCGGATCAACCGATGGACCGTGTTACGGAATCTCTTGACCTGATTCAAAATGCCCTGTTTAATTCCTCGGCCGGTACGTCAACCACCAATCCGGATATGTATTCGGTTCTGGCCAAGGTAAATTCAAACACGGTGTTGCTGAACAATGTGACCGAGAACCAGACAATGGTAAAGAACAATCTGGAAAACAACATTTCGTCACTGAAAGACGTCGACAAGACAGAGGCCGCAACCAAGCTGCTGCTGGCCGTGAACAATCTGCAGGCCTCCTACTCGGTTATGCAGACAACGCTGAGCTTGTCGATTTTGGATTACCTCAAGTAGAAAACGGAGGTAATCGGGGCAGAGAAAAGGCCTTTCCAGAACGGAAAGGCCTTTTCCTTTTGCGTTATCTTTCGCGACGAATGGCTTTGATGTTGCGAATATAGGCGATATCGGTTTCAAACTTTTCCAGATTAACCGGAAGCTTGCGCCGCCAGTTCGGGTGTTTGTCCCGATCAACGCCGGGAAGATTCTGCATTTTTTCGACATGAAAAATATCTTCCGGCTGCGCAAGAAAAACTTTGGAAACGGAGCGGGCCGCAAAGCGGTGAACCGCCTCTTCTATTCCCTCGGGATAAGCTTCACCGAAAATATAATCGCCGCGGCGGAGATTGTCTTCCGGCCACACGCCGTTGTTATCCAAAACCTTAAGCAACTTCCAGCGGTCTGTTTCGCGCTTTTTATAAGCTTGCGACTGCGCCTCGTCATTATCAATAATATTTAAGCTGCGCATAAGGGCAATATCGTAACCGAACCACCACATACGAAGCGGTGCCATATCATGCGTACCGATGGACGTAAACGCATATTCGGGATATTGCTGCGGGCTTCGGAAATCGCCCCAGCCGGCATCGAAGCGCTCGGCCCAAAGGACGCCCAATGAATAGACATTACGGGCACGCAACGTATCCATGAAACCATCCGGAACATTGCCTATGCTTTCCCCGACAATCATACATCTGTTTAAATGACTTTCCAAAGCAACAATATTCAGCATATCGCGGAAATTGAAATACAGATATGTTCCTTCCGTTCCTTCATCGGGAATAATATACAAACGCATCAGTCCCATGACGTGGTCAATGCGCAGAGCACCAGCTGAACGCATATTGGCGCGCAGAATTTTGATAAAAGGCTGATAGCATTTTTCTTTGAGAACAAAGGGATTAAACGTTCCCAGACACCATTTTTGACCGGCAGGAAAAAAAGCGTCCGGCGGAGCTCCGGCGCCAACTCCCGGAATAAACAAATCGGGATCACTCCAAACCTCGGTACTGTCGGCACTTACCCCTACCGGCAAATCGCGATAAAAGCCAAGCCGCATACCACATTCGGCCGCCGTCTGAAAAGCCATGTCAAACTGTCTTTCCGTTTCAAACTGCATAAATTTGAAAAACTCTATGCGGTCTTTGTGAGCCTTGATATATTTTTTGATGGTTTCGCTGTTAAAATCTTGATAGTCTTTTTCCCACGCGCGCCATCCGCCGCACCATTCCGGCGCACATTTTTCATCATAGAGGCACTGAAACAGAGCCATCTTCTCCAAATCGACACCTTTGTGTTCGCAAAAGCGCTGATAATCGGTATGGCGTTTTTGGTCTTTGCCGAATTTAAAACGCTTATAAAATTCCTCCAACAATTTTATCTTCAGGTTATAGACTTCCGTATATCTTATCAGTTCGCTTTCGCGGAGTTCTTTAATCAGCTCCAGATTATCCTCCCGGTCAGAAGGAATGAACTCCGGAACGTTCTCAATATCGATATACATCGGATTCATAAACAGGCGGCTCAGCGAACTGTAGGGACTGGCGTCTTCGGGATAAGTGTGGTTTAACACGTTAAGCGGGTTGAGGCCGATAATATTGGCGCCGCTGCGAGCGGCAATTTTGACCAGTTCAGACAAGTCCGTAAAATCGCCGATACCCCAGTTGCGTTCGCTCTTAAGAGAATAGAGCTGAATATTGAAACCCCAGATTTTGCCGCCGGCCAGTGCCGCGTTCTCATAGCAGCGGCGCGGTGCCACGGCAAGGGTTGAATAAAAAACTTCCTCATCCATCTTAAAGGTCAGATTATAATAACCGAAACTCAACGCCGTGTTGATGCGCACATCTATGCGGGCAAGTTCTTTGCCATCAAGAACGTAGCGTTCTCCGGTGTCGCTAACCCGGAAAGACAACTGCCCGAAGATGCCCTCACCTGAATTTTCAGGCGCAGCAATAATGTCAAAAGCAGCATTCAGGCGTGATGCCGGTATGACCGCGGCAAAACTGACATCGCCTTCTTCAACGACATAAATCGTATCCAGCGTCCGCAACCACCGCCGCCGCTCGATTTCGGCCAGAGAGGCATTGACCTCTTCTTCCGTCCGGGCATTAAAACCCAGGCTTCCGGCAATAAAACGGATAACGTCTCCGTTGACTTCATAATCTTTCTTAAAAAGTCCGGCATCGGAAAAACGCACCGACAGGCCTAACTTTTCTGCCAGAAGTCTGAGATTTTCCTCCATCTGATTTCTCCCCGTTTTCAGCGTTTAATTTCAAAGACCAGTACGCTCCAGCCGGGAACCCGGATTGTTTTTCCGGAAGCCGGCGTGCCGGTAAATTTGGAAGAACTGTCCAAAAGCAGACTCCAGGTCATTGCTTCATCAATATCCGGAAGCTTCCAGCTCAATTCATTGAAGTCGGCATTAAAAATGCACATGATATAACGGCCGCCGGAAAAGACGCAATAAGACAACGATTTCCGACCGGCGTTATGCCAATCGGCCTGAGCAAACTCGACGCCGTTTTCCGTATACCAGGCAATATCCTTAATTCCGCTGCGGTTAACCGGCCGCCCGGTAAAGAAATGCCGCCGTTCAAAAATTTTCAGCTTTTTGCGCAGATGCACCAGCTTTTTAACAAAGCGAACAAAGCCGCGGTTTTCTTCCGTAATCGCTTCCCAGGCAATCCAGGTCAGCACATTGTCCTGACAATAGGGATTATTGTTGCCGAACTGGGTATGCGCCAGTTCATCACCGGCCAGCATCATCGGCGTACCGAAGGAAAGCAACAGCGTAGACATCAAAGCCCGGGCGCGGGCATAGCGATTGGCCTTGACCGTTTTGTTGTCGGTTTCGCCCTCGGCACCGGAATTCCAACTCCAGTTGCTGTTGCTGCCGTCGCGGTTTTCTTCTCCGTTGGAATTATTGTGCTTGTTGTTGTAACTGACCAAATCGCGCAGCGTAAAACCGTCATGCGCAGTTACGAAATTGACGCTCGACCAGATATTTCGGTTGTTGTAGTTGAAGACGTCGGAAGAACCGGCAATACGGCTGGCAAGTTCGGGCGTCTGTCCCAAATCGCCTTTCCAAAAGCGGCGAACAACGTCACGGAATTTGTCGTTCCATTCAGCCCAGCCCGGCGGAAAAGAACCGACCTGATAGCCGCCGGAACCGATGTCCCAAGGTTCGGCAATCAGTTTGGTCTGCTTCATCAGCGGATCCTGCTGCACCGCGTATAAAAATCCGCTTTGGCGGTTAAACGCCGTATTCTGCCGGCTGACCGTCACGGCCAAATCGAACCGGAAGCCGTCTACGTGCATTTCCCGGACCCAATAACGAAGGGAATCCATAACCAGTTCCAGAACATTCGGATGCTGGACATTAAAAGAAGCGCCGCAGCCGGTCGTATCAAAATAATAACGCCGGTTTTCGGGATTGAGAATATAGTAAGACTCATTGTCAATGCCGCGATAACACAAGGTCGGGCCGAGCTGATTGCCCTCGCCGGTATGATTGAACACAACGTCAAGAATGACCTCGATATTGTTTTTATGGAGGGTTTTGACCATATCCTTAAATTCGCGAATATCATCACGGCTCAGATAAGACTGTTCCGGCGCAAAGAAAGTGAAACTCTCATAACCCCAATAGTTGTCAACGGTATAACCCTTTTTGTGACGATTGCCGAAAAAGGCGTGAATCGGCAGCAGTTCAACAGCCGTAATGCCCAGCCACTTGAGATAGCCGACGACCGACTTGTGTGCCATGCCCGCAAAAGTGCCGCGCCTGGCGTCGGGGACTTTCGGATGCAGTTTCGTAAAGCCGCGGGTATGCGTTTCGTAAACGACCGTATCTTCAAAAGGCCGACGCAACGGCTTATCGCTTTCCCAGTCATAACCGTCGTCCACGACAACGGATTTCGGCACATAGGGTGCGCTGTCCAACACGGAAAAAGACAGATCCTTATCCGGGCTGTCCCAATCATAGCCAAAAATCGCCTTGTGCCAGATGAGCTTGCCGACCAGTTGCTTGCCGTAGGGGTCTATCAAAAGCTTGTTCGGATTAAAACGTTTGCCTTCCTCCGGCTTATAAGGACCATAGACGCGATAACCGTAAACCTGTCCCGGTTCCAACCCCGGCACATAAATATGCCAGATGTTGTTGTCGTTTTCGGTAATGGCGTAACGTTTGATTTCCTGAGCGCCGCTTTTGTCAAACAGGCAAAGTTCGACTTTTTCGGCATGAGCGGAAAACAAGGCAAAGTTTACCCCTTTGCCGTCATAGACCGACCCCAGCGGATAAGCTTTTCCGGCCGTAGGTTTGCTGGCTGCCATTGTTTTCCTCCCTTACAATAAAATCAGCGTATCGGCTTCAGAACGATGGTTGAAAGCGGCGGAAGCGTCAACCGGATGGAATAAGGTTTCATATTCCATTCCTGTTCTTCCGCCTCCATAAAGCCTTCGTTCTTGACGCCGCTTCCCCAGTAGTTTACATCATCACTGTTAAAAATTTCCTGATATTTGCATTTTTCCAAAACGCCGACGCGATAATCTTTGCGGACGACCGGCGTGAAATTGCAGATGGCAATCAGATAATCGCCGGGCTGAGTTCCCTTGCGGATATAAGAAATGACACTGTCATCGGCGTTGGAATGTTCAATCCACTCAAAACCGCGGTAGTCAAAATCAACCTCATAAAGCGGCGCATTGCCCTTATACATCAGGTTAAGATCACGAACGCAGTTCTGCATACCTTTATACATCGGATATTGCAGCAGGTGCCAGCGCAGGCTTTCTTCCGCGTTCCATTCCCAATCCTGACCGAACTCGTTGCCCATAAACAAAAGTTTTTTGCCAGGATGCGTATACATAAAGCCGTAATAGGCTCTCAGGTTGGCAAACTTCTGCCATTCGTCGCCCGGCATTTTGGCCAGCATGGAGCCCTTGCCGTGAACAACCTCGTCATGCGAAATCGGCAGAATAAAGTTTTCGTTAAACGCATAGAGCAGACCGAAAGTCAGCATGCCGTGATGATATTTGCGATGAACCGGATCCTTGCTGATATAGCGCAGCGTGTCGTTCATCCAGCCCATATTCCATTTGTAGCCGAAGCCCAATCCGCCCATGGATGTCGGACGCGACACCATCGGCCAGGCCGTCGACTCTTCGGCGCAGGTGAAAGCGCCTTTGTTGTGACCGTAAACAAGCTCGTTCATCTTGCGCAGGAAAGAGATGGCCTCAAGATTTTCGTTGCCGCCGTAGATGTTGGGAATCCATTCGCCGTTTTTGCGCGAATAGTCCAGATACAGCATGGAAGCAACGGCGTCGACGCGCAAACCGTCAATATGATATTCCTTCAGCCAATAGAGCGCACTGGCGCAGAGAAAATTGCAGACCTCAGTGCGGCCGTAATTGTAGATTTTGGTTCCCCAGTCGGTATGCTCACCCTTGCGCGGGTCGGCATGCTCATAAAGATGCGTGCCGTCAAACTCGACCAGACCGTGTCCGTCCTTGGGGAAGTGTGCCGGAACCCAGTCCATAATGACACCGATGCCGGCCTGATGAAACTTGTCAATCATATAGCGGAAATCGTCCGGATTGCCGAAGCGCGAAGTCGGCGCGAACATACCGGTAACCTGATAACCCCAGGAAGCATCAAGCGGGTGTTCGGACAAGGGCAGAAACTCGACATGCGTAAAGCCCATGTTGCTGACATAGGGCACGAGATAATCGGCAAATTCGCGATAAGTCAGATATTCTTCGCCATGCTCTCCCTTACGCCGCCACGAACCGAGGTGAACTTCATAAATAGACATCGGCCGGTCGAAACTGTTGGCCTGTTCGCGATAGTTCATCCAGTTGTCATCTTCCCAATGGTAGTTTTCGATATTATAAACAATGGACGCCGTATGCGGTCTTTTTTCGGAATAGAAAGCAACCGGATCGGATTTGACCAAAATGTAATCCTGCTGGGTTTTGATTTCGTATTTATATAACTCACCCTGACCGATGCCCGGAATAAAAATATCCCAGACGCCGCAGGTCGGATGTTTGCGCATAACATTGACGCGACCGTCCCAGTTGTTGAAGTTGCCGACGACGGAAACACGCTTGGCATTCGGCGCCCAAACGGCAAAGCTGACACCGGCAACACCGTCCATCGTCATCGGATGCGCGCCGAGTTTTTTATACATATCAAGGTGTGTTCCTTCGGCAAAAAGATAAGCGTCAATATCGCCGATATTGGACTGAAAACGGTAAGTGTCTTCGGCCATATAAGTGTCGCCGCGGTCGTTTTCGATTTTAAAACGATAGGCAAAATTTTCGCCGACACCCAGGTTAATCTGATAGAAGCCGCGATCATCAAGTTTGGTCATCATCCCCAGTGACGTTCCGTCGTTTTTGATGACCTCAACCGAACGCGTGTTGGGTTGATATGCGCGGATAAAGACCTCTTTGCTGCCCTTATCGCGGTGAATTCCGAGTACGGCAAAAACATTGCCGTGATCGCCGTTGATAACGGCCTGCATTTCTTCTTTCGATAACAGATTTTCCATATAGCCCCCTATAGACTTAGACATAATTAATTTTGATAATAGTTCAAACGGTTCAGCCCTTTAAATCCTAGATATAAATTCTTATAATATTAATTGCAAGCAAATTGAGAGGTTGTTATCTTTTATTTTGCAGAATCAATATTATCACTCGATTTGTTATTGACGGATAAAATTTTGAATGTATATTAGAACGTGTTGAGCAAACATTTTTTATTTTTATTTGGAGTTAGTTATGGTTAAAAATAATGAAAATGCTATCAAAGAAGCTGCTTACTATCTGTGGGAAAATGCCGGCCGCCCGATGGGTCAGGACGAGTATTTCTGGTCACTGGCTGTAGCTCAGTTTTCTAACAACTGCAAATCTTCTTCCTGCAAGTCCGCTCTGTCGAACAACACGAAGAAGACTTCCGCTTCTGCTAAGAAAACCAGCAGCAAGAGCACTTCTTCGACCAAAAAATCCGCGAAATAATCGCGCATTTTTCGGAACAAAGAAAAATAAAAACCTCTCCGGACGGAGAGGTTTTTTTTATGAAAGGAATCTGTTTTCAAACAGCTTTTTTCCGGGCAGAAACGACATAGCCCCAGACTTCGGAATCCCCTTCGTTGCGCAGTTTTTCCCGGCTGATTTTTTCCGTCTCAAAACCGGTTTCGGAAAGCAGTTTTTCAATATATCCGCGGCGATGCAGAAAGCGTCCCGAAACATGCAGGAACCAATCGGAATCGTTTATGGAATTTTCCGATACGGTAAAAATGACTCTGCCGTCTTTTTTAAGCGCGCCGGATAATGCCGAAAACAAATTTCCAAGGTCGCCGAAATAAGTGAAAACATCAGCCGAGACAATCAAATCATAGCGGCGATCAACGCTGCTCAGCCAGTCAACAATCTCACGGCAAATCAATTTGTTATATACTTTTTTGGCGGCTGCTTCTTTTAACATTTCGGGCGATAAATCAACACCTTCCAGACCGCGAAACGAGGCATATTTTTTTAAGAATCTGCCGCAGAGACCGGTGCCGCAACCGGCATCGAGAATCTTCATTTTCGGGTGTTTTTTTTCGCCGTAAATTTCTTTTAGGAATCCGAAAACGAGATCCGGCGCGCGATATTCCAAGCTATGCAAAACCCGTTCAAAGTCGGGGGCAAAAACATCGAAAACATCACGCACGTAACCGGGCGGCGCAGACGGCGCGGAACGCCCGTCGGACAAGGCTTTTCCCATATGTTTGACTACCGGATTTTCAGGATATCCGGCCAGCCATTTTGCCGCATAAACACGGCTCAGAGAATCTGCTTTTTCCAACGACGCTTCATAAAGCAGGTAGCTGAAATTGATGTGATGCGCCTCGTTACCTCCGCTTTTTTCCACAGCCTGCCAACCATTTTCCAAAGCTTCTTTCCAGAGCGATTTTTTCTGGTATGCCTGCGACAGATAATTATATATCCAGGGGTCGGCAGAATCGATTTGCAAGGCTTCGGAAAAAGCCTTCAGCGCGGTATCGGCATCATCGGTTTCCAGGGCAGCGTTTCCCAACAGCGTCCGGGCCTGAACGGATCGGGAATCCGCCGCGGCGGCATTGCGGGCATGACGCGCGGCACCGGCATAATCGTGCAAATCAAAATACGTATTGGCCAGGTTTATTTCGGCAACATAATATCCCGGCTTCAACGACGCGGCCTTAAGATAGTATGACAACGCGCCGGGATAGTCTTTCCGGCTGTAAAGAATATTGCCCAGATTTATCAGAGCGGACAGATTTTCAGAATCGCATTTCAACGCCCGGCGGGAATATTTTTCCGCCGACTTCATATCTCCGGTTTCATAACAGACGGTGGCCAGATTGGTCAACGCGGGCAGCGATTTTTTATCGGCCTTATGCGCCTTGAGATAACATTCGGCCGCCGCTTTCTTATTGCCCAGCGCGTCAAGACAATTTCCGCAGCAGACAAGCCAGTCGGCACGGCCGGGAGATTTTTGCAGCAGCTTTTGCCACAGGGCAAGCGCCTGCGCATATTCTCCGCGCTGATAAAGTTCTTTGGCCGCCTCTTCCGTACCGGACAAATGCGAATCCTTTTGCAACGTATTTCTCATGATTGATATAATAACGCTTTTTTTGGTAAAAAAACTATTGACGCCGCCGGATAAATAATATATTTATTTTTGCAGCAACGGGGGTATGGCGGAACTGGTAGACGCGCTAGACTCAAAATCTTGTGGCCTTTGGCCGTGTCAGTTCAAGTCTGACTACCCCTACCAAAAAAATAAAAGCCTTGATTTTTATCAGGGCTTTTTTCGTTCCGGCATTGTTTTCAGTCGACGGGTTCGATGAATTTTGAGTAGCGAACCTTGCAATCTTCCGACTGTTTGAGCGCAACGTCGCACATGATTTTGTTTTCGTAAAGATTCAGAAAATACGGCGTCGGTTCGACCGTCAGAATCGATGACGCTTCGTCGTAGGACAAATTCAGACCGATGAGCGGCGCGCTGATTTCGTTATTGATTATCCGGTTATAATATTCCGGCGCAATCTTGAATTTTGCGACGACCGCCTCCCCGCTTCCGGCTTCTTTGGAACGTATCAGCCGGACCGCAGTTTCAAAGCGGATATAATTTTCAATCAGAATCGGATAGAACTCTTCCAAAACCGGATATGCTTCACTCATGGCAACCTCTTGCTAAACTTACGCTGCTTCTTTTTAGCGCGCCCGGAAAGCAGAGTCAATACATCAACGAAAAGCATTGCCGCGATGCAAATTGATGCCGCGCTCAGACTGAGAATAAACAAAGAAATCGTTGCTGTTCATTTTGCGCAAATCGTCATACAGGTTTTCGTCATCGTTGGCGCGCCCGGTTACCCTGATGATTTCAAGATCGGCAAGATAATTGTCATACGCCCGCTGATAGCGCGGCTTGACGCTTTCTTCAAACTTGCGCGACATTTCTTTGGCATCGGCAACGCCCGCCTCATGATAGCGGCGAGAAACATCTTCTTCGCTCTCTTCCGCCGCGGCCGGCAAACCGAAAAACAAACTGCTGCAAAAAAGGCACAAGGCGGCTGTTTTTCTCATCTTCTTTCTCCCGTTTGTTTGCAGATTAGTAAATAATTTTTAACAAATGTATAATAGGTTTATTTTAGTTTGAATAAGTCGGATAAGAAAATGAAAAAATCGGCGCTTTCGGTTTTGTTTTTTGTCTGGCTGTCGGCGGCAGAAGCCGTGGCATGGAGTTATGGCGAATTTGTTTCCTGCGACGCAATCAACCCCAAGCCGAAAATTACGTTTCTGACCTCTTACGGCCTGCTGATACATGACCTCTCGACTCCGCAAAGAGAAATCGAACGGATTTCCGGCGGCGCCGAAAAAGGGTTTTATGTTGTCGGGCTGGCAACACTGACGCCCAAATATCAAATTCATATCAAGGACATTTACGTTAAAACTTTGGATCAGAATCATACCTGTCTGCTGCCCAGCGAAATTGAGATAAAATTCGGTTATAATGATCCGCTGATTTATGTATCCAAAGAAATTGACCGAAACAGCTGCAAGTTCTCGCAGGTTATCCGCCATGAACAGGTTCATCAGCGAATCAACATTCTGACACTGGAATATTTTCTGCCGCTGATTGACGAAACAATCCGCAACGCCATCAACGAAGTGCGCGCCGTTAAAATTTCCGGCAACGGACAGGCGGAAATAAACGACGGCATTCAACGGCTTTATAAATATTATACGGCCAGACTGCAGCCGATTATCGATGAATTTCAGAGGGCGCGGGAAAATGAACAGCGCAAACTCGACAATATTACAAATTATACGATGGAATCGGAATTGTGCCGCGAATTTGAGCGCAAAAGACCGGACAAAAGCCTCTGATTTTCGAAAACAAAACGCGGCAAAAATGCAAGCGGAAATGACGTTCATTAACATAGACTTTAGTTTTATAGGCCTTTGACTTCTAATTATTAACAATATATTAACATCGGTAAATCGCTCATTATAAAGGAGATGTATAATGAAAGCTAATGTTGCCAACTATATCATTCAGGAGATGTCCAACCGGTTTCCGATGCGCAGCGAGGACATTATTCATGCCGACCTGATTGACATGGTTCTGGACAACTGGTCGAATAACCGTTTTGCCTCCTGCGGAAAAGATTTGAAGTTTAATCATAAAAACCCCTCTCCCCAAAAATATCTGATGTAAGGGAACAAAAATCCCTGTGTACAAAACGTGGGAATATTTTTATAATGACTGCATCTTTTAACCGCATCCGGAGAATATGATGACCGACATACTGGAATATAAAGACGTTAAAATCCGCTACCTTGGACACAGCGGTTTTATTATCAGCAAAGGCGAACACAATATTGTTATCGACCCCTTTCTGACCGGAGCGCCGGCCGCCGTCAAAAAACCTTCGGACATCAGGGCTTCGGATATTCTTCTCACGCACGGGCATCAGGATCATCTCGGCGATGCCGTCGAAATTTCCAAAAACAATCAGGCTCCGATTACCGCCGTTACCGAACTTTCGGTTTACTGCGCCGAGCAAGGTGCGCAAACCATTATGGTTCCCGTCGGCGGCACATGGCAATATCCATGGGGATCGGCACAGTTCCGCTATGCCATGCACAGCGGGCTTCTGCCCGACGGCAAGCCTTTCGGACAGGCCGCCAGCATTTTTCTCAATCTCGGCAGCGTCAAAATTTATGACCTCGGTGACACGGCGCTGCAGCAGGACTTTAAGCTGGTCGGTGAAATTTATAAACCCGACATCGCCTTTATTCCCATCGGCGGCCGCGCCAACATGAACATCAACGAAGCGCTCATTGCCGCCGGCTGGCTGGGCGCCGGAATTGTCGTGCCTATTCATTACGACCTTTATACGGAAGGAAGCGTTGACCCGTTTGAATTTAAAAACAAACTGGAAAGCACGACAAATATTCAGTGCAGAGTCATGCAGCCGTAATCTGCGCTGATTTTGTACATGGCTGAAAACGGACTGAAGAACATATTTTCAAAACAATTAGAAGGAAAAAACTCATGAACAAAGAAAATATCCCGGAACGCAAGGAATCTTCAGAACAGGACATCGTTCTCATCAGCAAAATTTATGAAAGTTTTGAAGCTCTCGAAGAAACGCTCGGAAAACTGAAACTGGAAGAGCCTCTGTTCATTACCCACGTGGCCAAAAAATCTTTTGCCGACACCATCTTCAGTACGGTTCAGAAAAACAACGACAGGAAAAAGCTCAGACGGCTCAAAAACTGACAATTAAAAAAGGCGCCTACCGGCGCCTTCGGCTTATGTTATGCCCGCTTCCAGGTCGTGCCGGAAGGCGTATCTTCCAAGATAATTCCGGCATCTTTCAGCTCGCCGCGAATCTTGTCGGCAAGCGCATAGTCCCTGTTCTTTTTGGCGGCCAGACGTTCGGCGATTTTGGCCTCAATGTCCGCTTCGCTCGGACCCGCCGTATCTCCGGTTTCTCCCTTAAACCAGACTTCCGGATTCTGATACAACAATCCCATGACTTCCGCCGAAGCAACCAGTTCCGACTTGTATTTAACTTTGTCGGTCTCGGTTTCCGCTTTGTTCAGATTGTTGACAATTTCATGTAAAACGGAAAGCGCCAGCGGTGTATTGAGATCATCGGCCAGAGCTTCCATCAGTTTGGCGTTGGGCGGCATTTTTTCGACTTTTACCGCAGCATTCTGCCGCAAGGCATTGTAAAACTTATCCAATGCGGCCTTGGCCTGATTCAGTCCCTCAAAAGTAAAGTTGAACGGCTGGTGGTAATGCGTGGTTAAAAACAGCAGGCGCAGCGCCTCGGCCGGATATTTTGAAATAATTTCATCAACGTTATAAAAATTGCCCAGCGATTTGGACATCTTGACACCGTCGACCATCAGCATGCCTGCATGCACCCAATATTTGGCAAAACTCGAGCCGGGGTGTGCGCAGCGGGACTGGGCACATTCGTTTTCGTGATGCGGAAAAATCAGGTCGGAACCGCCGCCGTGAATGTCAAAAGAATCGCCCAGCAGCTTGGAACTCATAGCCGAACATTCCAAATGCCAGCCCGGACGTCCATAGCCCCAGGGACTGTCCCAGCCCGGCTGATCCGGATCGGACGGTTTCCATAATATGAAATCTGCCGGGTTTTTCTTATAGTCGGCAACTTCAATGCGGGCACCGGCCAGCATTTCTTTCATCGAACGGCCGGACAATGAACCGTAGTCCGGCATGGAATCGACGCTGAACAAAACATGCCCTTCCGCTTCATAAGCATGGCCGTTTTGCAGAAGCAACTTAACCAGCTCAATCATCTCCTGAATATATTCGGTGGCGCGCGGGCGATAGTTCGGATTAAGCACGTTCAGTTTTTTCATGTCGTCCAGATACCACTGAAAAGTCTGCTCGGTAATTTCGCGAATGGACTTGCCGGTTTCCTTGTGTTTATTCAAAATCTTGTCGTCGACGTCGGTAATGTTGGAGACATAAGTCACGTGTTCTTTGCCGTAGACCTGACACAGAAAACGATACAGCACGTCAAACACGACCGAGGTTTTGGCATTGCCGAGGTGCGCGCGGTCATAAACGGTGGGGCCGCAGACATACATACGCACGTTATTCTCGTCAATCGGGGTAAATTCCTGTTTGCGGCGCAGCAGCGTATTGTGCAGGCTGATTTTCATTTTCTTTCTCCTAATCGCTTATTCCGTTAAGGCGCTTGCAGGCCTTTTCTCTGCCGATGAAAGGCAGCAGATGTTTAAGTTCGGGACCGTCGGAAATCCCGGTCAGAGCCATGCGCAGCGGATGAAAAAGTTCTTTTCCCTTTTTGCCGGTTTGCTTTTTGACGGCATCAATCCACATATTCCAAGTGTCGGCACTCCACGGCTCCGGCGGCAAAAGGGCGGCAGCTGCGGCAGTCAGAGTCTCATCTTCGAGTACCGGTTTAACTTTTTCAAAGCAGACACCATGCCAGATTTTGACATCGTCGACACGGGTCAGATTGCCGCGCACCGCATTCCAGAAAGTTTCGCTGACGGAAACGCGGTCTTTGACATTTTCATAAGGCAGGCCGTGAAGATAAACCTGATTAAAACGGCGCAGCTCTTCTTCGTCAAATTTCGGCTGTGCACGCCCCAGGCGGCCAAAGTCCAGAGATGCGGCCAGATCTTTCAACGAATAAAACGGCGTTATGCTTTCCGAAGTGCCGATTTTGGCCAGAAACGAACAGATGGCCAGTGCCTCGATGCCTTCTTCTCTCAGCTCGCGCACACCCAGAGACCCCAGACGCTTGGAAAGCTTTCCCTCCTTACCGGTCAACAGCGGCAAATGTGCAAACTGCGGTATCTGTCCGCCTATGGCCGCAAACATCTCTATCTGAACCGCCGTATTGCTGACGTGGTCTTCGCCGCGAACAATATGGGTAATGCCGAAATCAACATCATCAATAACCGACGGCAGATGGTACAAAAAGCTGCCATCCTCGCGAATGACAATCGGGTCGCTCAATTTGGCCGCATCGTATTTTACTTCGCCGCGTACCAGATCATGCCAGCGGATTTCGCCGGCAGTCAGGCGGAAGCGGTAATGTGGCCGACACCCCCGCATACGACGCGCGGCACATTCCTCATCGCTCAAAGCGGAGGCATTGCGGCTGTATATCGGCGGCAGGCCTCTGGCGATAAGACGTTTGCGCATCAGTTCCAGTTCTTCCGGAGTTTCCCAGCATTCATAAATTCGACCCTGCGCCTTAAGCTTTTCGACGACTTCGCAATAACGTTCCAGACGAGCCGACTGTCTGGCCTCTTCCGTCCAATTCAAGCCGAGCCAAACCAGAGCCTCTCGCAGAGAATCTTCATATTCCTGCTTGGAGCGCTCACGGTCGGTATCGTCAATCCGAAGCATAAAACGGCCGCCGAGCTTTTCGGCCAGAAGCCAGTTGAACAGCGCCGTGCGGGTGTTGCCGATGTGCATGTGGCCGGTCGGGCTGGGCGCAAATCTGACCTTGATGTTGTTCATTGTAAAAAAAATCCACTATGGTTTTGCAAAACTATAGCGGATAATATAAGCTTACGACAATAAATTCAACAGATTTTTAGAGGTTTTGTTCCTCAAGCGTCATCTGATTTTGCTGTTCGGCGGAAGAGGTAATCAGCTCCAGGTCCTCCAAAAACCATTCAATCTCGTCGTCACTGTTGCGAAGCATCTCGTAAAAACGGCCGCGATAGGACAGAATCAGGCTGCTTTCGGCCAGCTTCAGATCAATGATTTTGAGCTTGCCGTCAACCTTGTGAATACGGAACCCGACCAGAATTTTTTTTGCCGGCTGACCGGGCTGTTGACGGCCGTCGAGCGAAATGTCGACCGTAACGTCGGCATAGTTTTTTTCCAATTTGACGCCGGCAACCTTAAAATTTATGTTAAAATCAAAGCTGAGCGGAAAATTTTTATACAGGCTCAGAGAATAGCGTTTGAAAAGCGGAATATAGCGTTCGCGCTGTTCCGGCGTCATCTGCCGCCAATATTTGCCGACGACGAACTTGCCGATGTAATCCAAATCGACATCGTTTAAAAACATCTCGTCCAATTTGGCGTATTTGGTTTCGACATCCGGCTCCGAAAAAGTATCAAGCAGCTGGCGGCCTTTTTGGTTTGCCCAGGTCTCGGCCTCGGAAGACGTTATCTTTCCGGCGGCCAGTGCCGATTCTGAAAAGCACGCAAAACAAAATATGATAAGTTGCAAAAAAATCTTACTTTTCATGAAAAATCCCTTATTATGAGCTCAATCTTTTATTATCATAACATCATTTGGTTAACAAAATGAAACTTATTTTTGCGCTTTGCTGTCTTTTTTCCGTTCTGTCCGTTTCCGATGCGGCGGCTGCCGATGCCGGAATGCGTTATATTCAAACGCGCGGTGTGGTTCGCTGCGGTACGGATTTGTCGGCAAAGACCTATGCCTACAAAGATGCCGACGGCCGCTGGCAGGGTATTGACGCCGATTTGTGCCGCGTATTGGCAACGGCGGTTCTCGGCGACAAAGAGCGGATTGAGATGGTTAACGTTACGACAAACACGGTTTCAAAATACCTGACGACAAACAAAATTGACTTTATGCTCGGGGGCGCCCCTTATTCGGCCGGTCTGGAAATCAGTTCGCAGGCGGCGCCGATTGACATCATTTATTACGACAAGCAGATGTTTTTGGCCAGAGATGCGAGTAAAGCAGGCTCCATGGAAGATTTTCGAGGAAAAAAAGTCTGTGTGGTCAAAAATTCGGACGACCAATATTATCTGGAAGAATATAACCGCCGTTATAATCTTGATTTGAAACCGCTGTTTTTTGCAAATGCCCAGCGCGCCAAAGAAGCCTTTCTGCTCAACCGCTGTCCGCTGCTGACCGGGAATGCCCTGTATCTGACCAACACGCTGAAATCGGCCGGCATTAAAGACGAAGACACGATGGTTTTGCCGGAAGTCATCAGCGTTAAGCCCGTTTACGCCTTCGCTTCCAAAAACAACAATGCACTGCGGATTTCAGCCAAGTGGATTTTGAACGCGCTCAAACTGGCCGAGGAAACAGGGATTAATTCGTCAAACATTGACATTTCCATCGGTGTTGAAGACACTTCAACCAAGAACTTGCTCGGCGCAGACGAAACACTTTGGAATCGTTTCAAAGTCCGCGACCCGAAATGGGTTCGGAAAGCACTTAAGGAAATCGGAAACTATGGCGAAATCTACGAAAAGAATCTCGGCAAAGAATCTGAATTTAAGCTGGAAAGGGAACAAAACCGCCTGTTGAAAGACGGCGGACTGATTATTCCTCAGCCGTTTCTTTGAATTTTGACTTAAGATAAGTTTCTGCCGCTTCCAAGGCATCTTCGGTAATGCGGTGACGGCCGCCCTCAATGACATAAGTCTGAACATTGCAGCCTAGCCGACGCAAATTCCGGACCGAAAAATCCAAAGCTTCAAATCTGACCAAATTGTCGTCATTGCCGTGAATGAGCAGCATATCCGGCATGCTTTGGGCGTGCGCCAGCAAGTAGCGGCTGGGAGCAAAAATGCCGCTGAAACTGACACAGCCGCCGATTTTTTGCTCCCGCATGAGCGAAATGTATATTGCCAGCATGGCTCCCTGCGAAAAGCCGCAGAGATACAAATCGCGGTCGGTCAGCTGATATTCGTCCAGACAGCGGTCGATATAAGGATTGATATAGTCAAACGCCTCGCGGTATCCGGGCGACATACGGTCATAATACGCTACGCATTCGTCCAACGTCGGAACCGTTTTGCGGTCATCGTTGGGGTCAAAACGGTGCATGGAATACCATTGGCGCTTGTTTGGGTGAATTTCGCAGATAAACGGAGACTGAGGCACATGGACGGCCACATCGTCAAGGTGCTCAATCAGCGGCGTTATCGCCTTGTCGGCGGCTTCCGACGAATCTATATAGCCATGCAAAAAGACTATCAGTCTTTTCGGATGCCCTCTGACATGAACAATCTCTTCAGTAATTAAATCCGGCAACGTATTTGCTTTCAAAAATTATTCTTTGTTCAGGATTTAAACAATAATTGTTAAAATAAGTTAAATGTTCGCAAAAAAATTCGATTTTCCGCGCAGGCCTCCGTCAAGGAATTGACTTCCCGTTAACGCAATGTTATAGGTAAAAAACTTACCTATGAAATTGTTTATTACTAAAATGTTATTATTATGGAAACAAAATTTAAAAAGTCGGAAAAGCTGGTTCCCAAACAGAACATCAGCGACAGAGAACGGACAAACAAGGTTAATGACAACAATAATTGTCGTCTTAACAATCAGACCAATGGAGAAGACGGTTTGATACCGACGGAACTGCCTTTGGTTTATCGACAGGACAATGTTTTGACTGTTGAGAACGGACTAAACTTAAGTCGCAGACACGAACTTTGGGGTATTCAGCTTCTTTCCGGAACAATGGTCGCTTTACGAAGCGGAGCCACAGAAGACAATGTTTCTTCAACGGCATGGCGAAAAGTCAAAGAATTTGCAGAAAAGATGACCTTCAACGGCAAATCGGGAATTCTGCCATCTAAAAATGCTTTGAAAAAACATTGGGGCGATGAAGAAAAAGAGAAATTTAAGGCTACGATTAACCTATTAAAGGAAAATGACATTGCTGCCGACGGCTACTGGGGGTGTATCTGGTGCTTTGAAAGATATCTTCCGGGCAAAGTCTGTTACTTCAGTTTGGAAATCGGCTGCTATGGCTGGGACTATGAAAACGATACCTGCAGCATTGACCGCGTAGCGTTAATTTTCAAATAAATCTCAAGCGCCAAACAAAAACAGCGTTATCTTCGGATAACGCTGTTTTTGTTTTGTTGACCTCCAAGAATCTTTCCTAAAAAATTTTTTTATTCTTTCGGAAAACGGTTTTTGATTTCCTGCCACTTTTCGATAACATCAATCAGTTCGTAGGGCAGTTCGCCGCCGTCCTGCAAAACCATGTCAAAAGCCTTGAGCACGGCATCAAGCTGATCGGCCAAGGGCAATTCCTTTTCATAGGCTTTGCGTCTTCTGTCCCGATAAGTCATTTTCGGTCTGGGCATTGCATTTCTCCTCTATTTTAATATTTTTCCGGCGGCAGAAAGCCCTGTATCCAGAAGATTTTTACGATATTTGAGATTAAAACCGTCAGCCCTGGCATCTTGCTCTGCCAGAAAAGCCATGTCATCTTTTTCAATGTCATCAAACGCTTCGTCAATAAGACGGTTATTGGCCGCGTCTGCCGAAGCCGAAGAACTGATGCCCATGCCGGCCATCCGGGCGTGTCTGGTTGCCAGCTGCTGTTCCAGAATGTTCTTTTTGCGCTGCATATTGGCATATTGCAGAAGAAAAGAATTTTTGGCCTGTTTTTTGGCAGCCTTTTTTGAATCAAAGATATTTTTTACATCCAGCGCCATGCCCATCGGTCCAAGCAGCGAAGAGGCCGAAAGTCCGGAAGCGCCCGCTTTTGATGCAAGCAGTGCCGACGTTCCGGCCGCGCCCGCCATTCCCGCCGAAGCGGTTGTTCCCGCAGAACCTGCCGCACCGGCTGCTGCGGCTGATAATCCTCCCATAATATTTCTCCTTTCTAAAAAAATTAACCTTTTATTTTTATCTCCAGAACGACCGAAAGCAGCGTAAAAGCCAGGGGTTCGTCCGATCTGATACTCCAAAGCGGCGTATCCATTTCTCTTATCCAGCCCAATGCGCGGAGTTTTACATCGCCGCTGTAGGTACTCGGCGGCGCATCGAGAATTTTGTCTTTGAACAAGCGTTTAAGGGGAACCTGCAGATAGCCGCCGCCCATGTCGATACAAAAACATCTGGTATTGAGAATGCGAAACAGACCGCTGATAACCCGAAGCGCCTGCGGCGAATAGGGTCTGGCCGCATCGGCAACATACGGCAGCGGCTCTATGACATGTTCGTAAGGAAGTCCGACTTCCAGTTCGGAGGCCTCTTCAAGCAGTGTTATGCTGCCATCCGAAACCGTATATTTTCCGACGCTGAAACCATCAGCCAGAACCGCGACTTCATATCCTTCAAGATTGTCCAGTCCCGACCATTCTTTTTTCGGCGTTTCGGAGGTAAGCACAATCGCACAGTCGGCGTAAAACTCATCACTCATTTTTTCAATAAAATAAGCCTCTCCCCGTTGGACGCAGAAATAAACTTCATTGCCGATGACGGCCACGGACTGAAATTTTCCGGCCGTTTTTAAACGGCTCCAGGCAGTCACTTCTTCGGTACGGTAGGTGGTCAGGCAAGAAACCGTGCCGTCGGCAAGAACCATGTACAATACACATTCATCACGGCTGAAATCATTATCGACCGGATTGTTTATGATGTCGCCGGACATCAGCGTCAGGTCTTTGGACTGGTAGGCCTGTTCCGTATCGGTATATAAAAACTCGCGCAACTGCCGTCCGCTCTGCGAAACAAAAACCGTCGCACCGTCAATCTGCTGCGGATAAATGCTGCAGGCGTCATAACTTCCCGTGCTGGTTTGGCGGCTAAGCTGGATGCTGGTCGGCGTCAGCGGATTGCCGCTGACCATCCATTCGGCGCCGGTCGTAAAAACCAGCAGATGTCTGGCTGATACAACGGCTTTGATAACGTTGACCTGATCCGACAATATACCAAATTCGATTGCTTCGTCATCCAGGCCGGTGCCAATATCAAAATTAAACAAATCGGCAGACTTGGAAAACCACAAACGGTTGGGCAGGCTTCTGGAACCTCCTATAACCAGACGGTTTTGATGGAACGTAATTGAATTTGGCCAGCCACGCTGCGGCGAAAACGCAGACTCTTCCCAATCAACCGTTTCGCCGGTTGATGAAAGTCCTTTGTTTACTACCGCCACAACTTCCGACGCGCTGACATATTCGCTAATCTTAATCTGCCCGCCCCTAACATTAATCAGACTGCCGACCGAATCCGGCGTAAAAATATTTGTTTCCGACAAAACGGTTATCGTTCCGCCGGTTCCCCGCGGATTGATTTTGGCTTTATGATTATAATAATTGTAAAAAGGGCAATACACTCTGCCATCTTTGGTGTAATATTCCAACTCACCGATTTTCCAGTCATCGTTGTCTCCTCGGGTTATCTGCCGCGGCGAAACATCAGGATGAACGACCAGAAGCGTATCGGCACTTTGCGTGTAGTTCAGCGAAGTTAACTGTGACTCCTGCCAGGGAGCTGACAGGGTTTTGATGCAGACCCCGTTGCGATAAATGCGGACTTCTCCGGCACAGATGCAAATCAAATAGGTTTGTTCGGTGTTAAACTCAAACGGAATCAGTCTGGCCT
The DNA here is from genome assembly GCA_944391505.1 of uncultured Alphaproteobacteria bacterium. Classification (GTDB taxonomy): domain Bacteria; phylum Pseudomonadota; class Alphaproteobacteria; order RF32; family CAG-239; genus Scatacola_A. Next base: position 24,432 of record CALXTV010000003.1, on the reverse strand, counting down.
TTTTGTTTATGCGGTCAATATATGCCAGTCCCTTGCGGCGAGAAACGCCGCCGGTCGGGTGGATAATGACGTTTTCCAGCGTGCGGGCACCGTTTTCGAATATGCTTAAATCGCCGCGGCCGTATAAATTGCGGCCGATACAGCCGGCAGTAAAATTGGTTTTGACCTGCAGCAGGTTACTCATTGCCGTGCCTCCACCAAAGTAAAATCTTCAAAGCGCTGCGGGGTCGACTGCTGGGCATCGGTCAGACGTGCCCGCTTTTCAAGCTCAAGAAAAGACTTTTGAAGATATTCCGAACGCGTGGTGCTTTCGGTCAGCGGCAGACAGAATTCCGAAGCCAGGCGGGCAATCAGAAGCTCGCAGAAATAAGCCGGGAAAAGGCTTTCGTGCGGACGAAATATATAAGTCAGATTAACTTCCGGTGCGCCGGTATGCAGACGATTTTCCACAATGCGGTATTCGATGCCTCTCCCGTTGCGTCCGCTGCCGGCGGAAAGTACGCGCAAAAAGTCATTGGGAAGCTGATACGCATAGCCGTAATCGGCCAACGGTGCCCCGGCCAGACGCGGGAGAGATTTCTGCCCGACGGCAAAACTCCACGGATAAGAGGCCAGCAAACCGTCTCTTATCATCGGATAAAGATTGGCGGCAACTTCCGCTTCCGCCGTACCGTCGAGAAAAGAGGTTATGCTTTCGGCACCAATCTTTAGCAGTGCATTTGAACAAATGCTGATGTCGGTATAAGCCATTTTTTATTCTCCATAAAAAAGGAGGTGCCGCCATGCGACGGCTCCTCCGGTATCATTTGCCAGTAATGCGGTTGTTTTTTTAAGCGACGTTATCTTCCTGAGAAACATTCCGGGGAATTATATCGGCAACGGTTACCGAACCGGCGGCCATATCCGTGACGGAAAGAACGGCCGGCGCAACGGCGGCACCGTTGTTGGCAACGGTCAAAATCATGTCGCCTTTGCGAACGAATGCCGAAATGTCGTTAAAATATCCGGAAGCCGTTACGGTTTCCAGCGTATCGGGCGTCTGGTAGTTCCACAACGTAAAGCCGTTAGCGTATGCCATGACGCTAAAGTTTTTCGAATTAAAAGCCATTGTTATTTCCTTTCTTTGCGGGTTAGATTGAAGCTTCTTTGCACTTGATACGGACAACACCGGTTTCATCAATCAGGCAGGCGCCCTGACTCATCATATTGTTGACAAAGTGCGCCGCATGATCGCCATGCCAGCTAATGTCAGATTTTACTTCCTGTCCACAGGCATGACCGACCGCGGTTTTGTGGAAGATAAAGCAGTCGCGATTGGTGCCGGTCAGCGGCAGGCCGGTGTGCATAATCCAGTTAATTCCCAGCCATTTGCGGCTTTCCGTACCTTTCAAAAACGGCAGATTGTCACCGGCATAATCGGAGTTCGAAAATTCCGGAATATTGAGCAAAGCATTCCACTGGTGCGGGCCGACCAATCCAAAACGCTGACCATCGTCCGGTACGTCGTTTTCATTCAGCTTGGCAAAAGCGTCAAGAATATCTTTCTTGCTCATGACCGCCGTATAATCACCGACATCGTTGGTTGTACCTGCCTTGGACAGGGCCGCGATAATCAATTCATCGGTTTTGCGGCCGAGAGCATAGGCGCCGGAATTGGCAATAACCCGGCGTTCGTCTATACTCAGCTTCAGCTCGTCCAGCGCGTCGACCCAGTCACCGGCATAATAATCCTGAAGCTCGCATTCGACCGGCGAGTGATCCAGGCTCATGACCGGAACCAATCCGTGGCGCGCTTTCTGTGAAGCAACACCCTTGCCGACTTTCTGAAAGACGGTGGAAGATCCCTTTACGCCGTTTTTGTAACGGACAGCATTGCGGAGTTTGGAACCGTTCTGCTGGTAGCAAAGATGCACTTCGGCTTCAAACTGTTTGACAAAGGATTCACTTACTTGTGTAGACATTTTGTTTTTTCTCCCTAAAATTTAAATCAGTTTTCGGTTAATAAAAAACCCGGATTTTATTTTCCGGGGTAGAGTTTTTCGAAACCTTTGGTTACCTTGGCAATATAAGACACGTCTTTATCCCGCCAATATCTCGGGTCTTCCATCATCTTGCGCAGGCTTTCCTCACTCAGTTCCGAGCCAAAGTCCCGATCTTTGCCAAGCGCCGGTTCATTGGACGACATCATTTTATACAGGGCAATAACGCCGTCTGCCGTTGAAGCCAGCGCATCGTAAACATCCGGACGGAGATTGCTTTTGGCCCAGACGGAAAGCTGACGACTGACTTCGTTGAATTTTTCTTCCGAACCGAAGAAGCGTTTCAGTCTTTCAAGCTGTCTTTCGGCTTCGTAATCGGAAGCCAGGCTGTCCAAAACGGGAATGACGCGCTCATTGGCCAAATCATAGACCAACTGCGCCTGTTCATTGGTAAAACCTTTTTCGTAAAAACGCTTAAAGATTTCATCGTCACGATCAAGCAGCGGATGAGGAAATCTGACCTCATATTTGTCATAACTCTCCGGCATACGGCGGTTATGGCTTTCAATCAGGTTTTCGTCGCGGGAAGCCATGCTGTTGTAATCTTCCAACAGCGCTTCCAGTTTAACTTCTCCGGCCTCCGCGTCCCAAAACTTGTCGGGAAGCCCGGCCGGTTTGCCGTTTTTTGAGGAAGGCGATTTTTCAATCAGATTTCCTCCGGTATTTTTGTTCATTTTTTTTCCTTTCAAAAAAACAGGTTATTTACTGCCCGAGAGCGCCAGAATGGTACTTACCAGATGCCGCTGACCTTCCAAATGACGAAGTTCGTCGGAAGAACTGTTCGGCCCGAGATAGCGCTCCAGGGTAATTTTTCGCAAATGAGAGAGAACAATCCGTCCCTCCCGAGTCAAAAAACACCTGGCATAAGCGGTGCGGATTTCTTCATCGCTCATCTGCCCGGTATCATAATATTCCGGCATTTGCCGCCTCCTTCATATCGTTTCCGGAGGACAAAAGTTTTGCCGCCTCCGCCGTAATTTCGGGTTTGGTTTCGACAATCAGCGAAGCCGGAACATTTAAGGTACGTCCGAGCCATTTGGCCGCTTCAAACATGTTGACGGCGGCAAGCCCGTCCGCACCCAGCGCCGCCGTCTGGGTTATCCATTCGGTCACATTGCCGACGTCTTTACGCGCCTGTGACAAAGCCAGCGGCGATTTATACTGGATATCGACAATTTTGCCGTCAAGGTCGAAATTCATAATATCGCCGCGACGGCGCAAAATACAAAACGCACGTTTCAAGAGAGGTGTCAGCAGCTCGGATTGCAGGCGGCCGAAACTGGCACCCAGAATACGGGCGATTTCTGCCGAACGTTCCAGAACCTCGGTTGCAGTCATGGACGGCGTATTGATTTCGGCCAGACGGTCGGCCAGCAGCGCATGGTTGATACGTTTGCGCAGGTCTTCCAGCACAAGCTGCGAGACGTCAAATTTTCCCGGTGCTTCCAGAGGCGTCAATCCTTTGGAACCGACTGCTTTGGGAATAATTGCACCCGGCACCAGCCTGATGTTGGACGGATTTAAAACGCCGTCGTCGTCTGCCTGCCAAATTCCGGTTACCGAAATTGAGGCGTTTTTCAGAATCAATTCCACAACCTTATTGGCGGTTTTGATGTCCGGCAGCGCTTTCATAACCGGCGAACGTCCGTAAATTTCTCCCGGAGCCTTGAGCCAGCGAAAATTAATGAAAGGCGAAGTTTCAAACACGCCTTCCCGCAGGATAAAACCGGCATTGCCGCCACCAAACTCCCCGTCCCAGACAAAGGCGACATAATCATAACCGCAGGCGCCGCAATTTCCGTTGCGCGGCATGACCGCCTCTATCAATCTGACTTTGCAATCGGGATCGTCCGCGCATTTCTGCGCAAAAGAGGTCGGTATTTCGCACTCGGGAAAACGCTCGCGGATACCGCCGAGGTTAATGCGCGAACAGCGAAACGTCGTGTCAATTTTTCCGGAAGCGTTTTCTTCAATGGCTATTTCGCGCAGGGGGACGGCATAAAAACGAAACGCCGTCGCCTCCCCCAAAGGCGCCTCCTCAAACATCAGGCAGGCGGTTCCGGCCGTTACCAAATCCAGATAGCATTGATGGATTTCCACCGCAAAATTCGAATGTTCGAAATTCTGCTGCATAATATCAGTCGCTTTTTCCAAAACCGGCGCCACCTGTGTGCGCTCGGTTTCGCTCAATTCGCTTCCGGCCTTAAGTCCGAACCATTTTGCCCAGGCCGGTGTCAGCTCGGCCAACAACGACGACGCCAGTTGATCGACAGCATCCGGAGCCGTACCGTCGTAAAGATGCAGATTGTTCTTGGCGCCGGCATTTTCATAAAGCACTTCGCTGCTGACGTTTTCGCGCTGCGGAAAAGCATATTCGTAGCATTCGCGCCAATGATCTTCCCAGCAATTCTTTTTTTCGGCCGCTTTCTGATAGCGTCCGGCCAGTTTTTCAAGTCTGTCGTCTTCCATGATTATTCTCCGAGAAGTTTTTTGCGTCCGGTTTCCGTTTTTGTTTCCGGCTCTTCTTCCTTTATGCCGGTGTATGAGGTTTTGACCAGACTGTCATAACCGCGGTGTTTGCGCGCAAGTTCCTCTTTTCTTTTGCGGTCTTGTTCAATGGCCTGCAAAATCAGGAGTTTGCGAGACGGTTTAAATCCTCCCATGGTATGTTCCTTTCAAAAAATTAGTTATTTTGATTTTTGTTTTTCTTTTTCGGACGGCGCCGCGGAGACGTTCCGTCCCTGACCAGGGCAATGCCCAGAACACCGAGCGCCGCACCCCACAAAGGCGAAGCTTCGGCCAAAGCCATAATAATTTCTGACGCGTGCGATCCACCGCCGACGGCGATCAGACACAACGCGGCCGTCAGCATCAGCCAGGCGGCGGAGACTGACAATCCGAAAACCGTCAGCCACGGCGCCGGGCATTTTTTTCCGCCGGGCATGCGGCTTATGCGCCGCAGCAGACGCAGCGGTAAAAGAACTCTTTTGGTCAAACCGCGCATGTCAGACCTCTATATCGTTATAAAAGACGTGACTGCCGATTTCGGCGCAGGGAATTTTGCCGATTGACCATTTGGGTCTCAGGCTGCGGGTATGATAATGCGTTGCTCCCGAGGTTCGGTCTTCCAGCAATCCCGACACGGCGCGCAGAGCAATCCGCTTGCAAATGCAAAAACCTATGTCGGCATCATCGGCCCGTTCAATAATTTTCCGGTTGGGATCGCCGGGATTCCAACAAGAAAACTGCCACGGTGAAAGACAGACGGCGGCAATCGTGTTTCCCCACCAATAGCGGCCGCGCCGTTTGGCAAAAGCAACCCGATTTAAAACAACGGAGGCGATCGCTTCCTGTCCGGAAATGCTCTCGCCTCTCGCTTCGCCGTAGATTGTACGGGCCAGAATATCTGCATCATGGTTCATCGGTTTCTTCTCCCTACGCCGTCAAGCTTTTTTTCAATACGCAGCAAATGGTCGGTAAGTCTGGTTTCGACGTCTTTCAGATAATTTACCGACACATAATTGCGGGCGACATGAAGTTTGAATTCCGCCAGAGCGTCTTTACAAAAACCGACGGAATTTTCACAATCCTTTTTCTGTCGGCAAATAATCCGGAACAGAGCTGCCAAAATCGGAAGCTCAATCATCGTGACCCAGTTGAAAGTGTCAAAAAACATGTTCTTTTTCCTTTACAAGTTAAAATTCGTTTCGGCATTATATTGTTCGAAACTTCCCTGCCAGACGTTTTGGGACAACGGCGCCGCGTCTGCCCGGAAAGAACCGATGCGCACCGGTTCCGAAGCCAGGCAGCCGGCCACCGCATCCAGCGCATCGTCATGCGTCGCGCCGTCAACGCTCCATTCGCGCATTTCTTCTATGAACGGCGTTTTCCAGATTTTGCGGTTAACATGCAGGGCGCGCTCCGCCAAGAGCACGTCGAAGGCTTCCAAAATCCGCTGCTGTTTGTTTTCATGCGATGCTGCTTCCAGAACAGCGGCGCTTATGCGGCGCATACGCAGAACCTGTCTTAATATTCCGGGCAGAAAACGGCCGATGCCGTTAATCTCAACCCTTATGGAGGGAAGCCGGTTGCGAATCATAAAATCGGCCACTTTCTGACATTGCAGCGAAGCGGCATTGTCGGCATTTTCAACCGGAATTTTTATGTATTCAAGGTCATGCAGCCAGAACTTTCCCTCTTCGTCGGTAAAAACGCAGGCAACGACGCTGTTGTCGCCCTTTTTGCCGGCGGCAAAAGACGGATCCCACCAGCAGGAGGCGGAAAGCATCTTCCGTCCGCCGATTTTCAGAATTTCGCGACCGTTGGCAAAAACGACTTCAATTTCGCCTTCATAAGAGCAAAGTCTTGACGGATCGAGAATGCTGTCGCGAAAATTTACCGGCTCCAGCATCATCTGCGACAAAAATTTGTTTTCTCCGGAACGGATACGCACCGAAGCAATTTTATCTTCGGAGAACCTTTCCGGCCAGGCGCTTTTGCCCGCTTCGTCCAAAATCGGAATCAACAGCTTTTCGAATCCCTGCAAAAACGGTTCCGTTTCCGGTTTTTTTGCATCAAATGCCGTCTGATAAATCGTATAATAAGTATGCGGCGTGCCGATATAGAGCTGCATGCCGCCCGGGGTCAGAATGTAGTCAAGTTCGTTGAGCTTTTCCCGCATCTCCTGACGTTTGAGTGGCGTATCGCAGTTTTTGGGAACTTCGACGTCGTCGCAGATAATCAGATCGGCACGCAGACCTGTTATATTGGCGCCCAAACCTTTGGCAAGCATGGACGGATCGCGCAGCTCGGCGCTCCGGTTGACGGTAAACTGGTCAGAAGCCCATTGGTCGAGCCGTGCCGGCTTCAGGTTCCCGGTGAGCGGATGCTGCTCGACAATGCGTTTGACGTTGCGAACCATTTTCTTGGCCAAAGCATGATCCGCCGCCATTACCAGAATCCGGGTTGACGGACTGCGATATAAAACCCAGGCGCAAAACAAACCGACCACGGTCGATTTTCCCGAATTACGGAAGGCCATCAGCAGCGCCTGACGATCGCCGCCGCGGTTCCAGAGCGTAGACAGCCAGCGGGCTATCTTTTTCTGGTGTGCCGGAACCTTCAGCTCCTGTAACCGAAACCAGACGTATACGAATTCAAAAAAATCAATTTTCGTCATCGTTGTTCAGTTCGTTTTGCGCTTCGGCCAAAAGCTTCAGAATCTGTCTGTTTTCCCCGTCCGTCCCTTCCGAAGCTGACTTTTCGTCGGTCCATTCGGCCAGTTTTAAAAGCGTTTCGGCATGAATTACCGCCGACTTGCAGGCCGAATGGTGCGCACTGAAACCTTTGGCGTCGTCAGGAACCGGCTGTTCGGAAAAATTTTCGTAGCTGTCTATCACTTCCGAAATTTTTTCCGGCAGTGTTTTTCGCAGCCTGGTTTTCAACGCTTTGAGCGTTTTTATCTTTTTGGTTGTCATTCCTGTTTAATCCCACAAAAAAAAGACCTCTGTAAGGAGGCCTGTTTTTCATTACTCGGTTTATTTTGGATACACTACCAGCAAGTGATGTTTAGGGTGTAACATAAAAAAAACCGCTTGTCAAGAGTTTTTTCCTACAACCTGTAATTTTTTATATAACTGATATGGAGTGATTACGCGAAAATCATGTATTCCCAGCACTCTTTTGACCATTTCGACGCAGGTAAAAAAACCCAAAGGCGCGCATTTTTGCGGCGCTTTTTTGATTTTGACGGGACAGACGAGGCAATTTTCATAAGTCCGGAGGAGTGATGTTTCCGACTGAGAGGCCGCAAATTCGCAAAAAGAGACTTCAATCTGGTCAGAATAAGGATTCAACTCAAGCCAGCAGCGTCCGCCGCGGCAACTCAGCAAAAGATAACAGTGGCGAAAACCCGGTTTGAGCAGACGCAGCCACCACAGGCTTGTGTTATCCGTAAAAACAACATAAGCCTTATCAAATTGCGGAGCAACGAAGACAGCGTTTTTCATTTTATAAAATCCCCTTGGCTTTCAGATACAAGTTCAAAACATATATGCCGTATTCCCAGAGCCTGATTTCGCTCCTTTTGGCGCGGCTGTCATAATACGGCGGCGTCCCCAGTCTTCCCCATTTGGACATGGTGCGCAGGCAGCGGTTGGTTATTTCGCCGCGGGTGCGCATCTGTTTTAACATCCGGGCAATATCCCCGATTTCTATAAAACGCCGTTTGCCCGGATAGTCGCTTTGCGAGCGCAAGCCGTCACCCCGGGCTTCCAGAGACCTACAAAACCAAAACCAAACTTCTTCCGCATTATCGAAAGGTTCATAAATCTCTCTCATTTTCAGATTCTCCTCCATGAATCAACTTAACTAATTATTAATATTTCAAACTTATATATAAAGTTGTAGGAATTTCAACATAAAAAAGATTTGATTCCTACAATAAAATATTTTATAATCGGTTCAAGTTAAGAGAATCTTTTGATTCCGAGGAGGAAAAATGAAATATGAACAAGTCTGGAAAGCTGTTGATAAGTTGGCAAAAATTAACGGCCTGTCTCCTTCCGGACTGGCAAAAAAGGCCGGGCTTGACGCCACGACTTTCAACAAAAGCAAACGTGTTCGTCCCGACGGAAAAAAAAGATGGCCTTCGCTTGACAGTCTGAACAAAATCATTGAAGTCTGCAATATCAGCTTTGACGAGTTTTTTGCCCTGGCCAATCAGGGCGATGAAGAAAAAACCGCGCACTCCATTCCCTATATTGAATGTTCCAGACTGCTGACCGGCGAAAAAACAATTTATGCCGATTTTCAAAAAAACAAATGGCAGAATATCCGTTTTCCTGACGGTCATGACAATTTGTATGCGCTGGATATAAATACGGACAAATTTTCTCCCTTTTATCGCAACGGCACCTTGCTGATTTTGTCGCAGGGTTCGGAAATCCGCCGCAATGACCGTATTGCTGTTTTTTTGAACAATAATGACATAGTCATTCGCGAATTTGTGCGCCGGACGGCGACAACCCTGGAACTGAAAGATATACTCTCTGCCGAAAAATCTTCCGTCAACGTCAAAGACATTCGCGTCGTTCACCGTATTGTCTGGGCCAGCCAATAAGGAATATCCAATGAACCTGCACAAATATTATCTGCAATCGGCCATGGAAGCTCTTGATGCCGCAGAAAAAAAATTTGATTTCATTCCCGATTTGACGAATCGTGCCGCCATTCGTTCGCTGGACAAGATATGCCAAGACAAGACGCGGGAAATCTGCCGCCTGCGAAAAGAAGAAAAAGACAGCCGCGCGATAGAAAAAATGCTGGAAGAATATCGCAACTACGCCATCAGGCATTACGGAAAACCGTAACAACCTTTAAAGCCCTCTTTTGAGGGCTTTAATTTTAGCCGGAAAGAAACGGGTGTCCATTATTAATTGACTTGCTGCGAAAAATAGTTTATCCTGTCAATAATAGGTGTTTGTGGTCTGACGGACGGTGTTAATCCGTCCGGAAATATTCTGATTTGGAGTAAGACCATGCAAACACAATATCTTTTTCTTTTACTTTCCGCTTTTGCTTCTGTCCTTTATGCTTCCGAGGTTTTGGCTGTCACCTGCACGGCGACGCCGGAATGTGCTTCGCTCGGTTATAAATATTCGCAAGAAGAATGTCCGCGAGGCGGTTTGAAATGCCCGACCGGAGACAGTTATTACTGTCCGACGCCCCGCCCCAAGTGTAATATCGGCGATATTTTCTACACGGACAACACCTGCGTTGCCGCAGCCAACCATGACAGCAGCAAAACGGTGCTGGGTATTGTGGTTTATGTCAATGCCGATGGTGTCGGCGGGCAAATTATGGCGCCGTGGTGGCTTGATAAGAACGGCAATCGAAGCAATTCCGGTGTCGGTATGTATTGGTCTACGGAATATACAGATGTTCTTGAGCTTCCGAATATGACAAGTACGACATTGGCTGAAGCCGATTTTGACAGTTGCGGGAATACAGATAAAATTGTCGCGGCGGGCGATGCCGACACTTATCCGGCGGCCTGGGCTGCCCGAAAATATGCGCCGACGACGGCATCGTCCGGCAAGTGGTGTCTGCCGGCGGCCGGTGTTTTAAGAAACATTCAGAAGAACTGGAGTGCGTTTCCTACAGTTGTAAATAAGGTTGGTGGTGCATCAAATCTTGGCAACTACTGGCTGTGGTTTTCCTCGGAGTTTTCAGGTAGCGGCGTGTGGGGTACAATTCTTAATGGCAGTAATTTGATCTACTACGATAAATATGATAGTATTTCCGTTGTGCCGGTGCTGGAGTTTTAGGCTTTCGGAGCGGGTTTATTTCTGATAAAGGTTTCAATGTCGTCTAAGGCGTTTTTGGGCGAGACTTCCAGGTTGATGACCTTTTGATCCTGCGTCCGGCAATGTCTGGTCTTTACGTCATAAAAGCAGAACGGCGTGGTGAAGCCTTCGCTGTAGCTCATGGTGTCATCAATATGAATGTTTATATTGTTTTCGCCGCAATACGCAGCTTTGGCGCAGTTCCAAAGTTCGTCCGGAACCTTAAACTCGCCGTTTTCATAAAAAGTGACGCAGCCTCTGGCGTCATAATAATCGACGATGGCAAAAATATTGGTATATTTTATGCCCCATTGTTTCAAAAATTCTTCAATCGTGGCTTTGGGGCCGCCGCTGATAATGTGTATTTCGTATCCACGGCGCAGCGCCTCATCCGCAAAAGCCTTGAAATATTCCGGATTATCGGTTATGACGCCATGGAAATCCAACCCTATTTTCAATTTATCTGATTTCAATTTTTTCGCCTCCGAACAGGTTGGAAAACATATCTTTCAGCGAACTCGGACTTAAGGCCGACAGCGGATTGATGCTGATTTTCGGATCGGCGATGCTGCCGGATATGGTATAGTTGGCAGCGAAAACAGTTCCGTCTTTGCCGGCCAGCAGACTGCCGACCAAAGGCAGTTTGCCGATAAATGTGTTAATGCTGTAGGCCGGCGCAATGACGCCCCTGACGTCCAAGACTTCGGTCGACCGGTTATAAGCGCCGCTGCCGGTGATACCCATGACGTTGCCGAATGCCTTGCCGCCGTTGACAAAAAGCGTACGGTTTTTGTATTCGAAAGGCGCGTCGAAATGAGAGAAAGCCATTCCCTCTCCGGTCAGCAGATTAACCATGCCGGTAAAAGACGCCATTGTCAACAGCTTGGCAATAACCGGTGTATTATAGATATTGAAATCACGAATTGAAGCATGGCCGATAAACTGTTTGTCTTTGGTTCGGCGGGCTTCAATCCTCAAATTGCCGCCGCGCATATTTTCATAAACGCGCAAAACTTTTAAGGTGCTACCCGCATTGTTGGAATCAATTGAGAGGAAAAATTCGCCGTTGGGTTTCGGTACATAGTCCGCCTTGATACGCACATCGCGGCTAGTGCCATAGTTACCGACCAGATGCGCTTCTGAAATTCCGGTGCCGTTGCGCAGCTCCGCCGAGCCGGCAAAATTGGTTATCGGGACTTCGGGATTTGTCCAAAGGCTGTTTACGGCAATGTAAATATCCGTATCGGGTACTTTTTCCAGATAGTCCTCATCTTCGTCTTTGAGTGTTTTTTTATTTTTATGCAAAGTAGTCTTACGGCGGATATTTTCTTCGTTGCGGGCAAAAAGCTCTGTCAGGTCATAGCTGTTTCCGGACACGTTGACTTTGATTTTTTTCTTAGGCTTATATGTAAAATCAATTTTGGCGCTGGCGGAAGTTTTTGGACCTCTGATGCGGGAAATGTCAACGGTTTTAACCTCTCCGTCTTTATCCAGAGATATGTTTCCGTTCAATTTGAAATCAGACTTTGAGAGGCCGAATTCGGGAATTGACGTCAACTTATCACCGGCAAAAGACAGCTTGGCCGTTATGGCCGCGGGTTGCTTTAACGGCTTACGGAAACCCAGAACCGAATAATCAATTATTGCATCGTCCAAAGAAGCAAGCACATCAATGTCGAGCTTATCATTGTCGTATTTGGTAATTTCGGCATCGACATTAGCATAACCTTCAATGTAGGGCGGGTTCAACACGCTGATGTCAATACCGAGCTTCTTCTTGAAGGCGTCATCAAAACGAAACGATATTTTATATTTGCTCTTATAATCTTTGCTTTGAAAGTTTTCATCCCAAACCAGATGCAGGGGAATATCGTCAAGTCTGGCGTCGCCGATTACCGACATGCCGTTATTGTCAACAACCAGATTCAGCGTTTCGGCCTTCACTTCTTTTCCTTTGACAATATCAGGGATAGAAACGCCGGTCAGTACGGATTTGACATCGACCTTGACTTCATCTGGTTCCAAATCGTTTTTCAATTCAAATTTTAATCCAAGCGACGTTTCGGCTTCGCCGAGAATCGCGTCAGCGTCAATTCCCATCTCGGAAGTATAGCCAAGCGGCGGGTTGTCAATCAACTTCAATGCATCGGCAATACTGGAGGTCGTTTCCAGATTGATATCGGCAAAATTATCGTACTTGTCCAAATCATATAATAATACGCTGCCGCCAGTCAGGATAACGCCGTTGGAAATGCCTTTGTCAACGTCTATTTTTATGCTGTCGCTGTCAAAATAAGCCGTACCGTACATGTTTTTTATATCCGGCATGCCTTTCAGATAATTGAGATTAGAATCAATAATGGTTCCCCTTCCGTCGAGATTGGCAAAGCGCAGTCCTTTGCTTGTGTCATCATAATCAAAATCAAAACGGAAAGAAGCGTCGCGGATTTCACCGCCGTAAATACTGTCTTTTACCCACAACCATGCATCTTCAGCGATATAGCGCGGCCAGTATTTGCTCAAATCATCAAAGGCCAGCTTTTCCACCGTTGCGGAAGCAGATATTTTGATATCTTTCAGAGAATTATCAAAAAAGAATTTTTTCATACCGGTAATTTGCAAACCCAGTTTTGTTTTTTGTCCGCCCAAATCGAAATCGGCATCTTTAATGTTGATCCGGTCGACCCCGCCGTCAATATTACCCTCCAGCAAAAACGAAGATATGTCATAACGAAAATCCTCATTATCGGAAAACATAATATTTCCCTGTCCGCCCTCAATTTGGAAGTCAATGTTTTCTACGGCCGTATCCAGACTTTTGACAATATCGTCTTTGTTTTTGAGCACGTCTTCAAAATCTATCAGAGCATCAATTTTGCCGCTCACGGGCAAATTGACGGCATAAAGATTTTCGCTGAACTTCTTTTCCAAAAACGTGTCCACGACATCGGCCGGGACCAGATCCGAAAAATAAAAACGCAGTGCCAGTTTGGCCGCTCCGGGACGATATTCGGCATCAACACCAACGGTGGAAATGCGGTCTTTAAGCTTAAGCAGCGCGTTAAAATCCGTTTCCATATTGGTAAAATTGCGTTCAAAAGTATAGTTCAAATCAGAAAAGACCCATTTGCGGCCGAGATCAACTTCATGAAACTCAAGTTCGGCATTTTTAACAGATATGTCGTTAATGTAGCTTTCGGGGTAAGCCCGGTCTTCCGAATTAAAACGTTCGACAAATTCCTCGAAAACGTCGAAATAATATTCGAGCTTTTTCCGGTTGATTTCGTTTTCGTTGTTTTTCTCAATTCCGTATGTGGTAAACAAATAAACCGATGGCGTGTCAACTTCTACCGAACTCGGCGCAATGACACCGCGCAGCAGCGCCCTGATGCTGAAAGAAACGGAGGTTTTCGGCGCATTGATGATAAAGGTGCCGTCATTTTTTTTGTAAACGACGTTATTGGCAATAATCTTAATCGGCTGAATGGAACGAACAAGTTCCAGATTGACGGCTTCAACCGTTACCTGATATTCGGAATCGTCATGATTGAGAGCTTTGATGATGTAAGGCTTTAAAAAAGGTACGGCAACCGGCCCCCGGTAAAGCTGCCAGATAAACAGCAACAGCAGCACCAGAAAGACGACGCCGGCATAGTCCATAATCTTACGTGCCCGATAGAGCCTATTTGATACCTTTTTCATTTTCCTCCAGCCAGGACATCATATCGTCATAATTGCGGAAATTATACAAATCATTATGCGTTCCGTAAGGATAAATAATCATTTTTTTCGGTTCTTTAGCATGTTCGTACAAATTTTTTGCCAGCTCAATCGGAATCAGGGCATCGGCATTGCCGCCCATAACCAGAAGCGGACTGTTTATCCGGCTGACCAGAACCAAATTGTCATAAAGATGACCGCGCATCAGAAAAGACAGCGGCATCGGCACTTTAACCTTATCGGCAACCACATTAGGCAGCGTGTCGAACGGAACTTCCACGGCCACGGCCGCAAACGGCTGCTTCTCCTGAAAATAAACGGTCGTATTCAGTGCCATGTGTGAACCCAGAGACATACCGTAAATTACGATATCGCGGTTTTGGTAACCAAGCTTATGCAGGTATTCAACCGCGGCAACGGCATCGGCCTCAAGATTTTGCTGGTTTATTTCTCCGGGAAGGCCGCCAAAGCCCCGATATTCGGGGAGAAAAGTTCCCCACCCCCGGCGCGCGAAAGGTTGAACTTTATGATAGAAACCGGCAATGTTATAAGCGTTGCCGTGCATGAAAACGACAATTTTGGAATTTTTGTTTGCCGGCTTTGTATACCAGGCAAAAAGCGGCGTACCGTCTGCCGACCGATAATCGACGCGCTCGGCCGGATAATCCACGGACCGTGCCTGTTCGATGTCCGAAGGTTCCGAAGACGGGGCGTAAAACAGATGCTGCGGCACAAAATAAATCAGGCCGCACAAAAAAAAGTAAACCGCCGCCAGAACAACCGCACCCCGGATCAGAAACTTCTTCATGCGGCGCCGACCTTTCCGGCCAAAGCCGCGGACAGGAACAAGTCGATATCTCCGTCCAGAACGGCCTTGGTATCCGAAGTTTCGGCTTCGGTACGCAAATCTTTGACCATTTTATAGGGCTGCAAAACATACGAACGGATCTGATATCCCCAGCCGTTGTCGCCTTGTGCGTCACGAATTCCCTGCGCTTCGGCCTCGCGTTTTTTCAGTTCAATTTCATATAATCTGGCTTTGAGCATATTCCAGGCGCTTTCGCGGTTCTGAAACTGGGAACGCTGGCTCTGGCACTGCACGACAATGCCGGTGGGAAGATGGGTTATGCGGACGGCGGAATCGGTCTTGTTAATATGCTGGCCGCCGGCTCCCGAAGCGCGATAAGTGTCGACGCGGCAGTCCGCCTCATTGATTTCGATTTCTATTTTATCATCTATGACCGGATAAACACCGACGGACGCGAAGCTGGTATGGCGACGCCCCGCACTGTCAAACGGCGAAATACGCACCAGACGATGCACGCCGGTTTCTGATTTCAGCCAGCCGTAAGCATTATGTCCGCTGATTTTGACGGTTGCCGACTTGAGGCCGGCGACGTCCCCTTCGGTTTCTTCCACATAGTCAACCTTGTACTTATGCGCTTCTGCCCAGCGGGTATACATTCGCAGCAGCATTTCCGCCCAGTCCTGGGCTTCGGTGCCGCCGCTGCCGGCATGGACTTCCAAATAAGCGTCATTGCCGTCCACTTCACCGGAAAGCAGGGCTTCAAGTTCGCCCCGGCGCGCCTGCTGCTTCAACGCCTCAAGCTGCTGCATAACCTCGGCAACAACCGCCTCGTCCCCCTCATCCTCGGCCATTTCGGCCAGGCCGGTCAGGTCATTCAGCGCATTTTTCATTTCGGTATAATTATTCAGCGCCGTTTCCAGATTATTTTTTTCGGACATCAACTTCTGCGCTTTTTCCGCATCGTCCCAGAGTTTGGGATCTTCGGAAAGCGCATTCAGTTCATCAAGCCGGATAACCGCGTTGTCGTAGTCAAAGAGACCTCCTCAGCAATTCCAACGATTGCTTGACGGCATCGGCCAATTCAATAATTTCGGCTCTCATTTTCAAATTCTCCTAATATTCGGCGCCAAGCTGAAAATTGCTGTTTTCAGAAGCATTTTCGAACAAAGCGCCGCCGCTGCTCTCATTTTCGTCTTCGGCCTCGGTATTGCTGCCGATAACACGCTGGCGGCTCTTGTTGAAGTCAAAATCCGGTTTCAGGGCTTCGACGATAACCGACTTGTCGGTCGGCACCGCCGGTTTGCCGGTATCGTGATTGATACGGACCAGCTTAATCCCCTGCGGCATACGGAACGGAATATCCGGCTGATTGGCCAGAGCTTCTTTCATAAACCCGTAGAATATCGGCAGGGCCGCCGCAGCGCCGGTTTCCCTGCGGCCCAAGGTGCGCGGCTCATCGAAACCGACATAAACACCGACGACCAAATCCGGCGAAAAGCCCATAAACCAGGCATCTTTATTTAAATTCGACGTACCGGTCTTACCGGCCAGATGACGGCCGATAGAGCGCAGACGCGCACCGGTTCCGCGCTGAGCCACGCCCTCCAGAATACTGGTCATCTGATAAGCCGACAAGGGGTCGACAATCTGCTCGCGGGAATCGGGCAAATGCGGAATATCCTGATTTTCGAATTTATCGGCATTGCAGTTCTCGCAGATGCGTTTGTCCTGTTTTAAAATCGTTTTGCCGTCGCGGTTTTGAATCCGTTCAATAAAGTAAGGCTCGACCTTTTTGCCGCCGTTGACAATAACCGCATAAGCGCTGGCCATATCAATCAACCGGGTATCGCCGGCACCGAGCGACATGGACAACAGCTTGGGCAGATTGGGATTGACACCGATACGTTTAGACATTTCACAAACTTTATCCATACCGACATCCTGAGCCAGACGAACCGTCATCAGGTTGCGTGATTTTTCGATACCCTGCCGCAAGGTCATCAGGCCATAGAACTTTTTGGAATAGTTGACCGGTTTCCATTTCGGCAGGCCGGCGCCCTGATCCAAAACAAAAGGAGCGTCAAGAATCAGGTCGGTCGGCGAATAGCCGTTTTCAAGAGCCGTCAGGTAAACGAAAGGCTTAAAAGCGGATCCGGTCTGACGACGCGCCTGGGTTGCCCGGTTAAACTGAGACTTCTGAAAAGAGTAACCGCCGACGACAGCCAATACCTTGCCGGTATGCGGATCAAGCGCAATCAGGGCTCCTTCCACATTGGGCACCTGTCTCAACTCATAGGAATTTTCCGCAAGTTTTTTGCTTTGAGCCGTTTTGGAAGAAACTTTTTCAACAAAAATGACATCGCCGGTATGCAAGACATCGGCCACGCTCTTTGGCGCTCCGCCGACGTCCTGATGTTTGGGTAGATTTTTACGCGCCCAAGCCAGCAGGCTCAACGGGATTTCTCCTTTTTCTCCGTCGGCTGTTTCAATCAGAGCCTTGTCCGTTTTTACCTCAAGAACGACAGCCTTTTCCCAGTCATCGTCCGCGCCTTTCGGCATTTCGACTTTTGTCAGGGCATCTTTGCGGTCTCCGTCCAGAGAAATGTTGGCCACGGCTCCCCGCCAGCCGTGGCGGCGGTCGTAATTTATGATTTCGTCATGAAAAACTTTGGTGGCTATATTCTGAAGTTTCGGGTCGAGCGTGGTACGTACGATAAGGCCCCCTTCATAAAGCGCTTCTTCACCGAAATCGTCATTAATCTCACGCCGAACCTCTTCGCTGAAATATTCGGCATTTTTCAGAAAACCGCCGCGCCGTTCTACCGTAACCAGCGGTTTTTCTTTGGCTGCCTCCGCTTCCTCTTTTGAAATATATCCCTCTTCCGTCATACGATCCAACACCCAGTTGCGGCGGCCGACGGCAGCCTCGTATTTTCGTTTCGGATGATAATTGTTCGGGCCTTTGGGCAGCGCCGCTAAATAAGCTATTTCTTCAATATTCAGTTCATTGAGCGCCTTGCCGAAATAGTTGAGCGCCGCAGCGGCAACACCGTAAGAGCGGTTGCCCAGATAAATTTCATTGAGATACAGTTCAAGAATATGATCCTTGCTGAAAGCATTTTCGATACGCGTTGCCAGAATCGCTTCCTTAATTTTACGCGTATAGGAAAGTTCGGACGAAAGCAACATATTCTTGGCCACCTGCTGGGTAATGGTTGAAGCTCCGGCAGGACGGCGGCCAGTGCCGATGTTTTTGATATTGCCGAGCAAAGCGCGGATAATGCCGACATAATCAATACCACCGTGCGTATAAAAGTTTTTGTCCTCGGCGGCTATAAACGCGTTTTTAACCTGTTCGGGAATTTTATCTACCGGAACGAAAAAGCGCTTTTCGGCAGCATATTCCATCAGCAACTGTCCGTCGCCGGCATACAGGCGCGTGGTTACCGGCGGTTCATATTTTTCAAGCTGATGATAATCGGGAAGTTCACCGGCATATTTCCACAGGCTGCTGATGACAATGACAAAGCCGATTACCGCAAAGAAAAAAAATGTACTCAATAAAGAAGACAGCGTTTTAAACATCAAAAAACATCCGAAAAAAGCATTTTATTTTTACGTTAAGAGCAATCTATTACAATTTATCATAATATAACAGCAAAAAATTCGGCGGATTTGGATAAATCCGCACTTTCAGACACAAGGGGTCAGAAAATCGAAGCATGCTGCATATTGTCAAAGAACTTGTTAACGGCCCGGGAAGTTGAAACAGCCAGTTTTTTACGATAAGAAGCCTGTTTTAAGAGACGTTCTTCTGTTCGGTTGGACAAATAGCCCATTTCCAACAGTGCAGACGGAATATCCGGCGCCTTCAAGACGGCAAAACCGGCAAAACGATGCGTGTTGGCAACCAACTGCACCGACTTGCGCATTTCCTGAACCATGAAAGTTGCAAACTCGGAAGACCGGTTCATGCTTTCGCGCTGAGCCAGATTGATAAGAATGTCGGAAACCTCTTTGGAATGTTCGACCAGGTTAAGTCCGCCGATGACGTCGGCTTTGTTTTCCCGCTCGGCAAGCGCCGCGGCTTCCTTGTCGGAGGCGGTTTCAGAAAGCGTATAAACCGACAGTCCCTTTGCGCTTCGGTTAACCGCACTGTCGGCATGAATGGACAGGAACAGGTCCGCCTTATGACGGCGGGCAATACGCACCCGTTCGCGCAACGGAATAAAAATATCGGTACTGCGGGTCAGATAAACCTTATAGCCTTCTTTTTCGAGAATTTTTTTCAATTCCTTTCCCATAGCCAAAGTAATATTTTTCTCATAGACACCGGAATAGCCGATAGCTCCCGGGTCTCGTCCACCATGCCCGGGGTCAAGAACAATAATCTTTTTAGAATCCTTTTTAACGGCCTTTACGGGGTTAGGACGCGATTTTGAAGCCACCTTGACCGGTTTTGAATCGTTGGAAAAGGCGTGATCGGAGCCAAGCTTTGACACAAATTCACGCTCAGAAGCCAAAGAAACATCAACGACAAAACGCCAGCCGAAAGTTGACTGCGGCGGCAGCATAAACGCTTTTTTGACGACTGCAGGCTTTTTCAGATCAAACACAATCCGAGTTCCGTCCGTTCCGACACTACCCAGACGTGTCTGGGACACAAGGTTGTTTTTATCCTTATAACTTTCCAGCTTCGGACTGACCTTGACACCGAAAGTATCGATGACCAGACGCTTAGGGTTATTGAGAATGAAAACTTTATAGTCAAAATCCTTGTCGGCATCCAACACAATGCGGACATTACCGACACCCTGCCCGATGCGCATTGACGTAACACCGGCCGCCTGCGCCGAAACAGAAAGAAACAGCGCACACAGGAACAGCAACGCCAGAACAAATCTGCCGCCGAAAAAAGCTGAAAACTTTCGCACCGTTTTTTCCATATTCGACTCTTGGTAAATTTTATCTATTGTACAGATTATACGAAACACTTCTTACCAATCTGTTAAAGCTGCGGGTAAAAAACTTAATATTCCGCATAAAATTGCTGTTGTGTTTTAAATCAAATCGTATATTCTAATGCGGAATTGTATGTATTTTTATCTGTCGGCTTTAAGTCTTCTTTATAGAATTTCGGACTTATTTTCAAGACTTAATTTTGGCAGCGCCGTTTTTTTCACAGTGAGAAACGAGCTTTGCATACAAGAGACGAAGAAAAGATTTTTGCCGGACGAGGTCCGGGTTTCGGACACAGATAATAAGCAAGCAACAAAGATGTTCGGAGCCAAGAGAGAGAGTTTATGAGATGAAGCGACCGAAAAAACGGTGACGGCTTTGTCGTGATGTGAGAGGTTTTATCACCGGGAAACGGGATAAAAAACCGGATTTGGTTTAAATATGCTCCCTCGAGCCTGCCGGCAGGTAGACAATTATTGTGCAGCTTTATATGCTGCCGCTTAACGGAGTTTATATTTATGACCAAAAGAATGTTGATCGACGACACTCATCCAGAAGAAACCCGTGTCGTCATTGTTAACGGAAACAAAGTCGAAGACGTTGAATTTGAATCAAGCAGCCGCAAGCAAATCAAAGGCAATATCTATTTAGCAAAAGTTATGCGAATCGAACCGTCGCTGCAGGCGGCATTCGTCGATTACGGCGGAAACAAGCATGGTTTTCTCGCTTTTGGGGAAATTCATCCCGATTATTATAATATTTCCGACGAGGAAATGGCCGAAGTCGACAAGGAGGTCGACGAAATTATTGAAGCAAAAAAGCAGGCTCTGAAAGAACGCGAAGAACAAAGAGAGAGAATACGTGCCGAAAAGCGCGCGCAATATGAAGCTCGCAAAGCACAGGAAGAAGCGGAAAAAGCTGCGGCTGCCGCAGCCGAAGAATCAACTGCAACCGTGCCGACAGAGCAGAACAACGAAACTTCCGAAAAAACTGAACAGGAAATCCCCGAGGCTGCGGCTTCCACAACAGAAGAAACGCCCTCTGCCGCTGAAACAGAAGCGGAAATGCCGGCGGAAACAGACAAAAAGCCGAGAAAAAGAAGAATCCTGAAAAAACGTTACAAGAAAAAACTTGCCGAAGAACAAGAGCATCTTGCCGAAGCGGAAAAAGAAAAACAGGAAAAAGAAGAACTTAAGGTCTTAAGCGAATCTACCGGAACCGAGGACGAAACCGTCAAAGAAGAATTTTCCGAACCGGAAAAAATCGAAAAAGAAGACGTTTGCGAAAATGAACAAAATTCCGCTTATATGAATGATGACGACGCCGTCGACGATGACGACGAAGAAGATCAGGAATATGATTTCGAGCTGCAAAGAAAGCTCCTGAAAGTCAGAAAGCTGTTTCATCGCAGCAATATTCAGGACGTCATCAAAGAAGGACAAATTCTGATTGTGCAGGTTGTCAAAGAAGAGCGCGGCAACAAGGGGGCAGCGTTGACGACCTATTTGTCGCTGGCCGGACGCTATTGCGTGCTGATGCCAAACCGCATTAAAAGCGGCGGCGTATCGCGCAAAATTACAAATGCTGCCGACCGCAAGCGTCTGAAAGCCATTGTCCGGGAGCTGCCGCTGACCAGCGATATGTCGATGATTGTCCGCACCGCCGGCGAAGACAAAACAAAGGCAGACATCGTCCGCGACTATAATTATCTTATCCGCAGTTGGAATCAGATCCGGTTGTCGGCTTTGAGCAGCAAGGCTCCGGCGCTGATTCACGAAGAAGGAAACCTGATTAAACGCGCTCTGCGCGATATGTACACCAAAGACATATCCGAAATTATCGTGGACGGAGACGAGGCTTATCAGGTTGCACGCAGTTTTGTAAAAATCCTGTCGCCGCATAATCTGAAAAAAATCAAATCATGCAAAAAGAACGACATTCCGCTGTTTCAACGTTTTCAAGTCGAAAGCCAGCTCGATAAGCTGCATGACTGCAACGTTCAACTGGAATCGGGCGGCTATCTGGTAATTAATCCGACTGAGGCTTTGGTTTCCATCGACGTTAACTCCGGCCGTGCCACAAAAGAAAAAGATTTGGAAGAAACCGCGCTCAAAACGAATCTGGAAGCAGCCGACGAAATTGCAAAACAGCTCAGAATGCGCAATCTGGCCGGTTTGATTGTGGTCGACTTTATTGATATGGAAGAACCGCAAAACAATCATGCCGTCGAAAAGCGCATGAAAGAGGCCATGAAGCAGGATCGCGCCCGGGTTCAGATTGCCAAAATGAGCTGTTTCGGTTTGCTGGAAATCTCGCGCCAGAGAATGCACTCCTCCTTTATGGAAAGCAATTATCAGGTTTGCCCGCATTGTCACGGACAGGGTGTCGTCCGCACCACGGAATCCGGCGCCGTACTTATTTTGCGCGCCATTGAAGAAGAAGGCATCAAAAAACGCTCGGCCAAAATCAACATTTCCGTACCGACGGAAACGGCCATTTATCTGCTGAATCAGAAAAGACAGACGCTCTGCGCTCTGGAACAGCGTTATAAAATGGAAATCGTCATCTGTGCCGACGACAGCATTAAAAACGTAACCGAATTCAGGCTCGAACGGGTTAAGAGTCAAAAGGAAACCATTGAGGAAAAGAAAACTGCCGAAGAAACAACCGTGGAAGAAACCCGCATAGAAGAAAATACCGGCCGCAGAGGCAGACGCCGCAATGACCGCAGACAAATGCCCGTCGAGGAAAAAGGGCCAGAAAAGAGCGAAGAGACAATTAATCAGGAAAATACTCCGAATGAAACCGAAAACAATGTCGACGAATCTGCCGAGAACTCGGCTTATAACAATAACGGACGTCGCGGACGCCGTGACCGCCGCGACAGACGGCGCGACAGAAGAGGACGTGACCGCCGCCGTGACCGGAATGATGTGAGCGGCAATCGTTTTGAGGCGGAAAAAGAAAATCATAAAGAAAAAGCCGAAACCATCATCTTGTATAATTCGCACGAAGACATCAAATCTAATACACCGAATAATCAGGAAACTGACGAAAAACAAGGGAAAACAAATTGGTGGAGAAAGTTAATCGGATAACGGAAATTTTTCGCAAAGCGATTATCGGGCTGATTTGCGGCATTTTGCTGCAATCAGCCTTTTTGTCAGATGCGGACGCCGCTTCAATCAGTCTTATTTCGGACGAAGAAACCGAACAGTTTCTTGCCCGGCAGCTTAAGCCTGTTTTCAGGGCGGCCGGCATTCCGTTCAACCGCAACAATATCTTCATTGTCAACGATGCCAGTCTGAATGCCTTTGTCGGCGACGGCAACAATATGTTCGTTCATACGGGAACACTGATGAGAGCCGACGACGAAAACGAAATTGCCGGCGTTTTGGCCCACGAGGCCGGACACATCATGGGCGGGCATATTCTGCGCCAGAAAATAAAACTGCAGAATATGCAGCAAATCAACCTGGCTTCCCTGCTGGCGGCCGGGGCAACGGCTGCGGCAACGGGACGCGCCGATGCGGCCATCGCGATTATGATGGGAACCCAGAGTTCAATGCTCAATGCCATGCTGGCCTATCAGGTTGAGGAAGAACGCAGTGCCGACGAATCGGCGGTCAAACTTTTAAAAGAGACAGGACAAAGCCCGGCCGGAATGAGGAACTTCATGAAAAAAATCGACAGGCAAAATCGCTTGAACGGCATTACCGAGAACCCGTATTTTCGCACACACCCGGTTACGGCAGAACGCATCGGTTTTTTGAACAACGCCGTTCGACAGTCGGCTTATCCGGCGCCGGCACAACCAAGCGACGAATTTTTGCGGATAAAAGCAAAGCTGACCGCATTTCTTGAAGAGCCGCGCAAAGTTTTGCAAAAATACCCTTTAAGCGACAAGTCGACAGCGGCCCGTTACGCGCAGTCAATTGCTCTGTTCAGAATGCTTAAAATCGACCAGTCCCTAAAAATTTTGAACGAACTGATTGCCGAAGAACCGGAAAATCCGTATTTTCATGAACTGAAAGGCCAGATTTTTATGGAAACGGGCAGAATCAAGCCCGCACGCGCCGAATATCAGAAAGCGCTGTCCCTGCTGCCGAATTCGGCATTGTTTCAAATCAATCTGGCACAAGCCGTGCTGGAAGATAATCCGAATCGCGGCGAACTCAAACACACGGCCGAAATTTTAACGAAATCGCTTTTGCAGCAGCCCGATACTTACGGCTGGCTGCTTTTGTCCCGTGCTTACGGCGGCCTCAACGATGTCGCAAACTCAAACTATGCCGCGGCAGAATACAGCCTGCGTATCGGCGCGGTTGACATTGCACGCCGGCAGGCAAATGCGGCTCTCGCGGCCAATCCGTCTCCACAGCTTAAGTTGAAAATCGATGATTTGCTGAATCGTATCGGCGAAGAAAAGAAAGACGGCAACAGCGATTACTAATTCTATTTTTAGCCAAAAACAAGAAGCCTCCCATTATATGTTGACTTCTTTCCGAAAATACGTTATTCTAAATCTCAGATATGGGCTTCAATCTATGTTTTCGGGAGG
>CALXTV010000002.1 GCA_944391505.1 uncultured Alphaproteobacteria bacterium | reverse complement strand
CGTTTAGGGGATGCCAGTGCTAAAGGCTTACAGCCGCATATGAAGAACCCCGCGTTTTACGCGGGGGTTTCTTTTTCTGGATTGCCGGGTCAAGTACCCTTTCTCCTCTGTCATATTCGGACTCTTTTTTCTTTACCGTCATTGCCGGACTTGATCCGGCAATCCACAGACACAAGGCACGAACTCACGATATGCACGCAGAAAGCAACGCGCTTCAACAAAGATTCGTACCGCAGCCAGTAATGCGGTCAAGCTGGCAACAGCTTGAGCAAGGCGCTTCAACAAAGGTTCGTGCCACAGCCGGTGAACGCTCAAGGGCGTCCCCTTGCAAACCCGGCAATAACAACAAAAAAAGCCGTTGCAAAATAGCTTTTAGCCTTTATAATCATCTCTGCAGTCGGAAACGGTTAGACCGGCCGCGGAGTATGAAAGCTCCTTACGAGAAACCAAAAATAGCCTCCGACAAGGGAGGATGGCATGAAATAAGCGGTTTCGGCCGACGAATAAATGCACTGTTCTCGTACAGCTTTCAACATCCTCCGCCTTTTCTGACCGAAAGGGCGGTTTTGTTTTAACAAAACATTGAAGGAGTTGAACATGATGATGGAACAAATGTCCAAAAAAGAAATCAAAAAAGAGTTTTTGAAAGATGTCGGCCAAATTCTCTGGCAGGAGCGCCGGCGCCGTCGTTTAAGCATCAAAAGAGTCGAAAAGAAAACCGGCGTGCCGTGCTGGATAATCGATAGTCTGGAGAGGGGAAACTGCGCCGATATTTTTAAGCTTTTCCGGCTCTGCGGTTATTATGGAAAGAAAATCCGGGTCAGCTTGGAAGAGTAAGGATTAAAAAACCGGTTTTCAAAAACGGCGGCCGACAAACTGCCGTTTTTTATTGACACGATATTTTAATGTGCTATCTCAAAAACAAAAAAAGGAGAAAAATATGTTCGAAGCATTCAACTGGCACCATTTTTTCAGCGCATTTATCGTTTTGTTTGCCATTATTGATATAACCGGTAATATTCCCGTAATTTTGGCTCTGAAGAAAAAAGGTAAAAAAATCAATGCCTTTCGTGCAGCCCTGTTGTCTTTGATAATGTTTTTCCTGTTTTTCTATGTCGGAGAAGCTTTCTTAAATCTTTTCGGGGTAGATATCTCGTCCTTTGCCGTCGCCGGTTCGTTCATTATTTTTATTCTGGCGATGGAAATGGTGCTGGACATCAACATTTTTCACGATCAGCCCGATGCACCGAAAGACGCCACTTTTGTTCCGGTCGTTTTTCCGCTTATTGCCGGCGCCGGTGCACTGACCACGCTTTTGTCCATTCGTTCGCAATACAGTGACATCAGCATATTGGCCGCGGTCATCGCCAATATGGTAATTGTCTATTTGGTTCTCAAGCTGACCAAGCGCATCGAACGCTTGCTCGGCCCCGGCCTGATTTATATGCTGCAAAAGTTTTTCGGCATTATTCTGCTGGCCATTTCCGTTAAGCTGTTTATGACCAACATCACGCTTTTGCTGAACAGCCTGGATTAAGCGGTTAGGAACGTCGGCTGAAATAAAGTCTTTTGTTAACCATATATTATGAAACTTTTGTTAAGCTAAACAAAAATATAGACAAAATATGGAAATTATGGTATTCTGTCTATAATTAAAGCTGTTTAACAGGAGACGAAACCATGGCAAATGACGTTAATTTGGGAACTTATCACGACCTTTTCTTCAAACTTGGCGGCACGGACAAAACGGCAGACGAATTCACTGCGCTGGCCGACCAGAAAGAAATTGACCGTATTAAGGAAACTTATGCCAGTTGGGTTGCCAAATATATAAATATTGATGAAAAAAATCCGCCGGAAGAAGGTCTGCCCAACGACGTCGAAGCCGAAAACAAATATTTTGCGGCAAGGGAAGAAGAAGTTGCCAACGCGCCGGAGGAAGAAAAGGCGGCCAAACGTCAGGCCCTGCATCAGGAATATAAAAATGCCGAATGGAAAGAAATGCCGGTTATTATTACTCCGCAAAATGGTACGCCGGTGGGGAAAAAATTCTATTACAATCCCAATGATCCTGAATATAAAGGAAAATCCGACGAAGAATTACATGACATATTTGTTGAAAAGCTGAAAGACGAGATAAACAAAAGAGAAGAAGAGAAAGACAAGCCCAAGGACGAAAATCAGGACAACCGTACGGAACCCGAGCAGCTGAATGTCGGCGAAGGCGAAGAGAAAGATGCACCGGCAAATGAAACAAATAACGAGGAAGAAAATCAGGACTGGAAAGACGACAAGGAAAAGTTCTGGAAACAGCATTGTGGAGAACGTGAACAGGAGTGCACGCGAGATCCGGAAGACCAAGAAGGTTTGAGCCTGAGCATCAGCAAAGAAGGCAAAAATCTCGGTAAGGTTCGCTACTCTGACCAGAAGCACGCCAGCATTGCCGGTGCTGATGGCAAAACCGCTGATTATTCAGTATTTCTTGGCTTGGTCAAAGACGCCAAACGCAACAACCAGGCCATTAATTTCTCGGGCGAAATGTCGCCGGAATTTGCGGCCAAGCTGAAACTTGCCTGCGAGGAAATGGGCGTTGCATATCAGAATGCCCCGGAGGGCAAAATCGATGTTCACGGTTTTGAAGACCAGTTGAGCGAAGAAAGCAAGAAGAAACTGAACGAATATAATACAAAACAGACATATAAGGATTATAAGGATCAGTTCAAAAAAGACATAGCTGAGGGTAAAGAGGTTGACCTCTCAAACATCAAAGACGACAAAGACCAGATGATAGCCTATGCGGCCGGATTGGTTGCAGCCAAAGATGCTCAAAAAGACGGCGTCGAAATCAAGGGAGCCCCGGAGAAAACAATCGGCTACAAAAATGAAAAAGTTTTCGAGTTGGATGAAAATGGCGTCGTCAAAAAAGGCGAGGATGGCAAGCCGCAAATGACGACTAATCCGCTGTATGAATCGGCGCAGGCTCTTCCGGAAGAAGCCAGGGCTGCTTTGGAGGGGCACAATCAGGGCGTTCGCCAGCGGCAGTTGGAAACGGCTCGCGGCAAAGTTGCCGGCACATCGGAACGCGCCAAAGAAGCCGCGCGGCGTCAGGAATTTCGTGATAACGATCATAAATATGACGAAAGCAGCAACTTTAATACGAGTGCCGACCGGCAGGCTCGGACAGATTATATCCGGTCTCAGATGGCTGCTCGAAATCAGGGGCGTTAAAAAAATCAGCCTTCCGTATTCGGAAGGCTTTTTTGTGCAAAAAGATTGCAGTTTGCTTAAAATTTGCTAAAATAATCTTATCTTAAGCAACGGAGGAGCAAATGGCCGAAAATACTTATAACTGGCAATCGATGGATTATAAGGAGCTTAGTTTTGTGGACAAGCACCTTGATATGTCCTTGCCGGAACAGGCCGAACTCCGTCAACAGCTGCGAAACTATACCGCCGGTCGGGTTAAGGCTTTTGCCGACGGTTCTGCGCTTATTCAAAACGCCGCTGAATACAAGCTTATTTATGGTCTGATTAACGATCAGAATCTTAATGGTTCGGCCATGGACGGCGGCAAGGTCTCGACTGAAGCGTTGCAGGCCTTTGCCAAGGTCAAGGGGTTCAAAAACACCGCCACCGGAGAGTTGGACATTTATGATCCCCGCTGCGGTATGAGTGCCGAAGAGTTCAAGGCCGCCATGCTCAAACCGGTTCGGGAACAGGGAGCGGATTATAAGCCGGACGGTGTCTCCGGTATGGAAATCGGCGATAAAAAAGAAATTGCTGCCGGAGGGATTTCGCAGGCGGCGGCCGAAAAAATGCAGGAGCAGATGGCGCAGATACTCGACGCGCACAAAATGGACGCGGGCGCCCTGCAGTCCATGCAGGAAGATATTGCCAAACAAGTTGAAACCGGCAGTGCCAAAGCGCCTTATGCCGCGCCGGAAACCGCTGCCGAAAAGACCAATGAAGAAAAGGAGCTGGACAAGGGCAAAACCGACGAAAATGCGCTTGGCTCCGATTTGACCGAAAAACAGTTTGAAATTCATGCCGTTGCCGATAACAGCGCCGAAAAAGTTCGCGAACGGCAGATTAGCGAGGCCATGCTGGCTAAAGAAACGGCCGATTGGAAAGAATTTGCCGCCAATAATGCGGTTGTTGCCGAAACCGTCAAAGATAAAAAAGCGGTTGTGACCAAGCTTTTTGATACGGAAAAAGACAAAGAAAAAGGCGAATACAACGCCGTTGTTGAGCGTCGGGAAGAAAACAGCGCTTATATCGGTGGCCCTAAAAAGGTAAAAGAAAAAGAAAAAAATATACGGATGCCCGTCAGGACAAAACCCAAAACGGAAAAAAATTCTGAAAAAAAGCCGGAAAAAGAACCCGAAAGAGAAGCGCCGCTTGAAGTATTTCGTCAGGTAGTTAAGACTGCCAAAAAAGAAGGGCATAAAAAGATTATTGCCGGAGAAGAGCTGTCAAAAGAAGCCAAAGAAAAAACGGTTGTCGCCGCTGTTGCCGAAGATATGAAAATTGACGGCAAGGACAAACCGAAAGAAATCGACCTCAAAAAAGACTATGTTAAAAAACTGTCGCCGGCTGTCCGTCGCAAAATTCGCAATTATAATGTTGCCAACATGACACCGGAAGAGCGTAAAAAATATCGCGAAAAGCGCAAAATTCTCCGTATGAGCGGCCGTCTTAAACGCAAAAAGCCGGAAACTGAAATAAAACCGGAAAATACGTTCGTTAATGAAAAAA
Source organism: uncultured Alphaproteobacteria bacterium (assembly GCA_944391505.1). Taxonomy (GTDB): domain Bacteria; phylum Pseudomonadota; class Alphaproteobacteria; order RF32; family CAG-239; genus Scatacola_A. Next base: position 149,031 of record CALXTV010000002.1, on the reverse strand, counting down.
GCGCCGAATTACAGGCCGGCGTTACCGGTAAAATGATGCCGCCGGATATGTTAAACCGCGGCCGCGAATAAACCGACACAATTTAAATAAATATCACATTCTTCCGTTGTTGAAAAGATTTTGCAACAGCCTGTTGTTATAATTAATATTGGTCTGCTGCACAGGTCTTTTTTGCGGTGCTGTCGGGGTTAGATTTCTGTTAATGCCCTGTAAGCTGAGCGCCAAGATATCCTGCCGCAGTTTTTGCCGGTTTTCTTTTTGACTGTTTGCCTGATTCCGATTATTTTTCTTGCTGTTTTGGCCATTGGCTTTGTCATTATTTTTATCATTGGGCGAGTTTTTTTTACCCTTATCTTTATCCTGATCTCTGTCTTTATTCTTCTGTCTTTGGCTGGGTAGGGGCTTGAGTTCAAAATCGACCATAACCCTGTAGGGCATTTTGATCTTTGTTGCCAGAATAAGATTCATTTTGGTTATATCACCCGTGATTTTAAATTTCAGCGATGGAAGTTCTCTTAATGCGCCCCGTAGAAAATGATAGTCTGCCTGGATTAATTTTTTGTCCGTTTTATTTTTTGCCGCCTTGAGTTCTTCTTTTTTCCGCTTCATCATTTCCCGTACGCGTTTCATTTCATTATCGGCCTTTTGTTTCAGCCTCTGGCTGTTTTCTTTCAGCTTGCGGATTTTTTCAAAATAAGGCCTGCTCTCGGTTCTGTTTTGCAGTTCGTTCCGGGTTTTAAATGCCTTTTTGTCGTCATTTTTTTCTTGTTCAGTATCCTGATTGTCGCTCATGTGTATTCTCGCAGGTAATTACTATATATTAAATATAATACCATATTTTCTCGGCTAAAACAATACGGCATTTTCCGCCGACAAATGCGCCCGCAACAGTCGTTAACGCATAAAATAAATATTAATCTTTTTTCGATAACATTTTCGCAACTGTAAGAAAAATAACTATTTTAAAGTTTATTGACAAAAATTATTGAAATTTTCGAATTTTTGTACTAAACTAAAATTAGTTATAAATGCGTGAGGGCACGAAAATGGTAGACGAAACAAACAATGCGAACCAGAGCGGCAGCGATGAAAACAAGCAAAAAGAACTGCAACAGGCAATAGAACGGGTCAACAGAGGTCTGGAAGATCTGACGCCGGACGAACTGAGCCGGATATATCGCATTTTGAAGGCACACAACGGTGAAATCGGTGACGCCGGCACTGCCTTTGCCAGACTTGACGAATTTGCCCAAAAGAAAGTAAAAGATTTTGCCGACGGTAAGGAAAACCTTGCACTGGAAGATATGAACGGCATTGTAGCTCTGGAAGCCGAACTTGCTGCCGTTCATCAGCCCGATGCCGACAGACGTCAGACCCCCGCCACCGATCGTGTCAATCGCGAAAGAAGAGATTTTGACGCCAAAAACGGTCTGACGCATTTAACGCCCTCGTCCAAAGAATTTATTGATAAAAATCTGGCCGAAATGGATGCCGTTCTGAAAGATTTTGATGCTTTTGGCAAAGATAAGGACGGCAAACTGCTCCACCCCGAGATGGCCAATGTCGTCGAATTTTTTGAGCATATTGATTTGCAGGCAGGTAAGGAAGACGGCATTAAGAGTAAAGACGAACTTCGCCGCGAAATGCTGGAAATGGCAATTTTGCAGGCAGAAAGTGAGTTGGCCGTAAATCCTGCCTTTGCCGGTTTAAGCTCTGACGAAAAAAGAAAAAGACTGCTTCAGGCAATCGGCAGTCATGCCGACGCCATGGCATTTCAAATGCTTGACGCGCAGCTTTTGGCCGATTTTAAGGTGGAAAACGCCGAGCTTTTATCGCATAAGGACAATCTGACCCCGGAAGAGGAAGAAGAGCTTGAAAAGAAAGTCAAAGAGTTTAACGACAAGGTCAAAGCGTATAAAGACAAATATCCTTCCGGCAATTATAGTCTGAGAGGCACGACAGCCGCAGCCGTTATCATTGCCAACGGCCGCAATCAGGTAGCCGTCAATAGCCGTATTGCCGAAAAGACCGGACATCTGAGCCTGAAAGAAAGAGCCTTAAAGTTTGATGCCCGCATGAAAGAAAAGCATCCCAAACTTTATGCCGAAGTCAAAAAAGCCATGGTCAGTACTGCCGTCGGCCTCACGACCGGAGGTGTCGGTCTGGCGGTATTGTCTGCTTACCGTTCTGTTCAGTTGGTTCGGAAATCTTATCAAACTTACCGGGAGAGCGGGTTTGACGGTTCATACTGGACTTATCTCCGGAAAAACCCCAAAGAACTTTTGTCTCTTAGTTCGTCAATCGTGTTAAGCGGTGTTTCCATAACTTTTGGCGGTATTGACGTTGCTCAGCACGGCTGGAATGCCGTCGGCTTTGTCGGTCGCGCCATTGGTGATACGGCAGCCGCCAAGGCCGGTGATCGGTTGCTCAAAGCGGCCATTCGCGGCACTATCTCCGTTACCTCCGGCTTGACCAATGCCGGTATGGATTTTCGCGCCGCCCTTAATGAAAAAGACAAGGACAGACGCAAGAAACTTTACAAACAAGCGGCAGTAACCGCCGGTCTTTCGGTTCTCGGCGGTGCCGTCGGTATTTTTTCCGCCGAATACAGCGATAAACTGACCGGCTGGCTCCGGGATCGTTTTGCAAGCCATGATGATACCGGCGTAGACGGCATTACCGGTGCCGCGCCGAAAGTTCAGCCTCAGCAGTTGTCGCATACGCCGGATTTGGCTCACACAAACGAAAACCAGCTTGATGCCAAACTGCACGAATTGGGCGTTAATCCGAAAGTCTATGAGAATATGTCCCCGGCGCAGAAAGCGATACTGCTGGACAAGCGTGTCGAGGAGCTTGGTCCTTTGGCCAAAGAAACGCCGACAACGGAAAAACAGGAGGCAGGGGTTCGCGGTTCTGAAAACGGAAATCAGGGTGCGGATACCGGGCTGGCTTCCGAAGCGCAGCTGAAAAACATGCTGGCTCGCAATGCGGAGAGACACCCCGACGTTGACATGAACAAGGTTTACAGCCAGTTGAAAGCCGCCGGCATCAAAAACCCGGAAGAAGCTTTCTACAAATTGGAACAGGCTCGCCTGCTGGCACCTAATGACAAAATTATGACCGTCGACGGCACCAATATCCGCGATACTTTCTCCCGCGCGCTTAAAGGCGAAGCTTTGAGTAAGGCGGATATGGAAATCATCAGCCGCTCATCTGCCAATGTTGATAGCACCGGCCATTATCTGAATGATGTCCGCGCACAGGGAGGTACCGGTTATTCCTACCGCCCGAACGGCAATGCCGCAGTTAACGAAGCGGACGGTAATACACCGAAAACCGGTGCCGGCACTCCCAAAACCGGAGAAGCCCGCGTTGAGAATCCGGAAAATCAGCCGACCGGCACCAAAATGCTTGATATTGAAAAAATGTCGGAGGCCGACCGCAAACTTTATGAAAACATGATGAGGACTTTTCAGGACGGCAAAACCGAAAACTGGCAGTTCGAAGCCAACAAGGCATATTTACAGTACTGTCAGTTGCGCACCGACGGCAAAACCGAAGAGGCTGAGGCCTTTGCCAAAACGTTTGCTCAAAAGCCCGAAGCCTCCAAAGAAGGCGAAAATGAAAATGTGCCGGCTCGGGAACAGGAGCGGGTCGATAAGGACTTGCTTAAAGCGCAAAACGAGGCCGCTCTTGCCGAAAGGGCATGGAAGGAATCCGTCGAAAAAGTCTCTCAGGCAGAAAAGGAAGTCAGCTCCTTGCAGCATCTGCCCGTGGATGACCCGCGCCGGATTGAGGCCGAGAGAAAACTTGCTTTGTCTATGAAAGACGAAGTCAAAAAGCAGATGGAGTTCTCCAAAAAAGAGATTAAACTGGCCAAAGCCGAACGTAATCATCTGGGGGATGAAATTAAAGATCGTCTGAAGATGGAACGTCGTATGACCGAAATTCAGAAAGATTTGAAGAAATACGGCATCGACAAAACTACGGCTCCGGAAATGACCGGCGATTATCGGGCGGACAAACAGGCCGTTCGCGAATATTACAAAGATGTTTTGTCCAACCAGAAACATTATGGAAAAGCCGTTGAACTGCTTAAGGAACGCGAAGAACTGCTGGCCAGAATGAAGGAACAGGGGCCGAGGCAGATAATGGAACAGCGGTATGCCGAAGCGGAAGCCAAAGTTGATGAGTTAAGCAAACGCGGACAATATCGCGAAAATCAGGAAAAAGAAACAGCCGCACGGGAACAGGGCGAATGGAGAACCCTGCAGGAACCGGAAGTTCTCCGGGATCAGACTCCTCAAACTCCGTCTCAGCCGACCGAAAATGATACGGTGCCAACAGAAAAGAAAGAATCCGAAACGCGCACCGCGGCACCTGAGGAGAAGAAGCAGGAGCCGGTACCGGCAGCTTCTCAATCGCCTCGGAATGAATCTAATACTCAGGCAACGAGATTGGATGCGAATTATCAAAACATGGAAAATGCCTGGAACAAATCAATAGACCGTCATGCGACCATAACTCTTGCCGATGCGGAAAAACTGCCGCGCGGCGCCGTCATAACCCAGCCGGACAAGCAGGGCAACCTGCAATATGCCGGCGTTACGGCAGACGGCCATGCTTTCCGGATGACGGAAGTCCATGTCGGCTCAGATGAAAACAAAATGCGTCTGCGTATTGAAGTGGACAAAGATCATCCTATGTATAATGAGTTAAACAGCGGAACCGCATCGGAACGACAGGCCGCAAAGACAAAATTTTATCAGGAGGTCAAAAGCCGCATCAGCCAAAATAACGAGGCTGCGCGGCAAGTCAGCGGCAATATCAGAGTCGGCGGTCGTTTGGAATAACTTTGTAAAAATTGTCTAATTTGACAAAAAAGATATTGAAAAAAGCACATTTTATGCTATAATGCCCTCAAATAGTGAGAATTAAACGAAGGAGTTTAAAGTTATGAATGCTCAGGAAGCAGCAAAATTGGTTAATTCCGGCATGGAAAAATTAAGCCTTTCCCAACTGGCGGAAGTGTATGCCGTTCTGAAATCCGATGAGAATAGCGCCGGATTGTTCAGGCTGGTAAGCGGCTTCGCCAGAGGGCAGCTTTCGGCTTATGCCCGCAGCTCTGCGGATTTTCAGTCCAAGATGACTCTGGAAGATGCGGCGGCATTACGCGAATTGGTTGAAGAGGTCGGATTTGACGAAAAGGACAATCTGACCGAGAACGGCAAAAAGGCGCTGGAAATTTCCGCCCGCGTTTCCAAACGGGTTAAAGACCAAAGGGTTGAAAGCATCGTAAAGGAAAAAGAACCGGTTCAGAAGACCAAACCGGAGCCGATAGCTCTGACTCCCGAGCAGATTAAGTATCTTGATGAACACGGTATTCTGCATAACGGTACGCTGGAAAGCATCGCCTGGTTCAAAGACCGTGACGAAGCCATGAAGGTTTTAGCCGCCGCCGGCACCGCGTCCCAAAAGGAAACAGCTCAGGCAAAACCTGTTGATGCCAAAGAAGAAAATAAGGAAGATAAGGAAGATAAGGAAGATAAGGAAGAAGAAGTAAATCAGAATCACCTTGGCAGCATCAACATCAGCAAAAATATGCAGCAGCTTGAGATATTGTCATCTTCGATTGATCCGCTGGACAGCAAAAACAAGTCTTTTGACGATTCCAGAAAGTCTCTTGAAGTTCTGGATGTTTATGATGACGAAGGACATAAGTACGACGTTTCTTCCGAATTGGTTGAACAGGCCAAAATCAGAACCGAAGCGGAACTGCTTGACAGCAAAAAAGTTACCAGAGAAGAATATGTCGACCGCTTAAAACTGAATATTGATTCGGCCGTTTATTCGATAATCAGCGGCAATGCGATTGACTTCAGCAACTACGGCGGCAACAAAGAACACCTGCAGCAGGTTCTGAAGAACAAGATAGACATCTACACTTCGGCCGATGCCAAAAAGCCGAGCAAGGCACATGTCCGTCTGGAGAGCGTGCTTGGGTTCATGTCTGTGGAATCGGCTCGTATTGACAGCAAAATCGAAAAGATTGAAAAAGCTGTCGGCAGCCTGCCGGTTATTCAGAAGTTTAAGAACAAAATTAAAAAGTTTGACGAAAAGTGCGAACAAAAATTCGGACCCAAAACCTGGGGTAAGGCGCGCGGTGCGGCTCTGGTTATCGAAAAAGCCGCGCCGGCAATCGGCATGGCCCTTGTCGCCGGTTTCGGTGGCCCGCTGGGTATGGGTGCTTATACGTTTTATGTCGTTAAAAAGCACGTCGTTCCCTTTATTAATAAATACATGGCTCAGCCCAAAGAGCAGCGGACCAGTTTCAGAAAATTCTGCAAGGAAAACAAAAAAGACGCGGTCCTGGCCAGTTTATATACCGCTTCGGCGGGTTTGAGCGCCGGTATGGCCGTTTATGGTGCCATCAGCAATTTGAGCGTGGCCGCTGCTGAAGCCGCCTCTGCCGGACAAACGCTGGATACAGTGGCCAGAGCTGCCGTATTAACCCAGCATATGGGTGCGGCGAAAATGACGTTGTCCGGCGCAGCAATGCTGACCCGCAGTGCCGTTAGTGTTTATGAGGCGCAGAAAGCAGGCGACAAAAAAGAGCGCAACCGCCGTCTGTTAATCGGCCTGGGTTCTATTGCCGCTTTTGCCGGCGGCATCTGGGCACGCGACGCGCTCGGCAATTATCTCAACGCCGAAAAGCATAATACCGAAACCTTGACAGATTCGAATTCTGAAAACGCCGGTACCGTTAATGACACGCAAACGCCGCCGGCCGATGACGGAAAACAAGCTCCCGATACGGGTAATGTAGCACCTTCCGTTCAGTATGACGATTTTTATCATGGGCCGGAAGTTGAAGCCAGAAGTAAGGAAAGCATTATCCGCCTTCTGACCAACAGTCAGGTCAGCCGTGCGGAAGCGACACAAAAAGCGGAAGCAATGATTTTCTACGTAAAGAATATGGACGGACAGGTTCGTCTGGCTTTCCCGGATGCTTCCGATGCCCAGATTGCGCATGCCATTCTGCTGCGCGCGGCAGATGTCCGCAAAGGTGATGCCGACGAGCTGTTGAGAGCTCTGCTTGGTTCTGAAGAATGTCGTAAACTGACGGTAGAACAGCAGATTTCCGAAATCCACAAAGGACTGACCGGTTACAACTACGGACAGCGCACCGATTTGCCGTACGGTCGCAACCTGGATCCGAACTATGTTCTGTTGAACACCCGTTCGCGTTTCATAATTGACGACTGCGAAAGTGAACGTCTGGTTGATTATATCGGAGAACGCGAAGAACCGGTAACGCCGGTTGTCCCGAGGGAAAGAGTGGTTTCAGAACCTAACGAACACTCCGATCCTGCTCCGGAAGATACTCCGGATAAAGGCTCGGAACCTGTAGATACCCGTGTTCAGGAAACGTCTGAACAGGAACCGCAGCCGGAACCTCAGCCAGAACCGCAGCCGCTGAAATCATACAAAGCCGGTAAGCTGTTTGAAGGTAAGGATACATTGGCCGGCGGCCGTGACCAGATTAACCGTCTGGCAGAACTCGGCGTTGTTAAGCATACGGACGGAAAATTCCGTTACGTCGATTATGATGAACATTATAAAATGCTCAGAAAACTGGGCTTTGAAGATAACCAGGCTCAAGAGGTCGTTAAAGGCCGTATTGAGACGGAACAAAAAGAACTTGCCAATATCCGGGCTGCCCAATCAAACACCCGCGGCAACTAATAAATAGAAAAGAACCGGACTTTGTTTCCGGTTCTTTTTTTTATTCTCCGATATAAGTGCGCATATAACGGGTATTTTTGCCGATGCGCGACAAAATCTCGTATCCGATGGTTCCGGCATCGCGTCCCATGTCGTCCAGCGTATAATAATCGGTCAGAATGCCGGCTGTGTCTCCGACCTGCAGTCCGTCGGCCTCGGTAACATCGCAGATGATGTTGTCCATCGACAATCGTCCGAGAATACGCGCTTCGTGAATTCTGCCGCAGATATTGAAGAAAACCTTGCCGACGTTAGACAAAGAGCGCGGAATGCCATCGCCGTATCCGATGGAAACAATCGCCAGTCGGCGGTCTTCCGTTGCTCTGTAGGTCGCCGAATAACCGACAAAATCGCCTTTCGGCAGGTCGGCAATCTGCAAAACCGGTGCTTTGACCGTAACCACGCTTTTCATTTGGTTTTCACGGTACGGTGCGGTATTAATGCCGTACATGGCCGCCCCCAGACGCACCATGTCCCACTGATAGTCGGCACCGAGAAAAGTTCCGTCGGAGGCCGATAAGGTTGCCGGCAGCTTCGGAAAATATTTTTCTTTCAGCCGGCGGAAATTATCAAGCTGATGCTGATTCATAAAATGTTCCTTGGCATCGGCACAGGCCAGATGCGACAAAACCATCGAAAATTCGCTTCTATCGGCATCGGAAAGCTCTTCCAGTTCCGATTCCCGAAATCCCAGCCGGTTCAGTCCGGTTTCAATCTGAATAACCGGCTTTATGCCCTCAATCCGGTTTTCTTTCCACCAGGCAAACATCTCCGGCGAACCGATGACCGGAATCAGCCGGGCGCGTCGGAAAGAATCAAGACTGTCTTCACCGATGCCCTGCAAAACATAAATCGCTGCGTCAGGCACCAGGTTGCGAATCCTTTCGCCTTCAATTCCGTGCGCGACGAAAAAATGGCGGCACCCGCCGTCGTTATAAAGTTTCCGGGCAACAATTTCCGCTCCCAGACCGTAAGCGTCGTCCTTGACGACGGCGGCGGCTTTTGCGCGCCCTGACAAAGCCTTGAGCTGCATATAGTTATCAAGCAGATTATTCAGGTTGATTTCCAAAATTGGTCTTGTCAAAATAGCCATGGCTGTCTTATTATCCTTAAAGTATTTGTTGAAAGTTCTTATATGCAATTTATTGACACGCACATTCATTTGCAAGATTTTAAGTTAAACTGTGCAACGGATATTATCAAAGAGGCGCGGCAGAACGGTGTCGCCGGCATGGTCTGCGTGTCGTCTTTCCCCGAAGACTGGATGCGGGTCGCTGATATGGCCGGCGCTTTCCCCGATTATGTCATTCCGGCTTTCGGACTGCACCCCTGGTATTTGGACAGAGCCGAACCGGGTTGGGAAGTTTTGCTGGAGACGTATCTGCAACGCTTTCCGCAGGCGCTGCTCGGCGAATGTGGGCTCGACCGGCTGAAAAATCCCTCGTATGAGCGGCAGGCGGAAATTTTTTCCTGTCAGGCCGGGTTGGCGGCCAAATACGGGCGCCCGCTGATTATCCATGCCGTCCGCGTCGATGCCTGGTTGGAAAATTTTTGGGCAGAATTGCCGCCGAAGTTTGTCTTTCATTCATTTACGGGTTCGCGCGAACTGCTCAATAAAATTATAAATCGCGGCGGCTATGTCGGGTTTAATTATTCGATACTGCGCAGCCGGCATAAGGAAAACGTGTTGAAATTTGTTCCGGCGGAACGCATGCTGCTGGAAACCGACGGGCCGTATCAGGGGCCGCTTCGGGGCAGTGAGGTAACCTCTTCGGCGCTGCCGGAACTGGTACGGCAGATTGCCGATATCCGCGGCGGCATCCCGGAATTGCTGGCCGGACAAATATATCAAAATTCGTTGGAGTTTATGAAGATTGGAAAATAGAAGATTTTTGCGAACCGAAGCTTTGTTGGGCCATGACGGCATGGAGCGCCTGCGTCGCGCCCGCGTGATGGTCGTCGGCCTCGGCGCCGTCGGCGGATATGCGTTGGAAGCCTTGGCTCGTGCGGGTATCAGACATTTGACACTGGTTGATTTTGATGTTTTTGACGAGAGCAACATCAACCGCCAGATTTTGGCGCTGACCTCAACCCTCGGCCGCAAAAAGACTGAGGTCGCCCGGGAACGGGTTTTGGATATCAATCCGGATTGCGATGTCAAAATCATCGAAACTTTTGTCAATGCCGATACCCTGCCGCAGCTTTTGGCCGAACCGGTTGATTACGTCGTCGACGCGATTGACGCGTTGAATCCGAAATGTTGTCTGATGGAAGCATTGTATCATAGCAATATTCCGTTTATTTCTTCCATGGGAGCGGCGCTCAAAACCGATGTTTCCCGTATCAGACTGCGCCGTCTCGGTCAGACAGAAAACTGCAGTCTGGCGCGCTTTGTCCGCAAAAGGCTCAAACGCAGAGGAATTGATATCGGCAAAATCATCTGCGTTTCTTCCGACGAACAGGTCAGCCTGCCGGCTACCGCGCTTTTTGACGATAGTGAAAACGACGCTAATCCGGTTGTCAGCGGCGGCAGAAACGGCCGCAAACGGCTGACGATGGGCTCCCTGCCGACCGTTACGGCCATTTTCGGCCTGATGATTGCCAATGAAATTATCAAAAATATCAGCAGCAACGCTGTTCCTGAAAGGTAAATAATATGCAGCAAACCCCAAAATCATTAAGGCTTCACATCGCTTTGCTCGGCCGTGTCAATGCCGGAAAATCAAGTTTTCTTAATCTGGTTGCCGGCCAGAATGTTTCCATTACCTCCGACATCGCCGGCACCACGACCGACGTTGTTGAAAAAACACAAGAGCTTTTGCCGCTCGGCCCGGTCGTTTGGCTGGATACGGCCGGCTTTGGCGATGAAACCGCTCTGGCTGCCGAACGCCTGTTTAAAACCCGCCGGGTGCTTGATCGTGCCGATGTTGCGGTTCTGGTATGCGAAGGCGGCAAAATCGGTGCCGAAGAGGCAGAAATTATCCGCGAGGCCGAAAGCCGCAAACTGCCGCTGATTAAAATATATAACAAATGCGATTTATATGCCTGTCCCGAAGACGGCATCAAGGTTGTTTCAACTGACCCGAGCAGCCGCGACCGGGTGCTGAACGAATTGAAAGCCGCCCTGATTAAAGTTGTTCCCGAAGATTTCATCAATGCGCCGGTTCTGCTTGGTGATTTGGCTCCGGCTCATTCGACCGTGGTTATGATAATCCCGATAGATTTCGAAGCGCCGAAAGGACGGCTGATTATGCCGCAGGTGCAGGCCATTCGCGATGCGCTGGATCATAACCTGACGGCACTTGTCGTCAAAGAAAACGATTATCTGGCCGCGTTGGATAATCTGAAAACGCCGCCGGCTTTGGTTGTTTGCGATTCGCAGGTTGTAGACAAGATGGTTGCCGAAACTCCGGCAAATGTCAAATGCACAACCTTCTCAACTTTGTTTGCCCGTCTCAAAGGGGATATTGTCAAATTAGTTGAAGGCGCAGGTACCATCTCAAAATTAAAAGACGGTGACAAGGTTTTGATTGCGGAATCCTGTACGCATCATGCGGTTGAAGACGATATCGGCCGGGTAAAAATACCGCGCTGGCTGCGGGAGAAAACAAAAGCGGATTTGCAGATAGACCATGTTTCCGGCTGCGACTTTCCGGTCAATTTGTCCGAATATAAGCTGGTTGTCCAGTGTGGCGGCTGCATGAACAACCGGCGCGAGATTCTTTCGCGCATCAATAAATGCGAGAGTGCCGGCGTGCCGATAACCAATTACGGCATCTGCATTTCCGAGCTTAAGGGCGTGCTCGGACGCGTTCTGGAGCCGCTGCCCGAAGCGCTGGCCGCATATCGGCGGATAAAGGCCTGAGCCGGTAAAAATTTACCGAAAATAAAACATTTCATAATAGATTGAAATTAAGGTAAAAACGGCTTGCCATTGCCGTCTTTTCGGATTAATATCCGGTTCAGCCGGCAATGACCCAAATTTTATGGATTTTCAAGAAATGATTAAAATGATAAAACCCGTCGTCAACATCTCAAAGGTTCTCGAGCCGTTTGAAGCGGTTCTTGTCGGCCTGTACGGCGTTTTGTATGACGGCAGGGGCTTCAAAAGCGAAGCTGTCGAGGCGCTTAAAGCCATGAAGCGCAGCGGACGGAAAGTCGTTCTGGTCAGCAATACGTCTCTGCGGGTGCAGCAGGTTATCAGACTTTTAATTAACAACGACGTTCCGGTTATGATTTTTGATGCCGTAATTACGGCCGGCGAAATTCTGCATTATAAACTGAAAGTCAAAGATGACGTATTCAAAGGCCTCGGCCTGACTTATTTTAACATCGGCGGTTCGGAAGGTCTGGGCGTCTTTTCCGGCCTTGATTATCTGCCGGTAGACGAACTTGGCCGGGCCGATTTTATGTATATGGGATCTTGTCGTTCCGCGGCGGATCTCGTAGATTCTTACCTGCCGGTTTTGGAACATGCGGCCAGCCTGAACATGCCGTTGGTTTGCGCCGGCAATGACACGTCAAGCTATATCGGCGGAGAAATCAGCCTTGCCCCGGGAGCCGTAGCCGAACAATATGCCGTATTGGGCGGCCGGATAATCACGGTCGGCAAACCCGATACCAAAGTTATCGATTACGCCCTGGACGGCCTTGATGTAAAAGACCGTTCAAAGGTTTTGCTGATTGGCGACAATCTGGCGACGGACATCAAAGGAGCCAATTTGTCCGGATTGTCCGCGGCGCTGGTAACCAAAGCCGTCCATGTCAATTTCCTTGGTGAGGGATACATTCCCGACGTGGCCAAAACCCGCGAATTGGCAACCAATTTTGATGCTTACCCCGATTTCATCATTTCCAATCTGCGGTGGTAAAATGAAAAAAATTTTTTTGCTTTTGGTTTTGGCCGGTTTGGCGGCTTATTTCGGTAGGCAGGCCTATGACGATTATCAAAAGGAACAGGCCAAACAAGAGCAGTTGCTGCGAAAACCGACTGTCGACAAGGCCGAAATGGACAGGTTTCTTCCGGTCTGGGCGGAATATATGGAAGATGAAATCCGCAACGTCGGCGCCGGACAGCTTTCTCTGGGAATGGAAGACGGTAAAGAAAAATTTCCGCCGGAACTTGTCCGCTGGCTGAAAAAAAGAGGCTGGAACGCCGAACGTTTTTTCTTTGTGGAACAACGGCTGAAAACCATTGTTAAAACGGCCTTTTGGCAGGAACACGCCCAATCGACGGAGCAAATGCTGCGGCAGAGCGAAATGGACGAAAGCGCGGTGCAGAGAATGATTGATGAACAAAAACAGCGGCTAACGGTCGGAAAAGTTACGCCGGCCGAAGTTGAAATGGTAAAGCCCGACCTGATTTTAATCAGCGATATTTTGGACGGCACCAAAACGCGCAGTAAGATAAAGTAGCGGCGGATGGGCGAAAATCTGACCATAAGCGAGCATATTTATAACAATACGTTGTTTGGCGACAAATGCGAATTTTCCGGTTTTGGCGCTTTGACCGAATTTTTTTCGGCCGTTCCCGAAGATGTGCAGAAACAGTGGCCCTTTGATTTTTCCGACAAAGGATACCGCACGTCATACGAACAGGCGCTGATTGTTCCCGAACAGATGGGGTTTGTCCGCCGGCTTCATCTTCGGGCGCAGATTGCCAATGCGGAAGAAAGTTTTTTTGTCAGTCGGAAAATCTGGTTCGATGACGGTCGGCTGATTTTTGTTCACGATTCTCTGTGTCGGGAGAAAGGCGCGGGAGGAACAAATTTTGCCGGACTGCTGATGACACGCACCCAGGATTTTTTACGGTCATACGATAAAACCCGCAAAATCCGCTATAAGAACGAACATTCCGAAATATTGGTTCAGGCACGTTCGATACCGAAAGGAAAAATGCCGGTTTTCGGTGGCTATATCTGGGCCAATCAGGGATTTGATTTTCAAAACAAAAGCGATCTTCCTCGTTTTCGGAGCATTTTCAAACAATTTCTTGCCGGATACGGTGTATCCATGGATGCCGGGGATCTGAAAAAATTTACTAAACCCTGTCATTTTGCGGCATTCGGCTGCGGCATCGGAGCCAGAGACGGCGAGGGGCGTCCCGTCCACCTCGGCAAGGCTTTTTTGCTGGAACAAACTTGGTTCGGCCGCTGGTCGACCGACAAACCCGATGCCGAAGAAAAACGCTATGCACGTCTTTATAATCGGCCGGATATTTTGCCTTCTTCTCGGCGGCGCACGGCCATTGCGGCGCTGGGCGAAAGTTACCGGAAACTTTTGCATAAATATTACAAACGCTATGCGCCAAAACGCCGCAGCGTATCAAAAATGGAAGTCTATCGGCGTTTTGCGCAGCGTCAGTGGAATCACCTGATAAACGGCGGCAGAAACTGATTCAGGCGCCGATGCTTTCGCGCAGCATCTCAATTTCCAGCCATTGATTTTCCGCATTTCCAAGTTCGGCTTTCAGCTTTTCGAGCTGTTTGGTAAGCGTGTCAAATTTTTCGGGATTTTCGGTATACAGACTGCTGTCGCCCAAAGCTGTTTCCGCATCGGCGATTTGCTTTTCCAACTCGCTGATTTTGCCGGGCAGAATCTCCAGCAGTCGCTGCTGGTTATAGCTCAGCCGGCCAGTCTTCTTGGATTCGGTTTTCGGGGTTTCCTCTTTTTTCGGCAGCACCTCTTTTTTGTTGTCCTTTTTGACCGGCGTTTTGTTTTTCAGTTTTTCCAGCAGATCGCTGTAACTTCCGGCATATTCCGCGGCCGAACCGTCGCCGGGCATATAAATAACCGAGGTGACCACGCGGTCGATAAAATCGCGGTCGTGGCTGACGAGTAGAACGGTGCCTTCGTATTCGTCCAGAACTTCCTGCAAAAGGTCGAGCGTGTCCATGTCCAAATCGTTGGTCGGTTCGTCCAGTACCAGAAAATTGGAAGGCTGCGCCAGCGCCACGGCCAGCATCAGCCGGTTTTTCTCTCCGCCGGAAAGTGCCGAAACCGGGCATTGCGCCTGATCGGGACGAAACAGAAAATCTTTCAGATAAGCCACCACATGCCGATAAGAACCGCGGACGAAAATATGGTCGCCTTCATTGCAAAGTGTTTTCCAAAGCGTTTTTTTGGGGTCAAGAGTCAACCGGTTTTGGTCAAAATAAGCTTCTTCCAGATTTTTGCCGATTCGCACATGGCCGCTGTCGGGTTCCAGACGCTTGGTCAGCAGCTTGATAAGGGTTGTTTTTCCGGCGCCGTTAGGGCCGACAATGCCGATTTTGTTGCCTTTGATGACCCGGGTTGAAAAGTCTTTGACAATGATTCTGTCGCCGAAAGCCTTGCAGATATGCTTGGCTTCAATAACCATTTTGGAGCGCAGTTCGCCGGTTTCGGCCTCCAGCTTGACGGAACCAGCCTGTTTAATCTGTTCGCGGCGTTCCTGACGCAGTTGCTGCAGCCGGCGCAAACGGCCCTGGTTGCGCTTGCGGCGGGCAGTTACGCCCTTATGCAGCCACTCGGTTTCTTCTTCTATTTTTTTGTTGAGATATTTTTGTTCGATAATTTCCTGATCAATAACTTGTTCCTGCCATTCTTCAAAATAGCGGAAACCTTTGTTGTTGCGGCGCAAAATGCCGCGATCGAGCCAGAAAGTGGTCTTGGACGTGTTGCTCAAAAACATTCGGTCGTGACTGATAAGAATGACCGCACCGCGAAAATCGGCGATGATTTTTTCGAGTTTTTCAATCGTGGGCATATCCAGATGGTTGGTTGGCTCGTCCAAAAGCAAAATATCCGGTTCACTGATTAAGGCCTTGGCCAGCGCGGCTTTTTTTCTTTCGCCGCCGGACGATTGCGCGGGACTTTGCCCGCCGCGGATATCAAACTGCTCAATCAGAATGTCGGCGCGATATTCCTGTCCCCGCTCGGATTCGGGCAGACCGGAAAGCACAACCTCGCGCAGCGTGGCACAGCCCGAAAAATCGGGCTCCTGCGGCATATAGGAAACCTTCACCCCGGGCTGCACGAAAATTTCGCCGGCATCGGGTTCTATTTCGCGGGCAATAACCTTCAGCAGGGTCGACTTGCCGCTGCCGTTGCGCCCGACCAGCGAGATTTTGTCGCCGCGGTTGATATAAAGTTCAACATTGGTAAACAGGGCGTTGGTTCCGAAAGACAGACGCGCGCCCTTAATTGTCAGAATAGGCGGTTCGGACATGACTTACAGATTGCCCTCGACCAGTTGGGTTCCCTCAATCTGCCATTCGATTCCTTTGGCTGCCCAGAGAAAAAAGTCGCTGATTTTTTCCTCTTTAAGGCCGCTTTGCGTGCCGATTCTGTAAATAATCTGAATTTCTTCGTCGGTCAGCTCATGGTCGGCCAGCGCCAGCAGAATCATCTCCCGCAGGATAAAACGTTTGACTTTGACGTCGCCGGTTCCTTTAATGTCTTTGGCCAGATCTTCGGCGGTTTTTACTTTTTTGGCACCGCGAAAATCCTTTTTGCTTAAGCCGATTTCGGCCATCTGGGCTTCCATATAGTCTTTTTTTGCTTCGGTTTTGCTGTGTCCGATGTCCAGCACGAAAGCCAGCGCCTCCATATAGACGTTTTTTTCTTCAAGCGATAATTCCCTGCTAAAAAACAGCATAAATTTTTCCCCGTTAAAAATTCTTAGTTTGAAATATTTATACATTAAAAATAAAGATTTGCAAAAAAAAATAAATCAATTATATAATACTGCAGATAAAGATAAACGATTCAACTCTCTCAGGAGCATTAAGCAAATGCCTTTAAAAATCGAACTCAAACCTCACGAAAGCATCATTATCGGCGAGTCTCTCATCACCAACGACGGCGAGCGCACCCGCTTTTACATTGAGGGCAATGTTCCGATTCTGCGCGAGAAGTTCATTTTGCGCGAAAAAGAGGCCAATACGCCGAGCAAGAGGGTTTATTTTGTGGTTCAGCAGATGTATCTGGCCAAAGATCCGACTCCGCTGCAGCCGATTTATCTGGAATATGTCCGTGACCTTCAGGCGGCCGCGCCGAGTCTGATTCCTTATATTGCGCCGGTTAATGAAAACATCATTAACAATGACTACTATTCGGCCATCAAAAACGCGTCGCGCCTGGTCAAAAAAGAGGAAGAATTTTTCGGAAAACTCTGATATTTCAAGCCTTTCCTCGTTTGCAAGCATTAATATTTTATTTACGTTTGCCATCTAAGATGAGACAATAAAGTATTGCAGTGATACTTTTTTTGTGCTAATATAAATTCTGTAGTGTCAGAAGACACCACAGATAATGTGTTCAAAAGTATTTTGGAGAAAAACCATGGCAGATATTTCATTAACGGCAAGTATGCGTTCCAACCTGCTTTCTTTGCAGCAGACGCAGAGCTTGATGGATATGACACAGGAGCGGTTATCCACAGGTAAAAAAGTAAACTCCGCGATTGACAACCCGTCTTCTTACTACACGGCACAGTCTTTGACCAACCGCGCCAGCGACTTGAGCTCGCTGTTGGACAGCATGGGTCAGGCGGTTCAGACGATTCAGGCGGCCAACGAAGGTATTGAAGCAATTACCGAATTTGCCAATCAGGCAAAGGCTATTGCCACCTCGGCCAACGATACGTCGGAATCAGCTTCGATTGAAAACTATATGTCGCAGTTCAACGAAATTCTGAAACAGATTAACGGTATCGCGAAAGACTCCGGATATAAAGGCGTTAACCTTTTGGCCGGTAAAGATCAGGAATTGAAAGTTATCTTTAACGAAGACCGTTCTTCCTCGCTGATGGTTAAAGGCGACGATGCAACCACCACGGGTCTTGAAATTAATGAGGCCGAAACCTGGGTTACCAAATCAGATGAAACCGCTGAAGAATATGAAACAACCGGCGACTATACGGTAGGTAATTATGTCTACAGCGGAAACAAAGTATATGAAGTAGCCAAAGAAATTGAGGGCTCGACAGGGGCGACAAATCTGGATGCTTTAATTGCCGACGGTTCGCTGGTCGAAACCGAATATACAACGACTGACGGCAACTTTAAAAAAGTCACCATAGATAAAAGCGCCATCAGCGATTCGATTACCGAAGTTGAGAATGCGGTTTCCAAGCTGCGTAACATGGCCTCGGTCTTCGGTAACAACTATTCGATCGTCGAGAACCGTGAGAACTTTACCGAGAACCTGATTAATGTTCTGGAAGAAGGCGCGGATAAACTGACGCTGGCCGATATGAACGAAGAGTCGGCAAACATGCTTGCTCTGCAGACCAGACAGCAGTTGGCCATTAACTCTCTGAGCCTGGCTTCGCAGGCGGCTCAGTCGGTATTGAGCTTGTTCTAAATCGAAAAAAGATTTACGGAAAAGGCGGGAGCAATCCCGCCTTTTTTGTACCTGCTTTTTCCGTTGTCATGTTCTGGCTCCTCTCTTCCCTGTCATATTCGGACTTTTCTCTTTCTTTACCGTCATATTCGGACTTGATCCGAATATCCACAAATACAAGGCACGGCCTCACGATATGCACACAGGAAGCAACGCGTTTCAACAAAGATTCTCAAAGCAGCCGGTGATGCGGTCAAGCTGGCAACAGCTTGAGCAACGCGCTTCAACAAAGGTTCGCGCCGCAGCCATTGATGCGGTCAAGCTGGCAACAGCTTGTGGTCAAGGGTGTCCCCTTGTCAAGCTGGCAACAGCCTGTCGGTATGACTTGAAAAATTCTTTCTGCAGATTATCTAAAAGAAGACCGGGAAACAAAATTAAGATTTTATTTAGAAATTTTTCCTTAAGATTAGGTCGGTGTCAAAAAGTATTGAAGCAATGCTTTTTTTATGCTATAATAAATCCTGTAATGTCAGAAGACATCGCAGATAATGTGTTCAAAAGTATTTTGGAGAAAAACCATGGCAGATATTTCATTAACGGCAAGTATGCGTTCCAACCTGCTTTCTTTGCAGCAGACGCAGAGCTTGATGGATACCACTCAGGAAAGACTTTCCACCGGTAAAAAAGTAAACTCCGCGATTGACAACCCGTCATCATATTATACGGCACAGTCTTTGAACAACCGTGCCAGTGACTTGAGCTCGCTGTTAGACAGCATGGGTCAGGCGGTTCAGACGATTCAGGCGGCCAACGAAGGTATTGAAGCAATTACCGAATTTGCCAACCAGGCAAAGGCTATTGCCACTTCGGCCAACGATACGTCGGAATCAGCTTCGATTGAAAACTATATGTCGCAGTTTAACGAAATTCGGAAACAGATTGACGGTATCGCGAAAGACTCCGGATATAAAGGCGTTAACCTTTTGGCCGGTGAAGATCAGGAACTGAAAGTTATCTTTAACGAAGACCGTTCTTCCTCGCTGACGGTTAAAGGCGACAACGCAACCACCACGGGTCTTGAAATTAATGAGGCAACGGGTTGGGTTACAAAAGCGGAAAAAACGGCTACGGCTTTTGCCGTTTCAACCGAATTTACTGCAGACAGCTATGTTCGCGATGCTGAGGGCAAGGTTTATAAAGTTGTTTCTCGGATAGAAAATACAAACGACAAAGATATTGCGGCTTTGGTCGCCGCCGGCGTTTTGGAAGAAACCAGCTACACGACGGAAACCTCCGGAGGTGATGCCGGTAAATTCCAGGAAGTCACTATCCATAAAGATGCCATCAGCGATTCGATTACCGAAGTTGAGAATGCGGTTTCCAAACTGCGTAACATGGCCTCGGTCTTTGGTAACAACTACTCGATTGTTGAAAACCGTGAAAGCTTCACCGAGAACCTGATTAATGTTCTGGAAGAAGGCGCGGATAAACTGACGCTGGCTGATATGAACGAAGAGTCGGCAAACATGCTTGCTCTGCAGACCAGACAGCAGTTGGCCATTAACTCTCTGAGCTTGGCTTCGCAGGCGGCTCAGTCGGTATTGAGCTTGTTCTAAATCGAAAAAAGATTTACGGAAAAGGCGGGAGCAATCCCGCCTTTTTTGTACCTGCTTTTTTGTCAAAAACCACCCTTGAAAAAATTTTTTTCGATTATATATAACCTGTTATACATAAACGTAAAAAGTTTGAAAACGTTAAGATTTTGTTTAGTTTTGATGACTAAATTTAACCTGTTAGTAGATAAGTATTGAGGAGATACTTTTTTTATGCTAAAATAAATCCTGTAATGTCAGAAGACATCACAGACAATGTGTTCAAAAGTATTTTGGAGAAAAACCATGGCAGATATTTCATTAACGGCAAGTATGCGTTCTAACCTGCTTTCTTTGCAGCAGACGCAAAGCTTGATGGATACCACTCAGGAAAGACTTTCTACCGGTAAAAAAGTAAACTCCGCGATTGACAACCCGTCATCATATTATACGGCACAGTCTTTGACCAACCGCGCCAGCGACTTGAGTTCGCTGTTAGACAGCATGGGTCAGGCGGTTCAGACGATTCAGGCGGCCAACGAAGGTATTGAAGCGATTACCGAATTTGCCAATCAGGCAAAGGCTATTGCCACTTCGGCCAACGATACGTCGGACGGTGAATCGATTAAGAACTATATGTCTCAGTTTGATGAAATTCTGAAACAGATTGACGGTATCGCGAAAGACTCCGGATATAAAGGCGTCAACCTTTTGGAAAAAGATCAGGAATTAAAAGTTGTCTTTAACGAAGACCGTTCTTCTTCGCTGACGGTTAAAAGTGACGATGCATCCTCTGAAGGACTTGGTCTGAAATCTGCGTCTACAACCGGTTCCGAATGGGCGAAAGACGTGGAACAGACCGGCGCTGTCGCCAAATTTGCAACAAAAACTCAATTTGCTCAGAATTCATTCGTTTATGACGGTTCCGGTAAAGTATACAAAGTAGCAACGGCAATTCAGAATACAAATGAAGATAGCATTGAAGCGCTGGTTGAAGCCGGAACTTTGGAAGAAACGGATTTCGTGTTGAATGATGACAAAAGCAAAGCTGTTGACGTTACCATCAACAAAGATGCCATCAGCAATTCGATTTCCGAGGTTGAGGCCGCGGTTTCCAAGCTGCGTAACATGGCCTCGGTCTTCGGTAACAACTACTCGATTGTCGAAAACCGCGAAAGCTTCACCGAGAACCTGATTAATGTTCTGGAAGAAGGCGCGGATAAGCTGACGCTGGCCGATATGAACGAAGAGTCGGCAAACATGCTTGCTCTGCAGACCAGACAGCAGTTGGCCATTAACTCTCTGAGCCTGGCTTCGCAGGCGGCTCAGTCGGTATTGAGCTTGTTCTAAATCGAAAAAAGATTTACGGAAAAGGCGGGAGCAATCCCGCCTTTTTTGTACCTGCTTTTTCCGTTGTCATGTTCTGGCTCCTCTCTTCCCTGTCATATTCGGACTTTTCTCTTTCTTTACCGTCATATTCGGACTTGATCCGAATATCCACAGACACAAGGCACGGCCTCACGATATGCACACAGGAAGCAACGCGCTTCAACAAAGGTTCGCACCGCAGCCATTGATGCGGTCAAGCTGGCAACAGCTTGAGCAACGCGTTTCAACAAAGATTCTCAAAGCAGCCGGTGATGCGGTCAAGCTGGCAACAGCTTGTCCCGGACATCTCTTCCTTTATAGTTTTTTTAATTTTGGCACGTTATTTGCATATCTACAGGCATGAAAGACCGTCTGAGCAAAATTTGCCGATATTATAAACATATAGTTATAAACCGGTGATTCAAATGGTATTGACAATTATTAAGAAATAGTAAAAACTTTTGTTAACAAATAATTAATAACTGAGATAAGTTTTGGCTCTCAAGGTGTGTAGTGTGGTGGATAATTAAGAGCTGACACTGTACAAATCAAGGCTTGTCGGGGATTAACAAGATATTTGGAGAAAACAATGGCAGACATTTCATTAACAGCAAGCATGCGTTCTAATCTGCTTTCTTTGCAGCAGACTCAGGACTTGATGGATATGACACAGGAGCGGTTATCCACCGGTAAAAAAGTAAACTCCGCGATTGATAACCCGTCTTCTTACTACACGGCGCAGTCCTTGACCAACCGCGCCAGCGACTTAAACGCTTTGTTGGACAGCATGGGGCAGGGTATCCAAACCATTCAGGCGGCCAACGAAGGTATTGAAGCAATTACCGAATTTGTCCAGCAGGCCAAAGCTTTGGCTAATACCGCCCGCGACAACGCTACCATTAAGGGCGTAACCTCCAGCGGTACTTATACTTCGCCGACCGGAGGCTCCGGTGCCGACCAGACAATTACCGTCAGTGTCGATGGCAATGAAAATCAGGCAATTACCTTTACGATTGATGACGATGCAACAATTGAAGACGCTGCTGAAGCGCTTGCGGATGCTCTGAATGACGGAACAGACGGTGTTAAAGATGCTGATGGTGCGGTTTTGGGTACCTTTACGGCAACTGTTGAAAACGGTCAGATCCGCATCAGCAACACGGACGGTCTTGTTGCCACGGTCAGCGGCACTTTTGCCGGCATCACGGTTTCGGGCGATATCGGCAACAGCACCCGCGTTACTTCCATGAGACAATATAACGAGATTCTGGATCAGATTGACCAGTTGGCCAAAGATTCCGGTTACAAAGGTGTCAACCTGCTGCAAGGTAATGACCTTAAAGTTATCTTCAATGAAGACCGCTCGTCTTATCTGACCATTACCGGTACTTTTGCAGACACTTCTGAAGATGGTCTGAACATCAGCCGGGCTGCAGACTGGACCAATCCGGACAATGTGGCGATTGATGCTTCCATTACCGAGCTGGAAGATGCCGTTACTTCTTTGCGTAACATGGCCTCCGAGTTTGGTAACAACTACTCGATTGTTGAAAACCGCGAGAACTTTACCGAGAGCCTGATTAACGTGCTTGAGGAAGGTTCCGACAAGCTGACGCTGGCCGATATGAACGAAGAGTCCGCAAATATGCTGGCTCTGCAGACCAGACAGCAGCTGGCCATCAACTCTTTGAGCCTGGCTTCACAGGCCGCCCAGTCGGTATTGAGTTTGTTCTAGTCCGGCGGCGAAATTCAAAAAAAGAGCGGTGGCTTCCCCACCGCTCTTTTTTATTGTGTTTAAACCCGATTCGGCTTATAATCAATAAGCTGAGAAAAACCGAAAGAAAGAAGAATGCTTAACGATACGCAGTTCGGTCAGAAAATATACAAAGAACTTTGTGACGACTTTGGCGATGATTTCCTCAGTAAACCGGAAAAATCCGTTTTTGAGCGCAACATAACCGCCAAAGACATTGTCAAATATACGCCGGAAGAAGTTGATGCCATCCAGCGGGAATACGACAAGGAAAACTGCCGTGAGATTTTTCAGGCTTTTGCCGATCGCCGCATCAATCAGGAAGAAACCGCCTTTTTGCTCAACTATTACCGCGACGGCATGAAAGGTTATCGCGAAGTTTATCGCGGTTTGTACGAAATTTACGGCATTCCCGAACAGATTGCCTGCATGAATCCGCTCAACGGCGAACTGGAAATGCATATCCAGAAAATTCCGCATGTCGACGCCAAAAACAACAAAATTATCACCGTCCGCGAAAATGTCGTTACCAATTACAGTCTTAAGGAGGTTACGCCTTTTACCTGTATGCGGCTGGAATACCGCGATGACGAAAACAACCCGGTTTATGTCATTCTTCCGGTCATGAAAAAAGCCCGGCGGGCGATTGAGAAGATTGAAGACTATCGTGTGGAGCAAATGGCCGAAATTCGCAAAATCAACGAGAGCTTTCGCAGCCACGGCGATTTGGGACGGCTGCAACGGGAGCTTGCCGGTGTGCGCGGACATCTTGACCGCGTGAGCGACATTTTGCGCCTGACCATCACCCGCAAATATTATACCGGCGTCAGCAAAACCCGCCGTACGCTGACCCGCGCGCCGAACCTCGGCGTCAATCCTGCCGAAACGCGCAGCCTGTTTTATGACAACGATATGAAAAACAGCGCCCAGCTCAAGAAAAACGGCAAAAACTATTATGATGAAAAATTATATTTTCATCTCTCGGCCGAAAACGGGCAAAAGTTTAAAGCCGAAGCCCAGATAAAAATCAATACCTTTTACCGGGCCGATCTCCAGACGCATTTGCTGTATGAAGAACAACGGGCGCTGGAAGAAAGGCTGAAAGCCGATCGCAGTCAGATGTCCGCACAGGAAATCCAGCGCGACGAATACCGGATTTCTCTGCTCAAAAAAGGTATTCAGAAAATCAACAAGCAGGCCAATCATGAATACAATATGATGGTGCTTGAAAAAGTCCGCTGGCTGGAAGACGGCTATCGTGCGCTGCGCGTTCCGCCCGACGGGGAAGACGGAACCTATAAAGTCTGTCATGATCTCATAAAAAGCTGCTATATGGTTCGCCCGCACAAAATTTTTGATATTGAAAAAGAATTTGACTTCAAAGACAAGGATAATATCGCCATTGCCGCCCGCGGCAATTATGACCTGAAAAGCATATACGAGATTTCAAAACGCTACCGGCGGAGCATTTCGTATAAATATTCGCCGTTGCACGATAAGGTCGACATTTCCGGCAAGGACGAAACTTATCCGAACTTTATTGACGTACAAAAATATGAACCGCGCAAAGACAAAAGCGATTGGGACGGTTACGGCAAAGCGCGCCGCTTTCGTGCCGACATGAACCGCAACATCTACCGCGACAATTACGAGCGGGATTACTGGCAGGATTACGAAGCCGCCGAAAATGAGGTTGCAAAACGCGAAAAAAAATTGACGCGGCACCAGATAAGAATATATCATAAAAACGTCAGCAAAAAGAAGGATGTTTCCAAACTTCCGTTAACGCATCAGCCAGCCGGCAGATAAGGAGGATTAATGCGCAAATTGGTTTTGCTTCTGGTATCATTGCTTTGGGCCGCCGAAAACGCCGCGGCGCAGGCCGTGCCGGATATCGGACAGAAAAAGCCTCAGCTCAGCCTGACCGAAACGGTCAAAAACATTGACCGCGGCGAACCCGAAGAAGAAACTAAAGTCGAAGAAGAGGACGATAAAGGCATTTTCTCTTTTATGAATTTTTCTTTTTCCAAAAAGAAAGAAAGCAAAAAAGTTTATGCCCGTCCCGATGAAAAAAAAGAGTCTTTTGTGCAGCGCATAACCCGCCAGGCAGAGGAGGGCGATGTTAACGCGCAACTTACGCTGGGATATATGTATTTATATGGCGAAGAGGGAGTCGAAATCGACTATAACAAGGCTTTTCGCTATTATTCCATGGCTGCGGCTCAAAACGACAGCGTTGCCGTCAACAATCTCGGCAGCCTTTACTACAGCGGCATCGGTACGGAAAAAGATTATCTGAAAGCCGCCACGTTGTTTGACCGGGCGGCCAAGCTCGGCAATGTTGAGGCCTCGGTCAATCTGGCCTTTATCTATCTCAGCGGTTCAAGCGTCGGCAAAAACAGCCGTGCCGCCATGGAGCTGTTCAAAAAGGCCGCGGAAAAAGGAAATCCGACGGCCGAGTTCATGCTTGGCTATGCGTATTATCGCGGATTTGTCTATCCGCAAGACTATGGCAAAGCCGTTCGGCTTATTCGTTCCGCCGCCGAAGCCGGATATTCCGATGCGCAGTATATGCTGGCAGAAATGTATTTGAAAGGTTATGGCATTACGCAAAACTACGGCAATGCGGTCAAATTTCTGCGCTTGGCGGTCGAACAGGGCCATGTCGGTGCCATGACCGAACTCGGCGATATTCTGGCTTTGGGAACCGCTTACCCGAAAGATGTTTATCGCGCACATATTTTGTTTAACCTTGCGGCGGTTCGCGGTGCACCCAAAGCAGCCGAAAAACGCGATGCTTTGGCAAAGACGATGAAAATCGAAGAGCTCTTGCAGGCTCAGGCCGAAGCCGAAAAATACACGGAAAAAACCTCGGAACTGACGTCTTATATAAATCAGACATTTGGCCAGAATATTCGCGGCTATATTGACGAAAACCTTAAAAACGTCAGTGTTCGAAATCGGGGACGTATTTAGTTTTTTGTTTTTTTATATCTTGCTATATCCACAGACACAAGGCACGGCCTCACGATATGCACGCAGGAAGCAACGCGTTTCAACAAAGGTTCTCAAAGCAGCCGGTGGTGCGGTCAAGCTGGCAACAGCTTGCGCGTTTCAACAAAGATTCTCAAAGCAGCCGGTGGTGCGGTCAAGCTGGCAACAGCTTGCGCTCAAGGGCGTCCCCTTATAAAAAAGCCGTTGCAAAATAGAAATCTGCTTTTATAATCATCTCTGCAGTCGGAAACGGTTAGACCGGCCGCGGAGTATGAAAGCTCCTCAAATAGAAAAAATAACCTCCTGCAAGGGAGGATGGTGCGATATAAGCCGCTTTCTGCGGACGAATAAGCACACTGTCTATTTGCAGCTTTCAACATCCTCCGCCTTTTCTGACCGAAAGGGCGGTTTTGTTTTAACAAAACATTGAAGGAGTTGAACATGATGATGGAACAAATGTCCAAAAAAGAAATCAAAAAAGAGTTTTTGAAAGATGTCGGCCAAATTCTCTGGCAGGAGCGCCGGCGCCGTCGTTTAAGCATCAAAAGAGTCGAAAAGAAAACCGGCGTGCCGTGCTGGATAATCGATAGTCTGGAGAGGGGAAACTGCGCCGATATTTTTAAGCTTTTCCGGCTCTGCGGTTATTATGGAAAGAAAATCCGGGTCAGCCTGGAAGAGTAAGATTTCGTATATCAATTTTCCGAGTTTGGAACGCACCAAAAAACCCCGCCGTTTTGGCGGGGTTTTAAGCGCATAATGCTTATTCGTGCAAATGCGGCATCTGTGCCTCTTTGACCAAAGCAACGATAAAGTCATCAAGCTTAACCGTCTCCTGCTTTTCGGAACCAAGGCGGCGGACGGTAACCGTACCGTTCTCTTTTTCTTTGGCGCCGACAACGGCAATAACCGGAATCTTGGCCAACGAATGTTCGCGTACCTTGTAGTTGATTTTTTCGTTCCGCAGATCCGATTTGGCATACAAGCCTGCTTCTTGCAGTTTTTTGGTAACTTCTTCGGCATAATCGTCAATATCGCTGACAATCGGGCAGACCACAACCTGTTCCGGCGACAGCCACAAGGGCAGTTTGCCGGCATGGTTTTCAATCAGAATGCCGAGGAAGCGCTCAATCGAACCGAACAACGCGCGATGCAGCATAACCGGCTGATGTTTTTCGCCGTCTTCGCCGATATAAGATATGTCAAAGCGCTGCGGCAGGTTCATATCCATCTGAACGGTACCGCACTGCCACTCGCGGCCGATGGCGTCGCGCAGAATAAATTCCAGCTTCGGCCCGTAGAACGCACCTTCGCCTTCGTTGATTTCATATTTATACCCGTTATGCTCCAGAGCATTGGCCAGGGCTTTCTCCGAAATGTCCCAGATTTCGTCGGAGCCTATACGGTAAATGCTGTCCGGACGTGTCGACAGATAAATCTTGACGTCTTCAAAGCCGAAGTCTTTGTAAATGTCCAAAATCAGCTTGATGGTCTTGACACATTCTTCTTCCATCTGTTCCGGCGTGCAGAAAATATGGGCATCGTCTTGCGTAAACTCGCGAACGCGCATCAGCCCCATCAGCGAACCGGAAGCCTCATAACGGTTAACCATGCCGAACTCAGCCACGCGCAGCGGCAAATCGCGATACGATTTGATACCCTGCTTGTAAACCAGCAGGCCGCCCGGGCAGTTCATCGGTTTGACGCAGAACTGCTTGTTGTCTTCGGTTTTGCCGGAATAGTTGTGCGCGCCGTATTTGTCCCAGTGACCGGAAATCTCCCACAGAACGCGGTCCATAATGCGCGGTGTGGCAATTTCGATATAACCGTTATGCTCCTGACGATTGCGCATATATTCAATCAGCTTGCGGTAAATCTTGTAGCCCTTGTCATGCCAGAAAACCGCACCCGGCGCATATTCCGGTTCAAAGTGGAACAAATCCATCTCGCGGCCGAGTTTGCGGTGGTCGCGTTTTTCGGCCTCTTCCAGCATTTCCAGATAGGCTTTGAGGTCTTTTTTGTCCGCCCAGGCCGTTGCATAAATGCGCTGCAGCATTTCCTTGGTGGAGTCGCCGCGCCAGTATGCACCGGCAACCTTCATCAGTTTGAAAGCATCGCCGATTTTGCCGGTGGACGGAACGTGCGGGCCGCGGCAGAGATCCGTAAACGAGCCCTGACGATACAGTGAAATTGTTTCGCCTTCCGGCAGATCCTCGATAATCTCGGCTTTATAATGCTCGCCCAAATCTTTAAAGAATTTAATTGCTTCGTCGCGCGGCATGACAATACGCTCGAGTTTCTCGTCACGTTTGACGATTTCGTGCATTTTTGCCTCGATTTTTTCAAAGTCCTCGGTCGTAAAAGGCTCTTTGCGCGCAAAGTCATAATAAAAGCCGTTTTCAATGGCCGGGCCGATGGTAACCTGAACATCTGGCCACAGCTCCTTAACCGCCTGAGCCATAACGTGCGAGCAGGAGTGGCGCAGGATGTGAAGACCTTCCTTGTCCTTACCGGTGATGATGGTCACGGTTGCGTCGGTAGTGATGGGAGTGCTTAAATCCTGTGTTTTGCCGTTTACGGTGATTGCCAAAGCAGCTTTGGCCAGGTTTGGACTAATCTTGTTCGCGACGTCAAATCCGTTGACCCCGCTTTCCATCTCTAAAATACTACCGTCAGGTAATTTTATCGCAACCATTTTAAAATTTTCCTTTTGTTAAATTAATCTTTCAGTTTATCCGAAGCCATAAGCTCCTCATAAACCTTGATAGTTTTATCACACATAATTTCTTTTGTGAAGTTGTCTTTTACGTTTTTGATCGCCGCTTTGGCAATTTTTTCTTCTTCCTCTTCGGAAAGAGACAATGCCCAGTCGATGGCTTCGGCCAAAGAAGCGGCGTTGTTGTTGTAAAAGAGTCGTCCTGTTTTGCCGTCGATGACGCTGTCCAGCGAACCGCCGTGGTTGGAGGCAACGACGATTTTGCCCATTGCCTGTCCTTCAATGGCGATACGTCCGAAAGCTTCCGGTTCAATTGCCGTAGACAGGATAACGTTGGAAACCATCATCAGTGCCGGCATATCCAGCACTTTGCCGAAGATAGCCACGCGATCTTCCAGTTTATATTTGGCAATCAGCCCCTTAAGCTCTTTTACGTAATCTTCGCGCCCCTGTTCGTCGCCGGCAATAATACAATAATAATTCTGGTTTTTGACCTTAGACAAAGCCTCCACCAGCAGATGCTGCCCTTTCCACCGGGTAATCCGGCCGCCGAGCAGCAAAACTTTTTTGTCGTCGGGAATATTGTAGTCCCGCACCGTGTTAATCATTCTTTCCGGCGTGACTATTTCCGGCGAAAATTTTTCGGTGTTGACGCAGCGGTGCACCAGCCGGATTTTGTCTTCCGAAATTTTATAATTAGCCAGAATGTGGCGTTTGATGTGTTCCGAAATGGCAATAACGCGCTCGCCGTAAGTCATGACCCGGTTATAGAGCTTTTTCAAACCCCAGGGACCAAGGCCGTAAGTGCCGTGAAAAGTGGTCATAAAATGAACCCCGGCTTTCTTCGCCGCCCAATATGCGCTCCAGGCCGGTGCGCGTGAACGGGCATGCACGATGTTAATGCCGTTTTCCCTGATAAACTGCGCCAGCTTGTCGGCGTTTTTGCGCATTTTGAAAATGTTTTTTGTTTTCAGCGGCAGCGTCAAATGCTCGACCTTGATTTTTTCCAGGTCATAAACCAGACGCCCGCCCTGCGAGGCGACAAAATTTTTAATGCCTTTTTTCTGCAGGCCGCCGGCAATTTCAACCGTGCCGATTTCAACGCCGCCCATTTCAAGTTCGGGTAGCACCTGCAAAACAACCGGTTTGTTTTCTGTTCCTTTGACCATTTTTCGTAAAATATCCTCTTCAAGCATAATCCAATACGGCAGTTTGTCTGCCACAGACATTTATCTTCGACTTTACTATCATTTTTGCCGTCCGCAAAGAAAAATCTTCAAATTCCCGCATTTATCCCCATATCCGTTGCTGGCATACAAAAATGCGTGCCGGCTTCTTGAAAGCACATGATTGCCACTTATTTAAACTTTGAGCTTAAACATAAAGTTGAGGGGTTGTAAAAATATGGAATACGGGGAAGAAAAGAAAACACACGGCATATGGCTGATGCTTTTGCTTGCCGTCGCAGTTGCCGCCGGTTGGTTTTGGCTCAGGCCCGGCCCCTCGCATAAAGCTGCGGCCGGAAGCGGAAACGAACTGGTATTGCATACCGCGCCGCTGCGGCCGCAGGACGTGACGGTCGAAAAAAGCTATATCGGCTATGTCACGCCGATTAACGATGTGGAAGTCATGCCCTATATCAGCGGCTTTCTTGAGGATATTTATGTCGAAGGCGGGCAGGAAGTTGCCGCCGGCGATACTCTGGTTGTCATTCGTCAGAACGAATACAAGGCAAAACTTGATTCCGCAGCGGCTCAGGTTTTGGAAGCAAAAGCCAATTTTAACAACGCGCAGGTCTATTATCGGCGTATTCGCAATGCCGGCGCCAAAGCCGTTTCCAAAACCGAGATTGACAACGCCAAAGCCTCTTACCTCTCGGCCGAAGCACAGTTGGCCAATGCCGAAGCCAATCATGAACTGGCAAAAGTCAATTATGATTATACGATTATACAGGCGCCGATTTCAGGAATTGTCGGCAATGTATCGCTGACCAGGGGCGATTATGTTGCGCCGTCGGAACAACCGCTGCTGAGCATTATTCAGTATAATCCGATACGGGTCGTATTTTCGATAACCGACAAGGATTATCTGGAGGAGGTCGGCAAGGGCAGCCTTTTTGCCGGTGAAAAAATCAGGCTCCGGCTGGCGGACGGACGTATCTTTGAACAGCCGGGAACTTATCGTTTCGCCGACAACCAAATCAACCGCAACACCAATTCCATTGCAGTTTATGCCGATTTTGCCAACGAAGACAAAACCCTGGTTGCCAATGCGTATGTCGATGTGCTGATTGAAAAGAAATATACCGATGGCATTTTGATAAAGCAGGAACTGGTTACGCTGACCCCGGACGGCAGCTATGTTTATGTCGTCAACGGCAGCCGTCTCGACAAGGTCAAGGTTGACGTCGTTGCCGTGGTCGGCGGAAGTTATCTGGTGCGCAACGGATTCCGGCAGGGCGACCGCATTGTTCTGGACAAAGTGGAGATCATTCGCAAAGATCAGAAAATCAAAGTTGTGGCCGCAGATGACGCGCAGGAGGAGAAATAATGTTTTCCGAATATTTTATTGACCGTCCGCGTTTTGCCGGCGTCATCTCCGTCATGATGATTTTGCTCGGTCTGCTGGCGATTGCGGTCTTGCCGATTTCGCAGTATCCCCAGATTACGCCGCCGCAGATTGTCGTCTCTACCACCTATCCCGGCGCCAGTGCCCAGGTTTTGGTAGATACGGTGGCCGTGCCGATAGAAAACCAGATTAACGGCGTGGAGAATATGCTGTATATGTCTTCTTCCTCCGATGACAACGGCTCATATACCCTGACCATAACCTTTGACGTCGGCACGGATCCCGATATCGCTCAGGTCAAAGTGCAAAACCGTTTGTCGCAGGTCATGTCGCAACTGCCGGCAGTGGTTCAGCAGGAAGGTATCGACGTCAAAACCCAGATGTCCAATATCCTCGGTCTTTTGGTTCTGCGTTCGCCGAACAATACCTACAACGATCTCTACCTCAGCAACTTTGCCTATACCGACATTCAAAATCCGCTGGCACGCGTTGACGGTGTCGGCGATGTTTCCGTCTACGGACCGCAATATAGCATGCGCGTCTGGCTCAACAGCGACCGGCTTGCCGCGCTGGGGTTGAGCAGCGCGGATATCGTCAACGCCATTTCTTCGCAAAATATTCAGGCTTCGGTCGGCCAGATCGGTGCCGCACCGAGTGCCGGAGATACGGCTTTGGTTCTGTCTCTGACGGCCAAAGGCCTGCTCAATACGGTCGACGACTTTGAACAAATTGTCGTGGCAACCGACAGGGACGGCGGCATCGTCCGCCTCAGCGACGTCGCGCGTATTGAGCTTGGCGCCGATACCTATAACATGAATGCGCATTTTGACAACGCGCCGGCGGTTATTATCGGCCTCAGCCAAACCCCGAACTCCAATTCGCTGGACATCATGAAACGCGTGCGCGCCGAGATTGAAGAACTTAGCAAGAGTTTTCCGGCCGACATGGAGTTCCGGGTTGCCTACGATTCGACCGACTACGTCCGCGCCTCGATTGCCAGCATTGTCGAAACGCTGGTCATAACCTTTTCACTGGTTGTGCTTGTTACATACGTTTTTTTGCAAAAGTTCAAAACCACGCTTATCCCGCTGATAACCATTCCGGTTTCGCTGATAGCCACTTTTGCGGTTATTTATCTTTTGGGCTTTGATATTAACATTCTGACGCTTTTTGCCATGATTCTGGCCATCGGATTGGTCGTGGACGATGCGATTATCGTTGTCGAGCGCGTGCAGTATCTCATGGTTTATGAAAGTATGGATGCTCACGCGGCCTCGGTTAAGGCCATGCAGCAGATTGGCAGTGCGATTATTGCAACAACTTTTGTGCTGCTTTCCATTTTTATCCCGGTCGGTCTTATGGCCGGCATTACCGGAAAAATCTATCAGCAGTTTGCGGTTACCATTGCCACGGCCATTGTCTTTTCTGCCTTCAATGCCCTCACGCTCAGCCCGTCGCTTTGTGCCATATTCCTTCGCGGCAGTCATGAAACGCAGCCGCATGGTTTTTTCAAATGGTTTGACGAGACTATAGATTTTTTCAAAAAACATTATCTGACGACTGTCGGTTTTTTCTCAAGCAGACTAAAAACCACGGCGGCGGTAACGCTGGGAACCATTGCCGTTATCGGGTTTGGTTTCATGATAACGCCGACCTCGTTCCTGCCGGAAGAAGATCAGGGCATTATCTTTGCCAACGTACAGTTGAGCGATACTTCAAGCATTAATAAAACCAACGAGGTAATGGCGGACATTGCCGAACGGGCGCTGAAAATCGACGGCGTCAGCTATTTCATTACCGTTGCCGGCTATTCCATGCTCGGCGGCGGTGGCGAAAACGTCGCTTTCGGCGTTGTCGGTTTGGACGAGTGGTCAAAACGCAAAAGCAAAAATCTTTCCATTGAAGCAATTACCGACGAACTGATGGCAGAATTCGGCCGGACGCCCGGTGCCGAAGTCAATTTCTTTGCGCCGCCGTCCATTCCCGGCATCGGCAAAAGCAGCGGCCTGTCGCTGGAACTTCTGGCGACCAATGCCAACTTTACGCCGTCGGATTTGTACCGGGTTATGGGTGATTTTCTCGGCCGCCTGAATGCTTCGCCGGATTTGTCTTATGCCTTTTCCACTTTTACGGCCGATACGCCGCATATTTATCTCGACATAGACCGCACCAAGCTTGAGTCATACAATATTCCCGTTGCCAACCTGTTTGAGGCTCTGCAAAACAATCTCGGTTCGCGCTATGTCAACAACATCACGCTCTCGGGTCAGATAAACAAAGTGATTATCCAGGCCGATTTTGCCTATCGCCGCAGCGTGGAAAATGTCGAAAACCTCTATGTACCGTCCAAAGACGGGACGCTGATTAAAGTCAAAAGTTTTGCCGATGTCAGAACCACGATTTCACCGAAAATAATCTATCGCTACAACCAGTATACCGACGCCTCGATTACCGCCCAGAGCAAAACGGGCGTCAGCACCGGAACCGCGATTGACGGCATTCGCACCATAGCGGACGAAGTTCTGCCCAAGGGCTTTTCGATTGCCTGGACCGGCCTTAGTTTACAGGAAGTTGAGGCCGCCGGCCTGGCCGCTTTTCTGATTGTCCTGGCGCTGATTTTCTGCTATTTGTTTCTGGTTGCTTTGTACGAAAGCTGGATGCTGGCCTTTTCCGTGATGTTTTCAACCGTATTCGCCATTCTCGGTGCTCTTGTCGGTCTGCACCTGATGAGTCAAGCGCTGAGCATTTACGCTCAACTCGGACTGATTATGCTGATTGGTCTGGCGGCAAAAAACGC
Source organism: uncultured Alphaproteobacteria bacterium (assembly GCA_944391505.1). Lineage (GTDB taxonomy): Bacteria > Pseudomonadota > Alphaproteobacteria > RF32 > CAG-239 > Scatacola_A. The sequence continues at coordinate 115,135 of CALXTV010000002.1, read as the reverse complement.
AATCCTGATTGTCGAGTTTACCAAGGCCTACAGGGAAAGCGGCGATTCAATCCTTGATGCGGCTCAAAAAGGCGCCGGCGAAAGATTCCGCGCCGTGCTGATGACGGCATTGACCTTTATTCTGGGTGTTTTCCCGATGATTGTTGCCACGGGCGCCGGAGCTTCCAGCCAGATAGCCATCGGTACGTCGGTTTTCTTCGGTATGATAGCGGCAACTTTTGTCGGTATCATTTTTATTCCGGCTCTTTTTGCCTTGTTTGAAACGCTGAAGGAATGGGGCGGACACGGAACGGCCGCCGCAGAAAAAGTGTCGGCGGAAACCGGCGACCGAACGCCCCCGGTTCGGATAGAACCGAAACTCTCGGCTCCCGGCGAAACCACGGTCAAGAAAAATGACCGGAAAAACGGAGGCAAGAAAAATGAGAAAAAATAGCCTGCTTGTGTTTTCGTCCATGATATTGTTGTCGTCCTGTACGGTCGGACCCGACTACCGAGCGCCCGGTTTTCTGCCCGAAAAACAGATTGCCGATTCGCTCGGCCTCAAAGATACGACCGGGCGGGTTATTCCCTCCGATTGGTACCGGCAGTTTAATGATCAGACGCTCAATTATCTGATTGCCTGCGGTCTGCGAGACAGTCCGAACGTTGCCGCGGCCATACGCCGGCTGCGCGAAGCCAGAGCCAGCCTGAACATTGCCAAAGCCGATTACCTTCCGGTTCTTAACGCTTCCGGCGCCTTTAAATATGACAAACCCGGCAAAAACATCGGTTATGAATTAAAAAACAACTATTATCAGACCGGTCTTGACGCAAGCTGGGAGCTGGACATTTGGGGCGGCGGACGACGGCAGAGCGAGGCGGCACAGGCTTTGTTCAAGGCTGCTGCGGCAGATTTGGACAATGTCCGGGTGTCGCTGGTGGCCGAAATAGCCGATACTTACATTGGTTTGCGTACGGCTCAGGAACAACTTCGCATTTCCCGCGAAAATCTGCGGCTGCAGCAGGATATTGCCGAGCTGGTCGCCGAAAAATATCGTGCCGGTCTGACCGACGATATTGCGCTCAATCAGGCCTATTATGCCGTAGAAACGACGCAAAGTCTGATTCCGGCGTTGGAGCAGCAGATTTCGGCTTCGTCCAATGCCCTGGCCATATTGACCGGTGTTCTCCCCGGACATTTGTCGGTAAAACTGGAACCTGTGACCGATAATTTGGTTTCCCGCCGTTTTGACTTTGACATCGACGCCATGTTCAACATTCCCTCCCGGGTTGTTCGCGCCCGTCCGGATGTCCGTGCCGCCGAGCAGCAGTTGATTGCGCAGAATGCCAAAATCGGACAGGCGGTCGCCGCGCTGTTCCCAGACATAAGCGTTTCGGCCATGTTCGGCTATCAGTCCATTCGCGGCACGCAGTTGTTCACGCCGTCAAGCGAAGCGTTTAGCTGGTCGCCGGCACTGACGCTGCCCGTTTTTCATTGGGGCGAACTGGTTAATAACGTTGAGTTGCAAAAGGAAACCAAGGCCGAATATGTTGAACTGTATAAACAGACGGTATTAACCGCCGTCGGCGAAATTAAGGACAGCATGACCGCCGTACAGAATGAATACCGGAAAAATCAGGCCGATTATAAGGCGGAAGAAAATATGCGGTACGTCCATAAATATACGCTGGCGAAATACCGTCAGGGATTGATAGAGTTCGGTGATTTGCTCGATGCCGAACAAAAACTTCTGCAGGCGCAGAACGAACTGGCCGCCGGTAACGGTGCGATTTATCAAAATATCATTGCCTATTACAAGGCAATAGGCGGTGGTTTTGAACCTGCTGTGTACTGATTTAGTAAGCTCCGCGGTTAATCGGGTCATCTTGCAGCACGCTTTGCGGACGATAAACATAAATGTTGGTCACGCTCGGCAGGTTGTAGGTTCTGTGCCAGTAGCCGCGGTCTTCCATACATAGTCGGTATTTCTTCGGGCTGGAGTCGGAATCGTTGCGCAGGCTGTTAACCACCACCGGCATAGCACCGGGATAAGGAACATAACTAGCCCAAATGCCTTTTTCCGAATGCCAGTCGGCTCGGATATTCATTTTGACTTCTTCGGAAAAAAACCACATCCGCACGTCAGGCAGGAGTTTAAAATCTTCGGCTTCCCGCATACATTCCGAATGATCCCGGGCAAATTTCTGAACGCCGGTGTTTTCCCTTTCCCAATGATAAATGACCTGACCGTCACCGTCCTGAAAAAGGGTGCAGGAGGAAAACAAAAATGCGGAAATCAGCGAAACATAAATTTTTTTCATCTCAAAAGTCCAGATTTGCATAATGTTTGGCCGGAAGAATGCCCTTGATGCTGTCTTTCAAAATTTCTTTAAAACTCGGCCGCGATTTTATCTTTGAATACCACAGCTTAGCGTTTTTATAACCGTCCCACGGAACATCGCCCAGATAATCGATAACCGACAAATGAGCGGCAGCCGTAATATCGGCCAATGAAAAATCGTCGCCGGCCAGATAATTGCGACGTTCGGCCAGCCAGTCAATATATTCAAGATGAAAATTAAGGTTGTTGACACCAGTTTTCAGAATTTTCGAGTCTGGAGGGTTGCCGGAGCCGAATCTTTTGTATACTTTTTCGTAGACGATATTGCGGTTAACCTCTCTGAGAAACTTAACGTCAAACCATTCTATCAGACGCCGAACCTCTGCTTTTTTCAGGGGATCATCCGGCATCAGTCGGATTTCCCGGTTAACTTCTTCCAGAAACTCTGTCACGGCATAATTTCCGGCAATGACGTTGCCATCAAAAACAAAGACAGGAAGCTCTCCCGAAGGATTAAGCTTAAACAAATCTTGTGACGGATTCCACGGAGCTTCTTCTTTAAGGACAAAAAGCATCCTTTTTTCCGCCATAATAATCCGGATTTTACGCGAAGCCGCCGAAACGGGATGATGAATGAGAAGTACCATTAATTTCAGCCGTCTTATTAAAGTTAAAGTTTCAATATATATTTAAACAATAACAGTCCAAAGGTCAAGATGACGATGTTTATTTATCTGCTTTTTCGCTGTCCGGGTGCCAAAATCATAATCATGGTATTTGGTTGCTCGTCAACGGTAACGTCGTCAATGTCGGAAAGCTTTTTGTCGCTGCTGAATGTCGGCGGCACAACGCCTTCTGTTTCCTTTTCGATTTTTTTAATGGTATCTATCAGAATTTGCTCAATGCGTTTGGTTGTCCTGGGGTCCTCCATCAGAGCGGCAAATGTCCGGGAAAGGAATTTTTTGTGAAACGACGTTTTTGATATTCCAATAAACAGCGGCATATTCCAGATAGCCTGTTTGGAAAAACTGACCTTGTTGTAAATGCCGAGTTTCATGGCCTCGATCATGCTGAAATAACGGCTGCCGATAATATAATCGATTTGTCCGGCGAACAGACGTTCATACATATCAAGACTTTTTTCAAACTTTTTAACGTTGTATTGTTTAAGCTCCTGCGCGACAAAATCACTCAGATGCTCATGGGTGCTCATGGCGCCGCGCAGCTTTTTCAGGTCAGCGCGGGATTTTACTTCGTGAATTCTCCCGGGCAACATAATGGCGACAATCGGGTTATTGACCGCGGCCGGAAAAACATATTCCAACCCCATATACATGGCGGTTTCGTGGTACATGCCGAGCAACATGTCGATTTCGCCTCGTCGAACATCGCGAACCAGAGTAGAATAGTTTGGAGAAAGAACATAGGTTACTTCAAAATTCTGTTTTTTAGCATAGTCCTCGATAATGGGTTTGAAAATGCTGGTAAAACTGCTCGGATAGGGCGGTTCGGCATAATGCCCGAAAGGCGGATAATCCAGAAAGGCCGTAACCTTAAGTTCTTCCTTTGTCCGGTTTTTTTCCTTTTTCATCTCCACCATTTGCGCTGTGGCCGTTTCAGAAAGCAGAACGAATGTCAAAAAGAGAAAAAACATTTTCTTTGCAATTTTTATCATGAAGACCGCCATAAAAAAATTGTATTATCGTAAAATCTATTCTAAAATATAACCATAATTTAACTAAATTTATTTAAAAAGACTTTAATTCAAAATTATTTCTAGAGTGGCAAAAATGAACGAATCGCAGAAATATTCCGCAAATGAAGTGTCGTCGATGGGGCAAAATGAACTTGAAAGCCGCGCTTTTATCCGTACGGCTTCGGCGCTGAATCTCATTAAAGAACACTGGGAAGAGAAAAAAAGCGAACTTCCCGAAGCGCTTGATAAAAACCGCCGTCTCTGGACGATTATTGCCAGCGCCATGCAGGAAAGCGATTGTCCGCAGCCACCGGAAGTCCGCCAGAATATTATCAATTTAGCGATGTTCGTTTTTCAGCGAACGGTGAAGGTTTTGGCCGAACCGTCACCGGACGGTCTCGGAGTTCTTATTAATATAAATATGAATATTGCCCGCGGATTGGCCGGAAAGCAGACCGATGAAGCGGAAGCAAATCCGGATTTGTAAGCTTTTTGACTGATTGTAGGCCCCGCAGTCGCGGGGTTTTTTATTAGCTGTTTAAAATTTGGCATGACTTTTGCATATAAATTCTTAAATGAAATTTGTTTGAGGATTTTCTGCAATGGAATTAAATGAGATTAAAAGCCAGTTGGCCAGTTTGATGAACTTCGGTAAAATCGGCATAAGCTCCGGAACCGGCAGCGATGCTTTTGCTCAGATATTGAATCGGGAAACGGAAGAAAGACCTGTCGCGGTTCGTGAAGATAGTCGCGCCGAAGCTTCGGCAAGGGATGACCGTACGGAGAAGAAGGAAACTCGCCCGGATGACAAAGCAGCAGCGTTGGAAAAGAAAGAAAAGCCGACAAGAAAAGAAAATCGTAAGGCTGAAAATAAGACGGGGGACGAGCGAGACGATTCCATAAATGTTCCCGCCGGTGATGTCCGCCAGCAACAGGTTGAAGATGTGACGCGCTCTGAGGCGGAAAATTCCGCAACCGTCGAAGCGCTAGACGCCGAAGCTCCGCAGAAAGATGTAGATGCTGTTAAAAACGGCGCCGGAGCTGTGCTTGTCTCTGCGTCCGATTTATCGGCAATGGGACTGATTAACGTTCTCAATCCTGAAAACGGGGAAGTTATGCAGATGAGCGGTGCTGATCTTGCCGCGCAGCTTGCCGGTGATGATACGATACAGGTTTTGATGTCGACATCGCAAGATGGAGAGCCGGTTTTTCTGATTGAAAAAACTGGTGCGCTCAATGCCGTAAATACGACTCAGCAGCCTCAATCAGGTGATGCAATTGATGTCGGTGCTTTTGTTCCGGTTGAAGACGGAGATGCTGTCGATTTGAACATGGAGTCCGTAAAAGCTCAGGTTCGGGAAGAGACTGTCAGAAAAAATGCCGATATTCAAAATGTTGTTGATGAGTTGTCCGATGAAAAAATTTTAGATCAGGCAACAAAACTGTCCGAAATTATCGGTAAGGAAAACAAGGCAAACATAAAAGTCTCCGTTCGTGAGGAAAAAATTGCCCAGTTGAGCGCCAAAGATTTACTTGCCGATGCTAAAAGTGTCGATGAGGCCGTAACCATTTCCTCCAAACCGGCGGTTGTTTCGGCGCAGGCCAATGCGGATAATCTCCAATCACAGGGAAATATGTCCGCGGCTAATAACAATCAAAACCTTAACATGACACCGGTATTTAATGCAGCCGCGCCGGCTGCTGCGGAAAGCAGTGCGGTTTCGGTCGCAGCGCCGGTTTCGTCCGGAGCTGACATCAACTCCGTTAATCTCGGAACGGCAACGGCGGCCGGCGGTGAATTTGTTCGCGCGGCCAAAGCGGATGCCGCCGAAAACAGTCAAGCTTCTTTCCGTGACGTTTATAAGGGAATGAGTAAGGAAGTTGTTGAGCAGGTCAAGGTCAATATTACCAAATCGGCCGTCAAGGGAATTGATAAAATCGACATTTCTCTCAAACCGGAAGACCTTGGCCACATTGAAGTAAAAATGCAGATCGGAAAAGACGGCAAACTGCAGGCGCATATCATTTCAACCCGCCCCGAAACTATGGAAGCCCTTCAAAAAGAAATGCAGACTTTGGAAAAAGCTTTTAACGATGCCGGCTTTCAGACTGATGAAGGTTCTCTGAGTTTTAGCTTCAGAGACGGAAATCAGGCCAATCAGAATCAGGAAAGAGAAAACGGCCTGCGCAATTTTATCGGTGATATCTTTGAAAAAGAAGCCAGCAATGATCTTTTGCCGGAGGCTTTCCAAAATCAGACTTGGGATGGCACAACCGGTCTTAATATCAGAGTTTAGGGAGATAAAAAATGACAGACGTAAACGCATTAAACGGTTATACGCAGACGGGAACGTCAACAACCAAGACGGCTTCTCAAAATCTGTCGGCAGATATGAACACCTTTCTGACCCTGTTAACCACCCAGTTAAAATATCAGGATCCGCTTGATCCGATGGATACGGCCGAGTTTACTAATCAATTGGTTCAGTATTCCAGCGTTGAGCAGGCCATCCAGACCAATGAAAAGCTGGACAGTCTGTTGAGTATGAATATTGCCAACCTCGGCGCTCAGGCCGTATCTTATATCGGCAAAGTTGCTCAGGTCCTCGGCAACGTCATGCCGCTCGAAGGCGGAAAAGCCAAAGCAACCTACACGTTGGATAAAAATGTTGTCAGCACGACGATTGTTGTTAAGGACATGAACGGCAATATCGTTTATTCCGAACAGGGAAAAGTTACCTCCGGAACTCATGAATTTACTTGGGACGGCAAGGATTCCAACGGCAATCAGTTAGAGGACGGCGCCTATAAGATTGAGGTTTCGACCAAAGTTGCCAGTGGCGAGACCGCAGCCAGTGTCGTAACAACGGTATTTGGCCGCGTTACAGGTGTTGCCAGTGATTCTTCTGGCGTCTATGTCGGCCTCGGCGATGCTGTAACAGCAGGTCTGGGCGATATCTTGACTGTCCGCAACGACGATTATTTCAATTCGGATGATAATACTGCCGGAGACGGTGATGAAACTGACGGCGGTAATGACGAAAATACAACCCCTCCGGAAGAAGGGGGCGATGAAGACAGCGCTCTAGAAACAGCAGCCGCTGTTCTTGGTCGGGCCGCGGGCGAGGCTGTGAGAGCCGCCGCTTTCGGTTTGCTTTAATAAAACTTTAGGAGAGAAAAAATGAGTATTTTTGGTGCAATGCAGTCCGGTATTTCGGCTCTGGCCTCCCAGTCCAGTTCAATGGGCGCCATTTCCGACAATATCGCCAATATCAACACCGTGGGTTACAAAAGCACGAACGTGGCCTTTTCAACCCTGGTAACCAAACAGGCCTCTTCCAGCTTATATTCTCCGGGCGGTGTTCAGTCCGCGCCGAAGCAGAGTGTTAGTGCGCAGGGTCTGTTGTCCGCAACTTCCAACTCGACCGATGTTGCCATCAGTGGTTCCGGCTTCTTTGTCGTCAATCAGGCGGCCAACCCGGGCGAGGGTGATTTGTGGGCTTATACCCGTGCCGGAAGCTTTTCCGTTGATGAAAACGGTTATCTGAAAAATACCGGCGGTTATTATGCTCAGGCCTGGTCCTTGCTGCCCTGGGACGGCAATGCCAATGCGACGGTTGTCGATGTCAATGGCATCAAATATATGAAAGCCTATTACGATTCAGCCGGAAATACCGTTTATATCAATGATAACATTATTGATGGAACCAACCTGCGCCCGGTTAATTTGGCAAACATCGGTGGTACGGCAACTCCGACGCATCAGATTAGTCTTGGTGCCAACCTGCCGTCTTCTGATCCGATTTATGATCCGACCAATGCCGCAGCCGGCGGCAAACGCAAAGTTTCGGCGCTGATTTATGATAGCCTCGGCAACGCCAGCAACATGAGCCTGGAATATACCAAAACCAGCTCCAACGGCTGGTCGATGGGCGCCTCTGTTCCGAGCGGCGCTTCCAGCGTAACGTTATACGGCGGCAGAGAAACAGCGGCGGATACGGCACAGGACGTTTACTACGCGGCAGGTCAGCTTGAATTTACCAAAATTCCCGAAAACGGTTCAAGCATTACCATTAGCGATGCCGGCACTAATGTGAATTATCATTTTATTTTTACCAACGGTACGGCAACCATTCCGGTCGGCGATGCAACAAACAAATATATTGCCGTAGACATTACAAACGGCATTATCACCACCAGCGATTTTGCGCAGGCCTTTGAAACCGCGATTAAAAACAATATGCCTTCGGCCAACCGTTTTACCGCCGACGGCAGCACCATTCAGATTGTCCAGTCTGTTGCCGGTGCCGAACTGACCATTGATGCCAGCAAAACGTTGGCCTGTGTCCAGAGCGCATCCAATCCGGCACAGGATACCGGTATTCCGACGGGAATCTTTACCATTCAGGCAATTGACAGCGATATTAAAAATACGGCTCGCATTGATTTTACGTCAACGACGGCGGCTGATTATCTGAACCACACGATTACGCTGGACGGCAAGACATACCACTTTGTCAATACCGATACGCCGGATGATCCTGGTGCCGGTGACTATTATGTCAACATTGCCGATGCCATCAGCGGCGCAAAAGTTGATGTTGCCAGCATGATGAGCATTTTCGGCAACAAACTTAACATAACCGCAACCGAACCTTCCCGTTTTGTTGTCAGCGGCTCTTCGCTGGAAATTTTGCCGACGTCGACTGGAGGCGATATTGATATTGATACGACGGATTTGGGAACAGCCATCTCCGGCGTGGTAAGAGATTCGGTAACCAACGGGTGGAAGTCGATTCAGAATACGACCGCTACGCTGGCCAACCAGTTTACGGTTAACGGTACCGAAGTTGAGGAGGGTGCGGTTGTTCCGGCTGTCAGATTTAACGCCGATGGTACGCCTAAATACTTCTATGTTGACGAAATGGCTATTGAATGGGCAAATGGTGCGCAGAACATGGATGGCGACCCGGACAATGGAACCAGAATTACCCTTGATATGGGTAATGTCGGAACCAATGACGGTCTGACCAATCTGTCCGGCGACTTCCTGACCAACTACATCAATCAGGACGGAGCCAAGTTCGGCAGCTATACCGGCGTCAGCATCAGCGAAGACGGTGTCGTTACCGCTCTGTTTGACAACGGCGAAACCCGCCCGATTGCCATTCTGCCTCTGGCAACTTTTGCAAATGCCAACGGCATGGAAGCTCTGACCGGCAATACCTGGATTGAAACCGATGCGTCCGGCCAGGCAATGCTGAGACAGGCAGGAACCAACGGCGCCGGCGAAATTACGGCTTACTCCGTGGAATCTTCCAACGTCGACCTGGCCACAGAGTTCTCAAACATGATTGTGACTCAGCGCGCTTATTCGGCGGCAACAAAGATTATTACCACGGCCGACGAAATGCTGGACGAACTTACCCGTATGACCTAGGATTTAGAATAAATCTGCTTAAAAATTCCTCCCCTAAAGTCAAGGCCGCCAAGAATGGCGGCCTTTTCTTTGCAGACTGCGGCTGTGAATATATGTTAATTAATCGTTTTAATCTGAATATTTTTAAGCTAATACATAAAATAAATGGGGAAATATGTAAGATTTTTTAAAGATTGGGGAATCTGGTGAATAATTTTATACAGAGTATCAAGGACTTGTCGCCCGGACGTTTGGCGTCGCTTGCGGCGATTGTCATCTTTCTGATCAGTTTTTTTGTTTATCTGGCGACCAAGCTGAACACCGGTGATTATGCAGTTTTGTACACCGATTTGGAAATGGAAGATGCCAAGCAGATTGTCCAGCACCTGGAAACGGCCAACATTAAATATCGCCTGACCAAAAACGGTACGGAAATTCTGGTGCCCGCCGAGGAAGTCAATAAAATGCGGATAGATACGGCGGATCTTGCGATGGCCTCCAAAGGTTCCAATGTCGGCTATGAAATTTTTGACCATACCGATGCTCTGGGTTCAACGAACTTTGTTCAGAATGTCAATCTGATTCGCGCCCTGGAAGGCGAATTGGCACGGACGATTCGCTCTGTGGATCATATTAAGTCGGCACGTGTTCATCTGGTTTTGCCCAAACGGGAAATGTTTTCCCGGGAGGAGAGAACCCCGACCGCTTCGGTGGTCATAAAAACCGACGGCGGACAGCTGAGCCTCGAAAACATTCATTCCATTCAGCAGTTGGTGGCGGCAGCCGTGCCGAAGCTTGATGTCAAAAACGTTTCTATCGTTGACAGTGCTGGAAATTTGCTGACCGGCGGTTTTGAAGATGAAGAGGCTGTAACGGTTGCCAACAACGAAGCGCTTCGCCTGGAACAAGAGCGCAAAATGTCGCTTCAGGTGCAGAATTTGCTCGAAAAAAGCATCGGCGAAGGAAAGGTGCGTGCGCAGGTGAGCCTGGAAATGGATTTTGATCAGGTCGTAACCAATGAAGAAATTTATGATCCCGATTCGCAGGTCGTTCGCTCGCAGGCTTCCGTAACCGACAACAGCACCAGTAACAATCTTGAACAGCCCGTTTCCGTGGCGCAAAATATTCCGAACGGCGACATGGTTGCTTCTGGAAGCGGAGGCGTTACCGAAAAATCAAGGACCGAAGAAACGATTAATTACGAGATTTCCAAAGTTGTTCGCAACAAGGTCAAAAACGGCGGCACTATCAAACGTTTGGGCGTTGCCGTTATCGTTGACGGCATTTATGAACGGAATGAAGAAGGCAAGCTTGTTTATCGCGAACGCACACCGGAAGAAATGGAACAGATACGTTCGCTGGTTAAGTCGGCGGTGGGTTTTGATGCCGAACGCGGCGATATGGTCGAGGTTGCCAATATGAAGTTTGCGTCCAATCAGCCGGAAATCGAAGAAAAACCTGAAATCCTGATTATGGGCTTTACCAAAGACGAGTTAATCCGCATTGCCGAAGGCATAGGCGTTGCAATCGTTGCAATTCTGGTTATCTTATTGGTTATCCGTCCGCTGATTAACAATGCCTTTGATACCGGCGCATCCGGTAACGAGGGGCGCCTACTGGGCGATAATGCCGAAGAAGACAATCTGCTGCTTTCCAATTTTCTTAACGAGGAAGACAGCGAGATTGATGAGCTTATCAATATGAATAAGATTGATGGTCGTATTAAAGTTTCGTCGCTCAAAAAGATTAACGACATTGTCGAAAAGAACCCCGATGCAGCGGTCAACATTATTCGCGGCTGGCTCTATTCCAGCGACGGCAATTAAGACTGGGATAATATCATGAAGCAAAATGTAATAGACGATTATAATTTACTTTCCGGTCAACAAAAGGCGGCTATTCTGATGATGTCGCTGGACGAAGACAAGTCGGCGCAGATTTTTGCCCTGATGGATGATGAGGAGATTAAAGAGCTTTCGGTAATTATGGCCAGTCTGGGAAAAGTCAATTCCAACGTGGTAGAACAACTGTTTCAGGAGTTTACGGAGAAGTCGTCCAACACCGGAGCGCTTATCGGCACGTTTGAAAGCACGGAGCGTCTGCTGTCCAAAACGCTGGACAAAGACCGCGTTGCGGCCATTATGGAAGAAATCAGCGGCCCTGCCGGCCGCACCATGTGGGATAAGTTGGGCAACGTCAACGAACACGTCCTGGCCAATTATCTCAAAAACGAATATCCGCAGACGATTGCGGTTATTCTCTCCAAAATTAAGGCAGAGCACGCGGCCAAGGTTATTGCCCTGTTGCCGGAAAATTTTGCCATGGAAATCGTTATGCGTATGTTGCGGATGGATTCGGTTCAAAAAGAAGTGCTTGATGCTTTGGAAAAAACGCTGCGCAAAGAGTTCATGTCCAACCTTTCCAAGTCGACCCGGCGCGATTCGCACGAACTTATTGCTGATATTTTCAACTCTTTGGATCGCAATACCGAAGGGCGTTTCATGGAAGCCTTGGAAGAACGCAACCGCGAGAGTGCCGAGCGCGTCAAATCGCTCATGTTTACGTTTGAAGATTTGGTTCGTGTCGATTCCCAGGGTATCCAGATTTTGCTGCGCAATGTCGATAAGGACAAGCTGGCAATAGCCTTGAAAGGTGCTTCCGAAACCATCAAAGATCTGTTCTTCAATAACATGTCTTCCCGCGCCGGAAAAATCATCAAGGAAGATATGGAAGCCATGGGGCCGGTTCGCCTGCGCGATGTTGAAGAAGCTCAGCAGTATATCGTTACCACAACCAAGGAACTGTCCAATGCCGGCGAGATTGTCATCAGCGAAGGCAAGGACAGCGACGAGTTGATTTATTAACGGATTACGGGTTATGGCGGAACTCAGAAAATTTCTGTTTGATAATTTCGTTATCGAGGAAAAGAAAAAAAACAAACCGGAGGCTGTCATCGAACCCGAACCGGAAACCCCGCCCGTAGCCGAACCTGAACCGGTTGTCGAGCCGGAAGAACCGAAAGAAGAAATAACGGAGGTTGAATATGAAGCGGAACCTTTGCCGCCGGAACCGGAAATAAAAACCTTTACCGAAGAAGAGGTCGCCGAAAAGCTGAAAGCCGCCGAACAGGAGGCTTATGAACGCGGCTTGCAGACTGCCCGCGACGGGATTGAAAGTACGATGGCTGCTTTGCTTGAAAACATAGGTAATAAGCTGACAACGCTGATTGCCGATTCTTCCAAAGCGGAAGAAAATGCGGAGCAGGAGGCCTTTGCGCTGGCGCGTGCCGTTGTTGAAAAACTTGTACCGAACCTGACGGCGGAAAATGCGGCCGAGATTGTTAAAAAATTTATTGCGGAGAATTTCAACAGTTTTAAAAACGAAGCAAAATTGTCTTTCTATATTCATCCCGATATTATATCATATGTGCAGGAAACGATTGCAAAACTGGCCAACAGCTATGATTTTGAAGGTAAAATCTCCCTGCATAAAGATGCTTCGATAGAAAAGTCGGATTGTCGCGTTGAATGGGAAAACGGCGGTGTAGAGAGAAATTCGGCCGCATTGGGCGAAAAAATCAAAGATATGTTGGCGGACAAGCCTGAAGGGAAGAAAAACGATGAGTGAAAATTTGGAACTGGATGAGTTGAGCGAAAGCGCCGGAATGGACGATGAGCCGATACTCAAAAAAGAAAGCCTTGACGACAATTTCGATATCCCCAGTTCGGCCAGCGATCTGGAGGCCGTTTATGATATTCCGGTCAAGGTTTCGGCCATTCTCGGCAAAACTAAAATGAAGGTCAGCCAACTGCTTAAACTGAATAAGGGCGCCATTATTGAGCTGGACCGCAAGGTCGGCGAGGCAATAGATATTTACGTCAACAACAATCTGGTTGCCCGCGGCGAGGTTGTGGTCGTTGACGATAAGCTGGGCATTACCATGACCGAGATTGTCAAATCGGTGACCAAATAGGATTGCAAAAAAATGGAACTGCTCATTGTCGGAACATTGGACGGACAGATTGGGGCGGCAAGCAAGATTGCCATAGCTCAGGGCGGTCATGTTTCGTTGGCGGATAAAATTGAAAATGCGCTTGATATTCTGCGCTCCGGCAAAACCATTGAACTGGTAATGATAGATGTCAAACTGGATGTCCATAAGTTTATTTCCTGTCTTGAAGCCGAACGAATAAATGTTTTGGTCGTTGCTGCCGGCGTATCAAATGATCCGACGTTGGCCGTCAATGCCATTAAGGCGGGGGCCAAAGAATATATTCCTCTGCCGCCGGATCCGGAATTAATTGGCGCCGTTTTGGCCGCGGCAACCCGCGAAAACCATGCTTTAATTTACGGAGATAAAAAGACCGAACAGGTCTTAAAACTGGCCAAACAGATTGCGCCTTCCGAAGCAAACGTTTTAATTACCGGAGAGTCGGGAACCGGTAAGGAAATTTTTTCCCGTTTTGTTCATGACAATTCCAAGCGCGCCAACAAAAAGTTCGTTGCCGTCAACTGTGCCGCCATTCCCGAAACCTTGTTGGAGTCCGAGCTTTTTGGTTATGAAAAAGGCGCTTTTACCGGTGCCGTTGCCCGCCGTATCGGCAAATTTGAGGAAGCTTCCGGCGGAACACTGCTGCTTGATGAAATTTCCGAAATGGATATCCGTATTCAGGCCAAGTTGCTGCGTGCCATTCAGGAAAAGGAAATCGATCGCATCGGCGGCAAGGCGCCGATAAAGGTGGATACGCGCATTATCGCCACTTCCAACCGAAATCTGGATGAAGCGGTTAAAAGCGGAACTTTCCGACAGGATTTGTACTATCGTTTAAATGTCGTCAATATCAATATTCCGCCGCTGCGCGAACGTCCGGACGACATCATCGTCTTGGCCAAACATTTTGCCAAGAAATATTCGGAATTAAACGAGATTGATTTAAAGCCGATTTCTGCAGCCGCCGAGCAAAAGCTATTGAACTACCTTTGGCCGGGAAATGTCCGCGAATTGGAAAACACGCTGCATCGCGCCGTTTTGTTGAGTACCGGGAAAGAAATCGGCGAGGATGCCGTTATCCTCGATTCTCAGGACGCCGTTATCAATAAAAACGAAAACGAGGTTATGACCGGCGCCGAATTTGTCGGCAATACGGTGGCCAGCGTTGAGCGCAACCTGATTATTGACACGCTGAAACATACCATGGGCAATCGAACGACGGCCGCCAACATTCTCGGCATATCTATCCGTACGCTGCGTAACAAACTCAAACAGTATCAGAACGAAGGTTTTGATATACCGGAGATGTAAACGGGATTAAGTAATTCGGACAATGGCAAAGAAACCGCAAAATAACGCCGCAATGTTCGGCGCCAAATCTTTTAAGGATCTGCTTATCGCTTCAACCAAACGGGGCGATATCCTCTTTGCTTTCGGTATCGTTTTGATGCTGGTCATCTTGATTTTGCCGATGCCGGCCTGGCTTTTGGATATTGCGCTGGCTTTGTCCATCACCATGGCCTGTATTGTATTGATGACGGCCATCTTTATCGAAAAACCGACCGAATTCAGCGCTTTTCCGCTGGTCTTGCTGATTACCACCATGTACAGACTGTCGCTGAATCTGGCGTCAACCAGACTGATTTTGTCCCGCGGCTATCTGGGGCCGGATGCCGCCGGTGAAGTTATTGAGGCTTTCGGCGGCTTCATTATGGGCAACAGCTTTGTCATCGGCGTGATTGTTTTTGCCATTCTGGTTATTGTCAATTTTGTGGTTATTACCAAAGGTTCCGGCCGTATTGCCGAGGTTGCCGCCCGCTTTGCTCTGGATGCCATGCCCGGCAAACAGATGGCTATTGATGCGGATCTGTCTTCCGGCCTGATTACGGAAGAAGAAGCCCGTTCCCGTCGTGAAGATTTGGCAAAAGAAAGTTCTTTTTACGGAGCCATGGACGGTGCCTCAAAATTTGTTCGCGGCGATGCAATTGCCGGTTTGATAATCACTTTCATTAATATTGTTGCCGGTATCATCATCGGCATGGTGCAAAATGACCTGACTTTTTCTCAAGCCGCCGAAACATACACCCGCCTGACCGTCGGCGATGGCTTGGTAGCGCAGGTTCCGGCATTGATTATTTCTGTTGCTGCCGGTATTTTGGTTTCCAAGGCCGGTATGACCGACGCGACGGACAAAGTTTTGTTTGACCAACTGGCCAATTATCCGAAAGCGCTCGGAATGTCGTCCTTTCTGGCGCTGGCGCTGGGCATGCTGCCGGGAACGCCTGCCTTTCCGTTTGTTTTGTTGGCCTCATTAACCGGCGGTACGGCTTATTATCTGAACAAACAACAGCAGATTGCCGCGGAGCAGGCGCAGGCGGTAATGGAGCAGGAGAAAAAACAGAGAGCGGCGGCCAAAGCGGCCGACGAGCCGATTGCCAATGCGTTGCGTATTGACCTCATCAGACTGGAAATCGGTTACGGTTTGCTGCCGCTGATTAATGAGGAAACCAACCGCAAACTGACCGACCAGATTAAGGCGCTGCGCCGTGCTTTGGCCTCGGAACTGGGATTTGTCATGCCCTCCATCCGCATTCAGGACAATATGCAGTTGGAAGCCAACGAATACAATATTTACATTAAAGAAGTCAAGGCCGGAAAAGGCGAACTTCGTCCCACTCAGCTACTGGTTATGGATCCCCGCGGCGAACCGATTACGCTGCCCGGCGAGGCGACGACGGAACCGACTTTTGGCCTCAAGGCCATGTGGGTCGACCAGTCTTACCGTGAAGAAGCGATGTTCCGCGGCTATACGGTAGTCGATCCCTCGACCGTGGTAACCACGCATATTACCGAGCTTGTCAAAGACAACATGCCCGAATTGTTGTCTTATGCCGAAACGCAGAAGTTGCTTGACGAAATGGATAAAGAGCAGCAAAAACTTGTCAAAGAGCTTATTCCGAGCAAGGTCAGCCTCGGCGCCGTTCAGCGTATTCTGCAGAATCTGCTTCAGGAACGGGTTTCCATTCGCGATTTGCCGACCATTCTCGAGGGCATTTCCGAAGCCATATCCACGACCCGTTCGCTGATGATGATAACCGAACATGTGCGCACGCGTCTGGCACGCCAGTTGTCTAATGCCAACACCAACGAGTTCGGTGTTATCCCCTTGGTAACGTTGTCTCCGGAATGGGAACACGCCTTTGCCGAATCTATCATCGGCGAGGGCGACGAACGCCAGTTGGCCATGGCGCCAACGGCGTTGCAGAGTTTTATTACCAAAGTCCGTAATGTTTTGGAAGATCTTGCCGTTAAGGGCGAAACGGCGGTTTTGCTGACCAGCCCGGCCATCAGGCCTTTTGTTCGTTCGATTATCGAACGTTTCCGGCCGCTGACGGTCGTTATGTCTCAAAATGAGATACATCCCAAAGCCAAAATTAAAACCGTCGGTCAGATTTAAGGAGAATATCCTTGCGCTTGAAAAACTTTACAGCCCCCGATATGCCGACGGCCCTGGCTCAGGTTCGTGAAGTTTTGGGCGCCGATGCCGTCATCGTTTCGCAGGAAAAAAACGCTGCCGGACAAATAGAACTGACGGCGGCTGTTGAAGACGCCGACGAAATTTCTTTTAATCGGGATGAACGGGTTGAGGTCAAACCGGCGCGTTGGAAATATGATGACGGGCGACTGCGCGAAAGTCTGGATTATCACGGCGTGCTGGATATTGTTAAGGAACGGATTCTGGCCGGTTGCCGTAAGATGTCTGTCGAAGCAAATATTCGGGATGATAAAGAGCTTTTAACGCATTGTTTTGCACAGATGTTTCATTTTCAGGATATTTTGGATTGTCGGCAGCCGGTTAAATTGTTTATGGGGGTGCCGGGTTCGGGAAAATCAACGGCAATAGCCAAGACGGCGACCCAGGCAAAAATTCAAAAACTGAGCGCTTGCATTATCTCAACCGACAATGTCCGCGCCGGCGCTAACAGTCAGTTGCAGGCATTTGCCGATATTCTCGGCACTGATTTCCGCTTTGTGAAAACGCCGCGCGGCCTTTACGACGCCGTCGAAGAAGCCCGGCGGAAATATTCGTTGGTTTTGATAGACACGCCCGGAATCAATCCTTTTCTGGCCGATGAGGTTGAAAAGGTCAGCATACTGACCGAAGCCGTGCGTGCCGATATGATTCTGACCATGGACGCCGGCAAGAATACTTTTGAAGCGGTCGAAATAGCCGATGTCTTTGCCGAAATCGGCGCTCGATTTTTGCTGCCGACCCGTTTGGATTTAACCCGGCGGATAGGTGCGTTGTTGTCGGTGGCGGCCTGTTGCGAATTCGGTTTTTGTGCGGCAAGCGTCAGTTCCAGCATTGCCAAGGGATTGTCGTCCGTAGACGGTGAAGCGCTGGCCAAGTTGGTTCTGGCCTGAGTTTGAGGAGAAAATCAGATGGAAGAAAATCAGAGCGAAGAATTGAAAATCATGCCCCGGGGCATAGCGCCGCGCAGTCTCCGTAAAGGACGCAATATGATTGCCGTGGCCTCCGGCAAAGGCGGGGTTGGCAAAACCTGGTTTTCCATTACGCTGGCGCATGCCTTAAGCGGCCTGAGGCAAAAAACATTGCTTTTTGACGGCGATTTGGGGTTGGCAAATATAGACATTCAGCTCGGATTAATGGTCAAAGACGATTTGGGCAGCGTCATTGCCGGAGCCAAAACCCTGAATCAGGTCATTCATCACTGCGATAAAACCCATTTTGATATTATTGCTGGCCGTTCCGGTTCTGCCGGTCTGGCGTCAATGCCTGTCGGCCGTCTGCAGATTTTGGGCGAGGACCTGTCTTTGCTGGCGTCTGATTATAACAAGGTCATTTTGGATATGGGAGCCGGCGTTGAAAAACCGGTGCGGATTCTTTCCGGCATGGCCGGCAAAATAATTGTCCTGTGCACCGATGAACCGACGTCGCTGACCGATGCTTATGCTTTTATTAAAATCATGGCAATGCAATATCCGAAATGTAATCTGAACGTGGTTATCAATCAGGCCAATTCGGTCAGAGAGGGACAGCGGACGTATGATACGCTGCTTAAGGCCTGCCGCAACTTCTTGAAAATTTCGCCCGAACTGTTAGGTATAATCCGGCGCGATACCCGCGTCCGCGATTCCATTCGCAATCAGGCGCCCCTCATCAGTCGCTATCCGACGTCGGAGGCGGCCGAAGATGTCATTGCCATAGCCGGGAAATTGATTAATGGATAATGTTATTCCGCCGCTGAATACGCCGCAGGTCAGTGCGCCGTCAGCCGATAAAAATCTGACCGGAACCATTAGCGGCCTGACCGAGCAGGCCGGTAGCGGAACAATTCTGCCGGGACAAAGCGCCATGCTTGAGGTATTGGCCGATGCGCGCAATACGGCGCTTAAAACGTTAACCGGAACGGTCAGTTTAACGCTCAACGGGCAACTTCTCAAAATTCCCGTCGAACTGAAACTTGATACGCCGCTTAAACTGGCGGCCGACATGCCTGCTGCCGCGCTTGAGCTGAAGCTTCAGCCGCAAAAGGACGGAACGGTTGCCGCAAAGGTTATAACCGTTAACGGTGAAACACCCGAAAAATATATGCAGCGGGGCAATGAAATTCCGTCACACCGGCAAGCGGATGTTCCGCTCATAAAAAACACCGCCGCTTCGCTTCCGCAGTTCGAAACGGCGCCGCTCAAAGCAAGAACATTACTTGAAAACTTAGCGGCGGAACTCAAAATTCCGGAACAGAAACTGCAGCCCCTGCTGAAAGAATTTGTCGGAATTTCCGCCCGGGTAACTGTTCAGCCGCAGAAGCTGCAGCCATCGGCTTTGCCGCAGGTATCCGGCGAAAACGTTCGGGAAACGGCGGCCGCATCTCGTCCGTTGCAGAACATACAAAATATCATCGGTAATTTTGCCGAAGGGAAACTTCCCTTGCCGGAAGCCGTACAGAAAATCGGTGCGGAATTGTCATCATTGGGCGGGCAGACTTTTCCGGCAAAAATTATTGCCCGGCAGGATAACGGCACCGTGTCGATTCGGGCGCCTTTTGCCGAGGTGTTGGTCGAAAACGGCGTTAAACTCGGAAAAGGGCTGCCGGTGCTTTTGGAACTGGAAGGTTTTGAGCGGATTGCCGAAATGTCTTCCGAGTTGGACGGTGTTTCGTCGGCCGTTTTAAAAAATCCGGGAAAACCGACCGTTTCCGACAATATTATGAAAATTCTCCAGCCGTTGCTGAATCGCGGACAAACCGAACTTGCCACCGCCGTGCTGAACAAAATTCCCGAACCGTCTTCGCCGCGTATGCTCGCCAATATGATTGCTTATATTAAAGCGTCCGGCGAACATAACCTCAGCCGCTGGCTCGGTTCGGATATCGTTGATAAACTGAGCGCCACGACCGAGGGGAGGGAAGTCGTCTCCAAACTGGGGTCGATGTTTGTCTCTTCCAATCAGGACGGCATCAACTGGAGAATCATGGAGGTTCCGGTGCTGAACGGTCACAATCTGAGCAAAATACGCATTGCCGTCAAAAAAATTCTTGATGAGGAAGAAAAGAAAAAAAGCCGCGAAAACCGCAAATTTGGCACACGTTTTGTTGTCGACACCAATTTTACGAAACTCGGCTCTTTTCAGTTTGACGGTTATGCTTTGGCTAAAGACAAGCGTTTTGACCTGATAATCCGGACCGAACGCGATATCGGTTCCGATTTTTGCGCCAATGTCATGCGGTTGTTTAAAACCACGCTTCATGAAGAAGGTTATGCCGGCACCGTTAAAATCAACGTTAAAGAAAAGTTTATCAAAATATGCGAAGATAACGGCGAAAGTGAAACTTTAGCAGACGGAATTTATATATGAGCAGAGCCGAAAACAGGACTTTTTCTTTTGATCCGCTGGGATATTATGATATCCTCGGAGTTGCCTACAATGCTTCGGAGGCCGAAATCAAGCAGAGCTATCGCGAGCGTGCCAAACTTTTGCATCCGGATCGCAACCCGGGAGAAAAGGCTCTGGAAAATTTCCAAAAGCTTTCTGTGGCTTACGACATGCTGAAAGACGAAACTTCGCGCCTTGTTTATGATTTGATGGCTCAGGCGCACCCAAAAGAAAGTTTTCCCGATATTAATGCCCTCAAACCTTACAAAACCCGCGGCGGTGAGGAAGATATCTTTGTCCGGACGCTGAATTTGCGCCTGATAACCGGAAAAATTATCCGGTTCAGCGATGCCGAAAATCAGGAAATCTGCAATTTCAAAGAAGCAAAAACGGCTGTTCTGCTGGCCTCCGCGTCCAACTGGACGCTGGGCTGGTGGCATCCGCAGGCTTTTGTCCGCAATATCCGGGCGATTATTGACAATATCCGCGGCATTAATGCCAATCAGCGCGATAATTTTACGTTGCTGACGCACAATGCTGTCGCTTATTGGGAGGAAGGCAAAAAAGAACAGGCTCTGTTGTCTGCATTGCAGGCCGGAGCCTATGCCGATGCTTACCAGAAGGGCTTGTTGAACCGGTTTATTGCCATGCTCGGCGTTCGCAGCAGCGTTCGTATCCCGGCTTGGAACTGTGGTCTGCTTAAAGGACTGCAACTGCTTATTCCCGGTTTTGTTTTGCTGATGGTGCTTTTGTCGTTAAGTACAAAGGTTGTGACCGACAAAGAACTGTCCAAATATTTTGCCCGTAATAATGAAATAAAATATTTTCAGCAGGTACAATTCCGCACCGGCGGCGAAACGGTTGATGACATGGTCGTTGGCCGCATCATTGATCTTCCTGCCGATCCTTCGGACACCAACCTGCTATACCATACAATCCGTGAAGTTCAGGCTATGCACGGCCCTTCGGATGATTTTGATGTCCTGGCGCAGCTAAAATCCAGACAAACGGTTCGTCTGACCGGCTATTCGCCGGATCAGGTCTGGTATCGCGTGCAAATTGACAACGGCGAAATGGGTTTTGTCCGTTCCGAGTTTTTGAAAAAAGGCGTCGGCCGGAAGATTCCCGACGGCAGCAAAATTTATACCGGCCCCGAAATCAAATAACTCCGTTTTTTTGTCATAAAATTTTATGCACAAATAAGACGTTTTGTCTATTTTGTGTTGACTCCTTTGAGCACGGGATTATATTAACGAGGAATTAGCTATTATTGGAGATGAATTTTGGACTCAAAAAGTCTTGTTTCGGATACCTTTTCGGCTGATAAAAACAATGTTTAACTAAAAAATAAGAAGCCATGAAGAAATTTTATTGCAATGGTGGTTTTATCGTATCTGAAGATATAGATAAAAATGTTTGTTATTCGGCTGTTCGAAGAGGTTCGGCCGATGTCTACGGAAGGTATGAGCTGGGACGCAGCTATGTTGCACAGATTTCTGAGGGAAAACCCGTATTCAGCGGATTTTCTGCTGATGAGAAGGAAAAGATTAAAATTGTCAACAAAGACTATCTGCATCTTGAGGACGGAAAATATTATGCTTTCCGCCTGATAAAAATCGAACTCGGATTTTGCCGGAAACTGATTAAAATCAAATTCCGCGCGCTGGAAGAAGTTGACGCTGCCTCCCTGGAATAGGAATGATTAAAAAGCTTTTCGCCTGCACTAAAAATGCCGCGAAAAGCTTTTTTTTGTGCGGTTAAATCCTGATTTGTTCAATGGTTTTGGCCAGACCCGAAGCGTCATCGGTTTCAACAAAAATGCCAAACAGCGTTCCCGGACCTTTGGCCGGCACCAGACGCCCGCCGGTATATCTGCGGTTAAGCCGGTTAACCGGTTCTTCGACTTCAAAACCCAGAACGGATTCATAGTCGCCGCACATACCGACGTCGGTAATATAAGCTGTGCCTTTGGGAAGAATTCTCGCATCTGCGGTCGGAACATGCGTATGGGTACCTGCCACCACGGAAACTCTCCCGTCCAGAAAATACCCCATTGCCAGTTTTTCGGAAGTTGCCTCCGCGTGCATGTCAACCAAAATGGCCGCAACATTTTTGCCAAGCGTATAATTTTTAAGGAGTTTTTCCATAGCCTGTGCCGGACAGTCGACGGCTTCCATGAACAGCCGCCCCAGCAGTTGAACTGCTAGAAGTTTTCTGCCGTTTGGCAGTTCTATTTCTGCAACGCCGCGTCCCGGCAGATTTTCGGGATAGTTGAGCGGACGGATAATCCTTTTGTTTTCGTTCAGAAACGGAATAAGCTCACGCTGTTGCCAGACATGGTTGCCCGTAACCAGAACATCGACGCCCTTGTCCAAAAAGTCGCGGCAGATGCCCGGGGTTACGCCGAAACCGTGCGCGGCATTTTCGACGTTAACGGCTATAACGTCCGGCTTGTATGTTTCACGCAGTTTTTCCAGATTATTCAGAACCGCCTCCCGGCCGGCTCTTCCGACAATGTCGCCGCAATAAATAATTTTCACCTGATTCAATTTCCTTATTTTAAAACACAAAAATCCCGTTCCGGGATTTCTAAAAAAACGGAGGGGCCGTCTCAGCCGTATGGGACATTCTTATCGAACCGCTTCTCACAAAGTGGGCGCCATATAATTAAACCACGATTTAATCAGAGACAGCTCCCTATATAAAAATGTTGGCTCGGAAGATCTGCGGAAACTACGCACCGGACAGCTCGCCTCCTATGCAGTTAGATTACAATGATTCGATTTGTTTTGCAACAGAATTTATTTCTTGTGCGATTTTATCCAGAGTCTCGGCGGTAGCCTTGTCAATTTCGGCAAGACGCTGTTTGTCGAAACCTTCAGAAACCGCGGCAGAAGAAGGATTTCCCTTACGGAGCTCGGTCAACTCGTCGGCCAGCAGCAGACCAACCATGGCCAACAGCATGTTTTCATTAACCTGACCACCGGACTGTGTCAGCAGCTTTGCTTTTTCGTCAAGCATCCGGGCCAGCTGCAAAATGCGGACTTCCTGGCCGTCTTCACAGGCGACGGCATATTCCCGGGAATTAATTGTTATTGTTACCTGAGCCATTGTTTTCCAGTATGTTGTCTAATTTTCCGATGATGCCGTCGATTTGTCCGATAACTTTGACGGAAGATTCTTTCAGCAAAACAATATCTGAGTCTTTTTTTGCCAACTGCCCGGCAAGTGTTTTGTCTTTCTCGGCAAGTTCGTTTTTCTTGGCGGCAATACCCGCGCCGAGGCGGGACAGAGCTTCGGTCAGACCGGCCAGAGCATCGGCCGTCCGGGGCATTTCGGAGTTCTTGGCATCCATCTTCAAATTTCTCTTTCTTTTCAAAGATTCTTTCAGTATAGTAACAGCATATTATATTCTTAAAAAATCAATTACAAGCGGCAAACCGAATTATGCAAAAGTTTATTGTTGAGATTACCGAAGAAAATGAAGAGCTGATTCAAGATTCTGCGCTCGAATGTTATCTTATAACCTCAAGTCTGGATCGCGGTTTTACTGCCGGTTTTGCCCGCCGGGCGGCCGCAGCCGGCAAACTTGTGCTTTCCGGGGGCGAGAATGCGCCGGAACTTTGCCGTGATTTGGATCTTGACGGTTTTGTGCTGGACGTTTCGGGGTCGGAAAAAATCAGGGCCGATTTTGATAAAGCCGTCAAAACAGCCGGCAAAGACAAAGTTTCCGGCCTGATTATCCGTAACCGGCGTCATGAGGCGATGCTTGCCGGTGAATGTGAACCGGATTTTATCATATTTCAGGCCTGGAGCGACGGCTTGGAAAAAGTGCGCGAACTGGTGCAGTGGTATTCCGAACTTTTTTTAATTCAGTCGGCGGTCTTCTGCCGGGAAGACGGGGTGGATTTTCGCTCGCTGGCGGCCGACATTGTCATTTTAAATGACAAATCCTATAAGATTCTTGTTGCTAAAAAGCAAAGTTTAGATTAATTTGCCCTTAATCATTTTGAAAATTGTAAATACGGAGAAAAATAATGAAACAGTTAGCAGGATCAATCAGAATTGGCTGGGTAATAGAGTATAAGGGCAAGCCCTGGACCGTTGTTAAGGCCATGCACATCAAACCGGGCAAAGGCGGTGCTTTTATGCAGGTCGAACTGAAGTCGGTCGAAGAGGGAACCAAAACCAACGAACGTTTCAGAACCGAAGACAACGTTGAGAAACTGATGGTCGAAGAAAGAGATTGCCAGTTTCTGTTTGAAGACCACAACGGTCTGACTTTTATGGAAAGCGACACTTTTGATCAATTTACGATGCCGGCGGATATTCTGGGCGATTCTCGTCCGTTCATGACTGACGGTATGGCCGTACATGTTGACTTTATCGAAGGTCGTCCGATTTCGGTCGAACTGCCGCTGCAGGTAACCTGCGAAGTGGTCGAAACCGAACCGGTAGTCAAAGGCCAGACGGCAGCTTCTTCTTATAAGCCGGCTATTTTGGACAACGGCGTCCGCTGCATGGTTCCGCCTTTCATTAATACCGGTGACAAAATTGTTGTCGGCACGGCCGAAGCCAACTATGTAGAGAGAGCAAAATAGCATGTCGTATCTTTCGCCCTTTATGACTCTGCTGATTAATGCCGTCAAAAAAGCGGCCAGCCCGCTCAACCGGGATTTCAGCGAGATTGAACAGCTTCAGTCTTCAGTTAAAAGTTGCAAGGATTTTGTCGTCTCAGCCTACGGAAAAGTAGATCGGACGCTGCGTGCCGAGCTTGGTCGGATAAAGCCCTCTTATCCGATTGCCGTTGACGGTCAGCCCAGACCGAAAGGTGCGTATTTTATTGTTGCGCCGATTGACGGCCTGAACAATTTTGCGCACGGCATTCCGCAGTTTGCCATTTCTGTTGCCGTTTTTGAGAACGGTGCCATTACGGCGGCAATCGTATACAATCCGGCTTCTGACGAGTTGTTCTTTGCCGAAAAGGGCAAGGGCGCCTACAAGGAAGGTTTCCGCAACCATGAAAGACTGCGCGTTTCGGCTCGCAAAGATTTTTCGGATGCGCTTATTGCAACGCTGGTCAACTACAAATCAGACGTTTCTGAATATGTCCGGCTGCACGACAAACTGATCGGCGCCGCCGACAATGTCCGGATTCAGGGCGCCGTGTCTCTGGATTTGGCCTACGTGGCAGCCGGCAAATTTGATGCGGCTGTCAGTCTCGGCAACAAATTTGCGGAAATTGCGGCGGGGCTGCTTTTGGTCAAGGAAGCCGGCGGTTATGTGTTGGAAATGAATCAGCCGGATATCCGCACCGAGAATTTGGATATGGTTCTCGAAAGCGGCAGCCTGATTGCCACCAATGCCGAACTTTCCAAAAAGGTTTATGATTTGATACACAAATAATTTTTATATGGGGAAGAGCAATGCGTAAGATTTTGATTCTGGCTTTATGCGGTTTGTTTTGCGGTTGGTCTGTAGAAAATGCTTCTGCTGCCGATGATGTCTATGTTGACCTGTCGGTTTTGGACGAAATCGGCAGCGGCAGTGCTCCTTCGGCCTATGCGCGTCCCGAGCCGCTCTTTCCCATAATAAAAAACACACCGCAGTTTCCGGTAGTAAAAAAGAAACCGGTACAGGCGGCTGCGAAAAAAAAGCCGGTCAAAAAGAAAAAAGCAAAAGCTAAGCCGGTTGAAAAAGAGGATAAGATAACGCTTCCGGAAAAGCCGGCAAAAACGGTTGAAGAAAAAATTGTCGAACCCGAAGCGGCAAAAGCTCCGGCGCCGATTCCCGCTCCGGAAGCCTCAAAACCGGCCGAACCCGTCGCTGAACCTGTTAAAACAACGGTTGATTTGACCTCTGCTCCGGCCAAGCGTGAAGCCGTGGCAGAAGTTCTTTCCGAAAGCAAAGAGGAAAAAGCACCGTTTAAAACCGAAGAAGTCAAACCGGCCGAAAAAATTTCGCCGGCCCCGGTTGTTCCCGTAAAAACCGAAACGGTTGAAAATGCTCCTGTTGCCGAATCCGTTCCGGCGGCAGCAGAGGAAAAAGTTGAGCCTCTGATTCCGGTTGCCGGGTCAAACACGTCAAAAGCGGTCGATGTCGAGAAATTAAAGAGAGAGATTGTTTTTGCCGAAGGTTCGGACGAACTTGATGAACTCAGCAAAGAAAAAATCGATGCGATTATTGCTTCTTTTGAAAACGCCAAAACGAACAAAATTGCCATCATGGCCTATAATTATGACAATGGGCAGGACGTTTTTCGCAAAAAAAGACAGAGTCTGAACCGCGCGATTGAAATCAGATCGTATCTCTTGGGCAAAGGATATAAGAATTTCAGCATCAAGGTCATCAACATAACCGATGACGCCGCCCGCGGCAATGTTGTTGAAATTGACGAAATCAAATAAAAAAATTAAAATTATGTAAATTAATGCTTGCCTAATTTGTAACTCTAATGTATAAGGGCACTAAATTTACATGTCATAAATTAAGTTTTTGGAGAAAATAAGATGAAAAAAGGTATTCATCCTGATTATCACGAAATTACGTATGTGATGACAGATGGCACGGAATTCAAAACCAGATCGACTTGGGGCAAAGCCGGCGATAAAATGACTTTGGAACTTGATCCGAAGTCTCATCCGGCATGGACGGGTATTCACCGCATGGTCGATACCGGCGGACAGGTTTCGAAGTTCAACAGCAAGTTTGGCGCTTTCGGCCTGAAACCGGATACTTCCGTAAAATAATTTCACAAAGGTTTATTCTTTGTTAACCTGCATTCTCCTATACTGAATGCAGGTTTTTTCATGACTGAACGAGAATTTTTCAATGGTCAAAATATCGCATTATGAAGTTTATACGGACCGCGGCGACGGCTGGAAGCTTGAAGACCGTTTTTCGAGCGATCAGCGTTATGAAGCCATGCGTGTTGCCAAAGAACGCGAAGCCGAAAAAATAGCCGTCAAAATTCTGAAAGAAGATTTTGACGTACTTGACAATTCTTATGTCGAAACGGTGGAATATGTCAGCTTAGCCGGCAGAAAAGAAAAGGACAAAAGCGGTTCGGATTATTCTTTGAAAGGCGGTTTAACGCCTTCCCGCGGCGAATATAACATTGAGACTCAGGAGCCGGCAGGCGCCGTCAACGGCCAGAATGTCGTCACGGCTATTTTTAAGCTGGTGGCCATCATTGTTTTTTGTCTGGTTTCGGCCAACATACTGATAACCTTGCTGATTCCGGTTATTGAAATTACGGTTCCGGAAGAACTGGCGCGCACGGTTATGTTCCTGACATTTTTTGTCTTGTTTCTGCTTTTGGCCGTGCCGCTGGTTTTGCGCAAAGTTCCGTGGTATGTCTTTTCTTCGCGCAAAGTGCGCCGGAAAAAAATTATTCACGAAAAGAAGTTTTTTGACAAAGCCGATGCCATAATCCAAAACTATAATCTCAATGACAGTTATGAACCGACTTTGGCGCCGGCTTTTCCTGAAGCGCCGGCCGAGTTCAAGCGCTATATTGTCGATTATATGAGTCAGATAATATCCAACCTGGACGGCGAGATAAATATCAGCGACAATTTCAACCGTTTGGGCGTCAAGCTGATAATTTACGGCGGCGTGTTGGAGCTTTCGCGCTATAACGGCTTAAGTATTACCCACGCCAACTCCATGCTGCACGAGGCTTTCAGCATTTTGGACGGAGATATTGGCGATGTCGAGGCTTTTTATGACGCCAAAAAAACCTATAAGGACAACAGGGTCGCCATTTTTCTGACCGGCGTCGGGGCTTACCTGATGGCTCAACTGTTGGCAGAACGCCCGCTGGATACGCATATCCTGAAAAAAACGTTCAGCAAATGGGAAGCATTGAACAAATATGCGGCGGCAGACAATCGAAAACTTGAGCGCGATGAGCCCAAAAAAGAAGAAAAGCAAAAACCCGACATTATGCTCAAATGTATTGTCAGTATTGAAAACCGGGTTCGTTTTTACGAAAACGACCAGCCCGGCGATCGAGATGACTTTTCCAAAGTAAAAGGCGAGGCACAGAAGATTATCGCAGACCTTGCCGACAGATTTGACGGTGAAAATGTGACCGAAGACAATTACATCACTTCGGTTGAGTTTTCCAAGCTGAACTGTGCGGCCGGTTTTGCCTTGGAATTTTTCCGGGAAATGGCTGTTTACGAAGACCAGCTTAACAACAGCAATCTGATTGTTGCCGACAAATGCAGCATTTTGTCGCTTTCGGCCGAACAGGAGCCGAATTTGCAGGCGTTTGTTCAGGACGTCTTTGAACAGACCTATGATAACGAGATAATTGTCAACGAACCGGTCAAAGAACGCCTCTCTCTTGAAGACGAAAAGTATGATTTTGAATTTTTGGGCGAAAAGATTCTGAGCAAAACCGGCTGGTCTGTTTCTTTATACAAGATGACCGAAAAATAACCTGATTTGTGTTGAGATAAAATTATTTTTATGCTAAAATAAACAATGTAGGTTTATAAAGGAGCACACTCATGGCGACGACAGTAAGCACGACAATTCCGGCAGATACAAGTAATCTCGGTTACTGGGAAAAGACCGTCACGGACAT
Source organism: uncultured Alphaproteobacteria bacterium (assembly GCA_944391505.1). GTDB lineage: Bacteria > Pseudomonadota > Alphaproteobacteria > RF32 > CAG-239 > Scatacola_A. The sequence continues at coordinate 86,214 of CALXTV010000002.1, read as the reverse complement.
GAACGACATTGACGAGAGCTTTGCCAATGCCCGCGATCTCGGTTATACGCGCCTGAATTATGCCCGTGTCAGCGTTGTCGGCAAACTTTCGGAACATTATGACAGCGTCGATATGTATAAAATCCAGCTACAGTCAAACGGTACGGTTTCGCTTTCGATTAAGGGCGGCGACAGTAGCAATGAAAAGGTTTTGGATTTGTCGGCCTATGAACAGAAGCTGGATGAGCTCAAGCAGATTACCGATCCTGAAGGCTGGGCCAAGGAGCAGGAAGAAAAAGCGCTGGCTGAGCAGAATAAGGACTGGATGGCCGAGCTGGCTCCCGGCTTGAAAGTTGAAGTTTATACCATCAACAAAAACGGTAAGGAAACGCTTATCGGCGACAGTTCAGCCGAGAAGGGAACCGAAACCCGCGACAATATCGATGCAATGTTCAGCGGCGAATATAAAGCCAAAAAAGATACAATGCTTTATATCAAAATCACCCGCGACGACACGGTCAGCAGCAACGAAGAACTGGCGTACGTTATGCAGATTCAGCAGGGCGAAGATTATAAGCATGACTATGTTTCTACGGAGTCTTTGTCTGACGATTCGAAGAACAAGACCGAAACCAAAATTCCGCTGACCCAGACCAGTGCCAGCAGCAGCTTGTCGAGTGTCAACGCCTTGCAGATTCAGGCGACGAAATATGAGGCGACGGCGCAAATGCTTCAGGTCGGCTATCTGAACATGGCCAACATCTTAAGCAACAGAAAATAAACTAATTCAGCAAAAAAAATCTTGTATAATCGGCAAACATTCTCTATTCTCTGGAATAGAGAATGTTTTTTATGTAAGAAAGGATATTGAAATGACAGCTCCTTTGATGCCCAGAGCGACAGCGGTATGGCTGGTTGAAAACACGACCCTGACTTTCCGTCAGATTGCCGAATTTTGCGAACTTCACGAACTGGAAATTCAGGCAATTGCCGACGGCGACGTCGCTTTTAACATTTTGGGCGTAAGTCCGATTGAGAACGGCCAGTTGACCATTGAAGAAATCAGAAGATGCGAAGCCGACCGCAGAGCATCGCTTCAGGCCAGCGAACTTGAGCGCAATGTCAAAGCCAAAAACGCCAAGGCCAAAAAAATGCTTTCGCCGTCGCAGCGCAGCGACAAACCCTGCGCCATTTTGTGGATTTTGAAAAACTGTCCCGAAATTATCGATTCGCAAATCTGCAAACTGATTGGCACAACGAAGCCGACGATTGAAGCAATTCGCAGCGGCACGCACAAAGACATGGCCAATATCCGCGCCAAAAATCCGGTTGCCGTCGGCCTTTGCACGGAAAAAGATTTGGACGGAGCCATCAGCATCTCCAAAGCCCGCGCCGCCAAAAAGGAAAAACCGGCAAAGGTTAAGGAAAAAAAGGTAAAAGAAAAGAAAGAAAAAGCCGCCCCCAAGGCTAAGAAAGAAAAAGCCAAGGCAGAAAAGAAAGCTGCACCGAAAAAGGAAAAGACCAAAGCCAAAAAGGCGCCGGCTAAAAAAACGACCGCCAAAAAAACAAAAAAGGCATAGTTTTGCAAAAGCCCCTCGGAAGAGGGGCTTTTTTCAGGCGTCTTCTTCGAGGTCGGGATCGCTTTCGCCTTCAAGCAGGGTGCCGAAATTAATCGTCTGTTCATAATAATTCAGCAGCAACAGAAGATAACCCCAGCGAATGTCACCTTTGCCGATTTCCAATCGGTCAATGACCCGTATCGGAACGCCGGTCTTATCCTGAACGTGTTTCAAAGACAGCCGCAGCTTGTGCCGGCAGGAAAACAACTGGACGCCCAGCGTCCGCCTTAAGGCGGATTGTTTTTGCTTTGCTTGTGATACGTATTTTATCTGATTCATCATGTTCAACCCCTTCAATGTTTTGTTAAAACAAAACCGCTCTCAAAAGAGAGCGGAGGAGTTAGAAACTGTATAACGACAGCACACTTATTCGTCCGCAAAAGCGGCTTATTTCGCGTCATCCTCCACAAAGGAGGTTATATTTCGTTATAAGGAGTTTCTACGCTCCGCCGCCGGCCTAACCATTGCTGACAGCAAGAAAGATTATAAAGTCTGATTTCTATTTTGCAATTTATTTTTTCGGGAAGTGTTCCCTCCCGACGCAGGCGCTTATTGCCCGGCGTCCGGCGTGGCTTCAACCGGCTGCAGGCCGAATTTGTCGGTTACCACCAGACGTTCGTTGGTGCTCATTTTGGTCAGGTCAAAAACAACGCGGGGATTTTCCGGTATCTGCCCGGTTTCGGCAATGATCTTCAAATCGTTGATATAATCGTCATATTTCTGCTTATATTCGGGGATTTGCGCCAGTTCATCTTTGTCATATTCAATATATGCGCTTTTGATTTCGGTCGTGTCGGCAGCCGACGGAATATTTTCCGGCAGCGGAGCCGGCATATCGTTAACAGGCACTTGTGGAATTTCCGCGGCCGCGGTTTCCGTTGACGGAGCTTTCGTTTCCGTTTGAACGGCCTCGGCATTTTGCGTTTCTTTCGGTGCTCTGATGACTTTTATAATCTGCTCTTTTTCCGCAGTTTTCCCATATCTTGCCGCTTTTCTTTCTTCCTCGGGATAATAATTGAATTCCGGCAGTTTTTCCGTATGGTCAAGCTCTTCGGCCGGAATAAAGAAATTCGGCTTTAACTGTTTGCGCACATAGCGCCCCGGATATTCGGCGCCGGCAAAGGAGCTGAACAGGGCAAGAACGCTCAAAACCGGCAGCAAAAACGATTTTTGCATAATCTCAACTCTATGTTAAGAAATCTCATATATACTATCTTACATGAAAAAACTTTTTTTTATATTAACGTTTTTGATTTTTTCCGCCACCGGAATTTTCACCGTCCGGGCAGAGGAAACCGATGTCTGCGCAACGCTGAAAGCCGAACCGGAAATTGAATTTACCACTTCTTACGGCAAGCTGAAATATGATTTCGGCTACGATCAGCAGGGGCTGACGCAGTTGGGGCAGCGGTACGGTATTGTCGAGCAGGGGCTTTTTGCTTCCGGCTTGGCGATTGTCGGCGTTAACTGGGAGGTTTCGTTGGATACCGTCAGCCGGGTTGTTAACGATACGGACATTTGCGTTGTTCCGACCAGTTTGAATGTCTTTATCGGTTATCAGGATCCGACCATCTACATATCCAACCAGTTGCTTCCCGGCACTTGTGAATATAACGTTGTTGTCCGCCATGAGCAGACACATCATCAGATTAATGCGGCGGCGCTGGAATATTTTATTCCGTCTCTGCGCCGCTCCGTACAGAAAATTGCTCGTGACATTAAACCATACAAGATTGATACGCCGTCAAAAATAGACGAGGCGACCAATACGCTGACCGAAAAGTATATTGCCGAGATTGAGCCGCTGATACGCCACTTCAAAAGAGAACTTATGCAAGAGCAAAGCAAACTCGACAATCAAACCAATTATCAGATGGAAAACGACCTCTGTCGGCGTTTTAACGAGCAGCACCGTCGGAACCGGCAGCCTTGAGCGCAGCATTGCTGTTGACCGGAATTTGGCGCAGATATTCGTCCAGAAAACTGTTCACACCCTTATAAGCCGCATCAATATAGGTCTTGTCTTTGGCCGAATTTGCGTTGTAAAAAATTCTGACCGTTGTCATGCCCAGTTCTTTGGCAAATTCCAAGTTAGAGTAACTGTCGTCGACAAAGACGCAGTTTTTCGGATCAACGTTAATCTTTTTACACAGTTTGGCATAAACGTCGGAACTCTCGTTTTTCTTGACCGTGCCGAAATCTTCAACCGAATAAAACCGTCCCTTGAAAAAGTCGTATAAGCCAATGTGCTTCAGAATTTTTTCACAGACTTCGCGGGTGCTGGTCGAAAAGATGTATTGTTTGTTGGGCAGGCGCTCGAGTTTTTCCAGCAGATTTTCATAGGGAACAATCGGCGCAATCGGTTTGCGCTTATGATAAGCCTGAAACATCGCTTCCGGATCGACGCCGTATTGCTGTACAAAAACTTCGCCTCCGTCGCGATACGTCATATAAGATTCTTTGACCTTGGCCTTGGCCTCCGCAAAATCAAGCGGTACGCCCAAATCCTCAATGGCGGCAATGGCGGTTGCCTCGTCCAGCATATCGGCAAATTCCGGCGTAATGCGGTATAACGTGTTGTCCAAATCCCAAATGATTACTTTGTCGGCCAGAGTCACTTCGTTTTCTCCAAAATTTTTCTTCATCAAACTTAACAAGTTTAGCATATACAATCCTTTCGTCAACACCAAAAAACGGACTTTCAATATAGTCGTGCCGGCATAAAATTAAAGCTTTGGACATAATTGAATTGTCTCGCCATACGGCATATTGAATAAAAGGCAGCCGTGCTTATATAAAAATACGGTAAAATCGTCATAAATCAAACAGAGAGGATGTCAGATGAAAAAAACTTTAGCCGTTTTGAGCGTTTCGGCCTTGGCGCTGATGGGATGCGATTCCCGTGACGCCAATGCCCAGTCGCAGGTTTCGGCCGATGTCGGCAATGCCGATTCGGCCAATATGCTGGTCGTTGAGGAAGGGTATCAGGTCGTAACGCCGACAAACAATATGATGCCCGATCCCGGCAATCCCGGGGTGGAAGTTGCACCGGCCGGAAACGGTGCGGCAACCGACGCTTCGGTCAGTACGCCGGGAAATATGCAGAGCAACGGAGCTTCGGCTCAGGGAACCGTTGTCAATGAAACCATAACCGAAGCGGTTTCCCCGGACGGAGTTGCTTATGAAGTTGATCAGACGATTGACTGAAAGAAAAAATCCCCGGAAATGTTCCGGGGATTTTTTGTTAGGGGTGGTTACCATGTCAGTTTATAAGTACTGCAGTTCGTCGTTACGGTCCCGGAGATGGTTCCCGATTTGACAACAGAACCGTTCCACTGGGTATAAATACAGGCCGGCTTGCTGAGTGTCAGTTTGGCGCCGGAGTTAACCTGCAGCACGCCGCGGACAATACCGTAAGAATAGGTGTTATGCCCGCGTACCCAAACGCTGTGGCTGCTTCCGCCGCTGATGCTGTTGGTGCCTTCAAACTTAACGGTCTTATCAATATGAGCACCACCACCGATTGAGTAAAGAGAGTAATAAAAACGATTTCTTCATAGTATCACCTCACGATAATTCAAACCAAAGCCCGTTAGATAGGTGAGGATACATAAATGAAGATAAAAACCGGAAAAAGATATTTTCCGGACAGAACATACCTAACACATATTTTCGCGGTAATATTTCACCGCGAATTAACATCCACACCCACTATTTATTATAAGATAAATATTCTGAAAAGACAAACGATAATAAAGAAGCCGAAAATAAGTCTATTCTAACGGGAACGTACTTATTTTGGCCAATAAAAAAGCTCTGCTTTTGCAGAGCTTTTGAGGAATTAAATTTTAAAAGTTTTCTCTGGCATAAACGTCTTTGACAACCCAGCCGCCGTTTTTATTGCTCAGAACATAAATGATGTTCCCTTGACAAAGACCGAACCACATACCATTGCAGCTGCTCTCCGTATAAACTTCAATCATATTGGCGTCAACCGGTTTTATTTTGACGATTTTAAAGCTCATTTCGGTCGGCCGCTGCAGACTTTCGTCGTCCATGAAGACAAACTTCGGCATTTTTCCTTTGTCACAGGTGCTGTTTTCAGGCTCCAGCGTGCATTTTGCATAAAGGTCGATGGCGCAGACAATCTCACTGCCTTTATCACAGCCGGGCTTGTTTTCACCGAGCTTGTAAGTATAGGTCTTTTCTTCAAACTTAACGTCGAAGTTCGGCCGCACCACAATCTGTTCGCCTTCTTCCAAAGCCTCTTCAAGCGGCACCGTTTCCGGATTCGTTTTTTCCTGCTTATCCGAACAGGCCGCCGCAAAAAACAGCAACCCAAAAATCAGCCAAAGTCTGTTCATTGTCTTTCCTCCGCAAAGCTTAGAATGTATAACGGATACCGGCCGAATATTCCATCATATGATCCAAATCTTCAATTTGGTTGAAGTTGACATAACGTGCAAGGAAACGTAGACCCCAGTGCTCGTCTATATTATACATGGCGCCGAGAGAAGCCCGCCAGCCGATACCGTGGTCGCGCTGCTTTTTTGCAAAGGAGAAATCTTTGCGGAAAGTATATTCGCCGACACCGAGACCGCCGAGAAGCGTAAAAGTGCCGTAGCAGCCGAAAGGCAGATAACCGTATATATCAAGACCGTATGCCTGAAAAGAAGTTTTGGCCTTGTCCAGTCCGTGACGGATTTTATGGCTGTCGGAAAGCTGATAAAACAATTCCGTGCCGAAGAAACGGTTGTACATGGTACCGACGTTGACCGACCCCGAATTGTAATGCGGACGCTCAAACTTGGCATTGGCATCCGAATAAGTATAATCCATGCCGACATAAGGCAGATATTCGCCGTCCTGCGCCGCTTGGGCGGAAGAAGCGAAAAGCGCGCCGGAGACCAGCGCAGCGGTAATAAATTTTTTCATTTCAAAATCCTCAATCGTTAAAAAAGTGTTAAAGTTTTTCCTAATATAATCAAATTTAAATAAAAATAAAGCATTAAATGCGTGTATCTGCGATAATTCTGTTGAGAGCATGTCTGTTTGATGGTATAAATAGAAAGATATTAGGAGAAAAGCATGAAGCGTTATGGCGGTGAAAACGGCGCAACGATGGTCGAAATGATTATGGTGCTTGGTATTATTGGCTCGTTGGGCGTCAGTATTGCCATGCTGGTCAACTCCATGTACGATCGCTATCGCGTAAGCCGTGTCGGTGGCCAAATTGAAGAGCTGAAAAAACTGATTAACAACCGCTATATTGCCGATGGCCGCTATACGAACGTATCCGTGGAGACGGTCATTGATGAAGAAATAGCCCCCAAAGACATGGTCAACGGCAACAGACTGTTCCATTCCTATAACGGCGAAGTGACAGTAAAAGGCTCCAATGACAGTTATGAAATAACCTTTTCCGATCTTCCGCAGAAAGTCTGTGTCGAGTTGGGAATTCTCGACTGGACGGTTGACAATTCTTCCGACCTGGTCAGCCTGGACATCAACGGCAAAATTTTTAAATGGCCTTGGGTGGCCGGGGCTGGCAATAAGCTGCCCGCCCAGATGGGCGATGTTTCCGCCGCCTGCAAAAGCGGTGACGAAAACATTATAAAATGGAATTTTCAATAAGGGAGAACCTGCGTGATAAAAGTCAATGACGTTAACAAAAGCGGAGATTTGGGCACCGCGTCGAAGGCCAAAAAAACTTCGGGCGGCGACAGTTTCTCTCTTTATCTGAAAGAAACGATGAAGCCGTCTTCCGCACCGGTCGGTGGCACTTCGGGGATTTCCGTTTCCGATGCTATCTTTGCCGCGCAAATGGCCGCCGGAGACGAGGAAAACGAAAAACGCCGACAAATGCTTCGCCGCGGCAATACCCTGATTGAAAAACTTGAAGAAATTCGCGATGCGTTGCTGATGGGTTACATTTCCAAAGACAAACTGATTGAAATTTCGCGTTATGTAAAGGAAACCAAAATCAATACCGCAGACGAAAAACTTGCCGAACTTATCGGCGAGATTGAACTGCGGGTGGAGGTCGAGCTGGCAAAACTTATGAAATAGCTGTGATTTTTTTGTTTTTTTGCTTGCAGTTAGCGATTGAAGTATGTATTTTGCTTGCTATATGAAACCTCGCTTAAAAACAAACACTAAATATTATCCAAAGGAGATCAAACATGGATAGCGAAATCATTCTTCCTCCCGATTACAAACCTTCGGCCGACGAAGAGTATATGAACGAATATCAGCTTGAATATTTTCGTCAGAAGCTTCTCAGCTGGAAAAAATCTCTTTTGGAACAATCCAAGGACACTTTGGAAGATTTGCGCCAGGGCGGCCTGAACCAGCCCGACCAGCTTGACCGCGCTTCGCTGGAAGCCGACAAGGCGCTGGATTTGCGAACCAAAGACCGTGCCCGCAAGCTCATTTCCAAAATCAACGATGCCTTAAAACGTATTGAAGACGGCGTTTACGGTTATTGCGAAGAAACGGGTGAACCGATCGGTATTGAACGTTTGGAAGCGCGTCCGGTTGCCACTTTGTCAATCGAAGCGCAGGAACGCCACGAAAGAATGGAAAAAACTTACGACGACGAAGCGTAGGTCATGACATCGGAACCGCAAGTTAAAGATTTTGTTTTGGCCTCCGGCTCTCCGCAGCGCCGCGCACTTTTGGCTCAAATGGGCTTTTTGCCCAAACAGATTTGCCCTGCGGACATTGACGAAAGCGAAAAAAAATACGAAACGGCGACGGCCTATGTCAAACGTATGGCTCTCGAAAAAGCCCGTCGTGTCGCCGGGCTTTTTCCGAATGAGAACGTTCTTGCCTGCGATACGGTTGTTGTTGCCGGTGCTTCGGTTCTGCACAAAGCCCGGAATGAGGACGAACAAACGGCGGTTATGGAAAAGCTCTCCGGCCGGGCGCATCGGGTTATCAGCTCCGTCTGTGTCATTGCCAGGGACGGACGAACCGCGCAGCGAACCGTTTCAACCCGTATCCTGATGAAAAAACTGACCTCCGCCGAAATCCGCGCTTATGTCGCTTCACACAACTGGGAAGGCGCCTGCGGCTACAAAATTGAAGATATGGAGGCTTATGTCAAAAAGATGATCGGATCTTATTCCGGCGTCATTGGTTTACCCCTTTATGAAACCAGAAATCTGCTGAATGGGATAGGTGTAAAATGAAAACAGACGTAATCGTATATGAAAAGAAAAACGCGTTGACCCGCATAGCCCTGCTGGGTGCCGGAGAAGCGCTGGAGTTTGAATTTATCAAAGAAAACCAGGCCGCCGAGGGAAATATTTATTTGGGCAGAATCACCCGCAAGCTGGATTTGGCTCACGACAAAATCGGCTTTTTCGTTGATATTGACGACGGCCGCGAAGCTTTTCTGAATGCGGAGGAAGCCGGTTTAAACGAGGCGTCTTTAAGCGAAGGTCAAAGTTTGGTTGTTCAGGTTGCGCAGGAGCAGCGGGCCGAAAAAGGCGCCAAGGTTGTTCGCTCGATTCAAATTGTCGGACCGCACCTGGTTTATTGCCCTTACCGGTTGCATGTTGAAGCTTCGCCGCGGATTGAGGACAAGGAAAAGCTTGCCGAATATAAGGAAAAAGTTTTAGAAAACACCACCGGTCAGGAAGGCTGGATTTTGCGCACTTCGTCGGTCGAAGTTCCTTTTGACGTCATTGCCGGCGAAATGGTAAAACTGCGCGAAACTTATGAAAATGTACGGGTAAAAGCACGCAGTGCCAAAGCGCCGGCTTTGCTGTATGCCAAAACGGATCCCCTGTTTGAACACATTTTGCGTTCCCGTCCGGCTCTGACCAAAATTGTTGTCAATTCGCACAATGTTGAAAACGAGCTCAAAGAAAAATATAACGGCGAATTTGCCGTTGAATATCTGGCGGAACCCTTTGCCGAATACGGTCTGGAAGAAACGCTCTCCGATGCCTTGCAGAAAACGGTTGCCTTAAAAAGCGGCGGCCGGATTCACATTGAAGAAACTAAGGCCTGCGTCGCCATTGACGTGGACAGCGGCGATGACAAGTCCAACGGTTCGATTACGCGCCTCAATTCGGAAGCGGCGGCAGAAATAGCCCGCCAGATTCGCTTACGCAATTTGTCGGGAAAAATCATCATTGATTTTGCCGGTTCCTCGGAATACAAATTTTTGAAACCGGTTATTGAAGAACTGGAAAAAGCGCTGTCTGACGATTCGCTTCACCCGCGCGTACTTGGCTTAAGCCGCGGCGGTAATGTTGAAATCCAGCGTATCCGCCGCCGTCCGACCCTTTCTGATGTTTTGACCGTGGAGTGCGAAACCTGTCAGGGAACCGGGAGAGTGGCAAGATGAGCGAAGTTGTCAAAACTTATCGCTGTCCCATTTGTAAAAAAATAGCGCCGGCCGGAAAATATCGTCCTTTTTGCTCCAAGCGCTGTGCGGATATCGATTTGGGAAACTGGTTTAATGAAAGTTATCGTATCCCGGTTCAGGAAATGGACGAAGAAGATTACGAAGAGCTGGAAAAAGAATTGGAAAAACAGCATCAGGACGAATAAAAAAGGAGCCGCTTTCCGGCTCCTTAAGTTAATGGGATAAAATTTTATTTTTGGTATTGTTTAACTATGTCGATGATTTCCTGATTATTGCTTATCACGGCAATATCAAGCAGTGTCTTTTCTTTAATTTTATACGAAACATCAGTTCCGTATTCTAAAAAAAGTTTTACGATATCCGGACGCTTCTCGAAAATGGCGTAATGTATCGGCAGAAAACCGCGAGTACTTTTGGCATTTACGTCAGCTCCGTTGTCAAGCATAAATTTTATGGTTTCATAATTGATATGCGAATATGAAACGGCCGCAAACAGAGGAGATACCTGCATGAGTGTCTGATTAATGTCAAATCCCTGATTTAAGATTTCTTGCATTTGGGAAATGTCGTTTCTTTCGGAAGCTTTGATAAAATCTCCCCAATTTTTATACATAGAATAAAATATGTATAGACCAATAGCCGTAATCAGCAGCAGGGAGGCAAGAGAAATTCCCAGATATTTTAAAAACTTTTTCATGAATAAACCCCTTTGCAATAAGACAATTAAGCTTAACCGGTTTAATAATAAAATTTGGTTAACCGTTCGTCGAAATTGCCTAACTCAGCGTTTTCATTAAAGGAAGATAAATATTTATTACAATAAGTTATAAAGTTCACTGTGCTTTTTCAAAATCGTTCTGATTTCTTCAAGATATTTTTCCGAAATAAAACCCTGTTTAAGTAGGGCATCTATTATTCTTGCATCTGTTTTTCCCGTATCATAAAGTTTAACGACACGGGCAAAATATACATGGTTATTCCGGTTCTTTTCACCGATGACAATTTTATCCGGTGGTATTTTCATAATAATTTCCGGTTGGTTTGTCGTAACCGCTAAGTCGGTAATGGTCATTCCGTTTGACATAACATCAAGACGAGCGCCCTTTTTTATCAAAAATTCCGTAATTTGAGGTTTTTTGATATATATGGATATTTGTAATGCCGTATCACCGTTATATAACGGTGCATCAATGTCTGTCCCGTTGTTAAGAAAAAATTCTATAACTTCATTGGGGTTAGGGGCATTAATTAAGGCGGCTTCGAAATGATTGGTGTGATAGTAAGAATCGGATTGGGTTATATATTTGGGATTATAACCATCCTTCAACATATCGCTCATCGTTTCAATATCGCCATGGTCTGCTGCTTCGTTAAATTTCCACCAATCCCAATATAAAAGATTAAAAATAATATTGGTGAGTACCCAAATCAGCAGCAGGGAGGCAAGAGAAATTCCCAGATATTTGAAAAATTTTTTCATCACCGTATCCTCATTAACGATAAGATAATCAAGTTTACCTTCCCAACCATAAAATTTGGTTAATGTTTTAACCAAAATTCTGCTGCTGCAACACCTCGGCCAAAGATAAATATCCTCCGTCAACCAACTGTCGTCGTGTCTGCAAGGCTGTTTGAGAGCCAAGTTGCCCGTCGGTCTTCAACGGTGGTTTTGCGCCTAAAATATTCAAACTTTTCTGTAAAGCGGCAACGCCGGTTTCGGAAGTGTTGTCATTATCAATTTCAGACATGCGTTCGGCCAGCTTTCGCAGTCCTTCTTCTAAATCAAAACCGTCTTTGGTTAATATTCTGTCGTTGCTTTGCGTCCGAATTTTTGCCGTAGGCTCAATCTGCCGTCCTGTCTCGTCGCGCATCTGCGGAGCTGTCCCGTAAACCATATCGTACCATTTTCCGATTCTATTGTCGATTTCTTTACCAAGTTGAAGATCTTTGTTTTCAAACATGGAAAAGCGCCTTGCCTTTTTGATTTCCGCTTCGCTGATATTCTGCAGTGGTTTTAATAAAATATCGGTTTCCGGTTTATAATGTCCGGCAAACAATTCGGCATATTTTTTTGCACCGCTTGAACCGCGTTTGTCAGGAATACTTTGGGCGGGACCATAATCAACTGGTTTTTCAAGCGGAGAGTTTTTTAATCCGTTGGGAAAAAAATTTTCTTCGTATTTCTTGCCGATTTCATAAACCTTTTTTTCATTAAGAGGGTCATAAACTGTAGTATCTCTCCATTCGGTGTCGATAGTATTTTGTTCCAAAGATTTTTTCAATAAAATTCCAAATCGTGTTTGGTTAAATTTCTGTTTTAAAAAATTCTTTAAAAGTGCTCATTTCTATATCCTTTAAAAGTAAGGGGACTGAAAATCAGTCCCCCGAAAATAAATTAGAATAAAATTTTATTATTGTTGGTATTGTTTAATTAATTTAATAATTTCCTGATCGCCGATTTGTTGCGCAAGTTCAACATAGGTATATCCTTTGACGATATCTGATGTGTCTGCCCCGTTTTCTAACAAGAGAGCGACAATGTCAGAACGTTTTCTAAGCATAGCCAGAGACAAAGGTGAAAAATTATGCCAATTGGGTTTATTTACATCAGCACCATTTTCAATCATAAATTTAACCGTATTAAACTTAATCTGAGGTTGAACAAGAGCCATTGCCAGTGGTGTTGTCTTAAAATATAGGAAAGATTGGTTAATATCAAAACCCTTATCCAGAATATTATTCATTGTGATAATGTCATTTTCTTCCATTGCCGTTACAAATTTATCCAAGTCAGCATAAATGAAAGAAACAATATTCCAGATAATAATCACAATCAGCAGCAGAGCAGCGATGGCAATCCCCAGATATTTGAAAAATTTTTTCATGAATAACCTCTTTGCAATAAGACAATTAAGCTTAACCGGTTTAATAATAAAATTCAGTTAAAAAAAGCCGCTGTATTGTCAGCGGTTTTTAAATAGACTTATAGCAAGTGACAAAAATTCTATATCAAAATTTTTTGCATTTGTCAAGGATTATATTCCTATAAAGCAAGAAAGATTACCTTCCGTAGGCCGCTTCGATAATTCGGTTACGGCGCTGTTCATCCAGATCATAATTGGCTTTGATGTTAAGCTGCGGCGCAATGGTCGAAATAATTTTTCCGGCTGTCGGCACCGTATTCCAGCCGGAAGTGACAAAGCCCCATGTTTCTGTGGTCGCTTTGGGTTCGTCCATCATCAGAAACAGAGCGTATTGCGGGTTGGAAGCCGGAAAAGTGGCCAGAAAAGAAGTCATGACCTTTTTGTCGACATATTTGCCGTTGACCAGCTTGTTGGCCGTGCCGGTTTTGCCGGCAACTTCATAACCCAGAACGTTGGCGCGTTTGCCGGAGCCTTCGACCACGACGCCGCGCAGCAGTTTGCGCATTTCTTTGGAAGTATTAAACGAGACAACCCGGTGGCTTTCACGTTTTTTGTTGTCTTTCAAAAGGGTCGGTTCATGATAGATACCGCCGTTGATGACGCCGGCAAACGCGCTTATCAAATGCAGCGGCGTAATTGAAATACCATAACCGTAACCGACGGTTGCCGTTGTTTCTTCACCCCAGCGTTTGGGCACCAGAGGAAATCCCTTTTCTGCCACTTCGATGCTCCGGATTGGTTCAAAGAAGCCGAGGTTCTTCAGAAAATCCTGCTGTTCTTTTTTGCCGACTTTGAGGGCAATTTGCGCCGACCCGATGTTGGAGGAGTAAATCAGCACTTCCTGCAGGGTCAGCCAACGGTTTTCGCCGCGATAGTCCTTAATCGTATTGTAACGCAGCTTCAGCGGCTTGGTTGCGTCAAAACGATCAGCCAGCTTAACTTTTCCGCTTTCCAGTCCGAGCGCGGCATTAAAAATTTTCAGCACCGAGCCGGGCTCATAAACGCCTTTGGTGGCAAAATTAAATTGGGCGCGCGGCATCTTATAATTATTAAGATTCGGGTCATAATCCGGCAGCGAAATCATCGAAATTATCTCACCGTTTCGGACATCCATTAAAATTGCCGCGGCACCGTCCGCATTGTATTTTTCAACGGCGGCGGCCAGCTCGCTGCGAATGGTGTCCTGAATGCCGGCATCAATGGTCAACTGCAGCGGAATGTCGGATTGCGTCAGACGTTCGTCAAGTTTTTTTTCAATGCCGGAAATCCCTTTGTTGTCGATGTTTGTGTTGCCGAGAAGGTGGGCAAACAGATTTTTATGCGGGTAAATGCGTTTTTCGCCGTCTTCAAACTCCAAACCGGGAATTCCCAGATAGTTGATTTGATATTGCTGGGAAGGGGAAAGATTGCGTTTGATATAAACAAAACTTCCGCGCCGCTTAAGTTTCGCCAGAATGTCCTCATAACGGATATCCGGCAAAATACGGCTCAGTTCGACGGCCGCTTTCTGCGCATTCAGAATTTTTCTCGGATTGGCATACAGATTGACGGTGGGCAGGGAAGTGGCAATAATCGTTCCGTTACGATCCAGAATATCGGCGCGTTTTATCGGGTTGGCGGCATAAGCGCGGATGGTGTCGTTTTCTTCGGCGGTTTTGCTGTCGCCGGCATCAGGAGTAATACAGACGCCAAACAGGCGAACGCCGATAACGGCATAAACGAGCAAAAACATCAGTGTTGCAAAGGCGACACGATTCTTACAGGTGGAAAGCGGATCTTTCTCACAAGTATAATTTTTAAAAGAAAAGCTCTTGTCTATCTTAATTTCCTGCCCCGGAAGATAAAAATTCTTTTCTTCGCGGCCGGAAAAATACTTTCCCCACATTGACTGCTTCTGCCTTGCCTTCTTTTATCGCTGGGCTTTAACGAGCCGTTTAAGCTCCTTGTTTCGCTCAGCCTGATTGCTTATGTTTTTGCGGGCCAACAGTCTTCTTCCTGATTCGCCCTGCTCATAATCAAATGGTAACGCAGAATAGTTAATAATTTGTTCAGCCTTGAGCTGATCAAGCGAAATATGTTTCGTTGCCAGCGCGCGGAGCCGGGAAGGGTTGTTCAAATGGCTCCATTCGGCTTTGAGGATATGAATAGTTTTGACGTCTTCTTCAATGTTGCGGTTGATGCTGGCCAATTCCTTTTCAAGGTTTTGAACCTGGTTTTTCATGACAAACATACCAAAACCGACCAGACATGTAAGGGCAACCCAGAGGCTTAACGTGGCAGTTCTTGTACTATTCATTGTCGCATTCCTTTCTAGGTAAGCGGGTTAGGTGTTTCACTTTTTGACGGCGCTGCGCAGTTTTGCCGAACGGGCCCGTTTGTTGACCGCGGTCTCTTCTGGACCGGGCAGAACGGCTTTGGAACATTCGACCAGACTGGCATCGTCGTTATTTTGCGGCATTTCCGGCATATAGCGCGATACGCCGGCATTCTTGCCGCTTTGTTCTTTGAAAAAGCTTTTGACAATCCGGTCTTCCAGCGAATGGAAAGTGACCACGACCAGCCGGCCGTGCGAGGACAGAAGGTCAACGGCGCCTTTCAGGCCGTTTTCGAGCTCCTCGAGCTCATTGTTGACGGCAATCCGCAGCGCCTGAAAGGTGCGGGTTGCCGGGTCAATGGTATTTGGATTTTTATGAATGACGGTATAAATAATTTCCGCCAGTTCTTTGGTTGTCTCAATCGGCTTAATCCGGCGTTGTTCGGCAATTCGCGCCGCAATCTGCCGCGATTTGCGTTCTTCGCCGTATTTATAAATTAAATCGGCCAGTTCTTTTTCCGGCATTTCGTTGACAATGTCGGCGGCTGTGCGTCCGGCGCAGGACATCCGCATATCCAGAGGAGCGTCCTTGGCAAAGGAAAAACCTCTTGCCGCCTCGTCCAGTTGCATGGAAGAGACGCCGATGTCGAAAACCGCGCCGTTGACGGGTTGAGCAATAAGATTTTTAAAATTTCCGAAAGTTCCCTGACGAAATTCGAAACGGGAGCCGTATTTTTGTTTCAGCTCTTCAACGCGGGGCAGAACGGTCGGATCACGGTCAACGGCAATAACCCTGCAGTCGGCCGCCTTCAAAATAGCCTCGCTGTAACCGCCGTTGCCGAAAGTGGCGTCGACGTAAGTTTCGCCGTCTTTGGGGGTCAAATGTTCCAAAACTTCTTTGAGCATAACCGGAATATGTTTCTGGGTAGCGGTCATTACTCGGCCTCCGTTTTGTGTGCCAGCGTCGGCCGGTTTTTCAGAACTTCAGCACGGATGCGGGCTTCTTCTTTTTCCCAGTTTTCCGGATTCCAGATTTGAAATTTGCGGCCCTTGCCGACAAAAACCGCGGTGTCGGTAATGTTGGCATACCGCAGCAGTTTTTCGGTCAGCATGATGCGGCCGGTCGAATCAAAGGTAAATCTTTTGGCGTCGCCGAAAATCAGGTTGGTAAGATTGTCTTGCGTCTCCGAAAAGAAATCGGTGGCGTTTTCAATGTCGGTGGCCAGCTTGTCAAGCAGTTCTTCGGTGCAGCCTTCAATGCAGGGAGCGGTAAGGCTGCGGTAACAGACAATCTCGGTTGACAATTCTTTAACGATTGCGCGGTAGTCTGAAGGTAGGGAAACGCGCCCTTTGGCGTCCACCTTGTTAATGATTGTGTCCATAAAGAGAAAAGTTTTTCTCAATTTCGGAATCCTTCAGCCGCATTAATCCTATACCTTATGGTATAACATGGGTTTTTGTGGGTTTCAATGGGAAAATTTAGTATTTTGTTAACTGTTCGTATTTTGTTCCTTATAAAATATTTCCGATTCTCATCAAGCCCACGGCAGGCTTGCGTTACTGAAGAATAAAATTTTGGGGATAAAAAATAACAAAAAAAGAGTGCTCCGTGAGGAGCACTCCATAAGTTTAAGGAATGAGAGCATTAACAGAAAATTCCGTTCTCGGAACACTCTTTGTATGTGTTAAAGAACTCGTCCCGGGCAATACCGTAGATATCGCTTAAATCCGTCACGTTGATGAAACCGCCGGCCTGAATGAACTGTTCTTCTCCCCAAGAGCAGATGAAAGTTGTGTCTTCCGTCAGCTCAAGAAATTTCTGAACGCCTCCGGTCGGTTTGTACCAGCCGTCGCCCAGTTCCGGGCAGGGTTCATATTTCTTGGGAAATTTGGCTGCGGGAACAACGTATTTTTCACCGCCGGGGTTAGTCACGATCCAATCTCCGGCATTGGCAGTATTCAATGTCTCTTTGGTGCCGTCAGAAAGAACAGTTTCAATAACTTCACCTCCCTTGGCACATTGAGCCTGAATGCGTGCGAATTTAGCAAAGTTCCTAACAATGGCGCCGTTGGCAATTAAACCTGCAACCATTTCTCTCATCTCGTTTTTGCTTAATGTTTTCATATAATTCTGGATTTTAGGGAGGTTATTTAGTCCAGTACCTCCATATTAATTAAATTTGAAAATTCACAACAAAGATATCATTGTTTGTCATAATCAAATTTAACAGGAAAACCCCGAATTAAATTGAAAACAACCGCTACAATAATATCCTTAATACTTATAATACAATTTCATGATATCATATTTTACATAGCCCCGTCTAGACGAAATTTTGCAATTTTTGTCAGTTTAAAATGTTGTTATTTGTTTCCGAATCTGGTATAATACCATCATCAAAATAAGAGGTACGGTATTCCGTGCCTCTTTTTGTTGTCATAAAACATACAAAGCACTTGCAATAATTTTGAGCAGCGATTAATCTGTTGAGCAGCAGGCAGCCGGACAGCTGCTTTCCGGAAAGGAAAATCCGCGGAAGAGGAAAGTCCGGGCTTCAAGGAAACGAGACACCGGATAACGTCCGGCCGGAGAAATCCGAGGGAAAGTGCCGCAGAAATATACCGCTCTCTTTCAGGGAGTAAGGTTGAAAAGGCGAGGTAAGAGCTCACCGCGGAACCGGCAACGGTTTCGGCAAGGTAAACCCTGTCTGAAGCAAGACCAAGTTAGGAGGGCCGGAACTTTTTGTTTCGGTTATACGGAGGGTTTCCACTCTGCTCCAGAGGTAGGTCGCGTTGAGCCGTACAGCAATGTCCGGCCAAGATGAATAGCTGTCGCGCCGCAAGGCGTACAGAACCCGGCTTACAGGCTGCCTCAACTTTTTTGCGCCTGAGGAGTTGCGTATGCAGACAACAGTGTCCAAAACAATACAGCTAAGCGGTGTCGGCCTTCATTCGGGCTGTCGCGTCAAAATGTCCGTGCTTCCCGCACCGGCAGATACCGGGATTGTTTTTCGCCGTGTCGACTTGCCCGGAAAGCCTGAAATCAGGGCTTTGTATTCTAATGTCGTCAATACGCAGAACTGTACCTGCCTCGGAGATGAAAAAGGCAATCTGGTTTCGACCGTCGAACATGTCATGGCCGCTTTGTCAGTCAGGGGTGTTGACAACGCGGTTATTGAAGTCGATGGCCAGGAGCTGCCAATTATGGACGGCAGCGGCAAGTTTTTTTACGATGCGCTGAAAGCAACGGAACTGAAAGATTTAACCGCGCCGCGTATGTATCTGAAAGTCAAAAGAGAGGTGTCTTTTACCGACAAGAACGGCAATACCGTGTCTCTAAAGCCTGCCGAAAGCTTTGTCATAAATTTTGCCATAGACTTTCCTTCCAAAATTGTCGGTCATCAGATTTTTTCGGGCGAAATTACGCCGGAGATTTTTGAAAAAGATATTGCGCCCAGCCGCACTTTTTGCGAAAAATATCAGGTTGACTATCTCCGCTCTGTCGGTCTGGTTAAAGGCGGAAGTCTGGATAATGCCGTGGTTCTGGACGGCGAAACGATTTTGAACCCGGGCGGCTTCCGGGTGCAGAACGAATGTGTCAACCATAAGGTAATGGATGCCGTCGGTGATTTGTATACTTCCGGTTATCATCTCATCGGCGAGCTGACCGCCTCCCGCACCGGGCACTATCACAACAACGAACTTCTGAAAGTTCTGTTCGCGGACAAATCTAATTATGAATTGGTATAGGAAAGAAAAATGACAAACTTAAAACTGTTTCTGGTCTGTATCTTCTGCCTCGGGTTGACAACGGCCTGCGCTTCGGCGCCGGATAAAAGCATCAAACCGAAAACTGCCGAAGAACTGTATAATCAGGCGCATGACGAGCTGGATCGGACGGCTTATAAGAAAGCTGCCGAAACTTTCGAAAAAGTGGAACTGGAACATCCTTATTCCAAATGGGCGACCAAGGCCAAAATTATGGGCGCCTATGCTTATTATAAAGACCAGAAATATGACGATGCCCTTCTCAGTCTGGATCGCTTTATCAAATTTCATCCCGGCAACAAAGACATTGCCTATGCTTATTATCTGAAAGCGCTTTGCTATTATGAACAGATTGTCGGTGTTGAAAAGGATCAGGAAAACACCCGTCTGGCTCTGCAAGCGTTGCGGCAGGTCATCACCCGCTTTCCGAACACCGAATATGCCAAAGACGCGTCGCTCAAACTGGAGCTGACTTATGATCACCTGGCCGGCAAGGAGATGGAGGTCGGCCGCTATTACCTTAAGCAGGAAAACTACCTTTCGGCGCTGAATCGTTTCTCGGTAGTAGTTAACGACTTTCAGATGACTTCCCATATTGAAGAAGCCCTCTATCGCCAGGTCGAAATTTATACCATTCTGGGGCTGAACAAAGAGGCCAAACAGGCATTCCGAGTCTTGGAGTATAATTACCCCAAAAGCAAATGGACCAAAGACGCCCGGAAAGTTTTGAAGTAAAGGACGATACGCCGCGCAATGCTGCAGTCACTGTCAATTCGCAATGTGGTTTTAATCGACAAGCTGGATTTGGATTTCAAATCCGGCTTAAGCGTGCTTACCGGCGAAACCGGCGCCGGCAAATCGATATTGCTCGATTCTTTGGGGTTGGTGCTCGGCAATCGTGCCGAAACCTCGCTGATACGGCAGGGCGAGGATAAATTAAGCGTTACGGCTGTGTTTGAGGTCAGGGACAAAAGCAATCCGCTTTTTGCCCTGTGTGAAGAATATGAACTTGAAGCCGATTCCGAAATAACAATCAAGCGCAGCTTAAATCGCGAAGGCAAAGGCAAGATTTTTTTCAACGATCAGCCGATAAGCGCCAGACTTCTGAAAGAAATCGGCAAATATTTGGTTGAAGTTCACGGTCAGTTCGACAATCAGGGGCTGCTTAATCCGGCCAATCATCGCGATGTGCTGGATGCCTATGCCGGCTATAAAAACCTGTTGGCCGAAGTCGCGGAAAAGTTTGTTGCTTACAAAACGGCCAAAGCGGCGCGGATAGAAGCGGAAAACAACGTAGCCAAAGCCAAAAGCGATGAAGAAGCGTTGCGCCACTGGGTGGACGAACTGGAAAAAATCGCGCCCGAAGCCGGTGAAGAAGAAACACTCGGCAAAAAACGTCTGGAGATGATGAACGCCGAAAAAATTATCGAAAGCCTGAATTATGCTTTCGGTGCGCTGACGCAGGGAGCCGATGTGCAGTCGGCGTTGCGGCAGGCACAGTCGGCGATGGATCGTGCCAATGCGCTGGTCGACGGCAAATATGACCAGATAATCGCCATGCTTGACCAGGCCCTGATTGATGTGAATGAAGCCGTCAGTGAACTGGAAGAAGCTTCCGAAAGCGTCAGCTTAAATCAAAATGAGCTGGAAAATATCGAAAGCCGCCTGTTTGCCTTGCGCGGACTGGCACGCAAACATCAGGTAACGGTTAATGAACTTCCTCAGGTTTTGGAAGAGTTCCGGCATAAACTGTCTGCCATCGAATTGGGCGAAGAAGGCATAAACCGCCTCCGTCGTGCGGAAGAACACGCAAAAACCGATTATGTCAAGTCCGCCAATGAACTGAGCGCCCGCCGCAAGGCTGCAGCATTGACGCTGGATAGTCAGGTCATGGCCGAACTGCCGCCGCTTAAAATGGAAAAAGCCCGTTTTGTGACCGTAATCGAAAAACTTGATGAAAACGGTTGGAACGAACATGGTTTTGACAATGTTTATTTTACGGTTGCCACCAATCCGAATTCGCCGCAGGGGCCGATTAACAAAATTGCTTCGGGCGGCGAACTGGCGCGTTTTATGTTGGCGCTGAAAGTTAACCTGGCGCAGAGTTCGGCCGTCTCGACCATGATTTTTGACGAAGTCGACGCCGGGGTCGGCGGAGCTACGGCACAGGCCGTCGGCGAGCGGCTGGCGCGATTGGCACATGATGTTCAGGTGCTGGTCGTTACCCATTCGCCGCAGGTCGCATCTAAGGGAGACAACCATTTCAAGGTTGAGAAAAACACGGTAGACAACGTCACAACCACCTCTGTCTGCGAGCTTGACGATCTTGAGCGCCATGAAGAAATTGCCCGGATGCTGGCGGGAGAGAAAATTACTGACGAGGCTCGTGCCGCGGCCCGGGTTCTCATCGGTGCCTGAGAGTTGCATCGACTGCCGAAAATCCCTATAACAGCAGCGGATATTATCATTTTATAAACGAATTTGTGCTATTTTCATTTTAATTTCTGAGTTTTTAGAAGGATTAGGAAAAATGACGAAGATTGCAGTCGTCGGCGTTATGGAAAGCGTCGGCCGTGAAATTTTAAGCTTTTTGGCGGAAGACGGCGTCAAGGCCGCAGATGTTTTTGCTCTGGAACCGAAATGTCCGCTCGGGAATCAGGTGTCTTACGGCGAAGATGACGAGCTTGATGTTTTGAATTTGGATGATTTTGATTTTTCGAATACAGATATTGCCGTGTTTGCCGGTACTTCCGAAACCTCCGCCCGTTTTGCCGTCAAAGCGGCCAAACATGCCAAGGTAATTGATTGTTCAGGTGCTTTTTTCGGTGAACCGGATGTGCCGATGGTAATTGCCGGATTAAACGATGACCTGATTACCGAGGCCAAAAGAAACATCATTTCGCTGCCGTCAGCGATGGTAACGCAAATGTTGTTGCCGATAGAAAAGGTAATCAGAAACAACAAAATCCGCCGCATTGTCGTCTCGGCCTATATTTCGGCCTCGGTATACGGGAAAGAAGGAATGGACGAGCTGTTCAACCAGACCCGGAAAATTTTTATGAATGAAACTTTGGTTGACGATCAGCAGGTTTTCCGTAAGCAGATTGCATTCAACGTTATTCCGCAGGTCGGCGAATTCATTGGCGAAGAAACCCGGTATGAATGGGCGATGAATGCCGAGACCAAAAAGATTTTGGGGGGCGAAGTCAAGGTTCACGCCAACTGCGCAATTGTCCCCGCCTTTATCGGTGCCGCTCAGTTCGTAAACGTCGAATGTGAGGAAGAGGTCGACGTTGACAAAGTCCGCGAAGACATGAAATCATCAAAGGAAATAGTCGTCTTTGATAAGAACGTCGAGGGAGGTTATGTCAGCCTGACCGATGTTCAGGGCGAAGACGAAATCTATGTCAGCCGTCTGCGCCAGGATGCCTCGGTCGAAAACGGTTTCAGTTTTTGGTCGGTTGCCGACAACCTGCGCGTAGGCATTGCCAAAAATGCCTTTGGTGTAATGAAGCACTTATTGGCGGAAAAGTAATAAATTTTTTGGAGCCAGCCCATGAAGAAGTTTTTGAGAGTTTTTCTGCTAAGCGTTATCATGCTGTTTTCTGTTTCTCTTGCAGCACCGGAAAAGGCATCGGCGGTTGATAAGCCCGATAACGGAACGGAAATAAATTATCAGGAAAACAGTCGGAAACTCCAGGCTATTGAAGATATGCTGAAAAAAGGGGAGACTTCCACCCAGAAAATGAGCGACGAGGTTCAGTTTTTGGAGGAAAACCGGATAAGCCTGCTGGTTGCCAGAAAAAATATAGAACAGGAACTTAAATTTGTTCAAAAAAGAATAGAAGCTTTGGGTGAAGCGCCCGAAGACGGCAAAGAATTGTCCGTTATTGCTCAGCAAAGAGACGAATTTGGGAAGGAAGAAGTTTTTCAAAAAGGTCGCCTTGCCGAGGCGGATATCCTGTTGGCCAGAATAGACGAGCTCAATGCGCTGATACTTGATATCCGCAATAAAGAATTGCTGGGAAACCTGATAACCAAACAGACACCATTGTATCATCCGGAAGTCTTGTTAAAAGCTTCGGAACAGTTTGTTCAATTTGTTTTTGATATCATAAAATCTCCGGTAGAATGGTACGGCGAGCTCAACAGTAAGCAAAAAAAATATGTAAAATCAAATATTATACCTGTGGGCTTTACGGCCCTGTTGTCCCTTTTCCTGGGTATTTGGCTGCGCCTGTTCATCATGCGCCGCTTTGGTTATAAGAAAGATGTTGAACACCCGCGGTATGAAAAGAAAGTTTTTGCAGCTATTTTTGTTGCCATAGCTTACGGGGTCATTCCTGCTTCGATTATTATCGGTTTTTTAATATGGATGGTCAGTACGAAGGTTTTTACGGTAGGTTTCTTCGGTTTGGTCTTGGGTTCGCTGCTGTACTATTCTTTATATGTCGTATTTGCCTCGGCATTCTCCCGGGTAACTTTCGCTCCCTATAATGAAAAATGGCGTTTGGTAAACGTCGGCAATGAAAAGGCCAGACGTATAACCAAGGCACTGTACTTCAGCGCTTATGCCATTGGCTTGGTATCTTTTTTGGAACATGTATCCATCAGCGCCAACTACGGCCTTGAGCTAAACTATTTTATTACGGTTGCGTCATGCGGCATAAAGGCATTTTGCATTGTGCTGATTGTCAAACGGGTTTTTTGGGATGGTGAAAATGATACCTGTGAAGATTTGCCGGATACGACAGAGAGCGATGAGAATGACGGATTAAGTACAGCATTTAAAATTATATTTTTCGTGTCGCTCTTTGTCGTAGCTGTCTTTTGGCTGGCGGTTGCCGGTTATCCGAAATTATCTGCGTTTATATTGAATCGGTCGATTTTATCGGTGATTGTTGTTGGCTTTTTTATGGTCATGCGCAAAGTCCTTCTTGAGGGTTTGCAGAGGCTTTTGCTGCTCCGCTTCTGGGTCAAAACATTTAAAATGCGTCGGAGAATGCTTGCCAAAATAGATTTTTGGATGAGCCTTATTATTGATCCGGTGCTGGTGGTAATTGCCGTTTTTGCCCTGTTGTCTTTATGGGGTGTTTCAACCGATTTGCTGTTAAACAGTATCAAAAAGCTGTTTTTTGGTTTTCAGATTGGCGGTGTCAACATTTCGCTGATTGCCATAATTTTTGCCATCTTGGCTTTTTTTGTCTCGTTGGCTGTTGTCAAGGCGCTTCGGGTTCGTCTTGTAAACAACGTTTTGAGCAAAATGGATATAGATGACGGCATTAAACATTCTTTGTCTTCGGGCATAAGCTTTGTCGGTTTTATTCTGGCGGCTATCATCGCCATAACCGTTATGGGCGGCAACCTTTCCAATCTGGCGTTGATTGCTTCGGCTCTCTCGGTTGGTATCGGTTTTGGGCTGCAGAATGTTATTAATAACTTTGTATCGGGCATCATTATTTTGTTTGAACGCCCGTTCAAGGTCGGCGACTGGGTTATTGTCAATGGCGAAGAAGGAAAAATAAAGCAGATTAACATTCGTTCAACGGAAGTTGAAACGTTTAAAAAGACCAGCATCATTATTCCGAACGCGACGCTCATTTCCAATTCGGTAACTAACCTGACACACGGCAATAACTGGTCTCGCCAGTCGGTTACGGTTGGAGTCGCTTATGGTACGGATGTCGAAAAGGTGAAAAGAATTTTGCTTGAATGCGCGGCTAAATGCAAGTATGTGCTGAAAAATCCGGCGCCTTATGTGCTTTTTAAGGATTTTGCCGCTTCCAGCATGGAGTTTGAAATCCGCTGCTATACCAACGATATTTGGAACGGTTGGACAATACCGAGTGAACTTCGGTATGAGATAAACAGACGCTTTATTGAGGAGGGAATAGAAATTCCGTTCCAGCAAATGGTTGTTTACCAGGGCGAGCGTGTTGCTTCTGACGAACAGTTCTATGCTAAAAGAAAAATTAAAAAAGATGAAAAGTAATGCTTGCAAAATAAAAAAAGCATGCTAAAAAGTAAAGCGTTGCCGGTTTAGCTCAGTTGGTAGAGCAACGCATTCGTAATGCGTGGGTCGGTAGTTCGAGTCTACTAACCGGCACCACTAAAAAAGTCTCCCGAGCGGAGGCTTTTTTAGTGGTGATGAATAAAGACAGCTCGAACTACCGGGCTTTTTATGATAATTCCAAAAATTAAAATATGACAAAATTATTGACAAATAAACAAAAAAGGTTTATTTGTCAAAATGCAACGTTTTCTAAATATGGAAATTTAAAATGAAAGTAAGAATATCCAAAAAATTGCTGAAAAAAGACATTGACGAGTATTCAAGGCTCAACCGGAAAAAATTTACGGCCGGACGCTATGCAAAAATCAGTGAGATTGAATATCGTGCCAACCGATTTTTGACCAAGTTCAGTCAGGATGAAGTGCAGATTGATGATGTCAAATTATGGGCATTGTACATAAATACTTTTGGGAAAAACGACGAACTTTTGGACAAGCTTCAGAGCCGCGCCGATTTCGATGTACGCGCCTATCTTGAAAAGAAAAACACTGGTGCTCTTGAAAAAGTCGGTAATTTTTTGGGAATGAACAAGCAGCCTTATTTTTCGGCTTCCGTGTTAAGAAAAAAATATAATAATTATAAAAACGCCTGCCAAAAAAGCTACGGTGACCCGCTGTTTCGTGGCAAATACAATCGCCTGGCTCAAAAATTGAGAACCGAGGCTCAGGACTATGTTGATGCCTATGCGGCCGGAAAATTTATGTTGCGTCCTGAAGATTATCAGGAGTTTAGAAATTATATAAAGATTGTTTGCCATCCGGTAGGTGTCGGTAGCAAAGAACAACAGGTGCTTTCGGAAGTCGCCGGGTTAATCAGCAAACAGAAAGAGGCTCCTGTAGTTCGGCAAAATCAACCGCAAAACAAAAAGAATTTCCTGCGCCGGATAAGCGGTAGGGTCAAAGTTTGGGGACTTGCCGTATTGACCTTGGCTGGCAGCCTTTGGGGAATTAAATCTTGTGAGAATAATCGGCATAAGGAACAACACCGGACAGTAACGGAAGTGCGGAAGATGCCGGTTGAAAAGAAGGAAACCGCAACGCTTGCTGATACAACTGTCTGGTCTAAGGTAACACGGAACAAAGAAAACAAGACAAAAGAAAACCAGATGTCACAAAATCAGAAGATATGGAACAATTATTACGATAATGCCGTTGAAATACTGTCTTCGACTCGGCAAAAAGAAAAAATTTATAAACAGATAGACAGTCAGCTTGAACGGGGAATTTTCAGTCTTCCGCAGGATGTCAGCAAAGAAAAACTGGCCTATACTTATCTTGTTTACAAAGAATACGGGGTTCGCTCATCTCTGGAAAACGCGTTGCAAAGCAAGGAAAAACTGTCGTCTTCCGAACAAGCGCAGTTGCTGCATGACATTGCGGCCGCGGGGAATAAGGGCGAGGGCGTCAAAAAAATGGCATCGCTTGCCAATGGCGGTATATTGAGTTCATTCAGCCGCTATGATCAGGCCTCTCCGTCGCTTCAGCAAAAGCACCGGCAAAACCTGAAACAGATTAAAAATCTGAAACAATTGATGCAGGCCAAAAAACAAGTGCAGCACCAATAAAATAGATAGGAATAAAATCCTTGCCGCCGATAATCTCATCATAAACGGAACAAATCCCATCATTTATATCCGCATTCAGCTCTGCAGCCGTTCTGTATAAATGGCGCAGCCAGTTCCAAAAGCTCCGAAAAGCCTGCTTCAGGTAGTTGTTCGGCGCTTTTCCCTCGCGCAGATATTGCTCATAGCCGCGGGCAAATTTTTCCTGCTGGCCGCGGGTTAATCTGGTTTGTTCAGGTCTCACATTCAGCCAGTTGGCTATCACATTCCATCTCTGTTTATATTGTTCGCTGGCATTGCCGCTGCGGGTATAGTTCCACATATTATCAAGCCAGTAATGCGCCAACTCATGCGGAAGCGTGGAAAAATCCGCCGTTTCAAATATCTTAATCACACCGGTATTAGGGTTATAAGAACCTTTCGGATTGGTCGTGTTTTGATTAAGGATATTGACAATATCCGATTTTTGGAGTATATTATTACTGTTCCCGCGGGCGCTATCACCCCCTCGCAATTGGAGCGAGGAAAGGTCTATAGAGGCTGTCGCGGGTTTTTCTATGTCATTAACATATCGAACATTACTGCTCTTGATTAAATTTTCTATCTCTTTTTTACCATATACACTCGGTATAACATTATAATTCCTGTCTGTTGGCTTAATAACCGCTACAACAGTATCGCCGTTTGCATCAGTAGCATCCAAAACTGAGACAAAACTTCCTGCTTCTGTTTTAGAATCGAGAACAACAAGCGGGTTTGCAATAAACTCGGGCAAATTCTCAATTACTGAAAGCGGAACATTATGTTTGCCGATATTTATTTTTCTTAGAACATTCTGCGGTAAATTAAGAGCCTTATCTTCAACGCCCAAACTTTTATAAACTTCCGGTGTCGATGAAGAAACCTGTAACATCGTCTGCGGCTTCAGTTCACCTCTGATGGCTTTTTTCAATGTCTCTGCGAACTTTTCAACATCAGAAAATGCCGGCTGAAATATTTCTTTAACCCTGTCGGCAATTCTCTCCTGATAATAAATATTGTCATTATTCGGGTCAAACGTCCCGCGGTTATTGACATTTCCATCCAAAGATGATATAATATTAAACATAGAGTTACCCAACCGACGACTTTTAGGAAGTGGTTCACTGGCTTCCGCTTGGGAACTCTTCTTTTTTTGTTTTTCGTTTATCCAACCTTTATCATCCAAAACAAAAGCGCTTTGTATAAGATTGCGGCCATTTCGCATATGTTCAAAAGTCACCCCATATTCAACGCCGTTAACGTCGACAACCATTTTAACCGGAACACCGTGCATTTTTGAATAATCGCCCATTCTGGCTTCTTTTATTCCGCCGTTGCGAACAGCATCAAAAATTCCCTGCCACTCTTCCTTGGTCAAACCATGCTTGTTGGCATCATGCCTGATAGCGTTTCGTGGAATATCCAGACCCACCCCGTTAATGTCTTCGGTAAAGTAGCGGTCTTTAGTGTTTTCATTTTTAACAATGTCGTCATAAAAACTGCCGAAATCAGGCAATTTGCTGCGATACTCAGTTCCGGAAAATACCGAACAAGAAAATCAGATGTTTCTGAAAATTGGGGTAAAAAAACAGAGAAATACCTTAATAACTACCTAAAAAATAACAATTCTATAACAGAAAGGAAAAATAATTTACTGGCTCCTTTTCAAGATTTCATTGACAACTATAATGAAATGAAAAATAGCAAAATTATTGGGAGTGACAAATTTTTTCATTGCAAAGCTAACTATGAAGCGGCCCAAAGAGGGAAATGGGGAGAATTTGTCGGTAAAGCAATGAGTGCTGTTAGAGAATTTCCTTACGGAATAGTCAAAGATGGCCTTCAATCTGTTTCCGATGATTGGGAAGCCAATCGACGCGGCTGGCGTGGTGCCAAAGCGGGAAAAAATCTTTTGGAAAGCTGTTCCCGTAACCCTCGGGATTATTATAAATAAACTTGCATATCTCAACAAAGCTTTTAGAATAAATTTTAAGGAGTAAATTTAATGAAAGAACAAGTCAAAAATTTATGTCTAAAGGCTTTGTTGATTGGAATTAGGGGAATAATTGTTTTCCCTTTAATTGTTGCCTTAATTTATGAAGCTTTTGTCACACAAAATCCGGAAGCCGAAATGTCGCATATTCAATATGTTGCCATTATAACAACATTATGTTGGATATTAGTCTTGTGGACTATTGTTAAATTTAAATTAAAACACTACTTATTTTCTGCTTTGGTAATCACGGCATTTTTGCAAATGTATTTTTTTAATATTCATATTAAGAGAGCGCATTATTTAGATAATTGCTTAGACAAGGGATATGTCTGGGACTATGACCAGCACATTTGTCGTACGGATTGCCTCACATGGAACACAATTCAAAAATGCGTTCCTCTCTGATTCAACTAAACGGTTCCGCAATTTTTTAACGCCGGAGCAACATAAAACCTGAAGGGGCAAGAAAGTACGAATAAAATGAATAGGAATAAAATCCTTGACAATGTGCGTTTTTTATGTTACATAAAAAAACGTCACGGGCTGTAAATGTGTCCGAAAACCGCCGAATAATCGGCGGTTTTTTTGTTTTCAGAGGAAAATCATGTCAAAAATCTTATTTGTCGTCATATCGGCATCATTGGTTTGTGCTTTGTTTTATAAACTTGGTCGCAGCCATTGCCGGATAGAAACATTAGTCAAAGAAAAGGAGGTAATCAGGTATGTCGAACGCTGCAAGGCCGATATTTATTCGCGTCCCAACGCTTCTCGTTCTGAGCTTCTTGAGCTCATGCGCCGCGGCGAGTTATGATTATTGCCCGCGCTATCCTGTTGCCGGCCCGCAGGTTGCAGCTGAACTGGAAAAGATTCCGGACGGGGGTCTTTCAGCTTTTTGGGAGTGGATCGGCCGCATAAACAAACTTCGCCAGGAACTGGAGCTTTGCCGCCGAAACGAAACTCAAAAATAGCGCTTTCTGTCGGTATGCGTGGAATGAGACTGTTCTATAGTTTTAATTGACTTTTGTCGTTTAGTGCTTATCTGGACTCCGAAAACATCATTTCAGGGAGAAAGACAATGAAAAAGGTTTCTTTTGCTTTGGTGCTGGTAATGTTTTTGTTTGCCTGCGCCACGTCTGAAAAATACGATCGGAAGCTCGCCGACTGGGTAGGCAAAACGGAGAACTCTCTTATTGCCAAATGGGGCCGTCCGAGCGCCACTCGGATTCTGGACAACGGCGACAAAATCATCACTTATACCAAGGCCAATGACATCTATGTACCGTCGGAATACTATATTTATAATACGACCGGCGCCCAGCCGAGCGAAACGGTGCTTTATTCGCCTTTTATGGATAATTATGATTTCGGTCCCTACAGTCAGACTTTTGGCTATCAGGTTGAAGAAATCTGTCAGACGGCTTTTCTTATTCAGGACGGCATCGTCACCGGTTGGAAATGGCGCGGCAACGACTGCGTCGCCCGTTGATGGTGTGTTGCCGGATTTGTCCCGGGAGTCTTCTTCCGGGATTTTTTTATGCGTTAAAATATCGTTAAAACAGGGAAAAAAATAAAAATTAAAGATTTTGCAAAACCGGTCTTCCGTAACCAATTATTAACTTAACTATGCTGCAATCTCTTTATGCCCGGGGTATCCGGTAGAGTCTTGTTATAATGTATGTGCGGAAGAGAAAATGGGATTATTTTTAGATTTGCCGAATAAACTTAAGAACTCCGGTTTTCTTATTCTTTGCATCATGCTTTTTTTCTATTTCAGCTTTTATACGATTAACGGCGAGCGCGGCCTGCTTAAATATATGTATCTGAGCAAGGAAATTGCCTATGCCAAAACCATTGCTGCCCAATACAGCGCCCAAAAGCAAAAGCTTGAGGCCAAGGTCCGCCTGCTGTCTTCTTCAAGCCTTGATCTGGACATGCTTGATGAACGGGCGCGTATCGTTTTGAACTTTGCCGGAGAAGACGAGTTTGTCATTCTCGACGAAGCGGAAGTCAAATAAATCCCTTTTTAATAAGAAACAAAACTAAGCTTTTTCAATGCGCTAGTCTGGGTATTGGGATAACTTGGCAAAAAAAGCTGTATTTTTGAAAATTAATTTGCTATACAATACATGCTAAATTTATAAATATCAGTTAATTGGCCCGCACGCGGGCAGGGATTTATATGAATATAAATAACGATACAGCGCCGGCACATATGCAATATGCCGAGAAAAAGCCGCTTTTTTCCGAAAAGGAAATTATTTTCCGTAGTTCCGGCTGTGCCAAAGTCTGGCATATTTCGTCACGGATGCAGGTTGCCTTTCTGTCGGTTTTGCTTTTGGTCGGAATGTGGAGCTTTTATTCATATTACCTGTATAACCGCTCCGGCCGCATTATTTCCTACAAAGACCGCGAACTGGACGAAACCCGGGATGCCTATGTCGAGCTGATGACCGATTTTGTCGCCCTGCACAAAAACATCGGCGCCATGCTCAGTTCGATAGACAGCGGCAACGTCAAAAACAGCAAAGATTTTGACAAATACAAACGCCAGGCAATGATTGTCGAAGACAAGATTAAGCAAATTACCGATGAAAAAGACTGGCTCAGCAGCGAAACGCTTTCGCAGCGGACGTCCCTGAGCGAGGCTCTGCTCCAGCGGGATATTGCCGCGTCCGAGCGCGATGAGCTCAAAAAACAGATGAGCAGCCTGGAGGAAACCATCAAAGAAATCAAAAAGGCCGAGATGGAAGTTCTGGAGCGCATTGACGGTATTGCCGACAAGGAAATGGGCAAAATAAAATCGGCCATCAATTCTATCAATCAGGCGCTTAAAAACAAGGGCTTGTATTTTAATGCGCTGGCCAACTCAAAACGCAAGAACAACAGCGGCGGCCCCTATATTCCGGACCGCCGTAATTTGGTCAAAGATAAGGAGATTGACGCCAAAATCTCCAAAATATTCGAAAATTATGACAATCTGGAATATTATAAGGAAGTTGTCAGCTATCTTCCTCTCGGCAAACCGGTCTGGAGCTATTGGGTAACGTCGCAGTATGGTTCCCGTTCCGATCCGTTTAACGGCAAGCGCGCCCGCCATAAGGGAATGGATCTGGCCAGCCGCACCGGCAACAAAATCAAAATCAAGGCCAAAGGCAAAGTCGTCCGCGCCGAATATGCGGGCGGTTATGGAAATCTGGTTGTTGTCGACCATGGCAACGGTTTCCAGACAAAATATGCACATCTGCATAAAATCTATGTTAAAAAAGGACAATATGTGGAGTATGATGAAGCATTGGGCGAGGTTGGCAGTACCGGGCGTTCTACCGGTCCACACCTCCATTACGAGGTCTTGTATATGGGAAAGAATGTCGACCCGATGCCGTTTTTAAAAGCTAAAATATCTTAAGGGATAAAACAATGTTTAAAAAATTAAAACGTCTTGCCTATCTGAAATTTGCCCGCAAGCTGAATACTGCGCCGGCCGTTCCGGTTCCAAGTATTATCAGCGAGAATACAAAAGTTACCGGCGACATCATCAGCAGCGGTATTATCCATGTCGACGGCCGTGTGGAAGGGGATATTACCTGCGAGGAACTGGTCGTTGGACTTAAGGGAGCCGTCATCGGTTCGGTCAACGTCAGCAACCTGCACCTCTATGGCTTGTTGCAGGGCAAGGCGAATGTCGATAAACTGTTTGTCGCCAAAACGGCCAAACTTCTCGGCGATGCAACGCATAACCAGATTGCCATCGAACCGGGAGCTTATATCGACGGCCATTGTATTCGTTCCGGTGCGCCGATTCCGGCCGAACAGTCCAAGCCGGATTTAATGCTGACGGATTCTCACGCCAAAACTTCCAAAAAAGCGGCGAACAATTAAAAAATTAAAGCCCCTCGTAAGAAGGGCTTTATTTTTTCAGACCAGACTGATTTTGATAATTTCGTTGTTTTGGGTTGCCATGATGTTCAACTCCCTCATGTTTTGTTAAAAACAAAACCGTCCTCAAAACGAGGACGAGGAGTTGGAAACTGTATAGAGACAGTACACTTATTCGTCCGCAAAAGCGGCTTATTTCGCGTCATCCTCCATAAAGGAGGTTAATTGGTTTCCTACGAGGAGTTTCCACACTCCGCCGTCAGCCTAACCATCGCTGATAGCAAAGACGATTATAAAGGCTGATTACTAATTTGCAACGCCTTTTTTCCGGATTGCCGGATCAAGTACCCTCTCTCCCCCGTCATGTTCGGGCTTGTCCCGGACATCCAAAAGACACAAGGCACGGCCTCACGATATGCACGCAGAAAGCAACGCGCTTCAACAAAGATTCGCATCGCAGCCATTGATGCGGTCAAGCTGGCAACAGCTTGCGCTCAAGGGCGTCCCCTTGTCAAGCTGGCAACAGCTTGTCATATTCGGACTTGATCCGAATATCTACAAACACAAGGCACGGTCTCACGATATGCACGCAGAAAGCAACGCGCTTCAACAAAGATTCGTGCCGCAGTCAGTGCTGCGGTCAAGCTGGCAACAGCTTGTCATATTCGGACTTGATCCGAATATCCAAATTATGTATAACTAGGAAAACGAGGAAAAAAGACATGGCGAAAAAAGTATCAAAATCCGATTTTATTTCCACCGGCTTGGTTGCCCAGAACCGCCGGGCGAATTTTGACTATCAGATAGACAAGGTTTATGTTGCCGGGCTGGAGCTGACCGGTACCGAGGTTAAGTCGCTGCGTCTCGGCCATGCCAACATCAATGATGCTTACGGCATTGAGAAAAACGGCGAACTGTTCATTTCCAATATGTTTATTGCCGAATATGCCAACAAGGGATACGAGAGCCATGCCGAAAAGCGCGACCGCAAACTCTTGCTGCTGCGGAAAGAAATCTGCGAAATTATTTCCGAGCTGTCGCGCAGGGGTTCAACGCTGGTTGCCATGAAGCTGTTTTTCAATGATCGCGGACGCGCCAAGCTTGAAATCGGTCTCGGCCGCGGCAAAAAGCTCTATGACAAGCGAGAAACCATTAAGGATCGCGATTGGAACCGCGATAAGAAACGCATTTTGATTAATGCCAATCACTAAATTTTCCGGCGCTTGTTGCGAAAGAACCTTTTAAGGATTTCGCCGCATTCGGCTTCCATGATTCCGCCGCAGACTTCCGGTCGGTGATGACAGGTCGGGGAGTCGTAAAAGCGCACGCCGTTGACGACAGCACCGCCTTTCGGGTCATAGGCTCCGAAATAGAGTGTCTTTATTCGTGCCATCGAAATCGCCGCCGCGCACATAGTGCAGGGCTCCAGCGTCACATAGAGGTCAAATCCGCGCAGCCTGTTTATGCCGAGCTTTTCGCAGGCGCGGCGAATGGCCAGCGTTTCGGCATGGGCCGTGGCATCAAGTTCGTGCTCGCTGAGATTATATGCCTCGCTGACAATTTCGCCGCTTTCGGGATCAACCACGACGGCGCCGATGGGCACTTCGTCTTCTTCACTGGCTTTTTGGGCGAGTTCCAGACAACGGAGCATATATTTCTGAGCGTCCATAATTCCTCTTTGCTTTTTTTATTTAATCCGGTTATATAATAACAAAGGTTTCGGATAAGGAAAGATAAAAAATGAGCGAAAGACTGGCAAAATTTATGGCGCGTTCCGGAGTTTGCTCCCGTCGTCAGGCCGAAGAATACATCAGACAGAAACGGGTTTCGGTTAACGGCGAAATCGTCGATTCTCCGGCATTCAACGTGGACGGAACCGAAAAAATCCTGTTTGACGGCGAAAAGCTGCCCGAGATTGAAGAAACTCGTCTCTGGCTCTATCATAAGCCGGTCGGGCTGGTGACCACGCATAAGGACAACCAAAACCGGCCGACGGTTTTTGAGAGCCTGCCGCCGTTCATGCCCAGAGTCATTTCGGTCGGCCGCCTGGATCTTAACTCCGAAGGCTTGCTGCTGCTGACCAACAACGGCGAACTCTCGCGCAAACTTGAGCTTCCCGAAAACGGCTGGAGCCGCCGCTATAAGGTCAAAGTTCACGGATTCGTCGATTTGAAAAAACTTTCGGCGCTGGAAAAAGGCGCGGTTGTCGACGGCGTCAGCTATGGTTCGGTCAAGGCCGAAGTCGAAACCCAAAAAGGTACCAATGCCTGGCTGCTTGTTACCTTAAGCGAAGGCAAAAACCGTGAAATCCGCAAACTGATGAAGTCAATAGGTTTGGACGTTGCCCGGCTGATCCGTCTGTCATACGGACCTTTTCAGCTCGGTTCGCTCAAAAAAGGCGAAGTCAGGGAAGTTCCCGGCAAGGTGCTCAAAGAACAGCTCGGGAGCAAATTTGAGTTATGAGAATAATCGGCGGCACATATCGCGGCAAAAAACTATATTCGCCGGAATATGAAGGCGTGCGCCCGACGTCTGACCGTGCCCGCGAGGCTGTGTTTAACATTCTTGCTTCCAAACTGAACGGCGGCTGGGCAGACTGTGATATGCTGGATGTTTTTGCCGGTACCGGCGCCGTCGGACTGGAAGCATTGTCCCGCGGTGCGCGTTCGGTTGCTTTGCTGGACGTCAATTTGCAGACGGCCCGTCGCAATGCGGCGCTTTTTGCCAAAGAAAAAGACCGTATCAGCCTGATTTCGGCCGACGCTTCCCGTTTGCCGCCGGCAATGCGGCAGTATAATCTGGCCTTTCTTGACGCACCGTACAACAGGGGGCTTTCCGCCGCGGCATTAAAATCGCTGGCCGGGCAGGGCTGGCTGACCGACGGAGCTCTGGTTCTGGTTGAGCTGGAAAAAAATGAGGCATTGGAAAGCATGCCGTTTTTTGAACAGATTGATGAACGCCGCTACGGCTTGGCCAAAATAGTTTTTTTGCAGTTTTCAACATCAAAAAAATAATCAAAAATATTGTCATCTTTTGTAGTTGTGCTATTATCTTTTTCCAGTAAAAGGAGGAAAATATGCCGGAAGAAAAATCAGCCGATTTGCAGAAACAAATTGATGAAATTGATCTCAAACTCTACAATCTTCTCATTCACAGAACCGAACTTGTTGAGCAGCAGCCGGTCAATGCGGTTGAAAATACGCTCGGCAAAGAAGCTTCTTCAATCAAGAAATTGTTGAAATTTCATCGCGGCAATTTTCCGCGTTATGTCATCGCCAAAATCTGGCGCGAGATTCTGAGTGCCAGCGCCTGCTTAAAGGAAAAACTCAAGTTTTCGGTTTATGAAGACGATTCCTGCCGCGATTTAATCAGCATTGTGCAGGAACATTTCAGCAGCTATGCCGAATATGTCACGCGCAGTTCTTTCGGCCAGGTTATGACCGTTCTGACCAATCATGAGGCACAGCTCGGCATTATTCCCTGCGACAACCACAATATGAATCTCAAACCCTGGTGGTCGGGCTTTTCGTCAAACGGCGAAGGCTTGAAAATCATCGCCAAACTTCCGTTTCTTAAACGCAAGGAAAATCCTCTGGACGAATATGACGTCTATGTCGTGGGCTTGACGCATCCGGCTCAGAGCGGCGATGACATCAGTCTGCTCGGAATTGAAGTAAACAACGACGTCAGCGCGTCGACAATCATTGATGCTTTGGAAAAAAACGGTTATAAAAACGCCAAAACCCAGCTTATGGCCAAAGTCGATGCCGAAAACAAGTCTTATCTGGTCGCCGTTGACGGCTTTCTGAAACCCAATGACGAAAGCCTGAAGCCTCTCCGCAAGCAGTTCAACAATATCAATATTGTCGGCTCCTACGCACGTCCGATAGAACTTTAGAATTAAAATTTCTTCAGCGGAATGTTCTCAATCAGTATCTGCCCGGTATTGATGTTAATCGGCGTTGTTACCGTATCGTAAAGATCGTCTTCGTTTAGCTTGAATGCTTTGTTGTTCAACAGAATTTTTGCCACAAAAACGCCCTTGCGTTCCAAAAAATTGTCTTGCAGCATATCCAATGTTTCGGCCAGTCCTTTGGACGAAGTATTCAAGTGCAGATTCGGTTCCAATTTTTCGTTAAAATAAAGGTCGCCGTGCGCCACCATGGTCAGCGGCGCCCATTCGACAATCAGTTTTCTGATGTCGACAACGCCGCCCAGCCGCAGCCAGTCGGAAAGGCTTTCCGTGTAGGTCGGCCGGGATTTCATCATGCCGATGATATTGGCATTGGCATAAATCCGACCGATTCTTTTACGCAGTGGAAAATCAACGTCTTCCGAAATCTGAGCGCCCTTAATTTCCAGATGATTTTCAAAAAAAGGCGTCAGTTCGCTGATGTTCAGCGGCGCCATACGCTGCGACGCCAGACGCAGACTGTCGATTGTTGCCAACCCACGGATATTCCAGCCCATGCCTTCGATACTGATTTCCTTGAGCCCGAGGGTCTTGTCAAAATAAAGATTAATGTCCAGCACCGGAATTTCGGCCGGATAAACTTTGCCGTTGACGGTCAGTGTCTGCACACGCGAAATTTCCGGCATGACATGACCGTTGTCAAACAAACCTGTTTTAATTTTAATTTCTTCGGCTTTCCATTCTTTGCTGCCGTCCAGCGCATAGAGGCGGAAATTTTTAAACGTCAGCGGTGCCGATAGCAGAAAAGTCGAACTTTCCGCATTGTCATAAGCCATGTCCCAGCCGACTTCGGCCAAAGAGGCCTGGATTTTATTAATTTCCCGCTTTAACTGGTTTAGGCCGTAAACCCGCTGCAAATAAGCCAGAATACATAAGCTTGCCGCGGCAAAAACCAGCATGGCCGTCAGCAAAACGTACAAATTAAGGCGGGGCAGTTTGTTTTTTAGGCGTTTAAGCATAACTTTTATCCGGCGTTGACCTTGGTGTAGGGATAGTTTTTGAGCGTTTCGGCATTAAGCTCGGCACATTTGCTTTCAATTCTCCTTTCCAGCTCGGCCATAAATTCCTTTTTGTCGGCAATTTCCGGCATCGGCTCCAAAAATTCGATAATGACCTTACCCGGATAGCGCAGAAAAGAGTTTTTTGCCCAAAACAGTCCGGTATTGAGCGCCACCGGAATAACCGGCGCTTTCAGTTGCTCGGCAATAAACAGCAAACCCGGCTTATAGCCTTTGGTCGTACCCGGTTTGCAGCGCGTGCCTTCCGGAAAGATAATAATCGGTCGGCCTTTGCTCATGCGGTCTTTGGCTTCAATCATCATCGCTTTCATGGCGGCGCTTCCGGCCGCGCGGTTAACCGGAATCATGCCGTAAAAATGCTGTGCCCAGCCGAAAATCGGAATATAAGTCAGTTCTTTTTTGAGAATGAACACCGCCTTTTTGATAATCATCGACATACAATATGTTTCCAGCGCCGATTCGTGCTTGCTGGCATAAATAACGCCTTCCTGGCGGATATGCTCGCGCCCGCGGATTTCTATCTTAATGCCGGCGGTCAGCCACAGAATAAACATCGTGACCGGCAGCATGAAGTAGTTCCAGAAATAAATCAGCGACTTTCGCGAAAACAGCCCCATAACCGAAGATATGACGCAGCCGAAAAACAGACAGCCGTAAACGCCGATATTGGCCAGGGTTGAGCGGATATAAATCATTTCAGTTTCCCTCCAGTCTGGTTCTGAGATAAACATATAAAAATTTATTGTATTCCGATGCAATCAGATAAAAGCTGCCGCCGTTCTTCCACCATTGCGGCGAAACGTTTTCCGAATATACCGGATGCGGAATAATCTTAACCTGCGGGTTCAGTGACCGAAACTCTTCCAGACTGCGCGGAATATGATAATTGGAGGTTACCAGCCTGATGGACTTCACATTGTTTTTTCTGATCCATTCACTGGTTTCTATGGCGTTTTCCACGGTGTTGGTCGAGCGGTTTTCAAGTTCGATTTTGCCTTTTTTCGGCATATCAACTTTTTGAATCCGGCTGATTTCCTTAAGTGAAATGTCTTTCTGCACGCCGGAAATGAACATTTTGCCGGCCAGCCCCTTGTCCAGCAGCCGGGCAGCTTCGGCAATGCGGTTTTTGCCGCCGGTCAGGGCAATAATGGCATCGGTCCGGGTCTTGTCGTCCGGCTTGTAGTTGTTGATATGGTAGTTGAAAGCCGAAAAACCCGCAAACCAAATCACGGCGCCGGCAAGCAGCATATAAAACAACAGTTTTTTCATCACATCATCTTTTCCAGCGTGCGTTTAACCGTATAATAAGCCGTCACCATCGCAATCAGTGAGGCAAAAAGCGGCAGGCTCAAAATGGCGCTCCAGGCCTGAACCGAAAGCGCGGCATCGCTGATAATGCCGCCCTCGATTTGCTCGGCCAGCCGCGAAATGGCAAAAATCGACGGAATGGCAAAAATCAGGCCGATAATGCCGCCGACAAAACCGAGCCAGGCGGTTCGGCGCGCATACTGCTGGGCAACATAAGCGTCTTTTGCGCCCATCAGATGCAGAATTTCAATAATATACTGATGCAGCCCCAGACTGGTTTTGGTTGAATAAAAGATTGCTCCCGACGTAACCACAACAACCAGCAGCAACACGCTGAGCGCCATCATTTTGAGACCGTCGGCAAACTTAATCAGCTTGTTGAGCCAGAGTTTGTGATTGTCCAATGAAGCCTGCGGCGAAACCTCTGCCAGTTTTTCGGCCAACTCAAGAAAATCAACTTCGGCGTTTTTCTTCAGCCGCACGTCAATCAGTCTCGGCACCGGCAGATCTTTGATGTTAACGCCGTCGCCGAGCCAGGGTTTAATCAGTTGTTCAAGCTGGCTGTCGTTCAGCGGCGTCACTTTTTCTATTTCGCTGCGTCCTTCCAGAAAACGCACTGCGCGCGTTTGATGGTCAAGCGTCTCTTCGCGGGCTTTTTCGG
This sequence comes from uncultured Alphaproteobacteria bacterium, assembly GCA_944391505.1. Taxonomy (GTDB): domain Bacteria; phylum Pseudomonadota; class Alphaproteobacteria; order RF32; family CAG-239; genus Scatacola_A. Next base: position 46,742 of record CALXTV010000002.1, on the reverse strand, counting down.
CATTGATATTGTTGATAGGCATAATCTGCACGGTCAGCGAACCAAGAATGCTCTGATTCCAGTTCAGCAGCATGGAGTTAATGGACAACACGCCGGCCAGCGTCACGGCAAAAAGAAAAACCGCGATGGATATCATCACTTTCAAAAACAGGGTCGAGCTGTCGTCTTTGAGCGGCAGTTCCTGCTTGCGGTTTATGATATTTGTCTGCTGGGTCATATCTGCCCTCCGAAACGGGACGTGCTGGGGTACAAAACGTGCAGGCTGCGGTTTTGCAGATGCAGTCGCGGATAACTGAAATCGTTGATGAGTTTTTCCGAATGCGTGGCAATAACAACGGTTGTTCCGAGCTTGTTGAGTTCGACAAACAGCTTCATCAACTTGGGAGCAATATCGTTGTCGACGTTACCGGTCGGTTCGTCGGCCAGCAACAGTTCCGGCCGGTTGATGACCGCGCGTGCAATGGCGATTCGCTGTTTTTCGCCGCCGGAAAGTGTTGCCGGCGTATCCAGAAGATGTCGGTCAAGCTCAACCCATTGCAGCAGTTCTTTTACGCGTTTGCGCACTTCGCGTTCGTCCATGCCGCAGACGCGCAGAGGCAGAGCCACATTGTCAAAGGCCGACAGATGGTCGAGCAGGCGGAAGTCCTGAAACACAACACCGATTTTGCGGCGCAGCATCGACAAGCTGTCGCGGTTGGTAAAATTGACGTTTTTGCCGAAGACGTTGACAATGCCGCGGCTCGGTTTCTGCGCCAGATACATCATGCTCAGCAGCGAGGTTTTGCCTGCGCCGCTTTTCCCCGTCAGAAAATGAAACGAACCTTTTTTAAGTGAAAGTTTGACATCGCTCAAAATCTCCGGCCCCTGACCGTAGCGGATGCCCACGTTCTGCATTTCGATAACCGGCGGAATGTTGCTGTTGTCTGATCTGGACAAAGTATGACTCCCTCAAAATCTTTTCCCGTATAAGATAGAACAATATTATATTTAATAAAATATTTTTTTTCTTTGATTAAATGCTTTTTATGCATATAGTTTATGCAAAGAGGTGTTAAGAATGCTAATCCGTTGTCCAAAATGTAATGTCAGCTACGATATCGGCGCCGCGAACATTCCCGCGGAAGGCAAAAAGGTGCGCTGTTCGCAGTGTGGAGAAATCTGGCTTTGCTCGCCGGCGGATTTGATTGAAGAGCCGCAGCCCGAAATTGTTCCGCCGTCGGAAAAAGCGGAAGAACCGGCGGCTCCCGAAACCGAAACACCGGCTGCGGAGGAAACGTCCGCTGCCGGGGAAACCCCGCCGGAACAAGAAGCGAAGAAAGAGCCGGAACCGGCCGGAAAATCGGAGATGCAGGAAATTTTCGCACGTCTCGAAACCCAGACCGAAAGCCTTTTTGAATACGAAAAAAAACTGCCGCCGCACAAGCGCCTCTGGTATCGCATAAAATGCACACTGGGTTTGCAGCGCCGCCGCAACCGCCGTGTTTTGGCCGGAGCTTCGGTGGTTTTGTTTTTCTTGCTGCTGTTTTACCTGCGTTTTGATATTGTCCGCGTTGCTCCTTTCATGGAAAAGGTTTATGCCGCGCTGAATATCGAGAGTGTTATTCCCGGGGAGGGGCTTGAGTTTCAGAACATAACCCGCAACGAATATGAAGAAGACTATGTCAATAAGATGGAAATCCGCGGTTTTATAGCCAATGTATCTGACGAAACGCGGGCCGTTCCGACCATTCAGGTCGAACTTCTTGATAAAAACGTGCAGGCGCTGCAGGTGCTTTATCAGGAACCGCCGGTGCCGCGGGTCGTTGCCGGAGGCAAAGTGGCTTTTCAGATTATCGTAACCAAACCGTCTTCTTTTTCAAAATATGTTTATCTGACTTTTACGCGGGAACATCCCGAAGGAACGCTCAAAGCGGTGGGTGTTCACCCGGACGAAATTTAGATTCCGGCCTTTTTATCCGCTTTTATTTGCCGGCCGTCAACAACCGGCTTTCAGCATGACCTCCGGCGCCTTGATGCCGAGCAGATACAGCAGCAGAGTCAGAATATCGCGGGTCAGTTTGGCCAGTTTCAAACGTCCGGCTGCCACCGCGGCATTCTCTTCGCTCATAATCGGCGAGGCGTTGTAAAAACTGCTGAAAGTCTGCGCCAGCGTATAAGCATAATCGGAAATAATGCTCGGTTCCTTGTCGGTCTCGGCACGCATAATCACGTTGTTCAACTGCGCCAGTTTCAGCGCCAGCTCACGCTCTTCGACGTTTGTTATCACGATGTTGCTAGGCTCCTTGCCCCTTTCTTTGGCCTTGCGCAGAATGGAGTTGATACGGGCAATGGCATATTGAATATAAGGGCCGGTTTTGCCTTCAAATTTGGCAAAATCTTCCAGCTCAAAAACATAACCGGCGGAAATGGTGTTTTTCAAGTCCTGAAACTTAATGGCGCCGATGGCAATTTCGCCGACCAGATTTTCAATATAAGCTGCATCATAGCCGTCGGTGTCTTCCGGTTTCGGCATCGATTCGCGTACTTTGTCTTTGGATAAGGCAATTAGGTCTTCCAGATTCATCACGCCGCCGTCGCGGGTCTTGAACGGTTTGCCGTCTGCGCCGTTGACCGTGCCGAAGCCGATGTGCAAAAGCTTGACGCCGGGAGCAATTCCGAGTTTTTCGGAAGCTTCGAAAACCTGCTCAAAGTGCAGCGACTGCCGCTTGTCCACGACATAAATAATTTCGTTGGCCTTCAGGTCGTCATAACGCATTTTAATCGTTGCAATGTCGGTAATCTGATAGCCGAAACCGCCGTCGCTCTTAATCAGGATAACCGGCGGCTTGGGCTTGTTGCCTTCCTCAAGCCGGATAATCAGCGCGCCGTCGTTCATCTCAGCCAGGCCTTTTTCCTTGGCGATTCTGACAATTTCGGAGCTGGTCTCGTGCGCGTCGCTTTCGCCGAGCCAAAGGTCAAAATGCGCCTCGAGGGCATCGTAGTTCTTTTTGACCGCATTGACCGAAACTTCACGCAAATGTTTCCACGCTTTGCGGTATTCGGGATTGCCGTCCTGCAGTTCGGCGGTAATCTGCCGAGCCTTTTCCTTGGCGGCTTCGTCTTCCTTGCAGCGAATGTTGGCTTTTTTGTAAAAAGCACTGATGGCCTCAATGTCATAATTTTCGACCCTGGACAGATTGCCATCCTGATTGATGATTTCGGCCAATATCATGCCCATCGGGGTTCCCCAGTCGCCGAAGTGAACGTCGGAAATGACTTCGTTGCCGTAAAAACACTCAATACGGCGGATGGATTCGCCGATGACCGCCGAACGCAGATGTCCGACATGCAGCGCTTTGGCAACGTTCGGACCGCCGAAATCCATTACGATTTTTTTCGGAGCCTTTGTTTTGTCGCAGCCGAAACGTTCGTCTCCGGCCATGGCATCAAGCTCGGCGGCAATAAAATCGTCTTTAAGGCTGATATTGATGAAACCCGGCCCGTCGACCGATATCTTGGCAATGTCACCGTCCTGTTCCAGTTCGCCGGCAATCAGTGCGGCAATCTCACGCGGATTTTTGCGCAGAGGTTTGGCCAGAGCCAGCGCACCATTGCACTGAAAATCGCTCAGATCCGGCCGGTCGGAAACCTTGACGACGGCAAATTTGCTGTCCAGGCCGTGTTTGGCAAAAATGTCAGACAGTTTCTGGTTAAGAAGTTTTTCTAATGATTGGGCCATGTTTATTTATCCTGAATTTAGTCGTTAAGTGGCGACACTGTATTAAAAAAATCGGCTGATTACAAGTCAAAAAGACGGTTTTACGGTTCACATCGGAAATATATGTGATTCGGAATCAGCAGTTTGCAGGTAAAAGAAGACATGCCGGTCGGTTCGGCGTGTGTTCCCGTCTTATGCTTAAGACATTCCTCATCGGCCAGTTTTTTGACTTCTTCGTAAGTCGTTGTCCAGCCGTTGTAGCAGACGGCCGGTTTTTCAGGGGTCGAGCGCCCCGTATAAAGCAGTTTTACGTCATGTACGCCGGCGTTACGCTGCCGGTCGATAAACGGCGGCAGAAAACTGCAGGCGCCGAGCAGCAGAAAGAGGGCGGCGGTAAATCCGAATTTTACGCTGGACAATTTTAAAAACTCCATTACTTTATTCTCATTATTTCAACATATATACGAAGAAGAATAAAATGGAAAGTCAAAACAAATATATTGGTGATGAAAGTTTCAAAAAGTTTCTCGAACACTATGACTGTCCGACGCCGCTGCCCGTAGTCAGGATGAAATTTGCCGGAGCCGTCTGCAGCCCGAACCTTGAGCTTCGTCCGGCCGACGTCATTTCTTCTTTCTGGCCGGAAGGCAGAGCGCCTCGGCTCGAAACCAAAAACGAGGCCGACTTGTTTTTCAAGTTTTTCATGGGCTTGTGGGACGAAGTTTTCCAAAAGGTCAAACAAAACAAAATTAAGCTGGAGCCCGTAAAACTGTCGACCAAAGAGCAGATACGCGAAGCCTGCGCCGCGCGCTTCGCCGAAGTCGAGGGCGGTTATGTCGAAGGTTTCTGGGGCGGCAAAGAAGACTTCAAACTGCCGGCCTTTATTGCCCAGATGATTGATTCACTGACGGAATTATCTGGTGTTTACAATACGTTGGCGAAAAAACTTGACAACGGCGGAAATCTGGAAGAAATTTCTAATACTTTCCGCTACACCGATAAAATGGTGGAAAAAGCCGTCAGTTTTATCATCGAAAATTCGGTTCTGCCGAGAATTGACAGCCTGCGAAGAGTCGTAAACTAAACAGAATAAGGATTCTACGTCATGGAAATGATGGAAGGTCTTCTGACCCGCCGTTCTGTCCGCAAATATACGGATAAAAAAATCGACAAAGCCACCCTTACCGAAATCATCAAAGCCGCCCAATATGCCCCGACCGCGCACAACCGCCAGCCGTGGGAATTTCTGGTCGTTGACGATAAGGAAGTTCTGGCCAACCTGCGCCATATTCAGCGCTGGACGTCCTTTGCCAAAGACGCTGCCTGCGTCGTGTTTGTTCTGGGCGACGTCAATCAGTCGTTCAACCGCGACAAGGAAAACGAAAAATGGAGCTTTGTCGATGTCGATTGCGCCATTGCCACCGAAAACCTGATGCTGGCCGCCTGGGCCAAAGGCATCGGCACCTGCTATTGCGGAGCTGCGCCCATGCAGCGGGTGGTGGACGATTTGAAAGAATATCTGAAACTTCCGGAAAACATTCGTCCTTTTGCTATCGTGACAATGGGCTATCCGGCCGAAACCCCGAAACAGCCGGAAGGCCGTTTTAAGGAAGAAAAAATTCATTGGGGAAAATATTAAAGTTTTTTTTGAGCCGCCGCGTCAGCCGCGGCTCTTCTATTATTGTCTGATAAGTCAAAAATAGCTTGAAAAAAATCAATTAAGTGCTACATTAGCACCGAATTAAACAAACCCGTAAAGCGCAGGGTTCCCTGTGCTTGAATTCTAACAAAGGAAGGAAAAATAATATGACAATTCGCGTCGGTATTAACGGATTTGGCCGTATCGGCCGCCTGGTTTTCCGTGCCGCTCAGGAAAGAAATGACATTGAAATCGTCGGCATCAACGACCTGATTGATGTTGAATATATGGCTTACATGCTGCGCTATGACACCATGCACGGCCGGTTCAAGGGTTCCGTCGAAATCAAGGACGGCAAGCTGGTTGTCAACGGCAAGGCTATCCGCGTTACTGCAGAAAAGAACCCGGCCGACCTGAAGTGGAACGAAGTCGGCGCCGAATATGTCGTTGAATCCACCGGTTTGTTCCTTACCAAGGAAAAAGCTCAGGGTCACATCGATGCCGGTGCCAAATATGTCGTTATGTCGGCGCCCTCAAAGGACGATACGCCGATGTTCGTCTGCGGTGTAAACACCGATTCTTATGTTAAGGGCACCCAGTTTGTTTCCAATGCTTCCTGCACCACAAACTGCCTGGCTCCGATTGCCAAAGTTCTGAACGACAAGTTCGGTATTGTTGAAGGTCTGATGACCACCGTTCACTCGACCACAGCCACCCAGAAGACCGTTGACGGCCCGTCCATGAAAGACTGGAGAGGCGGCCGCGCTGCTTCCGGCAACATCATTCCGTCTTCGACCGGTGCCGCCAAAGCCGTCGGCAAAGTTATCCCGAGCCTGAACGGCAAATTGACCGGTATGTCTTTCCGCGTTCCGACGCTGGATGTTTCCGTTGTCGATTTGACTGCCAACCTTGCCAAACCGACTTCTTATGAAGAAATCTGCAAGGCCATGAAAGAAGCTTCCGAAGGCGAACTCAAAGGTATTCTCGGCTACACCGAAGATCAGGTCGTTTCGTCCGACTTCCTCGGCGATTCTCATACTTCTATCTTTGATGCCAAAGCCGGTATTCAGTTGACCCCGACTTTCGTTAAGGTTGTCAGCTGGTATGACAATGAGTGGGGTTATTCCAACAAGGTTCTCGACCTCATTGCCCACATGGCCAAAGTAAACGGATAATCTGAAATGAAGCAAACCCTCTTGGCTTATCAAGGGGGTTTTGTTTTTTTGCAAAGGAAAAATTAATGGAATACAAAACGATTGATGATTTGGGCGATTTGAACGGCAAAGTCGTTATGCTGCGTGCCGATTTGAATGTCCCGATGGATGAAAATTTTCACGTTACCAACACGGCCCGTATTGACCGTACGGTTCCTACCGTTAAGGAGCTGATGGGCAAAGGTGCCAAAGTTGTGGTTATCAGCCACTTCGGCCGTCCGGAAGGCAAGGGCGACATGAAAAATTCCTTGAGCCACATTGTCAAAGATATGGAAAAAGCTCTCGGCCATAAGGTTGTTTTTGTGGACGACTGCATTGGTCCCAAAGTTGAAGAAGCCATTAAGAACATGAAAGCCGATGAGGTTTTGCTGCTTGAAAATCTGCGCTTTTATAACGAAGAGAAAAAAGGCGACGAAAAGTTTGCCGAAGAACTGGTCAAACCGGCCGATGTCTATGTTTCCGATGCTTTCTCAACCGCGCACCGTGCCCATGCTTCAATGGTTGCCGCGGCCAAGCTGCGTCCGGCGGCCATGGGTCGTTTGATGGAAGAGGAAGTCAAGGCTTTGTCCAACGGTTTGAACAATCCGAAACGTCCGTTGATGGCCGTTGTCGGCGGTTCCAAGGTTTCCACCAAACTCGACCTTTTGAACAACTTGGTTAAGAAAGTTGATAAATTGGTCATTTCCGGCGGTATGGCTCATACATTCATGAAAGCCAGCGGCATTGATACGGTCAACGAGAGCAATTCTCTGGTTCAGATGGATATGATTGACACGGCCAAAGAGATTATGAAAGTTGCCAAGGAGAACAACTGCGAAATCGTTCTTCCTCTGGACGTTGTCGTATCCAAAGAGTTTAAGGCCGAAGCCGAGCATAAGACAGTTGATCTTGAGCATATTCCGGCCGAAGGCTGGAGCCTGATGGATGTCGGCGAAAAGACCATTGCCTCCATCAATAAGAAGCTTGACGAATGCAAAACGCTGGTTTGGAACGGTCCTTTGGGCGTGTTTGAACTCAAACCGTTTGACAATGCCACCAACAAGGTTGCCCAGCATGCCGCCACGCTTACGCAGGAAGGTCGGCTGATGACGGTTGCCGGCGGCGGCGATACCGTCTCGGCGCTGGACAATGCCGGCGTTGCTGATAAGTTCAGCTATATTTCAACGGCCGGCGGCGCTTTCCTCGAATGGATGGAAGGCAAAGAACTTCCGGGCGTTGTCGTCCTGAAAAAATAATCAGACGTTTAAAAACAGCTTCCGTTAACGGAAGCTGTTTTTTTTGTAATCAGAAAACTACCGGCTAGGCCGGTAGTTCCAAAGAGCTTATAGCTTTGCGCATAAAAACTCCTTTGCTATTATGTTAGAGACGGTCTGGTAACAGTCTTAAGAAAAGCAAAGGAGTTTTTTTATGAACACACATACGATAGCACACACAACATGGAATTGTAAATATCATGTTGTATTCGCACCGAAATATCGCAGAAAGGCGTTTTATGGAGGGCGGCGTCTGGAAATCGGATCAATACTTAGGGAACTATGCCGATGGAAAGGAGTAGGTATTCTTGAGGCAGAGGTCTGTTCTGACCATGTTCATATGTTACTGGAGATACCCCCAAAGTATTCCGTAAGTTCCGTCATGGGATATCTCAAAGGTAAAAGTAGTCTCGCAATATACGAAAGGTGGGGAAATGCAAAATTTCGATATCGCAACAGAGAATTTTGGTGTCGAGGGTACTATGTTGATACCACAGGGAAGAATACTCAAAAAATTACTGAGTATATACGAAATCAACTTAAAGAAGACGCGGAGCAAAGTCAGTTAACTATGGATTTTGATCCGTTTACGGGTAGCAAGTAATCTTCGCCCCGTCAGACCGTCATACGCCCTTAAGGCGTTCGCTGGCACCATTAGGGTTACACCCTTAAAGAAGAACCACCGGCTAGGCCAGTGGGTTCCTTTTTATTTTCTATTTTTCAGCAGAAGCCAGTTTTTTGTTATCGTTTGAAGCAAACATACTTTTATGCGCTTCTTTTAATGTGGCAATATTCTTTTTGAAACTTGCCAGATTTTTTCCGCTGAGATTTTCTCCGGCTGCGGCCTTTATCTTCAGAGGATTGACGCGCTTGCCGTTTTGCAGAACTTCATAATGCAGGTGCGGACCTGTTGAACGGCCGGTCGAACCGACATAACCGATAACCTGGCCCTGTTTGACCCGCACGCCCGGACGAATGCCCTTGGCGAATTTCCACATATGTCCATAAGCTGTCGAATATTCCGAGTTATGACGGATTTTCACAAAGTTTCCATATCCGCCGTTATATTTGGCCATCTGGACAACCCCGTCACCCGCGGCATATATTAGCGTTCCTTTCGGCGCGGCATAATCGACACCCCAGTGAACCCGGTATTTACGCAGAATCGGATGGAAACGCCGTCCGAACGGCGAAGAAATGCGAGCCTGCTTGAAAGACATAGGTTTACGGTCCAAGGTCTTTTTCATGGCATAGCCTTTTTCATTGTAATAATCAACAACCCCGTTTTTGTCCTTAAACCGATACAAGGCGATTTTGTCCTTGCGCAACTGCAGAGCGGCATAAAGAATATCGCCGGACTTCACGGTCTCGCCGTTGGGCGTAATTTTGTTTTCATAGATAATTTCAAATTTGTCGCCTTTGCGCAAATCGCGGCGGAAATCAACACTGTAAGAGAATATATTGATAAAATTTGCAATAACCCGATTCGGAACGCCCTGCTTCTGCATGGACGCGGACAATGTGCCGCTGATATCTCCGGAAGCCGCATTTACCTCTTCAATCAGTTCGTCCTGCTCGACACGAACAACATATTCTTCCGCTTCGTCTTTTTCGATGACGTAACGTTTTCCGAGAGTGGGAGCAATGGTAATATTGTCAAGCGAGAGCAGAGTGTTTTCTTTGGTGTCGACAGTCGTTGTGACGTTGATTTTCTGTCCGGCGCGCAAATTACGGGGATCATAAAGTTTTTTCAGTTTCAGATAAATATCGTGCGCTTCATTATATTCCAGTCCCAAATCGGATAAAATGCTGATGAGAGTATCTCCCTTGGCTATCTCAATCTCGTTCTCGACGGTTTTTTCTCTGTTGCCGAAATTTACCATATCATAGAGAGATTTGATGTTTTCGACCGAACTTTCTGGATACAAAGTTTCCGGAGTGCTGACACCGTTTTGAATGGAGCTTTCCATCATAACGTAATCAAATTTGTCTGTGCGGGAAACGGATGCGTTAACGCTGTTGTTGTTGGTCAAAGACAAAATAAATGCAAAAGTAACTGCCGTTGCATAAGCCAAAACCAACAAACGGTGTTTATTGCGCGGATTATAATCCATTTTTTTTAGCCATTGTAAATTCATATAAACATCACAATCTTAATTAAGTTTAAGCACCAAAGAGCTGTCTGATAAAATATTCTCAAGCATATTATGCCGCTTGTCACAAAAAGCCAAGCAAACTCTGGTATTATGTGCATAAGTGGGATTGTATCATTGATTTTATTAATAATCGTATAATTTTTAAAAAAAGTGCTTGCATTTATTTTTTTTGTTGGTTATAAGGATATTCGTCATTTGATGGGGGCGTAGTTCAGTTGGTTAGAATACATGCCTGTCACGCATGGGGTCGCGAGTTCGAGCCTCGTCGCTCCCGCCATCAAAAAACCCGGCAGTCAGCCGGGTTTTTTGTTGTATAAACCGAGGCTCGAACTCGGAAGAGCTCGCTAAGGAATTTCACCGCCAATGCGGTGAAATTCTCTGCAAGAGCAATGACATCTCGGCGAAAAAGGGAAGCGAAAGCGACCGTATTGAGCCATAGATGCCGTTGGACGAAGCTGCGCAGCAGCGTGCCTCGTCGCTCCCGCCATCAAAAAACCCGGCAGTCAGCCGGGTTTTTTGTTGTATAAACCGAGGCTCGAACTCGGAAGAGCTCGCTAAGGAATTTCACCGCCAATGCGGTGAAATTCTCTGCAAGAGCAATGACATCTCGGCGAAAAAGGGAAGCGAAAGCGACCGTATTGAGCCATAGATGCCGTTGGACGAAGCTGCGCAGCAGCGTGCCTCGTCGCTCCCGCCATCAAAAAACCCGGCAGTCAGCCGGGTTTTTTGTTGTATAAACCGAGGCTCGAACTCGGAAGAGCTCGCTAAGGAATTTGACGCTGGTTTTCACGAGACGTTATCCTCATTTTTTTATAGAAATATTAATACATCTGTGTTATAATTTAGACAAAACGACAAAAAAAGATAGAAAAATGGGATACGTTCATAATACAAATTTGAGTTTTGACGGCAGCGGCGGCCAGATTCACAACGGAGCGGAGGCTGCTGAAGGCCTGCGTCAGCGCATTGCTTCGCTGAAGCAGAGTAATTCGACTCATTATCTTAAAGAAAATGAGAAACTGCCTGACGATGACGCCGCATATCTCGAAATTTTGGATTCCTGCAACAAGTTCATTCGTGCCAACGGTTTTGAAGAGGAAAAAAATCTGGCTCAAACGTTGGAAAAATATAATCTGCAGCTTTACTGCTATAAATACGATGAAACTTCAAAGGATAAAAAAGCGGTTGCCCGTATGGCGTTCAACGGATATGTCGACCGGCCGATGGAGCGGGATCTGTCGCCGACGCTTCGCAATCTGAAAAACAATCCGGCCAAAAGAACCGCCGTTTCGCCGGAGAGCTATGATCTGTCTCATTCGTCTGTCTGGTCTGTCTTCAAACAGGTGCCGGAGTTTGCCGCTATTGAAGAAAAGTTGAAAAAAGGCCTGTCCGTATACGGAATTTTGCCTCAGGATCTGCCTAAGCTCAATTTGAAAGACTTCTGTTTTGTCATTAACGAGCAGTTTCGCGGCGGCAGGGGAGACAGTGCCAAGGTTTTCAAACAAAGTTACAAGGCCAAAAATACAATTCGGTTTATTAATGAAAACGAGGCGGAATTTCGTCAGGGGCTGCTGGCCATGAAGGGCGTTCGGACGGATTATGTTGATGCGCTGGTCGGTGCCATGAAGCAGGGCAATACGGATCTGACCAAGCTGCGTGATCGCAGCGGCCGGCCGGTTTGGAAAGAGGAATGGGAAAATCAGCCGGTTGTCGACGTTCATCACATTGTCAACATCAAGGACGCGGCCACGAGAGAACAGCGCGGCGAAAGTTTTACTTCCATCAATGATTACGGCAATATGTGCTTTATTGTCCGTCATCCGCAGCACAATGCCATGCACGCGTTGGAACAGGATTTGAACGGCAACTATCACGAAGATATTTTCTACAACCGACGGATTGATAAAAAATTCATTTACCGGATTCAGCCGCCGGAAGGTGTTAAGTGCATGCTCGGCTTTAATAATATGATTTATGATAAAAACTATCTTGCCGAACACAACCTGGCCAAAGAAGATGTCGTTAAACAGGCGCATAAGGACAAAAACTATTATCAAAACAGGCACCGTCTTTCGGATAAGCAGGCCAAGCTGTCCGAACTGCGTAAGGCGAACAAACACAAGGGAGTTGCGGAATAAATGGAAAATCTGCTGGATGAACTCAGACAACAGGTCGGCTGCAACAAAGCGACAACGCCGGCTCAGATTAAAATTGCCGATTTAAAACTCCGACAGCTCGGTCTTCCCGAAATCCCCGAAAAATATGCGGATTTGCTTACGAAAATCAACGGCCTGTCTAATGAAGGAAGCCTCATCTTCGGTGCCGAAACGGGGGATAATCATTGCTTTGAAGATATTGTGACCGCTAACCGGACTTTTTTTCGAGGAAAAAAGTCGGATTGGCTGTTGTTGGGACGAGACGAAAGCTTTTATTTCATTTATGAGCCGGCGTCGCAAAATTATCATATCATCGACCAGGACAGTTTTGAGCCGGAAATGACTTCAGCCGATTACGAACCGCTGCTGGTTTTTTTGTTAAAAATAGAGTAAATTTTTCCCGTCAGAAAATTTTTATGCTATATTGCCGGAACATTGGAGAAACAAACGATGACGGAAGAAACGAAAAACGAAAAAAAACGCGGCTGGGGCGGACGATTGCTGGGCTTAATGCTGGCGTCTCCGGTCAATACGCTGTTTGTTTTGGCTCTGGCATATTATGCTTTTCAAACTTATGTGCTTGATAATTCGCCGCTTTTAAATAAGGCAATTATGCTGGGCATCATCTGTTTGTGGATTCTGTGGTTTGCCGCCAAAAATCTGATTAAGCTGCTGTTGATTCTGGCATTGGTCGCCGCGGCGGTATATGGTTATTACAGCTATTCCACCCGCGATGCGCGCCAATGCGAAGAAAACGGCGGTGTTTGGAACAAGGAAACCAAAAGCTGTGAAGAAAAAACAGGCCTGTTGCACAGCATTCAAAAATTGGTGGAACAATACCTGAAACAGTAGATGTTACCGCAATTTTGAATCGGCAATCGCCTGCAGCAAAGCCAGAACGATTTTCCCGGTTGTTTTCTTGAAACGCTGTTTGGCCTTGTAACGGCGTTTGTATTCTTTGGTTTTCGGATTGTCTTTTGCTTTTGCGGCAATTATTTCTTTGTTTTTCAGATAATATTTGCGGCAGCTTTGCTTACGGTCGGCATTTTGGTTGTGAAACCGGTCGATTTCTTTCAGTAGTTCCGGATTCTCTTCTTTCAGACGTCGACGGCGTTCATTGTTGCGCCGACGGATTTCCTCGCGGTTTTTTTCCTCATATTGGCGTCTGCGCACCCGGCTGGCAATCAGATAACGTTCCTTTGTTTCCTGCGGCAGCTGCTGCCGGTATTTTTTGGCCGCCGCGGCGGTTTCCTCCGGCTTTTCGGCACGTAGCCGGCGCATTCTCTGGCGGCCTTTTTCGCGCAGTTCCTCTTTCTTTTCTTCCGAGAGCGAGGCACGGTAGAGTTTATATTTTTCCGGAGAATAGCTTTTTCTTCGCGCATTGCGGTTTATTTTCAGCAGATTTTCCTTATCCTGCTGCAAAAATTTTTGTTTGTCGGGAAGATGCACCTGAAGAATAACAGCAGCCTGCGCAAAACTTATATTTGCCGGCCGCGACCATGGTTGGGCTGCCGCCTGGCGGTTCAGACGGTTAAATGTCTGCGGAAACAGGGCGATTTCTTTTTTGCCGGTTTTCAGCTTGACCGGAATCAGCGAATATACGGCCAAAAAAGTTTCTTCCGGAAAATAGGCGTTGCCGTTAAAAACCTCTTCCAAATCATGATCCGAAAGCAGTTTTGACAGTCCCGAAGACTGTCCGAATTCGCTGATTTCTTTTCTTTCTTCCGGTATGCCGCCCAGCCAGGCGCAAAAAACGTCTGCCAGCTCGTCGAGGCTGTCTTTGTTGTAAGCTTTCAAATAAATGCTCCGTTTTTAGATTGATTTATTTTGATTTTATGTATTTTTGTCTTTTTGTCAATTTTTTTATTTCTTGCGCCGAAATAATTTTCTGGATTTTTGCCGCCGCATTGATTATCTTAAAACAAGAAAAGAGGGTTAAAATATGAATCAGTTAACGCAGCAGTTTGCCATAATCAATCGCATCAAATGTCTGGTTAAGAAAACCGGTTCGTCTTTTTTCCGGCGTCACAAAGATCCGGGAATATCCGAGAACATTGCTCGTAAGATTCAAAAATCGGCTTATGATTTAAGCCATCTTAAGCAGAAAGACGTTGTTACGCCGCCGTATCTGGATATTGCCGAACAGCTCCAGGTCGACGACGATCAAATTTTCCGTGCTGCGGTAAGCAATCTGACCAATATTGCCGTCAACGAGGAACGCTATGCCGCGGAAATCATCAAACAACTGGAAAATACGTTGCAGCTGTGCAATCGCACCGGAGAACAGCTCGAGTATGTCAGAAACAAGATAAGCGTTATCAAAAACACACTCCGGAAAAAATAACTTTTTCAGACACAAAAAAGGCTCCGCATTGCGGAGCCTTAAAGCATCGAACACGGCTTACTGAAGCTGAACTGTCGGTTCTGCAAGCGGCTTACCGTCCAGGTCAAATCTTTCAATTTTGGCACCTTTGTTCAAAGACGTAAAGACTTCGGCAATGGCCTGCTGGGTCAGCATGGCTTTCAGCTCGGGCTCAACCTGCTTCATCGGCAGCGGCTTGGAATCTCTGATATCAAGAACTTCGATAACATGATATCCGAACTGGGTCTTAACCGGCGATTTTGAAGTCTGGCCTTTTTTCATCGCAAAAGCGGCATTGCCGAATTCGGGAACCATCTGGTCTTTTACGAAATAACCGAGGTCAACGGCGTTGTCTTTGGAATACTGCTTGGCCAGATCGTCAAATTTCTTGCCCTTGCCGAGTTCTTTAATAACTTTTTTGGCAGTAGCTTCATCGTCAACCAAAATGTGCTTGGCGTGAATTTCTTTCTGGCTTTTGAACTCTGATTTATATTTGTTGTACAAATCTTTAACGGCTTTGTCCGTAACTTTCTTGTCGACTTTTTGTTCCAGATAAACCTTACGGGCAATTTCTTCCTTGGCCTGATCGACGGCGCGCTTGTATTCCGGAGTCTCGAGGACGTCGGCGGCAACGGCGGCCTGATACAGCAACTTACCGTTTACATAGATTTCCAGAGCTTTTTCATAAAAGTCGTCAAAAGAAACTTTTTCTCTAATCTGGCGATTGTCTTCATAACCCTGCTTCATTTCGGCAACGGTAATTTTTTCGCCGTTGACAACGGCGGCCACGCCGTCTTTTCCGGCCGCGCCGGCATTGAACGGATTCAACATCAACAGAGAGAGAGCAGCTGCGGCTGCATATTTGTTTCGCATCCTAAAAACCTCCAAATAAAATTGCAACTTTCATAAATATAATAGATATGGAAATTATTCCAAGTATTTTTTGCCGGTGGTTTATAACTTAAGTTCAAAGTATTGACTTTATTTGATTAAAACACTAAATGTAGAGAAGCTTTGAATAATAATAAGGTATAATATAATGTTAGGTACTCTCGCCCGCACTATTTTTGGCAGCGCCAACGACAGATTCGTCAAAAGACAACTCAAAACAGTTCAGCAAATCAATGCTCTGGAACCCGAAATTGAAAAATTAAGTGATACGGAACTCAAAGGCAAAACAGACGAGTTTCGCAAACGCCTGAAAGAAGGCGAAACTCTGGACGACATTCTGCCGGAAGCTTTTGCCGTTGTCCGCGAGGCAGCTAAGAGAACACTCGGCCAGAGGCATTATGATGTCCAGCTTATCGGCGGTATTGTGCTGCACAAGGGTATGATTGCCGAAATGAAAACCGGCGAGGGCAAAACGCTGGTCGCGACGCTGGCGGCTTATTTGAATGCGATTGAAGGCAAAGGCGTGCATATTGTGACCGTCAACGATTATCTGGCCAAACGCGACGCCGAATGGATGGGGCAGGTCTACCGTTTTCTGGGGTTGACCGTTGATTATATTGTCCATGGCAAAAACGACGACGAGCGCCGCGCCGCCTACAATGCCGACATTATCTACGGCACCAACAACGAACTGGGGTTTGACTATCTGCGCGACAACATGAAATTTTCCCGTGAAGACATGGTTCAGCGCGATTTCAACTATGCCATCGTCGACGAGGTTGACTCCATTCTGATTGACGAGGCGCGCACCCCGTTGATTATTTCCGGTGCGGCCGAAGATTCTTCCGAAAAATATATCAGCGTCAACAAAATTATTCCGTATCTGACCGAAGCCGATTATGAAAAGGACGAAAAGCAGAAAACCGTTACCCTGACCGAAGCCGGTATGGAGCATGTCGAACAGCTTTTGAAAGAGGTCGGCCTGATTAAGGAGGGCGGACTATATGACATCGGCAATGTCTCGCTGGTTCATCACGTCAATCAGGCTTTGCGTGCGCACAAAATGCACATCCGTGACGTCGACTACATCGTCAAGGACGGCAAGGTTATGATTATTGACGAGTTTACCGGCCGCATGATGGAAGGGCGCCGCTATTCCGACGGCCTGCATCAGGCGATTGAAGCCAAGGAGCATGTTGAAATTCAGTCTGAAAACCAGACGCTGGCTTCCATTACTTTCCAGAACTATTTCCGCCTCTATCCCAAACTGGCGGGCATGACCGGTACGGCCATGACCGAAGAAGCGGAGTTTGGCGACATCTATGGCTTAAACTGCGTCGAAATCCCGACCAACCGTCCGGTTTTGCGCGTTGACGAGCATGACGTCATCTATCGCACCGAAAAAGAGAAGTATAAAGCGATTATTGACGAGATTCTGGCTGCCCACGAAAAGGGCCAGCCGGTCCTGGTCGGCACCACTTCGATTGAAAAGTCCGAACTGGTTGCCGAAATGCTCCGTGCCAGAACCAAGGTTCCGTTTGAGGTCTTAAATGCCCGCCACCACGAGCGCGAAGCGGCGATTGTCGCACAGGCCGGCGTTCCCGGTGCAATTACCATTGCCACCAACATGGCCGGTCGCGGTACCGATATTCAGCTCGGCGGCAACGTTGAGATGAAACTGAAAGAAGTTCTGAAAGGCGACGAAACGCCCGAACAGGTCGAAGCAATTAAAAACAAACTTAAGGAAAAGGTTAAGGAAGACAAAGAAAAGGTTTTGGCTGCCGGCGGACTGTATATTATCGGCACCGAGCGCCACGAAAGCCGCCGTATCGACAACCAGCTTCGCGGCCGTTCCGGACGTCAGGGCGACCCCGGACGTTCCAAGTTTTTCCTGTCGCTGGAAGATGACCTGATGCGTATTTTCGGCTCGGAAAGAATGTCGGTCATGCTGCAGCGTCTGGGACTCCCCGAAGGCGAGGCATTGGTTCACCCCTGGATTTCCAAGGCTCTGGAAAAGGCGCAGCAGAAAGTGGAAGAGCGCAACTTTGACATTCGTAAAAACCTGCTCAAATATGACAACGTCATGAACGACCAGCGCAAGGTCATTTACGAACAGCGCAAAGAACTGATGGCGGCCGAAGACGTTTCGGAAACCATCAGGGATATGCGTCAGGAATATCTGGCCGATACGGTTTCGACTTATCTGCCGCACGGTTCCGCGCCCGACGAATGGCAGAAAGAGGAGCTCAAGCAGGAACTTTACCGTATAACCGGTTATATGCTTCCGATTACCAACTGGGCAAACGAACCGGAAATCGACGCGGACAAAATGCAGGAAAAAATCCTTGACGAGATTGAAAACCGGCTGGCCGAAAAAAATGCCAATGTTCCCGAAAACATCATCCGCATGGTCGAGAAGAATATTCTCATGCAGGTCTTGGATCAGCTGTGGAAAGAGCATATCGCGGCTTTGGATATGATGCGCCATACCATTGTTTTGCGCGCTTACGGACAGAAAGATCCGTTGAACGAATATAAGAAAGAGGCGTTTAATATGTTTTCGGCCATGTTGGACACGCTGCGCGAAAAAGTGACGTTTCTCGTCTGCCGCACCATAATCCAGACTGACGCGCTTGATGCGCTGGCGGCTCAGGAAAATCGTCCGCAGAATGTTCAGGAAATTCATGAAACGCCGGAAAGTCTGGTCGGCAAGGCCAGCGCGTCAAACGACTACGCCGGCGGAGAAAAAAACGAACCTTTCCGTCATGACCGCGCCGAGTTTGACCCCAAAGATCCGCGTACTTGGGGAAAAGTTGCCCGCAATGATCCTTGCCCTTGCGGCAGCGGCAAAAAATATAAACATTGCCATGGCAAAATCTAAGTAGAAAAAAACCTCCTCTTTTAAGGAGGTTTTTTTATGGATATTTGACGCAGCGTGGGGAGCAGCCTCTCCCCTCTGTCATGTTCGGCCTCTTTTTTCTTTACCGTCATGTTCGGGCTTGTCCCGGACATCCACAGACACAAGGCACAGCCTCACGATATGCACGTAGAAAGCAACGCGCTTCAACAAAGGTTCGTACAACAGCCGGTGAACGCTCAAGGGTGTCCCCTTGTCAAGTCCGTCAATGACAAAGAAAAACCACCAACAACAGAAAGTCGTACCAAGCCCCTCTAAAAAGCGAGCACAGGCACAACGTAATAGTAATTGGTGTCCTTATTGTAGTTGTACAAAATGCTGTGATCAAGGTCCGCATTCCACGCGTTGCGGTTTGAGTACTCCGAGGAAGACCACACCCAATGGTTGTTAAGATTCGATGCGCCGCCAACCTTGTTCACTGCTGTGCCAATCGCACTCCAGTTTTTCTGAATATTTCTTAAAATACCGGCTGCCGGCAGACACCATTTACCGGCTGTTTCAGTGGTCGGGGCATATTTCCTGGTTGCCCAGGCCGCCGGATAAGTGCTGGCATTTCCCGCCGCGACAATCTTGTCCGTATTTTCGCAACTGTCAAAATCAGCTTCTGCCAATGTCTCGCTTATTATATTCGGAAGCTCAAGAACATCTGTATATTCCGTAGACCAATACATACCGACACCGGAACTGCTTCGGTTGCCGTTTTTATCAAGCCACCACGGTGCCATAATCTGGCCGCCGACACCGTCGGCATTGACATAAACCACAATACCCAGCACCGTTTTGCTGCTGTTATGGTTGGTGACGGCAACACAGGTGTTGTCCGTATAGAAAATATCGCCGATGTTGCATTTCGGTCGCGGCGTTGCACAGTAATAACCGTCCCCGTTTGGGCATTTTAATGCGCCGTGCGGACATTCCTCTTCCGAATATTTATAGCCCTGTGCCGCACACTCAGGCGTCGGCGTGCAGGTAGCGGCCATAACCGGAGCGGCATAAAAAAACGGAACAAAAGCGGAAAACAAAAGAAGCTGGTGTTTCATGGTCTTTCTCCAAAACTTGTTTATCAGACAGCTTTGCCGCTGCCTTCAGACCACAAACACCTATTATTTTCAGAATATGCTATCTTACGGCCAAAGTCAATTAAATTAATTGTGCCGAACAACAGCCGCACGGCCCCGCAAAACCGGAATCAGCAGGGCTTGCACTGGCTGAATTTCAACGTGGCACCCGTATAGCATCTTGCCGCGCTGGGTTCGCCGCCGCATGCGCAGACAGAATAGCCGACGCAGGGGTTTTCAATACGTTTGTATTTTTTCGTCGAACCGTCCTGACAACTGCCGTCGGGCACATATCCCTGTGCCGTCGCTTCCGCATAAGTATAATCATAACCGGCGCAGGGTTCTTTGTCGCAGGTATAATAAGAGCTGTCATACGGACAATATTCATCGGGAACATAGCCGGCAATACAGGGAGCATTGGTATAACCCTCGTCCACGCATTCCTGCCCGGGATCAACGGGTTCTGAAGGCGGCACCGGTTCGGGCTCTTCATCCAGAAAACCAAAATCAAGTTTGCGTTCACAGTCACCGTCGCCCAAAAAACATACAAACGCCGTCTTGTATGCGCGGCTCATGTCAACAAAATTTGTCTCGGCCGCCCATACCTGTTGCGAAAAAGCAGACAAAACTGCGGAAACCAGAGCAGAAGCAAACAAAAAACGATGATAAAACATAACATCCCCGAAAAGATAAAACAAAACTCATTTTCATCATTATACCTGTTTTAGAACGGATTTCAACCCATAATAAGGCTTCGCCGAAAAATGAGGCGGCGAATTATGCGTTTTTGTCATATTTTCCTTAATCTCTCAATTCATATATTTTTAAGCTTTTTGTGCTATTTTTCAGGGATATTAAGTTTTTTTGAGATATGAATGACAGAATATTTTTGACAAAAAAAGTTGATTTTTCGAAAAAATATGCTACCATAATTAATAATGGCATAATACATAAGTACAAGGTTGAGGACAGCTATGGCAGACGAAGAAGAAAAAAGACCGTTGAGACACCTGAAATTTAAGGAATTTACGGTTCTTGACAGCGACTTGAGCGCCGACGAAATCCGCAGACTCTATGCGGAAAAAATGACGGAACTGCGCAACAATGCCGGCAGCAACAGCCAAAAGCTCGAAGACCTGAAAAAAGACCGGGCGGAAGAAAAGAAAGATTTGTCCGAACAAAAGGCTGACCTCGGCAAAGATCCCCAGACTTTTTATACCAAAATGCAACAGCGTTATGAACGCGCCGTGGCCGAGCTGGATGCCGAATATCCGGATAAGAATGATGCCGAATATTCCCGCCGTTTGACCCAGGTTAAGGAACGTTTTGCGGCCGTGCTGGACAAAAAACTGCTGGACACCAACCAGGGCGCTTATGTCAACAAGGTTATGGATACGATTGAACGTTCCGAAGAAAAAATCGACAAAGAGCTCCAAACGGCCGAAACCAAAACAAATGCGGAAAACAACAAGCTTACCGCTTCGGCCAAAATGTTGAAAGATCAGCAAAAACTGCTTGAAGCCAATCCGGATTTATATGCAAAACTTTATAACGTCAAACAACGTTCGGGCACGCGGGACGAGGCCAAAAACGACCCGCAGACCATGATTATGCCCAATCAGAAAGGCCAGCCCTGCCTGGCCGTCGTTTTGCAGGACGCCCGCTTCCCCGCTGGATTTATTATCAGTGACGGAAAAATTAATTTTACGCAGGATCACATCGACCAGATGACCGTCGATAAAATGCGTGAAATTGTTGATTATCTGGAACGCCGCGGTATTAAAGATATAGAACTCCCCGGCGGAATTGATGAAAAGCTCGCCGCTATGTATAATGAGGCAGAGCAGGCTAACAAGGCCGCCGAAGAAGCGGCTCGAGCCAACGAACAGGAAGATCCCGCCGCCGAAAATGCTCCGATTCGACCGCTGCCGGAAAATAATCATGAGGAAATGCCCTCGGCCGGTGCCGCCAATCATGACCTCAGCAACGAAAACACAAACCTTGGCAATGAAACGGTTGTTGCCGCGCAAACCGTCGATTACGGCAAAGCTGTCAAAAGCATTGACGACTGGGTTTTTGGTGCCGGCGGCCTGGACAAACAGCGCGGCTGGACGGGTTTTAAATCGTATAAAGGTTCCCGTTTGGGCGATTTCGGGCGTGCTTTGTTTGGCGGTAACACGAAAGGCTGGGATTGCTGGGCAATCTACGATCAGGGAAATTTCAACAATCCGGAACTGGACGGAAAGATTGATAAAGAAGGCTACATGAAAGTCAAATATGCCTTAAAAATCTACTCCCGCGTCACCAAAGACAAAAACGGCAACGAACGTCTTGATATCCGTTATGCCATGCCGAACAACAAAAAGATTACCGACGACTATGCGGACGGCCTTGTCGGCATATTGAAAAAAGCCGGCAATACGCATATTAACTTCCCGAACGGCCTGCCGGAATCGGATCTCGGTACTTTCCGCTTGTCCTGCGCCAAACAGGGCATAGTTCCCATGATGAAAAATCTGGACGCCAACAAGGTTAAGAAAATGCTGGAAGTGGCCGAAAGCAAATTAAAGCCGAAAGAACTGATTGAATATAAGCTGAAACTGGCCGAGTGGATGGAGAAATGTGCGCTGGAAGACTGTGCCAAAAACGGTCAGGATATGGAAGAACATCATAACAACGCAATTATCAGCAGCCTGAGAGCCGAATACGAATATGCGCCGTTCCATGATATGTATGAGAAAAGAGGCGGTATGCGCGGCATTTTGGAAAACGTCGTCAGAGAAAACGGCGAAAACCATAAAGACGGCATTGTCAAAATCTATGCCGCCAGCAGTGCCGTAAAAGATATTTTTGACGTGTATAAGGACAATCCGAATGCGCCCCTCGGTGCGGTCATGACCGCATTGGCTCAAAAGACGGGTGTTCGGGACATGGAGCAGTTCAAAAACGACTTCATGCGCCACATGGCCGCCGACGAAAAACTGCGCGGAAAAGCTTTTAATCCGGACAAACCGTTGCGCGACATGAGCCCGCGTGAAGTCGGCGCCCTGATGAAGGCCATGCTGCCGCACGAAGAAAAAATTGCGCAGAGCAAACTTGAGGCAAAATTCAAAAAGAGCATCGACGATTATAACAGTGATGTTATCGGAGATAAGGAAAGCACGATTATTTCCGACTTTAAGCGAAAAAGCCGCGAAAACATTTCCAATATTGATAAGGAACTTAAAGACGACCTCGGTGTTAAGGGTATCTTTACGCCGTCGCAGGGCGACCCGGACTACGACTTTACCGAACTTCGTCAGAAATACCCCAAAAAGGAGAAAAAAGGGCGCCGACAAGATCCGCGCCTGTACGACGATGACAACGAACGCAATGAACGCTAAACGAAAAGCCCCTTCAAATGAAGGGGCTTTTCGTAATATGCCGCCGGTTTAGTCGACGGGCTTGATGTGCCAGATGTTTTTGGCGTATTCCATAACTGCGCGGTCACTGGAAAAATAGCCGATTTTAGCCACGTTGATAATCGCTTTCTTGGCCCATTTCTGCGGACTGGTGTAGTCCTTTTCGGCATCATGCAGCGCTTTGTTAAACGCCTCCAGATCTGCGAGCAGAAAATAATAGTCGCGGTTAAGGAGCTCTTCATAAATGACCTTAAACAGCAGCACATAGTCCTTTTCGCAGAACATATTAGAGTTGACGGCATTCAGAATGCGGCGCAGATAATCCGAGTTTTCATAATAAGACCTTGGATTGTAAGAGTTGTTGCGGCGCATTTCCTGAATTTGCTCCTGACGCAGCCCGAACAGATAGAAGTTTTCGGCGCCGACGGCTTCGCGGATTTCAATATTGGCGCCGTCGTAAGTGCCGACGGTCAGGGCGCCGTTCAGGGCAAATTTCATATTGCCCGTGCCCGAAGCCTCAAAACCGGCCGTCGAGCTTTGAATACTGACGTCGGCCGCCGGAATCAGAAGTTCAGCCAGCGAAACCTTATAATCGGGGAGGAATACGACTTTAATCATGTCGTTGACGCGCGGGTCATGATTGATAACGTCGGCCACGTTGTTAATCAGCTTAATGATAAGCTTGGCAAAATTATAAGACGGCGCGGCTTTTCCTGCAAAAATGTAGGTCTTGGCCACAGTCGGTCTGATATTGTCTTTGATAATGGCCAGATAATCGCCGATAACCTGCAAAATGGTCATTAGCTGACGTTTATATTCATGAATCCGCTTGGCGTGAACAATAAACATGCTGTCGGGATTTACCATAATGCCCGAGGCTTTGAATATTTTTTGTGCCAGCTTGGCTTTGTTTTGCTTCTTAATATCTATAAACTGCTGAACAAACTTTTTGTCATTGACATAATCGCCGATTTGTTCCAGCAGATCCAGATTGGTAATCCAGTCTTCGCCGATTTTGCTGGAAATGAGGTCGGAAAGCGCCGTGTTGGCGTGCAACAGCCAGCGTCTCGGCGTAATGCCGTTGGTAACGTTGGTAAATTTTTCCGGCCACAGTTCGTAAAATTCGGGAACCAGCGAAGTCTTAATCAGTTCGGAATGCAGCTTGGCCACGCCGTTGACCGAGAACGAACCGACAATCGACAGATTGGCCATGCGGATAATCTGGTTGTCGCCTTCGCCGCTGACAATTGAAACCTTGCCGAGCTTTTCAGAATCATTGCCGAATTTTTCGCGTGCATAATCCATAAAGCGGCGGTTGATTTCATAAATAATTTGCAGATGGCGCGGCAGAATTTTGCCGACAATGCGCGCCGGCCAGGTTTCGAGAGCCTCCGGCAGCAGCGTATGGTTGGTATAGGCAAAAATTTTGTTGGTAATCTCCCAGGCCGTATCCCATTCCTGACCATGAACGTCCATCAGCAGCCGCATCATCTCGGGAATGGCCAGCGCCGGATGCGTGTCGTTCAGTTGGCAGACGACATAGTCGGGCATTTTTGCAAAGTCGTTGCTTTTTTCAAGGAAGCGGCGGATAATGTCCTGCATCGCGCAGGAAACGAAGAAGTATTGCTGAACAAAACGCAGTGCTTTGCCGGATTCAACGGCATCTGACGGATACAGCACTTTGGAAATCGTTTCGGTCTGGATTTTTTCCTTGACCGCTTCCATATAGCCGCCCTCGTTAAAAATATTAATGTCCAGCTCGTCGTCGGTTTTAGCCGAAAACAGGCGCAGATAGTTGACCGACTTTCCGTCATAGCCGACAATCGGAAAATCGTAGGGAACACCGTAGAATTTTTGCGTGTTCATCCAGATAAAACTGTCTTGGCCGGTTGCCGTTTTGAAGCTTTCAACTTCGCCGTAAATCGGAATTTCGACCGTCCGGTCGGGGCGTGAAAACTGCCACGGAGAATCTTCGCCGAGCCAGCTGTCGGCTTGTTCAATCTGATAGCCGTTTTCAAATTTTTGTTTGAACAGGCCGAACTGATAGTTAATGCCGTAGCCGAACCCCGGGATGCCGAGCGAGGCCATCGAGTCCAGATAACAGGCTGCCAGACGTCCCAGACCGCCGTTTCCCAATGCCGGATCATATTCGGTGTCAAAAATTTCCTGCAGCGTAATGTTGGGCATGCCGTCGATTTTGATACTTTTTAAAATATTGAACAGCCCCAGATTGTGCAGGTTGTTTTCAAGTGAACGGCCAATGAGGTACTCAATGGAAAGATAATAGATTCTTTTGGAATTGACTTTGTTGTAACGCGCCATCGTTTCATACATCTTGTCCATGGCAAATTCGCGCACTGCCAGAGCAATGGCGTTCAGCGCCTCGTCTTTGTTAATTTCGCTGGTTCTCTTGCCGATGAAATATTTGATGTAGTGTTCGATTGACAGCTTAAGTCTGGCTTTGTCAATTTCATTGATGATTGCAGATTCTTTTTTACTCAAAATTTTTCCCCTTCAAGTTGAGCCTAAAATGCTTATAACATACCGTTTTATCCCGACCTTATGACAAATTGTTTGAAATATGGTTAATAATATATAACATTCCACTTGTAAAAATACATGGTAGTTATCAGTTTTTTAAGATTTGTCATTGCAAAATAACAATAATTTAATATACTCCGCAATGAATTGAGTCTGTTTTACGAGGTGAGTTTAATGAAAAAAACATTTTTGTCGGCTTTATTGTTTGCAACGGCTTTGACAACCGGTGCAGCAAAGGCCGAAACGATCTTTGAGGCATTGAGTACGGCTTATGAAACCAATCCGACGCTTCAGGCGCAGCGCGCATATCTGCGTTCGGTCGATGAAAATGTCGCAATAGCCAAATCCGGTTTCCGTCCAAACATTTATTTGACCGGAAGTTATTCGGATTCTGATATTCACAATAACAATATCCCATCGCAAACCGGAGGCTCGACACTTTCGGCCGGAGCCGTTATCAGCCAGCCTGTGTTCAGCGGTTTTACGACCGTCAATTCGGTGAAATCCGCCGACAGCATGGTTCGCGCCGAACAAAACAATCTTTACAATACCGAACAGAATGTTTTTCTCAGCGCGTCGACGGCTTATCTGGACGTCGTTCGGGACGAGGCAATCGTCAACCTGCAGAAAAACAATGAAAAACTTTTGAAAAAACGGTTGGACGAAACGGTTGAACGTTTTAATGTCGGCGAAGTTACCCGTACCGACGTTTCACAGGCTCAGGCTCGCTATTCTCAAGCTAAGGCAGACCGCATTGCTTCCGAGGGAACGCTGCAGGCGTCTAAGGCCGTTTATGCCCGCGTCATTGGTGAAGCGCCGAAAGATTTGTCAGCTCCGGAAAATCTCGGCGACTTTTTGCCGAAAAGTTTTCAGGAAGCCTTGGAATATACCAAAGCCAACAACTATTCTATCCGCTACGCCCGCGAGCTGCTGAACTCCAGGGTTTACGACGTCGCTGCCAATACAGGCGCACTGTTGCCGTCGGTAACTTTGGATGGTTCGGCCACGACCAGCAAAAGCGACAGCAGCGGTTCGGCTTATGGCGCATATAACCGTGATACCAAAACCGACGAACTCCAGTGGGGTGTCAATATGAACATTCCGCTCTATACCGCCGGCGAAACCCGTGCCAAAATCCGCCAGAGCAAATATCAGAAATGGCAGGCTCAGGAACAGGTTCTTGAAGCCGAACGCCAGGCCGTTTCCGACGTGACCAGCGCCTGGGAATTGATGATGTCCAACAAGGCACAGATTAAGTCCATTCAGGATCAGGTTAAGGCCAACGAAATTGCGCTTGACGGTGTCCAGAAAGAAGAAGCTCTCGGCAACCGAACGATTCTGGATGTTTTGGATGCTTATCAGGAACTGCTCAATTCCAATGTTAACGAGGTTACGGCGCGCCGCGACTACTATGTTGCTGCAATGCAGTTGCTGCTCTCCATGGGTAAGCTGACAGCCGAAGACCTCAAGCTAGGCGTTGATATTTACAACCCGAAAAAGTTTTATAAGGAAACGCGGGACAAATGGTTGTCATTATCTGTTGATTAGCCGTTGATTAATCGGAAATTTTCTGATAGCGTAACAAACAGTTTGTGGTAAATTGCTTGGGAATGGTAAAAATGGCAGAAGATACAGAGGGAAAAGAGGAAGAACTGTCAATGGAAGACATTTTGTCTTCCATTAAGGACATTCTGACGGAAGACAATGCCGAGCAGCATAAGACGGCTCAAAAAGAAGAGCAGAAGGCTCAAACAACGGATGCAGAAACTCCGGAACCTGCACCTGTCGAAGCTGTCGACGATGTCCTGACCCTTTCTCCGGCCATGATTGTTGAACCGAATATTTCAACGGCGGATACACAGCCAAAGGCCGGGGCTGAGGAAGGTGCCGACCCTTTAGATCTTGATTTTGAACATGAGTTCGATGACTTGTCAGTCGAACCCGTTTCCGGAAATGACGAGGCCGAACATTCGGAAGCCATTGACGAAGAACCCGTCGATTTATCCGAAATTGCGGCCGCCGAAGATATCGAAATCGAAAAAAGCAGCGAACTGCCGGATTTGAATTTTAACGATACTTCGGTCGATGTTAATGCCGAGCCGATTTTCTCCGAAGAAGACGATGCCTCGCATCAGGAAAATTTTACCGCTCCGGCCAATGACCTCTCTTTGGACAATCTGGTCGACGACGATACGCTTAACGCGATTCTCAATGCCGCGCCGGACGAGGCGGAACAGCCCGTTGTTCCGGCGGAAGAAGAGCTTGTGGAACCGACGGACAATGTTTATGACAATGCCGTGGCCGAAGCCGTCAAAGAGCCGGAAGTCATTGATGCCGATTTTGTTGAAACGGCTGATGAACCGGAAGCTGCCGAAGCTGAAAAAGGACCTGAAGACCCGATAGATGTTTCGGCCGGCATAATCAGCAATTTTGCCAAAATGTTTGCCGAACAGCAGAAGCAGAAAGAGGCGCCGGCCGATAAAGAGAGCATCAAGGAAAAATTGACGGCGCAGACAATGTCCGAAATTGAACTCGGCGACGGTTCCTTAACGATAGAAGCGATTGTCCGTGATGTTGTAACCGGCATTGTTGAAAAAAATCTTTCCAAAGATTTTGACTTTTCCGCAGTTGCATCGGCGGAAATTACGCGTCAGACAAAAGAATGGCTGAACGCCCACCTGCCGGAGATTGTTGAAGCTGCGGTCAAAAAAGAAATCGAGCGAGTGATGGCAAAGGTCAGTTCTCAAGGGTAAGTCCTGAACCGACCTGTAAAGTTTATTGCCCCCAAGCCGGATCTTGAGGGCTTTTTGCGGTTTTGTTGTGAAAAATTTTTTAAGTATGAAATTTAAGGAATAAAAATGTTAGAGAAAAACTATAACCCGAAGGATTTTGAAGAAAAGATTTACGCCGATTGGGAAAACAGCGGCGATTTCAAACCCGACATGAGCAAAAACAAGGAAGCTTTTGCCATTGTTATTCCGCCGCCGAACGTCACCGGCGTTTTGCACATGGGACACGCGCTGGACGATACGTTGCAGGATATTTTGATTCGTTATAACCGTATGCTCGGCAAGAAGGTTCTTTGGCAGCCCGGCATGGATCACGCCGGTATCGCAACCCAGATGGTTGTTGAACGCAATCTGGCCGAGAAGGGAATTACCCGTCACGATCTGGGGCGCGAAAAGTTTATCGAAACCGTCTGGAAATGGAAAGAACAAAGCGGCGGAACCATTTGCAGACAGCTGCGCCGTTTGGGGGCTTCCTGCGATTGGAGCCGCGAGCGCTTTACCATGGACGAGGGGCTGAGCCGCGCGGTACGCAAAATTTTTGTAAACCTCTATAAAGACGGACTGATTTACAAAGCCAAGAAGCTGGTTAACTGGGATTCCAAGTTCATGACCGCCGTTTCCGATTTGGAAGTTGTCCAGAAAGAGACCGTCGGCAAAATGTATTATTACAAATATCCGATTGAAGGCGAGGAGGGACAGTTTATCCATATTGCAACCACCCGTCCGGAAACCATGTTTGGCGATACGGCGGTTGCCGTTTCCAAAGAGAATGAAAAACTGAAGCATTTAATCGGTAAAAATGCGATTCTTCCGATTGTAAACCGCCCGATTCCGATTATCGGCGACGAGCATGCCGATCCCGAAAAAGGCACCGGCGCGGTTAAAATTACGCCGGCGCACGACTTCAATGACTTTGAGGTCGGCAGACGCCATAACCTGCCGTTGATTAACATTCTGAATCCGGATGCCACGCTCAACGAAAATACGCCGTTCCCGGGAATGGATACGCAAACGGCCCGCCAAAAGACGATTGAAAAGCTGGAAGAGCTCGGCCTGATGGAAAAGATTGAAGATCATCCGATGGTTATTCCGTATGGCGACCGCTCAAACGTCGTTATTGAGCCGATGCTTACTGACCAGTGGTTTGTCGATGCGCCGAAACTGGCCGTCAAAGCCATCGAAGCGGTTGAAAACGGCGATATGGAGTTTGTGCCGAAGTCTTATGAAAAAAACTATTTTGAATGGATGCGCAACATCCAGCCCTGGTGCATCTCGCGCCAGCTTTGGTGGGGACATCAGATGCCGATTTGGTACGGCCCGGACGGCGAAATTTTCTGCGAAGAAAATGTCGAAGAAGCACAGGCAGCTGCCGACAGACATTATGGCAAACCTGTTGAGCTGACCCGCGAAACCGATGTTCTGGATACCTGGTTTTCATCCGGTTTGTGGGCTTTCTCGACGTTGGGTTGGCCGGACAAAACCGAATATCTGGACACTTTCTACCCGACTTCGGTTCTGGTAACCGGTTTCGACATCATTTTCTTCTGGGTTGCCCGGATGATGATGATGAGCATGTACATGATGAAAAAAGTTCCGTTCCGCAAATGCTATATTCACGGTCTGGTACGTGACGAGCAGGGACGGAAGATGTCCAAGTCCAAGGGCAACACCGTTGACCCGATGGAAACCATCGAAAAATACGGTGCCGACGCGTTGCGCTTCTTTATGGCAGCGATGGAAACCCAGGGTCGCGACATCAACATGAGCGAAAACCGCATTGCCGGTTATCGCAACTTTGCCACCAAACTCTGGAATGCGGCGCGTTTCGGAGAGATGAACGAAGCGGCGTTGCCGGCGGATTTTGATGAAACCAAAGTCAAAAGCGCCGTCAACAAATGGATTATCGCCAAAGCCAAACAGGCATCTGTTGAGGTTACCGACAATCTCAACGCTTTCCGTTTTTCGGATGCGGCCAACGCGGTTTACCAGTTTGTCTGGGGTTCGTTCTGCGATTGGTATATCGAAATGATTAAGCCGATTCTCTATGGTGACAATCAGGAAGAAAAGGCCGAAACCCGTGCTTCTTTCGCCTGGGTTCTGAAGCGGATTTTGATTATTTTGCATCCGTTTATGCCGTTTATTACCACCGAGTTATGGAATAATCTGGTCAAGAGTGATATCAAACTGATAAATTATCCCTGGCCGCAGGCAGAAAATATTGATGTGGCGGCGCTGAATGACATTGACTGGGCCATTGACTTTATTTCGGCAGTTCGTTCCCTGCGTGCGGAAATGAATCTTCCCGCGGGCGCCAGACTGACGGTTTATCTGAAAGACGGAAATGAGGCCTCCTGCGCTCATTTACGGGAGTTCAACCGGATTATCTGCTCGCTGGCACGTTTGGAAAAACTGGAATGTTTTGCTTCCGATGCCGAAATCAGTAAAGACATGGTTCAGAGCGTTTTCCGCGAGGCGGTCATTTTGCTTCCGCTGAAAGGGGTTGTTGATTTTGCCGCCGAGAAGGAACGTCTCAAAAAAGAACTGGAAGGGCTGAACAAAAACCTTGAAGGCTATGCCCGCAAGCTGAGCAACGCCAACTTTGTCGAACGGGCGCCGGCCGCAGTTGTCGAAGAAGAAAAGCGCCGTCAGGCGGAAGCCCTGGAAAGCAAAGCAAAAATAGAGGCTGCTCTGGAACGCATTGCCGGTTTCTAAAACAAAAAACGCTTCCTATTCGGAAGCGTTTTTTTTAGGATTTTCGGCCAGCACTCTAACGACAAACTTCATAAAATCAACGACAAAAATCATGCCTATAAAGTTCAAATACAGATTTAAGGCTGTTTCTTCAACGACTTTGTTTATTTCTTTTTCTTCCATGGCAGTTCCTTCCGGAAGCTGCAGCCGAAATTGAAATATGTCGCGAATGTTGATTTTTCCGAAGATAACGGCCGCTACGGCAAAAGTCACATACAGGGACGGTCCGCCGCCGTTGAACAAGGCGACAAACGCCTCAAGCAGCGAGCAGGCGGCCACGCAGAAGAACATCAGATAAAACAGGCTGATGATATTGAGCGTTTGTCTGACTCTCATACCGCGGTGTAGCGTATATAAGAATAATACGGTGGCGGCGGCCAGAGCAAACAGTGTCAGCGGTAGGCCGGTTTTGGCGACAATCCGAACCATCGGCAGCGAAGTCGTCAGGGCAATCAGCAGCAGAAACGTCCGAAAAGACATTCGGCGGCAGATTAAATGACGATAATAAACCATTGTTCCGGGGATTAAAAACAAAATAAATGTCAGCGCCGAAAAAGGCGTCCGGAGTTTCTCTCCCGTCAACAGATAAAGAACCGTGGTTGCGACAGCCGTTGTCAAAAAAGCGCCTGCGGCTAAAGCAACAGACTTTGTCAAATATTGAAACTGCTGTCTTTTGAATAAAAATACATATTTTTCCATAAAAATAAAAACTTAAAAATGCGTTGTAATAAAGAGCTTTTAACAAAAACATACAAGATTGGCAAGTAATTTTTTCTTTATTTTTGTCTAAAATATGCTATAGTATAAAAAATTTCAGGATAAAATAGATGTTTGCCGAAGATACAGGTTCATATTGGCTGGATTGGGGGCCGGAAAAGGCCGATGCTCTGGCCGGGGAAATCGTTGCCGAGAAAACGTCGGAAAAGAAACCGGCCGAGGAAAAGCGCGCCTTGTTTTCCTATGGCATGCCCGGTTCCGGGAAAACCCGCCTGCTGGAGACGTTAAGCCGTGCCGACGCTTCCGTCGTATATCTGTCAATAGACGAGATTTTTCGCCGTTCTCCTCATTTTGCCGAAGTAGTTCGCCCACAGCGTTTTAACCGGCATGACGATCCGTTTTCCGACCGTTGTTTTTTGGCTTTCGGCGGCGATGTTATGGGTTGTGCGGTCGAACGCCTGCGCCAAATGCCGTATTCCGTTGCTATCGACGGGCTGGGCGGGCCGATGCTGGCCCAAATGTACAAATACTTTGGCAAGTCGGGATACCGAAACCAAATTTTGATAACCGCTGTTCCCAAGCGGATAATGGATATGAATATGCTGACGCGTTTTGTCGGTGCCCGAACCGGCCGGGACGAACATTTTTCGTTTACGTTGCAGAGATCCAAAAAGATGGTAGAATA
Organism: uncultured Alphaproteobacteria bacterium; assembly: GCA_944391505.1. Classification (GTDB taxonomy): domain Bacteria; phylum Pseudomonadota; class Alphaproteobacteria; order RF32; family CAG-239; genus Scatacola_A. The sequence continues at coordinate 14,515 of CALXTV010000002.1, read as the reverse complement.
TTATGCGGCTTTTGTCGGCCACCTGCAACGGACTGGTTTTAATTTGCAGATTGTCAATCCCGGCAGCAAAAAGATTTTGTATGAGAGCAATTTAGGCAAAAATGACGCGGCGAAGATATTTTTGCGGGAGTTTTCCCGGCCGCTTACAAAGTCCGAAAATGCCGAACTTCGTCACCGTCGAGAGCTTCTGCTGCCCCGGGTCGAAAGCATTGACAATCCGCTTGAGCGACGCCAGCTTCGCAATGCGCTGGCCGGTTGCCTGCGTCCTTTTGCCGCCCCGGAATATAAATATGAAGCTTCGTCGCGCTGAAAAGCCTTTATTTATGCTCTAAAGAGAGGTAAAATAACTCTGTGTTTTAATAAGAAAAACGATTCTTAAAAGATGAGCGAACTGGATTACGAAAAAGTTATCGGCTATGCCCAAAAATTCAACCGCTGGAAACAGGAGCTTTTTCCCCGCGAGGAATACGCTTATCGCAACGGCTGCTGTTTTGCTTTTGCCCACCTGCTGGCAGAAAAGGCCAAAGACGAAGGCCTGCTGCCGCTTAAAGTGTGGAGTTTGCCGCCGGCCGGCAAAAAGCTTGAGGCGCAGTTTACCACCGACAACGGGCTCGGCACGGGCAAACGCGAATGGGAGGGATATCACGTTGCGCTGGCGATAGATTTGCCAATCTACAAAGACAGCAAAAAAACCGAGCGTTTGGTTTTTGATCCGATAATTTTCAATGCGCCCGTCCTTGAAAAAGACTGGAAAAAGATTTTAAGTGCCGGTGGCGCGGCCTATTTTAATGTTTCCGGCTGCCGGTTTGGCACAGAAGCCCGGAAAGATACGTCGGTTTTCGGCGGCAGCGGCTATTGGCTGGAAAAAGATCCGCCCATGGATTTGAGCAGCCATGCCAAAATGTTTGTCAGCAGGGTTGATTGCGGTTCGACGCATTTTCAGCCGCGCAATTCGGCGTTGTTTATGGAGGCGATGAAATGCCGCCGCAACGCGAACGCCAGTAATCTTGTCAGGAGATGCGGCAATGCCCGAAGCGCTTAAATTGGATTATCGGCAGATTGAAAAATACGATGCCGCGTTCCGTCATTTGAAACGGGAACTTTTCCCTGATGGCGAATATCAACACCGCAATGAAGCCTGCAGTGCCTTTGCGTATCTGCTTTCTGTTCGGGTTCGCCGCGATTTCGGACAAAACCCTTTGAACATCTGGTGCGATAAATCGGAAATAAGCGATGATTTGTTTCATGAACTGAAGCAGAATGCGCCGGCCGCACTGCGCGGTATCGGTGCCAAAGAAAAGCTTCCGTCGCTGATTGTTGCCCGCGTGCCCGGAAACAATGCCGCCGGTATCGACTACCTGATGTGGCGCGAACATCATGTTGCCATGTGTCTGGATTTGCCTGTTTATCAAAACAGTGCCAAATGCGAAAGACTGGTTTTTGATCCGGTTTTGTTTGCCGAACCCGTGCGCGAAAAAGATTGGCTGAATGCCTTAAATACTTCGCCGGTCTACACACGCTGTACGCCGGCCGAGCCTTATTCCCGCGAGTTGGAAGCCAAAGCGCGGCTGATGCTGAAACAAATCCGTCGTGAGGCTCCGGTCAACCTGCTGCGTTCGCCGTTGATGATTTTGGCCAATCGCGAAAAAAGAAAAATAAACGCGCAAATTGTTCATCTGGCCGCAACATCGCAAAACCGCTGAGTGGCTCAGACATACTGTTAAAGCAAAGCCCCTCGGTTGAGGGGCTTTGTCTTAGTTTCCGTAATAGGGAACAACCCGGGCACGTTTTCCGTAAAGCACCATACATTTTTGTCCCGGACTGAGCAGAACATCGTTCCCTTGTGAAACAGTAACCATACTGCCGTTGTCGAGTTGAATGACATATTCGTAGCCGCTCTGCGACGACAATCCTTCCTGTGCGGCATTGCCGGCAATACCGCCGACGACCGCGCCGCCGATGGCGCCTAGAATATGCGCCGTGTCCGAACCGCCGATCATTGAACCGGCCACACCGCCTGCGGCGCCGCCGATAAGCGTTCCGGCACTGCTGTCGCTGGCAATCGAAATCTGCCGGACCGATACGACGGTTCCTTTGAGCGCACGGTTGACTTCGCCGACGGCATTGGTGTCATATTGGTCGGCGCCGATTCTCGATGTGCAGGCGCCTGCCGCCAGCAGCATGGGCAAAATCATCAGTAAGGCAGCTTTTTTCATCTGTTTTCTCCGCAAAAAATTAGTATTGAAGTTATAATTATACATAGATTAACATTTGTCAATGCTGGACAATTAAAGATAACTGTTATATATTGGGCACGCTCTGTAAAGGCAATAATAAAATAATGAATATTTGAGGAAATTTAAGATGTTAAAAAGAACTAAAGTTGTAAGCCTGTTGGCTGCAGACAAACCAGAGCAACAGGTTCTGGTCAAAGGCTGGGTCAAAACCCGCCGTGATGCAAAAGATTTTTCGTTTATCGAGCTGGGTGACGGCTCCTGTCTTAAAAATATTCAGATTATTGCCAATAACAATTTAGCCAATTATAATGAAGTTAAAAAGCTCACGACCGGCTCCTCTCTGGCCGTGACCGGAGCATTGGTCGAATCAAAGGGCGGCAATCAGAAATATGAAATCGTTGCCGACAAAATTGAAATTTATGACGTTGCCGACGAAGATTTCCCGTTGCAGAAGAAAAAACATTCCGACGAATACCTGCGCAGCATTGCGCATTTGCGGCCGCGCACCAACAAATACGGTGCCGCTTTCCGCGTCCGCTCGGAGCTTTCTTTTGCCATTCACAAGTTTTTTCACGACCGCGGTTTTCGCTATGTCCATACGCCGCTGATTACCGGTTCCGACTGTGAGGGTGCCGGCGAAATGTTTCAGGTTACCACGCTCGACCTGAACAACGTGCCCCGCACCAAGGACGGCAAGGTTGACTATTCCAAGGACTTTTTCGGCAAGGAAGCGCATTTAACCGTTTCCGGCCAGCTCAACGGCGAAATGTATGCCATGGGGCTGGGCGACATTTATACTTTCGGCCCCACTTTCCGCGCCGAGAACTCCAATACCACGCGTCATGCCGCCGAGTTTTGGATGATTGAACCCGAAATGGCTTTCGCCGACATTTATGACGACATGGATCTGGCCGAAGACATGGTTCGCAGCTGCGTCAAACATGTCATGGATCATTGCGCCGAAGATCTCGAGCTTTTCAACAAGTTTGTCGAGCCGGGACTTTTGGACAAGTTGAACAACATTGTTGAAAACGGTTTTGCACGTATTACTTATGCCGAAGCCATCGATATTATGAAAAAATCCGGCCGCAAATTTGAATATACGCCGGAGTTTGGCATTGACATGCAGACCGAACACGAGCGGTATCTGGCCGAAGAACATTTCAAACGCCCGGTAATCGTCCGCGATTATCCGAAGGAGATTAAGGCTTTTTATATGCGTTTAAACGACGACGGCCGCACCGTTGCCGCGATGGACGTCCTGGTGCCCGGTATCGGCGAGCTTATCGGTGGTTCACAGCGTGAAGAACGCTATGATGTTTTGGTGCAAAAAATTCACGAGATGGGCATGCATGAGGATGATTATGCCTGGTACCTTGATTCCCGTAAATACGGATCGGTGCCGCATGCCGGTTTCGGTTTGGGTTTTGAGAGAATGATGATGTTGGTTACCGGCATCGGCAACATCCGTGATGTTATTCCGTTCCCGAGAACCCCGAACTCCATCAACTTCTGATCGTAAAGGATAAAAGTCGTGTGCAATCTGGGATTTTTCTTGAGCTTATGCCTGCTGTTGGCGGCGCCTGCCGCCGCGGCCGAAACGGAAGAAACGGCTTCGCCCGCTTCGGCGGAAACATCTCAGACTGCCGCGCCGGCGGATACCGAACTTCCGGCTGACGAAGATGAACTGCCGATAGAGATTCTTCCGCCGGAAGAAATGCCGCCGCTTGATGTTGAGGCTTCGCCGCGGCCGGAGTGTTCGGATTCGCTTTTGGTGCAAAAAATCGTCGAAAAAATTGAAGCTTATCAGACCGAACATCCGTCGACCATGCTCATTGACCGCCGTCGCGATATTCTGCTGCGCCGCAACCTTTCCCGCTTTGACGAGGTAAAGGTTGAGGGCTTCACGGCCAAGCAGGATTTCAATGTTGCCAATGCCGTCATCATGACCAAGATCAACCGCGGTCTTAACGATGCCGACTTGCGCCTCTGCAAAAGCCTCGGACACGGACGTGCTGCCGGTGTCTATGCCCTGATTTATCCGGTCGGCGAAGGCAATGTCGTAGACATCATCAACTTCCTTCCAGGCGAAAATTTGTCATTTATTTACGATTAAAATTTTCCCGGAAAAGATAAAATATTATATTGATTCTCTAAAACAAAAGTCGTAATATTTTTGCTCGGGGATATTGAAAGGTTCTTGTTCAATCCCTAGATTATATTAACAGCATCTGTTGAAAGAAGGTTGGAAATATATGAGTCAAAATTCGGAAGTTATGGTAATCAAAAATACGGGCAATCTGCCTCAGGTTATTGAAGAGAACAGCCTGTTCTCGTACTTCGAAAAAATAAAAAAGTTTCCGGTTCTCAGTGAAAATGAAGAAACGCGCCTGATCCGTGATTTTAAGGAAAACGGAAATCTGGCCGCGGCGCAGAAACTTGTCACGTCGCATCTGCGGCTGGCAGCCAAAATTGCGCTGACCTATCGCCGTTACGGCCTGCCGCTGGCCGATATCGTGTCCGAAGCCAATATCGGTTTGATGCAGGCGGTCAAAAAATTTGACCTGAGCAAAAAAGTCCGTTTGGCGACTTATGCCATCTGGTGGATTAAGGCCGCCGTCAATGATTATATTCTGCGTTCATGGTCGTTGGTCAAAATCGGTACCGTCGCTGCGCAGAAAAAGCTGTTTTACAACCTCAACCGCATCAAGGCGCGTTTGGGCATCTATGAAAACCGCGAGCTTGAGCCCTCGGTTGTCAAAAGCATTGCCAAAGAGCTGGTTGTCGACGAGAAAGACGTCGTGGAAATGAACCGTCGTCTTGGCGGTGACAAATCCCTCAATGTTTCGGCTTGTGATGACAGCGATGAAGAAAAGGTCGATTTTGTCGTCGACAGCCGTCAGAATATTGAAGAAAACCTCGGTCGTCGTCAGGAAAATGCTCTCAGAGCCAAAGTTTTGCGCGATTGTCTGGCGCAAATGAGTGAGCGCGAACAGTATATTGTCAAAAACCGTATGCTGACCGAAAAACCGGTAACGCTGGAAGAAATTGGTGCCAAATTCGGTGTCAGCCGCGAACGTGTCCGTCAGATTGAAAAGAAGGCTTTTGAGAAGCTTTCATCGCTTGTAAAGCTTGAATTGGCACAGAAGACGTGCTAAAATAATAACCCGCAGCGGAGGAAGACAGATGACTTCGGCAGAAAAAGGTTTTGTCTTTAAGGGCAGATTTTCAAAAAGCATTGATATTGAACTGCTTAGAAAAAATATGGAACGTCGTCTGGCTTTTGTCCGCAGTTTTAATCCGGAAAACAAAAGTGTTCTTGATACTTGGAAAATCGCGCGCCAGACGGCGGTTAAACAACAAAACTGATGTAAAAAGAGTTATCATGAAAAACGCCCGCATTTGCGGGCTTTTTTCATAAAGTTTGCATGCCGGTCTGCCTATCAATTGTTGACAAAAATCACATCATGTATTATCCTAAAAATAAGGTGTGGTTTGTGATGTGTGTCTAATTCCCGAGGACGTCTGTCCGGAGGGAACTTTCCTCGCATATCTGTCACCTTATAAAAAAGTCAGTTCAATTACTTGCGAGGTGATATTATGTCAAAATATAAACTTTTCCTAACATTAATCGTTGGGCTGATATTCAGTTCACCGGCAACGGCTTATTCGCCTCCGGGTAATAATGACACGTTGTCAGGTGTTTCTGAGTTGAAACCCGTCTTTTCTTTTGAGCAACTTGATAAAGCGTTTAAGACTGCGGCCGTCTGCTTCCTGGGATATGGCGATTGCGACCCGAATGCAGGGTTTGGTTCAGGCGACGAAAATTATTCAATCGATACGGCCAAACAATGCCAGAACGAGGGTTTCTCAAAAGTAAACTGTAATTCGGTTCAGGTGATTGACGGAACCTGCCCTTATAACTCATCTTACGGCAAAGGTTGCAAATGCGCCTCCAATCTGGTTACCTGTCCGGCCGGACAGGTCGGCGTCGGCGAAAGCTGCGGCGGCAAGTATGCCTCCTGTCAGTGTGACCCGAAACTGGTCAGTTGTGCTTCCAATCAGGTTGGTCAGGGCGCTTCCTGCGGAGGCAAATATCAGTCCTGTGCCTGTAAATCGGAATATGTTTACAATTCTTCCAACTGTAAGTCACCAAGGTCATTATCGGGTGCAAGCTGTGGGGGCAAGTATACCGGCTGTTCCTGTCCGTCTGGTGTAAGCGCAGGAACTTATGGTTGTGCCGAATATTACGGCTCGCCGTGTTCGTCGGTCTGCAAAAAGGCCTATACGGATAACTGCCATAAACGCACGGATAACAACTCGGCACTTTACGGCTGTATGAAATATTGGTCGGATTGTCCTTCCAAGTGCGAAACGCCATATAAAGATAACTGCCGGAACAGAACGGCGGTCAGCTGTGCAAACGGTTGTGCTTCGTATTTCGACGATTGCTCTTCCAAATGTTCGACCTGTAAGGAGGATCCCTGCAGTTCGCGTACGGCGGTTTCCTGTCCGCAGGGCTGCGGTGCGACCTATTCCGATTGTACGAGCAAATGTCAGAGCTGTAAGGTTATTAGCTGCAACACGACAAAGTCTGCGGTAGATACGATATTGACGGCCGGCACGAGCGTTACCATCGGCGGCCAGGGAATTTATAACTACGCAAGCCCGAACTCCGGTTGTAAGAGTGCTTATCGAGCAAGCACGGCGCTGGAGACGATGAAAAAGCTTGGCTGGAACTGCAGCAGTTGTACGGCGCAGGCTGCGGACGGTACACAGACATCTGGTTATAACTGTACCTGTGCGGCACAGTCTTATTATCCGAATGGTGCACAGCAGACAGGTGGCCGAGGTGGTATTGATACTTTGTGCGGTGGCTGGAAGATTGTCTGCCCGGCAATGAAGTGTAAAACCGGTTATACCTATTCCGGCGGCGGTTGCGTGGCCGAAAGCTGCAGCGGCTATACTTTGACCAGTTGTCCGGCGAACGGTACCTGCAGCAGCTGTCAGGCCGGCTCGACAAAGAAGTATAAGCTGACTTCTTGTAAATCGGGCTATACAATGTCCGGCAATACCTGCGTAGCAGAATGTAAATATGAAGACGAATGCTCAGGCTTCACTGCAACGAGTTGTACAAACGGCATTAAAGACAGTTGTACGGCTTGTGGTGTTACCAAGTATAAATGCAATTTGACGATAAAGCCGATTGAACCAGGCGGATGGAATTGTGTATCGCCAAGCCATACTGTAACCTGCAACGGCATGCGTTGCTGCTGCCCGTCCGGTGTCGGTTGCGAAGGCGCAACATCTCAAACAGGTCCTGGTAATGTGATTACTCCGATAAAGTGTTTCTGTGAGCATACGGCCGTTTCAGCGGCTCAATAGTAATCATTGTCGGTAATGCAGAAAAAATCCCGGTGGCTTTATCCGGGATTTTTTATAGCTTGCAAATTGTGATAATTCTTCTAAACTCAGAGTGTTTTTTATGAGGAAAAAATGAGTCTGAACTTAAACGAGGTCGTACGATTGCTGGCTGCCGGAAAAATTCCGTCGCCGCGGCTGGAGGCCAGAATTTTGCTGGAAAACGCCGGCGGCAGTCCTTATGCGGAAGTCAGCGGCGCGGCCGAAGAAAAATTACGGCGGCAGATTGAACGCCGGCTGGCGCATACGCCTTTGGACAAACTCCTTGGCTGCCGCGAGTTCTATAAAAACAGTTTTGTTGTCAGCGAAGATGTCTTGACCCCGCGCCCGGATACGGAAATTCTGGTCGAGGCGGCGATTGAACTGGTGCAGCAAAATAATTTTGCAAAAATTCTGGACTTGGGAACCGGTTCCGGCTGCATTTTGTTGTCAATACTTGATGATTGCCCGGCAACGCAGGGAACGGCCGTTGACGCCTCGGAACCTGCGCTCGACATTGCCCGCCGCAATGCGTCGCTGCTGGGGTTGTCGGAGCGTATATCTTTTGTTCACGGAAGCTGGTTTGAAGACGGTTTTCTGCAAAAAACCGGCTCGGGTTTTGATATGATTGTTTCCAATCCGCCTTACATTCCGACCGCAGACATCGCTTCTCTTGAACCGGAGGTTCGCGAACACGACCCGCTTTCGGCATTGGACGGCGGCGCCGACGGTTTTGTTCATTATAAAAAAATAGCGGCCTGGGCACCTTTACTTTTAAACGACGGTGGTTATATCTTGTTGGAGGCTGGCATCGGACAGGCGCGGCAGATATTGAAAGTCTTTGCCGACACCGGTTTGACCCCGGTTGACATTCTGCCGGATCTTTCCGGAACGGAAAGATGTGTTATCTTAAAAAAATAAATTGCATTTCATATTTTTTTATGTATGATGACTTTCGTTAAGTGCTTTTTATTAGAGAGTTGGTTTTGCACTTTTTTCCGAAATAAACTTTTTTTTAATGTATTTTCCGTAGCCTCTTGTTGAGGTGTATCGGTTCATGGATTGTGGTATTAAACTTATGAAAAAACTGAATAACAAATATCGTAACAACAACCAGATTTATTCCCTTAACTACAAATTCGATTCAACCAGCATTGCCGGCAAAATCAGCGGCACGGCGCTTGATTTGATAAAAAAATACAACGAGCTTGCCAAAGAAGCGCACGGCAACGGCAATTATGTCGAAATGGAAGTCTTTCGTCAGTATGCCGAGCACTATCGCAAGATTGTGACCGAAATCAACGAAAAGAAAAACATGAATCAGAACCGTCCGCAGGAAAAGCGCTTTGAAAATCAGGAAACTTCTTCCGACGCCGAAGCGTCCGTCGGCAATGACAATGCCGAAACGGTTTCCAACATTATCGAAATGCCGCAGGCCGAAGCGGAAACTTCTGCTCCCCGGCGCGAATTTAAGGTAATTGAAATTTCCGCCGCCGAGGCCAATGCGGCCGTCGCCCGAGCCGAAGCCGCGCCCGAAGCCATGCCGGAAGCCGATGCTCAGCCCAGAGCCAAGCGCACATATCGTAAAAAAGCTGCTGCCGCAGTCTGAGCTGCTCAAGGAGATTAAATGTACTTCGCCATAGCTTCCGCAATTATTGCTGTTGCCTGTTCGGCAATTACCGTCAAAACATTGGTCGGCTATTCGGATATCCGCCGCCGCTATAAAATAATTGCCGGAGTGTTGGTTGTCGTCAGTTGGTTTGGCCCGCTGTTATCCTACCTTATTCAGGAAGCGGGTATTTTTACGCCCGAGGCTTTTGCCGGTATTTCCAAAATCCTCTACCTGATGTTCGGCGCCGCGTTCATTCTCTTTTCCATGCTTTTGTTCCGCGATGTCGTCTGGTTCGCCCTTTATGCGGTTTATCGCAAAATCTTCGGCGAAAACTGGAAACTCCACCCCAAAAACATCAATCTGCTGGACAAGGCCAATTTTATTGTTTTGCTTTTAACGGCCGTTTTTGTCGGCATGGCCGTTTACGGCGGCGCCAAAGAACCGGAGCTCAAAAAGTTTGAACTGGCCAGCCCCAATGTCAGCAAGGATATGCGCCTGGTAATGATTAATGACACGCATATCAACCGCACCACGCCGGTTGAAAAAGTCCGCAAGCTGGTTGATCGGGTTAATGCGCTTGATCCGGATGTCATAGCCCTGGTCGGTGATATTGCCGATGACAAAGTTGATGCCGTCAAACCGCACATGGCCGAGCTGGAACGTCTGGAAGCCAAATATCCGCCTTTGTACACTTTTGGCAATCACGAATTTTATCAGGGGCTGATTCCGTGGCAGTTCAAGTTTAAGAATATGGGCTTCCTGATTATGTTCAATCACGGCGTCCGTATTCCCGACCACAATGTTTATATTGCAGGCATTCCCGATGCGCATATTGCCAACAACAGCGATGTCTGGAACGTCAATTTCCTGCGGGCATTCAAGGGTGCCCGGGAGGGAAGCTATCGGATTTTGCTTTCGCACACGCCGGATTTCGTCGACTATCTGAACAAGGAAAATGTTGATCTCCAGCTTTCCGGCCACACGCACGGCGGCCAGATTTTTCCGTTTCATATTTTTGCCAAATATGCCAACAAATATCTTTCCGGGCTCTATGAAGTTAACGGGGTCAAGCTTTATGTTTCCAACGGTGCCGGTTATTGGGGACCGGCCATGCGCCTGTTCGCGCCCTCCGAAATTACGGTCATAGACCTCAAAGCGCAGCCAAAGCCGCAAGCGTAAAAATTTCGTTGATAACTTGATTTTGCCCTGCCGCGCTTCTTATATTTAATGTTAGAATAAGACATTAAATGACGGAGGGCAAAAACATGGATTTTGAAAAACTTACCAGTAAATCCAAAGAGTTGATACAAGATGTCATCAATCTTGCGGCCAAAGAAAAACATCAGTACATTTCTCCCGAACATCTGCTGAAAGTTCTGCTTGAAGACAAACAGATTGACGAACTGATTCGGAAAGCGGGCGGTTCTCCGGAGCGTATCCGCAGCGAAACCGATGCCGAATTGGCCAAAATTCCGGCTGTTTCCGGACAGTCCGTTCAGAGCATGATGTCGCAGGATTTCACGCGCGTTATGATGGAGGCCGAAAACATTGCCGACAAAGCCAATGACAAATACGTCACTTTGGAGCGTATTCTGCAGGCGTTGTCCGTCACGAGCGGAACCAAGGCTTATACGATTTTGAACAACTGCGGCGTCAGTGCCGTCGGCCTCAACAATGCGATTAACGAATATCGCAAGGGTCGGCTGGCCGATTCCGAAACAGCGGAAGACAATTTTGAAGCGTTGAAAAAATTTGCCATTGACATAACCGCCAAAGCCAAAGAAGGAAAACTCGATCCGGTTGTCGGCCGCGATCATGAAATCCGCCGCACCATTCAGGTTCTGTCGCGCCGTACCAAGAACAATCCGGTACTCATCGGCGAACCGGGCGTCGGCAAAACAGCCATTGTCGAAGGGCTGGCCATGCGCATTGTCAATAATGACGTGCCGGAAAGCCTGCGTCATAAACGCCTGCTGGCTCTGGATATGGGAGCGCTGATTGCCGGCGCCAAATTCCGCGGCGAATTTGAAGAACGCCTGAAAGCGGTTTTGAAAGAAGTTGAGGCTTCGGACGGCAACATCATTTTGTTTATTGATGAAATGCACACGATTGTCGGCGCCGGTGCTTCCGAGGGCTCCATGGACGCCTCCAATCTGCTCAAACCGGCACTGGCCAGAGGCGAACTGCATTGCCTGGGCGCAACGACCCTTTCCGAATATAAAAAATATGTTGAAAAAGACGCTGCGCTGGCACGCCGTTTTCAGCCGGTCTTCATTGCCGAACCGAGCGTCGAGGAAACCATCTCCATTCTCCGCGGCATTAAGGACAAGTTTGAACTTCACCACGGCGTGCGGATTTCCGACGGTGCGCTGATTGCCGCTGCAACTTTGTCCAACCGCTATATCAGCGACCGTTTCCTGCCCGACAAAGCGATCGACCTGATGGATGAGGCGGCCAGTTCGCTGCGTATGGCGATTGATTCCAAGCCGGAAGAGCTTGATGAACTCGACCGTCGCATTCTGCAGTTGAAAATTGAACGCGAGGCGCTCAAAAAGGAAAACGACGAAAAGTCAAAACAGCGCCTTGAGCTCATCGGTTATGAGATTTCCGGACTTGAGGCCAAGGCCAAAGGTCTGGAAGACAAATGGAAAGAAGAAAAACAGGGTCTGGCCGACGTTACCGAAATCAAAGACAAGCTGGACAAGGCGCGGATTGAGGCAGATATTGCCAAACGCGAAGGACGCTACGAACGCGCCGGCGAACTGCAATACAGCGTTATTCCGCAGTTGGAACAGAAGCTGAAAAAGATTGAAGAAAAGGCCAAAGACGCCAAGAGCCACATTCAGGAAGTCGTTACCGACGAAAGCATCGCCGCGGTTGTTTCCAAATGGACGGGAATTCCGGTGGACAAAATGCTTGAGGGCGAAAAGGAAAAACTGGTTCACATGGAAGACTTTCTGGCCAAACGCGTTGTCGGTCAGAAAGAGGCGATTGCCGCGGTTGCCAATGCGGTTCGCCGCTCCCGTGCGGGAATTTCCGACCATCGTCAGCCGATTGGTTCTTTCCTGTTCCTGGGGCCGACCGGCGTCGGCAAAACCGAACTCAGCAAAGCGCTGGCCGAATTTCTTTTTAATGATGAAAGCGCCATGCTTCGGGTTGATATGTCCGAATATATGGAAAAACACTCGGTTGCCCGTCTGATTGGTTCGCCTCCGGGCTATGTCGGCTATGAAGAAGGCGGCGTTTTGACCGAAGCCGTGCGTCGTCGTCCGTATCAGGTCATTTTGTTCGACGAGGTCGAAAAGGCGCATCCCGATGTCTTCAACATCTTGCTGCAGGTGCTTGACGACGGCCGCCTGACCGACGGCAAGGGACGCACGGTCGACTTCAAAAATACGATTATCATCATGACCTCCAACCTTGGTTCCGAAATTTTGGCCAATGCCACCGGCGCCGATGATCCGAAGAAAATCAAGGCGCGGGTAATGGATATTGTCAAAGCTTCGTTCCGTCCGGAGTTCATCAACCGTATTGATGAGATTACGCTGTTCCACAAGCTGGATAAAAACAACATCAAAGATATTGCCGATATTCAGATAAAGAACATCGAAAAACGTCTGGCCGAGAAGAACATTCATCTCAAAGTCAACGAGGCGGCCGAAGTCTGGATTGTCAACAACGGCTATGATCCGGTCTACGGAGCGCGTCCGTTGCGTCGTCTGCTCAAAAATCAGATTGAAAACAAACTGGCCATGAAGATTCTGAACGGCGAAATCGGCGAGAACGATACGGCGGACATCATTGTCTCCAACGGGCAGCTTGATATCGTTAAGAACAAAAGGAAGTAAGAAGAATGGACTTGTACGCGCAGGCAATGAAAATTGCCGAAACCTTTGACGTTGCCACCCCGGAAAATTCGGTTGTGTTGTATAGCATCAGCTATCTGCCAACAACCGAAAATCGGGATAGGGCCTTTGCCTGCGTCGGCGCCAATCCGGGCAGGATGATGATAGAGCATACGCCTTGCGGCGCCGCGCTTGTAAAACTCGGGCTCGATTCGGCTGACAAATGCAAATTGAGCGCCGAACAAATTGCTGCGGTCTGGAAAGTTGCCTCGCGGAGGTTTATTGAAGCTGCTTCCGGAAATGTCAGCGCTTTTGTCGATGGCGCCGACCCGCGCAGCGTTTTTCGCTCAATGGAACTTCCGACGATTTTGCAAAACGAACATATTCGAACCATCAATAACATGGACAAATATGTGTTTGCCAAAATCTTTGACGATTAAACTTCAGTCAGTGAAGAGAAGAAAGTCAAGTTCGGCAAAGACAAAGCCCTCTCGAGAGAGAGGGCTTTGCTTTCCGGCTTAGAACGATGCCGCACAGAAGTAAGAGAAGTTTAGTGTTGGTGATTGATCGTTTCCCCAATTACTGCCGCAAGTACTACCTTCCATATATGTCTGATTACCAGTACCGGTCCAGTATTCAACACCATCTGCATATCCGATAGTTTTATTCTTGCAAACCGTAACCATCTGATTCACTGTTGGTAACCCCCAGGTAAGGCCGGTGGAAGCATTGAGGCTGTCGCAGTATTCAATAGCCTGATTCTGTGTGCCGGTACGGGAAGTACGGGACAAGATGGTACCGTGTGTACCGCCGCTGTCAATTTCAAAGACGGTACCGATAGCCACGCCCTCATCATTGGTATAAACGTCGCCGACCGCATAAGTCGTCGGTTTTTCCTGTGCCGGATCTTTACCCGCGCCGCCGGCACTAAATGTTCGTATACAGAGCGCATGCTGAGCCTCGTTTTTATTGTTTTGATACGAATCGTAACATCCACTAATGATGCTGCTGCTACCGTTAATAGCAATATTTTTTATCATACAAGCCGTTTTGCCATCGCTTGTCCACCAATAACGACTACCGTAAATGCTGCTTCTATCTGTTTCAATCTGAGGCACATTGGGAAGCTTGGCCAGTGAGGCATTGATTTTGTCCACATTGGATTTAATCAGGCTCATGTCTTCCATGGAGGCCAGTTTCCAACCGGCCGTGCCATCCGTTGTATAACTGTTGCATTGGTCAGCGGTTTGTCCTGTAAACTGGGCAATAGACATCATCTTGCCGCTCTTGTCATAGACAATACCGACCGGAATACGTCCCGAAATCGGTTCCGCCGATATCGCATCAACATACACAAAGTCGCCGATTTCGGCAAGCTTGCTTCCGTTCATGTCCGTATAAGCGGTGCAGAAATATTTGTC
>CALXTV010000001.1 GCA_944391505.1 uncultured Alphaproteobacteria bacterium | reverse complement strand
TGTTGCCGTGAGACCCGGCTTATCTTTTACCGGTGTTGCCGTGAAGCCCGGCTTATCTTTTGCCGGTGTTGCCGTGAGACCCGGCTTATCTTTTACCGGTGTTGCCGTGAAGCCCGGCTTATCTTTTGCCGGTGTTGCCGTGAAGCCCGGCTTATCTTTTGCCGGGGTCGATGTAACCGGTATTTTTTCTGCATTTTCCGCAGATTTTTGGGAAGTTTTTTCTTTCTTTGTAATTTTATCAAGCAGACTTCCGACTCTTTGTTTAAGCTTTTTGACCCCCTTGAACGGACCGGCAAGCATACCTAACATACCGACTCCGGCACCTTCGTTATCATTTTTGACCATGCCGTAATCGTCAACGACAACTGACTTGCCTACGGTGTAAGTTTCTTCTTTCAGCGGCAGTTTTCTGTCGTGATCATAGGTTGATTCCCTATCGCCGTAAAGCTCACGGATAACCGGGCGGTCTTCAATTCTGGAAACAAAATTGTCTTCACCCACATGCGGCGCCAGTTCCTTATAAGCGGCAACGGCATCGGCATTAACGCTGCCGTCATTGTTGAAAAGATTTTTAATGGCATCGACGCTGTCGGGGTTGACACCGTTTTGTTCGGCCCAGCCATGCGTTAATACGGTATGGTTGCCGTTGCTGGTCGAACCGTCCCACATCTGCATGTTATCAGGTGCCAGAAGTCCGGCATCATGAGCAACTAACAGCGTATGATACGGGTTTTCCACTCCGGCGGCAGACAAGGCATCTATGCGGCTTTGCAGAAGTTCGGGATTATCCTTGTACCAGTTGTCCTGCAAAAAGTCCTGAGCATTTTCGTTCAATGCCCCGTAATCAATAACCATGTGGGTGCGCGTTTCGGTAACGGATTCAACACGCTCGCCGATTTTTTCCTGATGTTGAAAGACCGTATTGTCCGGATTGTGCTGATTATACAGGTCTATACCGAAATTCGCCGCCGCCCGGCCGCCGAAACCGGCACCAATCGTAATTGCCGCGTTTACAACACCCCAGCCTAAGGCTTCACCCTTACCGAGCCCCATTTTTCTGGCATCTTTCGCCGTATAAACGACAGAACTTCCGGCACCGATGGCCAATGCCGCACCACCGCAGGCCATGGCAACCCCCGGATTTCCCGTTGCGGCGAATCCAAGCGCCGCACCGCCGAGAGCAGTCGTTGCCAGCGTGGTTGCCAGCCGCGGATCCTTCAGCATGGACATTAATCCCCGCGGTTTGCCCTCTGCCTTTCTCTGTTTACGCCATTTTATTATGGACCTTGACGCTGCTGCAATGGCCAGAGTAGTGCCAATGGCCGCACCGGCAAATTTGTTCATGCCCATTGTTGCAGCCGTCAGCGAAGCGTCGGTTGCCGTCGCCGTAGCGGCAACGGTAATGGCGCCGGAAACCAGAAAAGCCGAAACGCCGTTCTTGAGTCCTCTTTTAGCCAGCGTAATCCGCGCTTCTCTTTTGGTCAGTTTGGAATCTTCCGTACGATCCGCCGCGCGTTTGTCCAAATCTTTTAATGGTTCCAGAATTTTGACGGCAACCTGATTGTCTTTGCCCAGTTTTTTGTTTAACCGGGAAGCATAGGCCGCGCTTTGATCAATGCTGGCATCGACACCCGCTTCAAACCCGGTTTCGGAGAGATAAACGGGTTTCTCGGCATTGCGCAGATCATTCAAAAATTCTTCACGTTGCGTTTTATCGGTAAAAGCATCCGGCTTTTCCAATATGCCCTGAACGACTTTATCGCCGACGCTGAAAGAATATAAAGCGGCACCCAACTGGTCGCTGACTTCTCTGTTCAGGCTCTCCTGCGAAATTTTATCGTTGTCGGCAATGACTGACTGCAAAGCATTTTGCTTGGCAATGCGAACGACCGTTGCCAATTTGCTTTCCGGATCAATCGTTGCACCCTGCGTCCAACTGCTGCTTTTCCTGCCCTCTTTGTCAACAAACGGCTGTTCAACCTCGCCGTTGGTCACGAATTTGAAATTTCCGGTCAGCGCCAGTGTTTCGTCATCAATAACCACACTGTCGAGCATTGAGCTGACTTCGTCATAGCGGCGGTCTATTTCTTCCGCTCTTTTCGGCGAAGCGTTTTCCATATTCCAGCCGGCATCATATTCGTCGATTTGAGCATTGAGCGTCTCGCGGTTGGCATTCAGCATTTTTTCCAAATTCTGCTTTTTGGCCGTATCCTGCTCCGGCGTCGCAACATATTTGTCCAAAACGTCCGTTATTTTCAGATAGCCGTCATAAGTATCGCCGGTATTGGTTACATCGGCAAAGAACAGTTCTTCTTTATTGTAGAGATTTTCGGAAAGGGTCATCATTCTGTTTTCAAGAACGGCGATTTTCCGGTTTTCTTCCGTTACGTCGGCGTTTTCGGCGGCGGCTTGCTTTTCCGCTTTCTTTTGCTGCTGTTTTTCATATTGTTCCGCCAAAACGCTCGGAGGCGTCAAATCCAGCAAGCCTTGTTCCAAAACGTTATCAAGCATAACCTCATCAAAGCGGGCGGTTTCCTCTTCATTCAACGGACGAATTTTGTTAAGCGACTCAATGGCAGCGGCCGGGTTTGCCATTCCGGAATTATAAAGTTCTTCGTTGATAATCTTCATATCCAGAAAAGTTTTGAGCTTGACCTTGTCCATCAAAAACTCATTCTGATCGGAAGATGCGCTTCTCTCACGGCGGGCTTCTTCGTTAATTTTTTCGGCATTTTCAGGCTGTTTGTTTTCCAACTCATTGTTTTTGGCCGGATTCTGTTCGTTTTTTTCCCGATATTTTTCTTCAAAAGCGACACGGTCCGCGGGCGCCATCGACTGCAAAAACTTTTCGACGGTCGGTTCATTACCTTTATTTTGGCGCGCATATTCCTGATATTCTTCGCTTCTTGCATAAACTTCTTTGATATCGGCCATGGAAAATTCTCCTAAAAATTCTTTGAATATGACTTTACCTTATCACAATTTGCGTTTTTTGGCAAGATTTTTTGGCAAATTATTTGTCTAATCATCTTTACTGTCTGAATTTTAGCGGAAAATTATTAAAAAATACCTTACTTGGCCGAAAAGCGCTTGCCTTTTGCCTAAAAAAAACCTAAATAAGGGTAAAATCGATTTTATAACAGAAAAAACAAGCAGAAAAAATGACTGAAAAAGACTATTACGAACTGCTGGAAGTTTCCCGCGACGCCGACGGCGAAACCATTAAGAAGTCTTACCGCAGGCTGGCCATGAAATATCACCCGGATCGCAACCCGGGCGATAAGGAAGCCGAGGCTAAATTTAAGGAAATCAACGAAGCCTACGACGTGCTGAAAGACAGCCAGAAGCGGGCGGCATACGACCGTTACGGACATCAGGCTTTTGCCAACGGAAGCGGCGGCGGAAATCCATTTAACGGTTTTGAATTTAATTTCGGATCCGGCGGGTTTTCGGATATATTCGCAGACGTGTTCTCCGAATTTATGGGCGGCGGCCGACGCAGCGGACAGCGCTCTTATGCGCAACGCGGCGAAGATGTGCGCTATAACCTGAGCATCAGTCTGGAAGAAGCTTTCAGCGGCGTTGAAAAAGAAATAACCATTCCGTCGACCGAGACCTGCGAAGCTTGTCACGGCCACGGCACCAAAGACGGCACGGAGGCACCGGTCTGCGACAAATGCGGCGGTTCCGGCCGTATTCAGCAACAACAGGGCGGCTTTTTCATTGTCGAAACAACTTGTCCGAAGTGCAAGGGCAGCGGTCGCATTGTCAAAGAAAGCTGCAAAAAATGCGGCGGCAGCGGCGTGGTCAATAAGGATAAAACACTTAAAATCAAAATTCCGGCAGGCATTGAGGACGATACCCGGATGCGGATTCCGGGTGCGGGCGAAGCAGGCAGCCGCGGCGGCGAGAACGGTGATTTGTATGTTTTTGTGACTGTTAAGCCGCATAAGATTTTCAGCCGCGAAGGTGCTAATTTGTATATGCGCGTGCCGGTCAGCATGGCCTGCGCGGCACTCGGCGGCAAGCTTGAAATTCCGTCCATTGACGGTTCGACGATTGAGCTGGCGGTTCCGGCCGGCACTCAGTCCGATCAGGTTCAGAAAATCAGCGGCGAAGGAATGACCGTTATTCGTGCCAAAGGCCGCGGCGACCTGTTTGTCAAATACCGCGTCGAAACGCCCGTCAATCTTTCGGCCAAGCAAAAAGAACTGCTTGTGCAGTTTCGAGAAATCAGCAAAGATGATTCCTGTCAGCCGGAAACCAAAGGATTTTTTGATAAAATCAAAGATCTGTTTAACAAAGCATCTTAATTTTGACAACGGCTTGACCTTAAACCGCGGTTTTTATCCGCGGTTTTTTGTTGTTTTTTGTCCAAAAGTATGATATTCGGGAAAAGCAAACCAAAATTATTATGATTATGTACAATTTTAAAAAATTATCTCCCGAGAAAGCCAAAGCGCTCTGCTCGGAAGCAAAACTGAAAACCCTGAATGAGAAGGATATTGCCGGATTGTTCGGTTACGTCAATTCGCAAATATTCAGGCTCAGCAGGGCATTTGAGT
This sequence comes from uncultured Alphaproteobacteria bacterium, assembly GCA_944391505.1. Taxonomy (GTDB): domain Bacteria; phylum Pseudomonadota; class Alphaproteobacteria; order RF32; family CAG-239; genus Scatacola_A. The sequence goes on along the minus strand of CALXTV010000001.1, from coordinate 300,981 downwards.
TGGACAAGGTTATGGAACGCCAATGGTGGGAAGCTGCTTTGACACTGATCTCTAAAGAGGTTGACCATCGGGGAATACAACTGATGTATGTCGGAATTGAGAAGGGGAACGAAGGCAAAAGCGCCGTCGAACTTCTGAATATGGAAGACGAAGACTTTCAGGTTCAGGCTTACGCAATTCTGGATATTCTTGACTTTGAGGCTCTAAAGCGCGTGGAAGCGGAAATCAAAAAGGTTTTGCTTTCCAATCCGCATCTTTACCGGCCTTATATGGAAGAAGTGCGGCAGCGGCTGCAAAACTGCACTGTTTTGTTAAATTAATAAAAAAATACAGACTTATGATTAATTTTGAAACAATGACAGTGGCGCAGATGAAAAAATATCTGAGCCCAAAGGTTTTGCAAAAACTCAGTACGCCCGAACTCGGCCGACTTCTTTCAGCGGCCAGAAGCATACGCGATTTTTTTGCTCAAAAAGGCGGTCTTGACGCTTCTTTGGAGGCTGCTTACTGGAATGTGGCGGAAAAAGAAATCGTCAAAGAGTTCAAAAACCGAAATTACAACGTGTATATTACGAATTTTAACGATGTCTTTTCGGCACTCAACTCGCTTCTGGCGGAAAAAGACAAGACAGCAACAGAGGCGTTGGAACGAATAACGTCGTCTTATGAACCCGGTGTTTTGATCCAAATCAAGCAGGAACTTTTGAATGATCCGGATCATCTCTCAAAGTTCGGAGCGGTTATTGACTTTTTTGATAAAAAGATTAAATCCGTTCTTTCTTGAAAATTATTGTTTACGGCCTGATATTTTGCAATATCGGGCCGTTTTTTTGCATGGACACGAAGCAACTTGCAGATTATACTTCGTATTATAATTCGGGAAACGAACATGAGCAACGCAGAAGAAGAAAACTTTATTCAAAGAATGCTGGCCGAACAAGCCAGACAAAAAGTCTGCCGACTGCGCAAGGCTGCCGGGTGGAGTTATCAGGAACTGGCGGCACGCAGCGATATTTCTCCGGAAACACTCAAGGACTTGGAAGAAGGGCGAAAGCCAATGACACCTTATCATTTGCGCAAAATTCTCGACGCTTATAAATATTTTCAGGATCAGCCTCAGCAAAAAGTTCAATAAGAATCTTCGCCATTTTATACCTTTTGTTCTTTGCCATTCTTTTCAGGCACTTTTCTTTCCGCTGTCATTGCCGAACTTGATTCTCTCTCTCGGCCATTCATGAAAAAAGCCGTTGCAAAATAGAAATCTGCTTTTATAATCATTTCTGCCGTCGGCAATGGTTAGGCTGACGGCGGAGTGTGGAAACTCCTTAGTACGAACCTTTATATAACCTCCTTTGTGGAGGATGGTGCGATATAAGCCGTTTTTGCGGACGAATAAGCACACTGTCGTGCTACAGTTTCCAACTCCTCCGCTCTCATTTGAGGGCGGTTTTGTTTTTAACAAAACATTGAAGGAGTTGAACATGATGAATCAGATAAAATACATATCCCAATCACAGCAAAAACAATCTGCATTGCGGCGGACGCTGGGCGTACGGTTGTTTGCCTGCCGGCACAAGCTGCGGCTGTCTTTGAAGCACGTTCAGGATAAGACCGGCGTTCCGATACGGGCCATTGACCGATTGGAAATCGGCAAAGGGGATATTCGCTGGGGCTATCTTCTGTTGCTGCTGAATTATTATGAACAGACGATTAATTTCGGTACCCTGCTTGACGGCGAAAGCGAACCCGATCTCGAAGAAGATGCCTGAAAAAAGTCCCTCTTCCGAGGTTTTTTTTCAGATTTTATCAAAGTTAATTCGCGGATCGACCAGAGAATAGGTCAAATCGCTGATGAGTTTCAAGAGCAGGCCGAGCAGCGCAAAAATATACAATGTTCCGAAAATTACCGGATAGTCGCGGGTCATAATTGCTTCATAACCGAGCAGCCCCAGACCGTTGAGCGAAAAAATAACCTCAATCAGCAGCGAACCGGTAAACAACATTTTAATCAGCATGGCCGGCATTCCGGCAATGACAATCAGCATTGCGTTGCGAAAAACATGACCGTACAACACCTGATTTTCGCTCAGTCCCTTGGCGCGGGCCGTCAGCACGTATTGTTTGTTAATCTCGTCCAAAAAGGAGTTCTTGGTCAGCATGGTCAGGCTGGCAAACCCGCCGATAACCATGGCCAGAACCGGTAGCGTGATATGCCAGAAATAATCGGTAATTTGTCTGTACCAGGGGAGTTCCGCCCAGTTGTCGGAAGTCAGTCCCCGCAGGGGAAACCATTGCAGATAAGTTCCTCCGGCAAAAAACACGATTAAAAACACCGCAAACAAAAAGACCGGTATCGCCGAGCCGAGGATAACCGCAAAAGAAGTCCAGACATCAAATTTTGAACCGTCCCGCACCGCTTTCTTTATCCCCAGCGGAATGGCAATCAGGTAAATAATCAACGTTGACCATAATCCCAGCGAAACCGACACCGGTAATCTTTCGACAATCAGTTGTCCGACAGTTTTGTCTTTATAATAGCTGCGGCCGAAATCAAACCGGGCATAATCCGCCACCATTTTCAAAAAACGCTCGTGTACCGGTTTATCAAAACCGAACTGTTTTTCAAGCTCTTTAACCAGTTCTTCCGGCACACCCTGCGCACCCTGATATTTTGCGGCCGAAGTTTCCATGTTCATGTCGGCCGAAGCCGTAAACTGCGATTTTGCATCGACGTTCATGCCGCGGTATTTGGCCAGCACATATTCAACCGGCCCGCCCGGCGCCAGTTGGACGATTGCAAAGTTGATTATCAGAATGCCGAGCAAAGTAACCGGAATCAGCAGCAGTCTTTTCAAAATATAGTTTCTCATTTCCGGCCTTTCGTTTTGGTTTTTTCAGCCCACCAGGTAAACGGCTGGTATCCGACTTTAGTTTTGGTTTGCGGGTGGCCGAACCTGTTTTGATAGGCCACGCGGTTATAAGGAGAATACCACTGGAAAATGACATAATATTCGTTCAGCAGCACCCGGTCGAGCGCGCGGACATAAGCCTCGTAGTCCTCTTTTTTCTGCGCCCGGATCAACCCTTCAATCAGAGCGTCTACCACCGGATTTTTAATGCCGATAACGTTATAACTGCCCTTTGCATCGGCCGAGCGGCTGCCCCACATTTCACGCTGCTCGGTGCCGGGCATACGACTTACGCCGTAAGAAACAATGGCCATGTCAAAATCGAAATTGTCCAGCCGGTTTTTGAAAATATTAACTTCCAAATTGCGAAACTCAGCTTTTATGCCGATTTTTTTCAGATTGTCGATGAACGGCAGCATAACCCGCGTAAAAGAGCTTCCGTTGGCCGAATTGCTCAAGACCTCAAACTCAAGCGGTTCGCCGGTTTTAAGATTGGTCATTTTTCCGTCGACAAAGTCATAACCGGCCTCGTTCAGAAGCCTGACGGCCCGGCGCAGATTTTCGCGCGATGCCATAAAGTCGGGGTGCCGGGGATTAGAAAATTCCCGGTTAAATACCGAGGGTGGCAGCTGCTCTTTATAGTGCAGCAGAATCTCTTTTTCCCGTCCCTGCGGCAAACCGGTTGCCTCCATGCCGGTATTGGTAAAATAGCTATACAGCCGCTGATACTGATTGTAAAAAAGCCGGTCGTTCGCCCAGTCGAAATTAAAAGCCAGCCCGATGGCCTCGCGCACTCTGCGATCGGCGAATTTCGGCCGCCGGACGTTAAAGGCAAAACTTTGCAAAATGGCCGGATTGTTGTGTTCGATTTCTTCTTTAACAACCTGACCGCTTTTGACTTTGTCATTGTCATAGCCGGTTACCCAGATTTTGGCGATATATTCCTCGCGAACGTCAATATTTCCCGAAAACAGCGCCTGCAGCGTGACCGTGGTATCCTGATAAAAGTCAAACCGCACTTCGTCGAAATTGAAAAAACCTTTGCGCGTCGGCAGATTTTCGGCCCAGTAATCTTTGACTCTTTCCAGCACCACAAACTTGCCGGGCTGAAAATTTTTGATTTTATAAGGGCCGCTGCCGAGCATCGGTTTAAGGCCCGGTTTGGCAAAATCTTTTCCTGCCCAGTCTGCTTTTGAAAAAATGCCGATTTGCGACAGAATCAGCGGAAGCTCGCGGTTGTTGGAGCCTTTGCGAAAATAAAAACGGACGTGCCGGTCGTTTATTTTTTCAACCTTTTCCACATCGGCATAATACATTTTATACAACGGCTGCCCTTTTTCAATCAGGCTGTTGAAACTGAAGATGACATCGTCGGCAGTAACCGGCGTTCCGTCATGAAAACGTGCGTCGGGGTTAAGAATAAAACCGACAAAAGATTTATCCTGCGGCAGTTCGAATTTTTCGGCGATCAACGGATAGGCCACAGAAGGGTCGTCGGCCGGAGAAACAGCAAGCGTGTCAAGAGTCAAACCAACGGCAGTCGCCGGCGAAATGCCCTTGAAAATAAAAGGATTGAAGCTGTCAAAGCCGCCGTAGTCCGGCATAACAATCCGTCCGCCTTTCGGCGCCTTCGGATTGACGTAAGAAAAATTCTCAAACCCCGGTGCGTATTTTGCTTCTCCGTACAGGGCAATGCGGTCATAAACCGGTACGGCGGCAGCCTCCGCCCGGGCGGAAAACAGCAAAACCGTCGGCAGCAGAACGGCGCGGATAATTTTATTTATTGTAATTCGCTTCATCTGTCCAGCCGCCGAAAGGATAGGCATAATTTTCTTCTTCCGTCTTGTCTTCGGCCTTTTTTTCGGTTTCTTTAACCGGCTCGGCGGCACTGCGCATTTCGGCCCATTCTTTTTTCAGGTCATTCAGCGTTTTGTGCGTATTGGCAAAACGGTCGTCCTCCCGTGCAATGACAATTTCTTCGTGCTCGATTTTCGGCGCAGAAACGGTATCTTCTTCCCGGTCGGGTTCAGCGTTGTCTTCATGCTTTGCCGGAATCGGGGCCGGCATGGGATTTTCGTCGAAGACAGGCGCCGAAACTGACGGAGCCGCCGGCTCTTCGTCATTGCCGAAACTTCTCTCTAAGGCAATGGACAGCGGGTCGCGCTCTTCGACAGGCATTGTCGGTTCTTCTCGACGAAAAACTTCTTCTCTTTCTTTTTTGCGAAAAGGATTAAGCCGCGCGGCGAAAGATTTGGTATCTATTCTTTCAAAAAAACCCGTTTCTCCTTCGTCCTCTTGTTTGGCAAAACCCGGTTTGGGTTTTGGCGCCGGCGGAACTTCCGGTTCAAAGGACGACGGTGCGACAGGTTGCGGCGCAAAGGCAGGAGCAGCCGGTCCGGCCGGCGCAAATTCGCGACTGCGGCGGATTTCGTCCGAAACCGGTGCCAGAATGGAAAAGACTTTGCCGAAGACGCCGGTTTCGATAATCGTAATGAAAACACGTTCTTTGTCATGCTTTTCCAGCAAAGCGGTCAGGCTCTGATAACGTGCGCACCATTCCAGCACGGTGCCGGCAATCACGCTGTCGTGTTGCGATTTGTCAAAAATCCGCATTTGAAAATTGGGCTGATTCTGGTTGACTTCAATTAACACTTTGCCAAAAGCCCATCTGCCGCCGTTTTGAACCTTTGTCCACAAACGTTCAATCTGTTCGGTCGAGGCAATATTGCAGCGAAGCAGCAGGTCGGCAATAAGCTCGTTCATGTCGGCGACAAACAGATCAAACTTGCCGAGAATGAAACCGTCCTTGATTTCCTGCTCGGCCTCAAGCATAATCCGGGCAATCAGGTCGGTATAATCCTGATTTTTTTTCATTTGTTTGAACAAAGAGAACATATTTCCGGAAAGTATGCGGCTGCCCAGATACTGGTTGATGAAGCCGAAAACCATCCACAAAACCAAAATCGGCAGCAGGATAAGCCCCAGATAAACCGAAATGTCCATGATGCCGAGCGAACCGAACGCGACGCCGCCGAGGTGGTCATTGATGTAGGCGGCGGAAAAAATCAGCCAGGTGAGGGTCGAGAAGACCGAAATAAAGAAAGCAAGCGCCAGCACGTCTTAATTCTCCTCTGAGGTTTAATTTTTATCGATTTTATTCCTTTCACTCATTATTTCAATTAAAATCTGCAAGCTCTGCCCTGTTTTGGGATATGTTAAGCCTCTGATAATCAACATAACCAAAAAAAGAGTCGAAATTTTGAATAAATTGTGCTAATACGTCAGTCAGGTTTAATAGTTAAAGAGAATTTTGATGAACACGAACAGTACATTGGTTTTGGATTTTGAAAAGAATATTGTCGAAATTGAAGCTAAAATCGAGGGATTGAAGCTCCTCGCCAAAGACGAAGATGTCGATATCGCTCACGAAGTCAACCGTTTGCAGCAAAAACTCGAGAAACAGGTGAAACAGTCTTACGCAAATTTAACACCCTGGCAGAAGTCGCAGGTCGCCCGTCATCCGGATCGCCCGCACTGTCTGGACTATGTTCATGCCCTTATTGAAGATTTTACGCCTTTGTGCGGCGACCGTGCGTTTGCCGATGACGAGGCCATGATCGGCGGCATCGGACGTTTTAAAAACATTTCCGTCGTTGTCCTCGGTCAGGAAAAAGGGCACGACCTCGAAACCCGCATGAAACATAATTTCGGCATGGCCAAGCCGGAGGGCTACCGCAAGGCGCAGCGTCTGATGGACATGGCCGATAAATTCAATATGCCGGTGCTGGCGTTTGTTGATACCGCCGGTGCTTATCCGGGCGTTGAAGCAGAAGCCCGCGGTCAGGCCGAAGCCATTGCCGCTTCAATCCAGAAATGCCTGCGCATCCGCGTGCCGCTGATTTCGATTGTTATCGGCGAAGGCGGTTCCGGCGGTGCGATTGCCATTGCTGCGGCAAACCGGGTTTTAATGCTTGAAAACTCCATTTATTCCGTCATTTCGCCGGAAGGCTGCGCTTCCATTCTCTGGCGTTCGGCCGACAAAGTTAAGGAAGCGACCGAAGCTTTGCGTTTGACGGCACAGGATTTGAAACATTTCGGCGTTATTGACGAGATTGTCAAAGAACCGGTCGGTGGTGCGCATCGCGATCCGCAAACCACCATCAGCCGCGTCGGCGACGCACTGCTCCGCAACCTTAAGGAACTCCTGCCGTTAAGCGGAGAAGAACTTAAGAAGCAGCGCACCGAAAAGTTCCTGGCGATGGGTCGTAATCTGCCGGAATAAGAATATCATGCCGAATAACCTGCCGATTTCCGCCGAGACCCTGTTGCTTGTCGCAGCAGGGCTGATTTTGCTTCTGCTGGTTTTGGTGTTGTTTTTGTCTTTGCGCCGCCGGAGCGATCCGGCACTGCAGTCTTTGGCCGACACGTTGTTTCGCGGTCAGGCCGAACTTGCCGGGCGCCTGTCGCAGCTTTCCGAAAGCACGGCTTCCCAGCAGTCCAAAATTGCCGGTGCCATCGATGAACAGCGCCTGTCCATGCTGAAGATGATGGATGAGAAACTGCTGCAGGTTACCAAGAACGTCGGCGAAGGCTTGCAGAAATCGACCAGCCAAACGGCCGAAACCCTGCAGGCACTGCGCGAACGTCTGGCCAAAATCGATGTTGCCCAGCAAAAAATATCTTCTTTGTCCGAACAAGTTGTCTCGCTGCAGGAGGTCTTGTCCAACAAACAGGCGCGCGGCGCTTTCGGCGAGATTCAGCTCAACGATCTGGTGACCAACACGCTGCCGCCTTCGGCTTATGAGTTTCAGGTCGTGCTTTCCAACGCCAAACGTGCCGACTGCGTGCTCAAACTGCCCAATCCGCCCGGCACCATCGTTATTGACTCCAAGTTTCCGCTGGAAAGTTACAACGCACTGCGCATGGCTTCTTCCGACCGGGAAAAAGCCGAGGCCGAGCGCTTTTTCCGCGCTTCGGTTCTAAAGCATATTAAAGATATTGCCGAAAAATATATCGTTCCCGGTGAAACCGCCGAATCAGCGCTGATGTTTCTGCCGTCCGAAGCCGTTTACGCCGAACTTCATGCAAATTTCCGCGACGTGGTTGAAGTTTCCTATCGCTCCAAAGTCTGGATTGTGTCGCCGACCACGCTGATGGCAACGCTCAATACCGTCCGCGCCATTCTCAAAGATGCCCGCATGCGCGAAATGGCCGGCGTCATTCAGAAAGAAGTCGGCGTTCTGGTTGAGGACATCGGACGATTGGACGACCGCATCGAAAACCTTTCCAAGCATTTTGAGCTGGCCAGCCGCGACATCGGCGAAATCAGGGTTTCTTCCGGCAAAATCTCGCGCCGTATCGAAAAAATCGAAGACCTGCAACTCGGCGAGGCCGAAAAACCGCTGTCGATTGAGCATGCCGCCGTCAATGAAAACCGGCCATAAAACTTTGGATAACTGTGCAATAAGATTTTGGCTTTTTTTGAAAACGGTCTATTGATTTATAAAACAAAAACGGATAAATTATAACGCAAGTAAAAATATATTAAACAACGAGGTAATGAAGTGACAAAATCAGAGTTAATTGCAAAAATTGCTGAAAAGAATCCCCACCTTTTGCTCAAAGACGTCGAGCGGATTGTCAATGTGGTTTTTGAAAAAATCACAATGTCTCTGGCCCGGGGCGAAAGAGTTGAGTTTCGCGGTTTCGGAGCTTTTTCGGTTCGCAAGCGCTCGCCGCGCATTGCCAAAAACCCGCGCACCGGCGAACAGGTTAAGGTTGAGGAGAGAAATATTCCCCACTTCAAAACCGGAAAACAACTACACGAGTTATTGAACAAATAATTACGCAATCTCATCAAGAGAAAGGGTTGAGCCATGGGTTTCATAAAATTGCTGATTGGTTTGCCGCTCGTCATCGTCATTTTGGTATTTGCTTTTGTCAACAATGACCTGGCAACGTTTAACCTTTGGCCGTTTTATGTTGAAGTTACCGTTTCGCAAAGTGTGGCCGTCGTCTTCTTTATCGTCTTCGGCTACATTTTGGGCAAAATAAGTTCCTGGATGTCTTATTCTCCGGTTCGTGCCCAGCTCCGCAAGCAGAAAAAAGAAAATAAAAAGCTTAACAAAGAGCAGCAGAAACTGACCGAACAGATGAGCGGCCTGCAGGAGAATCTCGAAACGCTGAAAACCCAGACGGCAGAAATTCTGCCTCCCAAGCCGACGTTTAAGGAAAGATTGAGAAATCTTTTTACGCGCCGGAAAAAAGACTCCTTAAAATAACTTTTAACAACTATGGTAAAATATAATGAATTGGCTTACAGATTTCGTTCGACCGAAAATTAAAAAAACGACGCCCAAGGAAATTGCCGACAATTTATGGGTAAAATGTCCGGTCTGCGGACAAATGCTTTTCTCAAAAGAGATGAAGAAGACCCTTTATGTCTGCACCAAATGCGGAAATCATCTGCGCTTGTATATTGACAAACGCCTAAAAATGCTTTTTGACAACGGCGAATACAACGAGATAAGCCTGCCAAAAACCAAAGAAGATCCGCTTAAATTCCGTGATTCAAAAAAATATACCGACCGTTTGCGCAGTTATCGCAAGGCAACCGGCAATGAAGATGCCATTAAGGTTGCGCAAGGCGAAATCGGCGGCATAACCTGTGTGGTTGCGGCGCTGGATTTCTCCTTTATGGGCGGATCAATGGGCATGGCCGTCGGCGAAGGAATAGTCAAAGCGGCCGAAATGGCGGTCAAAGGCGGATATCCGTTGATTACCGTTGCGGCTTCCGGCGGGGCTCGCATGCAGGAAGGAATTTTGTCGCTTATGCAGATGGCTCGTACCACGGCGGCAATCAATATGGTTAAAGAAAGAGGCCTGCCTTTTATCTCGATTTTGACGGATCCGACAACCGGTGGTGTTTCGGCGTCTTTTGCCATGCTCGGCGATGTTCATATTGCCGAAAAGGGCTGCGTTATCGGTTTTGCCGGCGCCCGGGTCATTGAACAAACCATTCGCGAAAAACTTCCGGACGGGTTTCAGCGTGCCGAATATTTGAAAGAGCACGGCATGGTCGACATTGTTTGTACGCGCAACGAACTGAAAAACGAGCTGGTTAAGGTTATCAGCATTTTGACCCATAACAAGCCGCAGCTTAACACGCCGCTGTTAGACAACAAATAGCTTAAAGCCCCTCGGAAGAGGGGCTTTAATTTTTCAGACCAGACTGATTTTGACGGTTTTGCCGTAAGCTTTGGCCAACTGGTACAGATGCCCGATGTCAACCGGTTTGATGCCTACTTCCAGCCAGTCGATGACGTCGGCCGGAATGCCGGTCAGCTTTTCGACCTGCGCCAGAGATAAATGGGCGCTGATACGAGCCTCATGCAGTTGACGGGCAATACCATTTCTAATTTTGATAATTTCGTTGTTTTTGGTTGCCATTATGTTCTACCCCCTCATGTTTTGTTAAAAACAAAACCGCCCTTTCGTTTGGAAAAGGCGGGAGGAGTTGGAAACTGCGTAAGAACAGTACGCTTATTCGTCCGCAAAAGCGGCTTATTTCGCGTCATCCTCCATAAAGGAGGTTAATTGGTTTCCTACGAGGAGTTTCCACACTCCGCCGTCAGCCTAACCATTGCCGACGGCAGAAATGATTATAAAAGCAGATTTCTATTTTGCAACGGCTTTTTTCATGAATGGCCGAGAGAGAGAATCAAGTTCGGCAATGACAAAGGAAGAGAGGGCTTGACAAGACAATTCAGGAGGGAGGTATCCGGCCTGCCGAAGAAAAAATCAGGCATAGCTGTATTGGCGCAATTCGCGGTTTTGGAGAATTTTGGCAATGGTTGACTCCAAATCTTCGTTCTGCCGCGATTCAATGATTTCGATAATTTCAACTTCCTTTTTATCCAAACGGCGGTTAATGCCGATGGAATCGTAATATTGTTTGGAACTGTTATAGAGTTTGGCGGCCTGCAGGCTGTTGCCCCGGGCATAGTAATATTGCGAGAGCATTTTTCCGGCATTGGCAACCTGTTGCGGATAAATTTCTTCGTCGGCAAGCTCCAAAACATTTTCATAAGCCCAGACGGCCTTACTGTTAGATTCAGCGCGGGCATACATATCGGCGACACGACTCCAGGCATTAACGTTCTGCGGCGCAAGCTCTATCGCCAGCTCAAAAGCTCCGGTGGCCAAATGAATGTCCGACAGGCTTGATAAGGTGCCAAATGTGCAGGCATAATTGGAAACTTCCTGAAAAAGCATATCGCGTTTGGCACCCAAACTCATGGCTGCACCGCGGTCAATTTCAACATCCATCAATGTTTCAATCAGGGAAAGAGCCAAGGAAGGATCGCCCTTGGCAAGATGAAACAGCGCCTCGTCTTCGCGGGGAAGAGGTTCTTCGGCGGCCGCACGAATCTGCTCAAACTTACCGTTGACACACATGGCAATAAAATCTTTGATGGCTTCGATAACCTGAAGAATATCATCTTCGGTATTCTGCCCCTGATTGCGGAACATGACGGTTTGGGCGATTTTCAGGTCATCAACGCTGCGGCCGGCCATGTCGATAATCAGCCCGAGAAGTTCCGGCAATCCTTTGCGGCTTTGCTGATATTGCAGGCTCTCGATATCCAGCCGGACGCGGTTGGCTTCCAATTCGCTAAGCTTGCCCTTTTTCCAGTCCAGATCAATTCCCGCGGTTTTGATTCTTTCATTTGTCCGGGTCGCCGCTTCGGCCAGTTCGCGGTCATATTTTTCCTTTTTCCGCCGGTCTTCTTTTTCTTCCCGGGTTCTCTCCTGTTCTTCTTCGGCCAAACGACGCTGATTTTCCTGATCGTCAAGCTGCTTCTTTTCCGCCCGCGCCTGCTCGAGTTCGCGCTCAAGTTCTTTTTCCAATTCTTTTTCAAGCTCCAGTTCGCTGGCTATTTTCTCATCATTTTCCGGAACGGAACTGTCATCAAACAATATATCGTTGCGGCCGGCAGCAGCCTGGTCGCTTTTCAAAAAAGAAACGATGGATTTTACATAGAGAATGATTATTAAAAACAAAAATAAAATAAACGCCAGCAGCATTAAAAGTATGGAAACAATACGGAGATTGTCGGCACCGGAAAAATAGCGGCTGAACAATCCGGCCATGACATCCAGATTGCTGGACACCGTACTGAGAAAATCTCCCGCGGAGAAGACAGTTATTACCTGATCCGGCATAATTTCAAGGCCACCATTTACAAATTGTCAATTAGCGTTTAGTATACCTGTTGCAACACATTTTCAGATGCGTGCAAAGACACAACAAAAAGAACTAGCAGAAATAGATTAAAAATGGGTTACTTCAGCCAGAGAAAAAAACACGAAAGAGCAAACCTTATTCTTAACATTACGCTCACAATCATTGCCGTATGTACCTTATTGTCTTTTTTTGACGGTTCGGTAAGCCGCTTCTTCGATTTGCTCGGTTTCTGGCGTTTCCATTATTACATAATCACCCTGGCCGCATTTTTCTATGCTTTGAGCGGCAGTTTTTTCATTCATGCCGCCGCTGCGCTTTTGCTGCTGACAATCAATTATGCCGCGATTGCGTCATCGGCCAATATTTTCAGCAATGTTGCGCATGAGGGAACCAACCGGTTGACAATCCTTTATCAAAACAATGCACGTCATGTCGAACCGCTGGTTCGCGACGCCGAAGAAAACAATGCGGACATCATTGCCGTCAACCACCGCAAAGTTCCCGCCTATCTGCCGGAAAACTTCGGTGCTTATCAGTTGTTTCATCAAGAAGACGATGCCGGAAAAAGCTTTATTCTGACCAAAAAAACGCCGCTTCGCGCCGGAAAACTGCGCTTGACCGCCGAGAGAAGCGCTTCATTTCTGGTTTTTGAAGAAGGAGGACGAAACCTGATCTTTGTCAACGTCGATTTTGCCGGGCTGAAAACCGCTGAAGAAAAAACCGTTTTTGACAATCTGACCAAGTTTGTTCTCGGTCAGGACGAGCCTCTGATTCTCATCGGAGATTTCGGAATTCCCGCCTGGTCGAAAACCTTTAAGGACTTTTTGGCAAAAACCGAGCTGGAGGTTAAAAACCATATCATTTTGAGCAACGGCGGAAGCTGGTTCAACTTGTTCTCGGTGCCGCGAATCAACGTTTTGGGTTATCGGAATCTCGGCTTGGAAAACATTGATATTTTATCTGCCCACAAAGGCAGCCACCCGTTTCGCTTTGATTTAAATTTTTAGTTTTTTCAGTTTTTCGTTCAAAAGGCGCGAAAGATTGTTTTTGCCGAAAGTTTCGGCACAGGCTATTGCCGTTTCCAGATTTTTGCGTGCCTGTTCGATGTTGCCTTTATGCTGTTCAATCAGCCCGATGTTGGCGTAGTCGGCGGCGGCTCCGGTATAACGGTCGTTTTTCTGCTCCAGCGCCGCGGCTTCCTGAAACCAGACTTTAGCCGCATCAGCCTCATTCCGGTGCAGAAAAATCAGTCCCATCAAATTATAAGCACTGGCAACGTGAAAAGACGTTCGTCTTTTTTTGGCCGCGCTCAGCAGTTTGCGGAGAATCCGTTCGGCGGCCTCGGTTTCGTTGTTTTCGAACAAAGCCAGCGCCTGCAGGTAAAGGCTCTCAAAACAGGCGGCGTCGTTGCCGTCCCGACGATAATATCCGGCGGCAGCAGCGGCTTCGGCGGCAGCCTTGTCCGGTTTTTTGCGCTCATAAAAGATATGGGCGGAAAGCTCGGAAGAAAACGCCAATCCGGAAACAAACCCAAGTCCGCGGCTGATTTTCTGACTCTGATTCAGGCAGCGGCGGGCTTCGCCGTAACGCTTCTGCAAAATATTCAGCAGCGCCAACTGATTAAGAAGACCGGCCTCAAGCTCTCCGGTTCCGGAAAGACGGCTCAGCTCCAGCGCCTTAGCAAAATCATCGGCCGCTTCCGCAAATTTTTCCCGTAATGTCCAGAGCATACCTCTGTTGCCCAGAGCTTCGGCTTCTCCCGCCGCATCTCCATAAGAACGAAAAATTCCGGCGGCGGCATCAAACATGAATTCGGCCACGTCTTCAACGCAGGAAAGGCGATAAACCGTTCCGTTCAAAAGCAAGGCCTGTGCCTCTTCGACAAAGGCTCTTTCCTTTTCAAAAAGAGTGGCGGCTTCGGCAGCGCAGTTTGATGCGGAAAGCATATCGCCGTCACGAAGAAACAACCAACCCTGTACAAATCTTTTGCGCGCCCGGGCATAACGGGACAGGTTTTTATCCGGCAGTTCTTCAATGATTTTTTCCGCCGCATCCTTGTTGCCGGCGGCAAGAAACAAAACCGCCCTTTCTTCCGGCGGAAGCCTTTTATCCGGTTTGGGCGCAGACAAAACCTCAAGCAAAAGGGCGTCTGTTTCCCGTCCGCCGTGACGCAGACAGGCCGAAGCGGGAATTGTTTTGCCGCAAGCCAGATTCAGCAGTGCGCGGTGCGTGGTTTTGTTTCTGCGGGCAAGCAAAAAATCTGCCGTTCGTCGTAAAACATCAGAATTGAAATATGTCAGTCCATGACTGCCGCGGCAGCGAATCAGCAGTTTTCTGACCGCCATTTTGTGGAAATGGTCGCGGCGGATTTTTCGCAGCAGCCGGAACAGATTCCAGCCGGCATAGAAAAAAACGGCGAAAATTAATATATATTGCCAATAAATCATCTGACGTTTAACACTAAATTAGTTATTCCCGGGTTATATTCGGTTTAACGATAGAAATATATAGGGATTTTTGCAAAATGGCTATCTCAAAATTGAAATCTGACGAGTTATACAAAAAATGCGATCCGCATAAATTTGAGTTTACGACTACGGCCGAACTGGAGGAGCGTCTTTCGGCGTTGGGACAGGATCGCGCCCTGAGCGCCGTGGAACTCGGCATAAACATCAAATCCAAGGGGTATAATCTGTTTTGCCTCGGCCCCGAAGGAACCGGCAAAACCAGTCTGGTTAAACGTATTCTGGTCAAAGAAGCCAAAGAACGCCCTACCCCCAAAGACTGGGTTTATGTTTACAATTTTGAAGAACCTCATAAACCGATTGCCATTTCTTTTCCGGCCGGTGAAGCTTCCGAATTTGCCAAAGACATTGACAAGCTTATCGAGGAATTTTCGTCCTCCATTCCGGCTGTGTTGGACAGCGACGAATATAAGGCGGCTCTAAGCATTATCCGTGAAAAATACAAGCAAAAAAAGGAAGAATATATTCGTCTTCTGCAGAAAAAGGCGAAAGGGAAAAGCGTTTCGCTGCTGCATATGCCGGTCGGTCTGGTCGTCGCGCCGGTTAAAAACGGCGAAGTTCTCAGCCCGGAAGCTTTTGACGAACTGCCAGAAGACGAGAAAAAATCGCTTATCGACGACCTGAACATGATGCAGGAAGAAATTGAAAACGCCGCGCAGGATTTGCCCGAATGGGAAGACAAGCAGCGCCGCGAATCGGGTCTGCTGCGTGAAAAGTTTATTAAAGTCGCGGTCAAAAACCCGATTGACAGTCTGCGTCACAAATACAAGGGGCACAAGCAGGTCGGCGATTTTCTGAAAGCCGTCCAGAAAAACATCATTGAAAACATTGAAGATTTTCTGCCCAACGGCGGCAGCGAAAACGGAAATCAGGGTGAAGGAGAAGATGCCCTGACAGCCTTGCTGAGCCGCATGAACAAGCAGGAAGAAGACAAGTTTGCAAAATTTAAAGTCAATGTCGTGGTTAAAAACGAACCCGGTTCCGGTGCGCCGATTGTTCACCTGGATCACCCGACGCAGGGGAATCTGGTCGGCAAGGTTGAACGTCTGCAGCAATACGGCGCCTTGTTGACTGATTTTACGCTGATCAAGGCTGGCGCCCTACATCGCGCCAACGGCGGTTTTTTGCTGATTGACGCGCGTAAGCTTCTGTTGCAGCCCTATGCCTGGGATTCACTCAAACGCGCGCTGGCTTCCAAAACCATTAAAATCGAAACCCCCGGAGAAGAGACGAGTTTTACGACAATTTCGCTGGATCCGATGCCTATTCCGCTAGATGTTAAAGTTATTCTGACCGGTGACGAAGATCTTTACGAGGTTCTTTCCGAGCGGGATCCCGATTTTTCGGATTACTTCAAAGTTGAGGCGGATTTCGGCGTGCTGATGGACAGAACCGAAGAAAACGAGCTTGAATATGCAAAACTCATCGGTTCTCTTTCCAAAAAGAAAAAACTGCGGTCGTTAAACCGTCAGGCCGTTGCCAAAGTCATCGAGTATTCGTCGCGGCTGGCCGAAGATTCCGAAAAACTGACCGCGCATATCGCTTCCATCGGCGATCTGCTTCGCGAAGCCGATTACTGGGCACGCAAGTCCAAAGCCAACCAAATCGGCAAAAATCATATCGAACAAGCCATCGACGCCCAAATTTACCGCAGCGACCGCATTAAGCAGGCCATGCTGGAGCAGATTGACAAGGGCACCATCTTGATTGATGTTGAAGGCGAACGCGTCGGGCAGATTAACGGTCTGGTGGTTTACAATTTCTCGCGTAATTCTTTCGGCAAGCCGTCGCGGATTACCACGCAGGTTCGGCTGGGCAAAGGCGAATTTATCAATATTGAACGCGAAGTCGAAATGAGCGGCCCGATACACAGCAAGGGCGTGCTGATTTTGCAGTCTTTGATTGCCAACCGCTTTGCAAAAGAATCGCCCTTGTCTTTGTCCGCGTCGATTGTCTTTGAACAATCTTACGGCGGTGTTGACGGCGACAGCGCTTCCTCGACGGAATATTACTGTCTGCTGTCGGCGATTGCCAATCTGCCGATTAAGCAGAATATTGCCGTAACCGGTTCAATCAATCAGTTCGGCGAAATTCAGCCCATCGGCGGTGCCAACGAGAAAATTGAAGGCTTTTTCGACGTTTGCAACCATCGCGGTCTGACCGGGAATCAGGGTGTCATTATCCCGCGCACCAATGTTAAGGACTTGATGCTGCGCGAAGACGTGCTGGCTGCCGTTGACGAAGGGCGTTTTCATATCTGGGCAGTGGATACGGTTGACGACGGCATTGAAATTCTGACCGGAATTCCGGCGGGCAAACCCGGCAAAAACGGCGAGTATCCGAGAGGAACCGTTAATTATATGGTTAAGAAAAGTCTGGAACATTACTACAAACGCTATGTTCACTTTGCCAAAGAAACCAACGGCTGCCTCGGCAAATAAAATGAAAATTCTGTTTGTGTGCTCCGCAAATGTCTGCCGCTCTCCGATGGCGGAAGGGATTATGCGTCAATTATATTCCGAAGCGGAAATTGATTCCGCGGGTCTGCACACCGGCGGCGGCAACGCACCGGATCCACAGGCGGTTGCCTGCGCTTTCCGGCACGGAATTGACATTTCTGCTTTACGCTCCCGTCCGGTGTTTGCCGACGATTTTGCCGAATTTAACCTGATTTTGACTATGGACGAAGACAGCGCCGAATATCTGGAGCTGCGGCGGCCGCAGGGTGATGCAAGATATCAAAAGGCAAAAATCGAAAATCTGGCAGCTTATGCCGGCGTTTCATATATTCCGAATCCATACGGCTCAAGCAATTTCGAAAATGTTTTTGCCCTGTTGGAAACGGCCTGTAAAAAACTGATTCAGGAAAATTTGGCCAGCAAAGCCTGATAAGCTATTGTCAGTTGTTTGAACTTTTCTTCGGCATTTTCATCATCCCGATTAACATCGGGGTGATATTTTTTTACCAGCTTTTTATATTGTTTTTTCAGAGTTTCAATGCTTACTTCGCCGGGTTTGAGCTCCATGATTTTAAGAAAGCGGTGTTCTTCTTCATTGTACCAAACGTCGTCCATGGCCGCAAAATCGGTGGCATATTCGCCGAAGAAACCAAAATCGTCTTTGATGTTGTAGCCGAAATTATATTTGACCTTTGACTTGAAACCGCGAAAATGCATCCGGCGTTTGGGTTCCTCTTCCGGAGCTTCGGTCGAAATGCCTTCATAATAATTCCACCGGGCATTGTACTCCTGCACATGCTCCAGACAAAACCAGTAATATTCTTTCAGCTTGCGGTCTTTGGGTGCACGGTATTCGCCGGGTTTATTACAGCCCGGATGATCGCACCGACGTTCCTTGTCGTCCGTCTGCGGCGCAAAATATTTACGGCTTCGTACAGCTTTTTTCATAAGACCCAAAAAAAATTCCGTTTTAGGTTGTATTTTATAATCTAAAGATATATTATTAGCTTATTCTTGCTTTAATGGCAACAGAATAGAATGAATTTCGTTTGGTTTTTAACTTTTACCGATTGTCCGAGAATTGGCGATGACAAAATTAGTTAATAAAGTACTTATTATCAACGGACGCCGAACAAGCATGCGTCTGTGTCGCAGCGAATGGTGCGCTTTAGAGAGAATCTGCGCTGAAGAAAACATTTCCCGCAACCGGCTCATTGAAACCATTGAAAACAATAACCGCGCCAATCTCGGACTTACTTATCTGACCCGATTGTTTACGTTGTTTTATTTTTATAATCAGGCCGTTTGCGCCCGAAGTTCCGTGCCGCAAAGGGGCGAAGAAAAAATCCGGCGGCTTCTTGATGAACTTTATTCCGTCAGAAACGGTGAAGCAGCATAAAAAGAATCAGCGCGACAAGAAAAGCCGGCCCCCAATAAAAGAGCATGTTCTTTTCCTTCCGGACAGCGTGAATTTTGTTTTTCTGCCGGATATAACGCGTCCAAAAACCCGGGTTTTTCTCTTTATTTTCTTTTTCCGGCAACGGAAAGTATTCCGCAATCACGGTTTTTCCGGACTTTTTCAAAAAAGTTTTTTTGGGCTGAACCGAACTAGCATATTCGGCAAAGATTTCATTAATCAGAGCTTCGGGGCAGTTGCTTTTTAACTTTTCCAGAGCATAACGCAGTTTAAAACCGGCAAAATCCCGCGGGCATTCTCCCCGTCTCAAGGCAAAAAGCCGGTGTTCGTATGAAGCCGGATATACGGCATCAACACCGGCAAAAGAAACTCGGCCGCCGGAATCGACGGCAATCTCCGACCAGCCAGCAACAATGACTTCCTTAAAAAAAAGAAGTCTGGCAAATAAATGTGCAAGATTTTTTCCCGCTTCCGGCGTTAACCCTGCCGTCAGTTCAAAATCCTGTGACGAATCCACAACCCAGCGCCGGGCAGACGTTTGCACCCAGTTTGTCCGCAAAATCCCTACGCTGTGCGAATCCGGAGAAAGATTCATAACGTCCTCCTGTTCGGAGGCATAAAGACGCATATCTTCAGACAAGCAAAGCCGTTTTTCCAGCGCGGCAGGCGCATCCGGAAACGCGGAAAAATCAACGGCGGCCAATTCGCCGAACAGCCGATGATAAAAAAGAGAATCGCCGGAAGCTTTTTCTTTTAACACAACCGTTCCGGCCGGACGCAGTCTGTTTCTGTCCGGAAGAGAGCCTGGAAATTTGCTGCTTCTGAAAGCCAGAGCTGACATTTCGGACAAAAACAAAACCGCGTAAGAATCCGATGATGCGGTCGCAAAAGTTTCCAATCGTCCCGAAAAAGCTTTTGACGACGGCTTTACAAAAAAACGTGCCGGCATTATAACATCTTTGAACACGACCGAACCGTCCAGCAAAAACAGCAGATCAAACCGCGCCAGCCGGGTGGCCAGTCTGAATTTTTTGTAATTGTAAACCAAGCGGCTCAATATTCGCATTTTCATTATCCGAGGTTAAACATGCCGGAGCTACCCGAAGTCGAGACGATAAAAAACGCCTTAAGCAAGGCCGTTGACAAAGCCAATATAACCAAAGTAAGCATTTTCAACAACCATTTTCGGAAAATAATCCCTGACGATTTCGCGCGGAGAATCGAAGGGGCACAGGTTATGGCAATCCGCCGGAAGGCCAAATATCTGCTGCTTGAACTCAGCAACGGGCTGACCGTCATCTGGCATCTGGGTATGAGCGGTAAGGTCAAGATCAGCGATTTTCCGCCGGAAAATTTAGAAAAACACGATCATGTCCTTATTGAAACGGACAAAGGCACGATCGTCTTCAACGATGCGCGGCGCTTCGGAATGCTGACCTATGAGGAAACGGACAAACTCGACAACTGTTCCCTTTTTTCCCACATCGGCGCCGACCCCTTTGACGAGCGGCTTGACGGATTATATTTATATAATAAACTGCAAAATAAGAAGATACCGATAAAAGCGGCGCTGCTGGATCAGGAGATTGTCAACGGAATCGGTAACATCTATGCTTCGGAAGCTCTTTTTGACGCGGGAATCAGACCGACGAGGCCGGCCGGAGAACTCAGCCGGAAAGACTGCGGCAAACTGCTTGAAAGCGTCAGAAGAATCCTTCGCCGGGCCATTGAAGCCGGCGGATCAAGCATTCATGATTATCGTAAACCGGACGGCAGCCTGGGGTATTTTCAAAATATGCATTGCGTTTACAACAAAACCGGACAAAAATGTCCGGGATGTACTTGCAATGTTGCCCAAACCGGCGGTATAAAAAAGATTGTCCTGGCCGGACGTTCGACTTTTTACTGCCCTGTTAAACAAAAGTGATAATGACAATGAAAAACAAATTTTATTTTCTATCGGCGGTTTTGCTCTGTTTTCTTATTTTTCCGGCAAGTGCCCGCGCCGTTTCCTTTTTGGAGGGTTATGAAGACATTCCGGTTATGAAGGGGCTTCATCAGGTTCAGAACGATAACCTTTCTTTCGGCAATGAGGAGACGCGTCTGGTCGAAGCCGTCCTGACCGGTTCCAAAGTCGGTTTTAAGAGCGTGAAGAAATTTTACGTCGACACCCTGCCCCAACTCGGCTGGACTTATCAGGGACAGCGCGGAGACAGTCTGATTTTCTATCGCGACGGCGAAGCGCTCGAAATTGTCAGAGAATCGACTAAACCGCTGAATATCCGTTTTACCATTAAAAGTCAGATTTAGGATACAAAACGATGGATTATGCCAATATTGTTGTTGAGACCAGAGAAAATCTGGGCATTATAACATTTAACCGCCCACAGGCTCTTAATGCGGTTAATCTGGAGATGCTGCAAGAGCTTGCCCGGGCGGCTGAAGAATTTGACCAAAACGATACCGTCAAAGTTCTGATATTGAAAGGCGATGGAAAAACTTTTGCGGCGGGAATCGATATTAAAGAACTTTTGAGCAAAGCAGATCGCAAGTTTTTCGGCGTTGACGAAATGCAAACCTATTTCCGCCGTTTTGCTACCGTTAAAAAGCCGGTTGTTGCCGCCGTGTCGGGTTATGCGCTGGGAATCGGCTGCGAACTGGCTTTGTCCTGCGACATTATTCTGGCTGCAGACAACGCTCGTTTCGGACAGCCTGAACTCAGCCTGGGCTCAATTCCTTCATTCGGTGCAACCCAGCGGCTGACCAAAGCTTTAGGCAAAGCCAAAGCAATGGAAATGATTTTGAGCGGCCGGGCAATGACGGCCGAGGAAGCTTTTGACGCCGGCCTCATCAGCCGGATTGTGCCGCTGCCCGACCTGTTTGCCGATGCTATGAAAACCGCCGAGCGAATTGCCGGTCAGCCGCTTAATGCCCTAAAGGCCGCAAAAGAGGCCGTTTTGACCGCACAAAATTCGTTTTTGAACGAAGGAATCGCCTTTGAAGAAAAAGCCTCGCAGTGCTGTCTGGCCGCGGACGCGTTCCGAGAATCGCTCAGAAATTTTGCCGCCGGACACAAATAAGCGTCCAAAGGGTACAAAAATAAGGTTTTTTTGCGAAATTAGGTATTGACTTAAACCGTGCGAAGAGTTTATAAAGCATATCAGAATTGAAAAATTGTCGTAACTATTTAATACAGGATAAAGAAATATGGCCAATCATAAATCGGCAAAAACAAGAATTAACAGAAACAATAAAAGAAGCATCATTAACGGTGCCCGCAGAAGCCGCGTTCGCACTTTCGTAAAGAAGGTTAACGCCGCTATTTTGGAAAACAACAAAGAAGCTGCCAAGGCTGCTTTTATCGTTGCCGAATCCGAATTGATGAGAGCTGCCCAGAAAGGCGTTCTGCCGAAGAATACAGCTTCTCGTACTGTTTCTCGTCTTTCTGCCAAAATTAAAGCTTTGTAATTTTTATTACACTCGATTTTGAAAGCGCAAACCTGATTATGTCCCTTAAAGAAAGGGATATGCGGTTTGCGCTTTTTTGTACTGAAAATGGCAGAATCTAAGCGACTCTGCAAGAATCTTCTGTCAAGGAAATTAATTGCAATGTTCGAAGAATGTTCTGTTGTAATTATTTTTTTTTGACTCTACTATCCAGTCACTTTCTGATTTGAAAGATGTTCCTTTTAATTCGGATACAGGTTGAAAAAATATGGGGAACAACCGTTTGCGAATTATTTAAGAACGAATTTTTTGAGAAGGGCGATTGTTTTTTTTGAGGCGATTGTTTTTTTTGAAAAGAATGATTGTTTTTTTGAAAGAATGGTTGGCCGGAAAATTTTATCACGACGGGAATGCGAATTTTTTATTTTCGTCAGAGTGAAAAATTTTCATTTTTCAAAAAATTCTCCGCCGAACTTTGTTTCGAAAAAAGCTGCTGATGGGAAAGCAGCGGGTTTAAAGAAACAGACGGGAAAGGGGAAATTTCAGAGCGGAATTTCTGTGGGTTATGCAGTCTCATTCTTGCAGAAATAAAGTCTTTGAAATCTTTGCCGCGGGCACGGGGAAGTTTTCGATTGAACCGAGGTTTTCGGTTTTTGAGAGATTGACCCAACGGTTTGGTTGAGGGAGAAGTTTTCGAATCAGGCAAGACGATGGTTTTGTCTGGAGGGACTTTCTCCGAAGAGGCTGAGCCGGTAAGGGAAAATTTTGAGAGAACGATTTCGAAAGATTGACCTGAAGGTTTGGTTGAGGGAGAAGTTTTCGAATCAGGCAAAACGATGGTTTTGTCTGGAGGGGTTTTCTCCGAAGAGGCTGAGCCGGTAAGGGAAAATTTTGAGAGAACGATTTCGAAAGATTGACCTGAAGGTTTGGTTGAGGGAGAAGTTTTCGAATCAGGCAAGACGATGGTTTTGTCTGGAGGGGTTTTCTCCGAAGAGGCTGAGCCGGTAAGGGAAAATTTTGAGAGAACGATTTCTGTTTCGAAAGATTGACCTGAAGGTTTGGTTGAAAGGAACGTTTTGAACAGGCGGATGGCGGTGATACCGAAGAAACTCATTTGAAGCGTTCGGACTGATGAGGAAAAATTTTTTGATTAATAATCGGAAAAAATACCCTCATCCCAAAAGGGAACAGTCAATCAGAAAGTCTGCCGGAAACGACAGCTATCGGTAAGTCGGCTAAACGACAAAAGTTTTTGGTGATTTTATTATATGGGGAGATATGATGGCTGAAGAAGCAATAAACAACAACAGTTCTGTTCAGGAACAATGGGGACAGATCTGCAGCCAGTTGAAAGTTGAAGTCGGAGAAACAGCTTTTGACAGTTGGTTAAAGCCACTGACACCGGGTGCCTTCAATGACGGAATCATGAATATCTGCGTTCCGACCCGATTTATGAGAAACTGGGTGATTACGCATTACAGCGACCGCATCCATAAAATCTGGGAAAAGAAAAATCCGGCCATTAAAAGCGTCAACTTTGTTGTTCAGGCTGTTCAGGACGAAAGCAAAGGCCTTTACAATCCTTCCTGCCGCTCTCTGCTGAAAAAGATTTCATCCAGTCCGGCACCGCAAAACATCTATCAGTCCGGCCTCAATTCGGTTTTGGCCAACAGCAACGAATTTCCGGCCAATGCCGATCAGTCTCTTTCGGTGCCGCTGAATCCGCAGTATACGTTTGACAATTTCGTCGTCGGCAAAACCAACGAATTTGCCTATGCAGCCGCCCGGAAAGTTGCCGAATCGAGAAATGTGTCGTTTAACCCGCTGTTTCTGTATTCCGGCGTCGGCCTGGGCAAAACCCACCTGATGCACGCCATTGCCTGGCACATCAAGCAGCAGGATCCGACCCGCAACATCGTCTATCTGTCGGCCGAAAAATTCATGTACAAATTCGTCCGCGCTCTGCGTTACAAAGACACCACCGCTTTCAAGGAACAATTCCGTTCGGTTGACGTGCTGATGGTTGACGACGTTCAGTTTATGGGCGGCAAAGACACCACACAGGAAGAGTTTTTCTATACGTTCAATTCGCTGATTGAAGAAGGCCGTCAGATTATTATTTCCGCCGACAAATCACCGGCAGACCTTGAGGGAATCGAAGCGCGTCTGAAGTCACGGCTCGGCTGCGGTCTGGTTGCCGACATTCACCCGACCGACTTTGACCTGCGCATCGGCATTCTGGAAAACAAGGCGCGTCAGTTGGGAATCGAGCTGCCGCAAAAAGTTTCCGAATTTCTGGCCAGCAAAATTACTTCCAACATCCGCGAACTGGAAGGCGCCCTGCGCCGCGTAATTGCCCACTCGCAGCTACTGAGCGACAAGGAAATCACGCTGGATATGACTCAGGATGTTTTGAAAGATATGCTGCGTTCGTATGACAAGCGCACAACCATTGACGAAATCCAGAAAAAGGTGGCCGAACATTTCAACATTTCGGTCAAGGAGATGCAGTCTTCCCGCCGTGCCCGCACGGTTGCCCGGCCGCGTCAGATTGCCATGTATCTGGCCAAGCAACTGACCTCGCGTTCTCTGCCGGAAATCGGCCGTAAGTTTGACCGCGACCATACAACGGTCATGCACGCCGTCCGCAAAGTCGAGGAACTGATTCTGGAGGACGCTTCGCTGGCCGAGAACGTCGAAGCCCTGAGAAGAATCCTCGAAGCATAGTTTTAACCATACACTCCTCGAAACGGGTGCCGTTTGTTAACACGGTGCCCGTTTTTTATTGTCAAAAAAGCTGTTGACGAATCGCGGTTTTGATTTCGATTTTTGCGAAGATTATGCTAATCTTCGGGAAAATGAGTTTTATGTTTAAACATTAATGGTACAAAAAAATGAAGTTTACGATTGAGCGCGCAAAATTACTGAAGACTCTGAGTCATGTTCAGAGCATTGTCGAAAAAAGAAACACCATTCCGGTACTTTCCAATGTCAGAATTGAGGCCATGGAAGACGGCATCAGCTTTAAAGCAACCGACATGGATACCGAGATTACCGAAATTGTCGATGCAAAAACCGCAGAAACCGGTGCAACCACGGCTCCGGCACATATGCTCTACGACATTGTCCGCAAGCTTTCTGACGGTTCGGACGTTGAGCTGACTTTTCCGGACGAAAAAGGCCAGCTGACAATCGCTTCCGGCCGGTCGAAGTTTTCGCTGTCAACCATCGGCGTCGAAGACTTTCCGGTTATTTCGGGCGACAAGCTGCCGGTTAACTTCGCCATGGGCAAAGACGAACTGAAAGACGTTATCGACCGCACGCAGTTTGCCGTTTCGACCGAAGAAACCAGATATTATCTGAACGGTTTGTACATCCATGCCAAGAACGAGGGCGAAGCCAAAGTTCTGCGCGTCGTCGCCACTGACGGACATCGTCTGGCCTGTGTCGAATCGCCGCTGCCGAAAGGTGCCGAAAACATGGCCGGCGTTATCGTTCCGCGCAAAACGGTCGGAGAAATCCGCAAGCTTTTGGACGATACCTCGACCGACAATATTACCATTGCCCTGTCGGAAAACAAAATCCGCTTTACGATGGAAGATGTTACCCTGACGTCCAAACTGATTGACGGCACTTATCCGGACTATGAACGCGTTATCCCGACTGATAATGACAAGGTTCTGGAACTCGGCGTTAAGGAACTCTCTTCGGCGGTTGACCGTGTTTCGGTTGTTGCGGAGAGAACCCGCGCAATCAAGATGATTACCAACAAGAATCACGTTACCATCACAACCTCCAGCCCGGATTTGGGATCGGCGATGGAAGAAATTGAGGCCAAATATGACAGCGAATCGCTGGAAATCGGCTATAATTTCCGCTATCTGCTGGATATTCTGAGCGAGGTTAAAGGCGAAAGCGTCAAAATCAGTTTTTCCGATGCGTCGTCGCCATCGGTTATTCATGATACCAGCGATGCCAGCGCCATTTACGTTTTGATGCCAATGCGCGTATAAGGCGGCAATGGATAATCTGGCATTAAATCTGGCACAGTTTATTAGGGAAAAGTCAGGCGTTTCGCGCCTGACTTTAACTGATTTCAGAAATTATGCGCATTTGCGGATTAATGCCCGGTTGGCGCCGATTATCATTACCGGCGAAAATGGCACCGGCAAAACCAATATTCTGGAAGCGATTTCCTTTCTGACGCCCGGGCGGGGCATGCGCTCGGCGCGGCTGGCCGATATTCGGCGAATCCGTCCGGCATTGGTCAGCGACGAATACAGCCCGACCGAAATTTCGAATCTGAACTGGGCGGTTTCGGCGCAGGTTTGTAAAGGCGACGAAGAAATCGAAATCGGCACGGCGGTCGAACGCGCGGCAAGAGAATATGACGATGACGATTTTCGTTCTTATGAACGGCGAATCGTCAAAATCAACGGTCAGAAAATCACATCCCAGTCCGAACTCGGCAAATATATTTCCGCCATCTGGCTGACGCCGCAGATGGACCGGCTGTTTCGCGGCGGGTCACAGCCGCGGCGCAGTTTTCTGGACCGGCTGGTTTATGCTTTTGACGTTGAACATGCCAAAAGAACCGCTAATTTTGAGCATTTGTACAAGGAATGGTATCAGCTTTTGAAAAACGGCAATGCTCATGATGCCTGGCTGTCTTCATTGGAAGAAAACATGGCCGGAATCGGCGTGGCGATTGCGGCGGCGCGGCGGGAGCTGATTGCCAAGCTGAACAAATTTATCGAGCACGAACCGGACGACGTTTTTCCGAACGTTATGCTGGAGCTGGACGGCACGATTGAACGGCTGCTGGATACACTGCCGGCGATTGACGTTGAGGACTATTATGTTCAAAAGCTGAAATCGCAGCGCCGCAACGTGTTGTATAACGACAATGTCGACGGCGTGAATCGTACGGATTTCAAAGTTTATTACAAGAAAAAAAGAATGCCGGCAGAACTCTGCTCTACCGGTGAGCAAAAATCGTTGCTTATCAGCATTATTCTGGCGCAAACCAAATGCCAGACACTGGACAAGGGCTTTGCGCCGGTACTGCTGCTGGACGAGGTGGTTGCTCATCTGGACGACCTGAAACGCGAAGCGCTGCTGGAAAAAATCCGCGAGCTCGGAATTCAGGCATGGATTACGTCGACCGATCCGAAACTTTTTGCCTCGCTGGCCGAGGACGCACAGTTTCTGACGGTTAAAAACAACGGCGTGACCGAACAGGCGCTTTAATCCGTCTTTGAAACAACAATATGGACAAGCCGAAATAAATTGGTTATGATGTTTCGTGACCGTAGTAAGAGGCGGTTATCGAAGGGCTAGAGATAGTCCGGCGAATTGACGTTCGCTCAAGGCACAAAGCAGGGTTTGGGTATAACTCTGAAACTTAGTTGTGGAACTTTCCGCAATTAGGACTATATCCCCGGTTGTAAAAATCTTTTATGGCCGGGGGAGCCCGGGAAAACCCGGGGCCATTTCTTTGTGCATGGTACGTCAACTTCTCCGGCCACCTTCTTTAAGGTGGTTTTTCTTTAGCCTTCTTACATATTATCGAAAGGAGGGACTATGGAAAAAGAACTATCTCTCACAATCACCCGCAACGAACAAGGCGAAGAGGGCTATCTGCTTTCACAGGAAGATATGCGCCAGATGCTGAAAAATTTTCGTCAGGAAGCGCAGCTGAGTTATGAAACGCTGGGCAAACTCTGCGATGTAGATCCCGAAATTCTTCAGGAATATGAAGAAGGCCTATTTAACCTGAAGCCGGAAGCCTATTATCTGCTTTTGGACATTTACGGCCGGCTGTTTGATGATTTTAAGGTCAAAAACTAATTTCGGTCCTGCGGTTTTGCCTCCGCACTTTTGATGAAGCCGTCAGCCTGCATATTATAAAGCCTGTAATACAGGCCTTTTTTGCGTAGCAGGCTCAAGTGGGTTCCCTGCTCGACAATGCGCCCTTTGTCAAAAACCAGAATCCGATCCATCTCGCGCAGAGTGGACAACCGGTGGGCTATGGCGATGACGGTTTTGTTTTTCATCAGCCGGGTCAGCGATTTTTGAATATGTTTTTCGCTCTGGCTGTCCAGCGCCGAAGTCGCTTCGTCAAAGACCAGAATCGGCGCGTTTTTCAGAATGGCGCGGGCAATGGCAATCCGTTGGCGCTCGCCGCCGGAAAGCACAACGCCCCGATCGCCGACTTTGGTTTGATAGCCGCCGGGGAAGGCGCGGATAAACTCGTCGGCGCCGGCCTGGCGCGCCGCGCGGTAAACCTCCTCTTCCGTCGCATTGGTGCGGCCGTAGCGGATATTGTCAAACAAGGTGCGGTTAAACAGGCAGACGTCCTGGGGAATCGACGAAATCAGCCGGTGCAGAGAATCCTGCGTAACGGTACTGACATCAACGCCGTTAATCGTTATGCAGCCAGCCGTCGTATCATAATAGCGGGCAATCAGTTTGATAAAGGTCGATTTGCCGCTGCCGGAGTGGCCGACCAGACCGACTTTTTCGCCGGCTTTGATGGTCAGGTTCATATTTTCAAACAGGGGTTCTCTTCCGGCATAGGCGAAAGAAACATTATCGAATCGGATTTCGGCTTTGGCGGCCGTCAGTTTTTCGGCGCCGGGTTTGTCTTTCAGACCAGGTTCAACCGCCAGCGTTTCCAGCGCCGATTTAATCTGGCCGTGAATGCGCATGACGTTGTTGTAGGTCCAGGTCAGATGAAAAATCATACCGGATATCATTGCAAACAACGAATTGGCGTAGATAAAATCCGTCGTGTCGATGGCGCCGAGGCGAAAAACCCAGATTGACAGAAACATGAAACCCAGCAGCGACACAACCGCAAAAAGGTTTTGAATTACATGAATCCAGGCTTTGGCCTTTTGTTCGGTGTTTTCGGCCCGGCGCAGAATTTGCAGATATTTTAGCAGATTCAGCCGCTCAAAACGAAAGTTGGCAAAACTTTTGATTTCGCTGTAATTGGCCAGACTGTCGACGATTACGCCGTTGGCCAGACTCTGCCGGCGGCTGGTCTCGCGGGACAGCGCCGAACGTTTTTGTCCGAGTTTCCAACTGACGACGACAATCATAACCAGCCAAAACATCATCGCGGCAAAAAACCAGACATTCATCAAACTCAATATAGCAACGGCAACCAGAACATATATTACCATTGAAACAGACATCATAAATTCGTTCATGCCGTCAATAACACCGGTGTTGAGCTGAGTAACCTTGTTGGAGATGTTACCCGACATTTCCTGCGTGAAATAGGCAATGGAATGTTTGTTGGCGTAGTCAAAACTGTCGCGGATGACCAGAGTGCGCACCGGCGGCAGAATCCGCGCGGCCAAAAACATCGTGCTGTCCTGAAGCAGAACTTTGCCCAAACCCAGCACAAAAGCAATCAGGGCAAAAACAACGATTTTTTCCCAATAATCCGGGGTTCCGGCTTCTCCGGCGGCCGTGCTGTAAATTTTGGCGAGATACAGCGGATAAACCTGTCCGCAAATCTGCGAAAAAAGATTCAATATCAGAACCGCCGCCACCGGCAATTTAAAAATACGAATGTAATGCCACAAAAACTTAAACGGTGTTTTTTCCATTGCCGGGCTTTTCCATTAACTCAAAATTGACACATTGCTGATATTGTAATAATATCTTTTTTAGTTTGCGTGTTAACACATATTACAGGAAAAACGATGGAAACACAATATTACACTTTGATCGAGAAACAGGATTTCTTTGAAATCATCGAAAACAAATTCGGCGAACTGGCGATTTTTATCGACGCCCGCGACGGCAGCCCGGTTAATCCGGTGCTGGAGTTTGACGGCAAAAAAACCGCCCTGCTGAAAAGAGACGAACGGCTGGCCGTGCGTTTGGACAATATTGACGAGGAAACCAAAGGCCCGCTGGCCGAGGCCGAGTTTGTGCTGATTGTCGAGCTCAACGGCAAGATGGTCGAGCGGACTTACGGCGTGCCGGTCGAAAATGTTGAAGAGATCGAGTTCAAAGGACGTCAGACCCGCGCCGACGAAATCGTTAAGGCCAAGAGCAAAGAAGACGTCATGAAGAGTTTCGGCGCCGTCCGCTGCTGGAGTTGTGGTGGCAAACAATGATAGGTTTAGTTCTGGTTACGCACGGCAATCTGGCCAAAGAATTTATCTCCGCCATGCAGCATGTAGTCGGCCCGCAGGAGCAGGTTGAGGCCGTCTGCATCGGTCCGGAAGATGATATGGAAATGCGCCGCAGCGAAATTTTGAAAAAAGTCGGCGAAGTCGACAAAGGTCAAGGGGCCATCGTTTTGACCGATATGTTCGGCGGGACCCCTTCCAATCTGGCCATTTCAATCATGGATCGCGCCAAAGTGGAAATCATCGCCGGCATTAATCTGCCGATGCTGATTAAACTGGCTTCTTTACGCAAGGACAAATCATTGAAGGAAACCGTTGAGGGCGCACAGGAAGCCGGCAAAAAATACATTAATATCGCTTCGCAACTTTTGGGAATGTAAAATGACTGACAATACTGTTTCCGCCGTTTTGGAAATCAAAAACAAAAAAGGTCTGCATGCCAGAGCGGCTGCCGCGTTCGTCAAAGCTATCGAAAATCTGGACGCAGAGGTAACGGTTGAAAGAATCGGCCAAAAAGTCAGCGGCTGTTCAATCATGGGGCTGATGATGCTGGCCGCCGCCAAAGGTACGACGATTTCGGTAACCTGCAGCGGAAGGCAGGCTAAAGAAGCTCTTGATGCTCTGACCCTGCTGATTGACAGTAAATTCGGCGAAGAATAAGCCGATAAAAAAATGAAAAAGAAAGCGCCCCGCAATAAAACCATTTGTCTGACCGGTAAAGAAACGGCCGCTTATGCGGCCAAAACCATAAGGCTGACCAAACCGGCGGCGCTTTCCGAAGTTTTGAACAAGACAATTTGCCAGGACGCCTTAAAAGCGCTTGATTTTCTGCCCGACGCCTGCGCCGATCTGCTGATTGCCGATCCGCCGTATAATCTTACCAAAATCTTCGGCAAAAGCACTTTTAAGGAAATGGATTTTGACGCCTACAAGCTTTGGCTGGACAAGTGGCTCTCCAAAACCGTGCGGCTGCTGAAAGAAAACGCCTCAATTTATATCTGCGCCGACTGGAAGACGTCTATCGCCATTCCGGAAATTGCCGGCAAATATTTTATTCTGCAAAACCGGATTTCCTGGGAGCGCGAAAAAGGTCGCGGCGCGCTGAACAACTGGAAAAACTGTCTGGAGGACATCTGGTTCTTTACCAAAGGCCGCAATTATAAATTCAATCTGGACGCGGTTAAAGTCCAACGTCCGGTTATTGCGCCTTATCGCGATGAAAACGGGCACCCCAAGGACTGGATTGACGATGGTAAAAACAAATATCGTCTGACGGCACCGTCAAACATTTGGACGGACATTTCCATTCCGTTCTGGTCAATGCCCGAAAATACGCCGCACCCGACCCAAAAGCCGGAAAAACTGATTGCCAAGCTCATTCTGGCCTCCAGCGATGCCGGCGATGTGGTTCTTGATCCTTTTCTCGGTTCGGGAACAACGTCCGTTACGGCAAAAAAACTCGGCCGCAACTATATCGGCATTGAGCGTGAAAAGGAATATGCCGCCATTGCCGAAAAGCGCCTGGAAAACGCCGAACAAAACCGCGTTATCCAAGGTTATGAAAACGGCGTCTTCAGAGCCAGAAACTTTATCTGAAACTTTTATAACTAAATATCTGTAAGCCTTCGCCTTGTTTCCTGCGGTTTCGGAATTATTTTCTATCTTGTCGTTACGTTGACAATACAAAATAATTTTAACAAGGAGCAAAATTATGAAAAGTGAGAAAAGTTCTATGAAATCTGCCAGTGCCGAAAGTTCAAAACCTTCAAAATCGGCCAGCTCTTCCAGCTCGGAATCGAAAAAGTCCAGCAGCGACAGACGCTGCGGCTGCGGTGAATAGTTTTATCCGCTAAACTCCGCCTCCGTTTCGGATTTGAACCGGAACGGAGGTTTTTCGTTGTCAAATGAAAATCCTGCGATTATATTGTGAAAAGTGGAAAAAAATTACGGGATTTTGAAAATGAAAAAAATTGCAGCAGCTTTTCTCGGACTGACATTGCTCTTTTCGGGCAAGGCCTCGGCTCAGACGGCCGCCGACATCGAAAAAATCGAAAATTATCTGAACGGCATAAAAACCATGGAGGCGCGCTTTGTGCAAACGGCCAGCAACGGCAATACCGCGGAAGGAAAATTTTATATCGAAAAGCCCAACAAAATCCGTATGACTTATGATGCGCCAACCTCCGTATTGATTGTCGGCGACGGCAATTTCATTGTCTACAACGACACCGAGCTCGACCAGGTTACGCATATTGACTATGACGATATTCCGGCCAGCCTGATTTTGGCCAATGACATCAAAATTGACGGTAAAAAGGTTAAAATTACCGATTTTTACAAAGATGCCGGCATTACCACGGTTACCCTTGATTATAAGGAAAAGGGGGACATCGGGCCGATTACCCTGACTTTCAACAACGATCCTTTTGAGCTGAAGCAATGGAAAATCATCGATCCGCAAAGCGTGGAAGTTACGGTTTCGCTTTATGATGCCGTCCGCGACCTGCCGCTGGACGAAGACCTGTTCAAGTTCAAAAAAAGCGGTTCTTCGCCGCTCAACTACAAAGGCAGAAAAAAATAAATGGACGGAACGACTTTTAAACTGGCGACATGGAACGTCAACTCCATCCGAATCCGCATGGAACTCTTAAAAAGATTTGCGGCGCAGGAGAATCCCGACATCATTTGTATTCAAGAAGTTAAGGCCAAGGAAGAAGACTTTCCGTTTGAAGAAGTACGAGCGCTCGGTTATCCGCATATTGCGCTTTACGGCATGGCCGGATACAACGGTGTGTGCATTCTCTCCAAAACGCCGCTGAAAGACGTCGAACAGAAAAACTGGGTCGGCAAAACCGATGCCCGGCACATCTGCGCCAAAGTTTTTGACGACATTGAAATCAACAACATCTATATTCCGGCCGGCGGCGATATTCCCGATCCGATTGAGAATCTCTCTTTTGCTCATAAACTGACGTTTATGGACGACGTTGCCGAATGGTGGGAGCAGCACCAGAAGGAGTATGAAGGACGGAAGATGATTGTCTGCGGCGATTTTAACGTTGCGCCCTTGGAAAACGACGTTTGGAATCACAAACAAATGCTGAAAATCGTTTCGCATACGCCGGTAGAAGTCGAAAGACTGACAAGGCTGAAAAATTCGCTGAACTTTGTTGACGTGCTGCGCAAATTTTATCCGGAGCCGGAAAAAATCTATTCCTGGTGGAGCTATCGTAATCCGAACTGGCAGACCAACAACAAAGGACGCCGTCTGGATCATATCTGGACGACGCCGAATCTGGAAGACCGGCTGGTTTCGATTAAAGTGCTCAAAGAAACGCGCAGTTGGGAACGTCCGTCCGACCATGTGCCGGTTATTGCGGAAATCAGGCGCTGAGACCTACATTTTCAGTTTATAGCCGCCGTCTTCGGTCATAATCAACTGCGCTTCCGGATTTTCATGTTCGACTTTTTGGCGCAGGCGGTAGATGTGCGTTTCTATCGTATGTGTGCTGACATCAGGACTATAGCCCCAGACTTCCTGCAACAGTTCGTTTTTGGCAACGATTTTATCTCTGGCTTTATACAGATATTTGATAATCGCCACTTCTTTTTCGGTCAGTTTGACAATTTCGTTGTTGCGCAGGTTCAGAATCTCACGGGCAACCGGCCGCAGCTCGTAGCGGTTAAAATGCAGATAGCCGTCGGCGGAATTGTCCAGCAGATTGCTGCCGGCGCGGAGCTGGTTCAGAAATGCATCAAGCTGCAGCGGCTTGGCAACGGTTATGTTGAGGTTGGAGCTTTCAAAAATCTCATCAGCCTCTGAAAGCAACAAGAAAACGGGGGTTTTTGGGTGTTTGGCACGAAACTCTTTTAAAAGCTCCGGCTTGTCGTCCAGAACAACAATGTCCAAAATACTGCCGCCGTCTTCGGCAAGGATATTAAACTCCGGCGCATAATACTTAATCTGACCGCACAAATCCTCGGCAAAAGACGCGTTATCGGAAACAAAAAGCAAATTGGGCATCAGAAAAATCCTCTAAAAATTAAAACCGACACCGGCAATGAAAGCATAGCCTTTCGCATTGTCGCGAAGATCATCATCGGCGCCGCGGTAGTCAACATGAGCGGCAATCAGGTATAAATCCGTATATTTGTTCAGCTGATACTGATTGGAAAACTGCACAATACGGTCTTCGTTATCAGTATGGTCGGCTTTGGCGTTAAAATAGCTCAGGCCGGCCTGGTAAGGGCCAAAGGCATAGCTGACGCCGACATTCCAGGCATAACCTTCACGATAAGCATCAAAACCTTCCGGCATACGCTGCGGATTGCGGCGGATATTCTGCGGATAATCACCGCCGTCGACATAAGTACGACGATAGGAACCGCCGAGTGTCCAGTTTCCGCGGGATATGCTCATGCCGGCCGAAAATTCACGGTCATCATCGGCAAAAACGGCAAAGCCCAATGAAGTTTCCAGATTAAGGCTTCCCAATTCGGCATGATTATACAGGGCTGCAACATAACCGTCTTCATTTTTATAATCGGCATAGCGGCTGACCAGACCGGTACGCGAATAAATATCCGGAACATAGGTCAGGCCGACAACGGTCTGATAAAATTCGGGTGTGATATAACTGATTTTCGGCGCAGTACCGTCAGTATTGATGTCGGTTGAGTTGAGGGTACGGAAAGCGGTTCCGGACTTATTGCGCTTCCAATTCGGATTGGCAATGAAATCGACAATATCGCTGTTGTTGACACCCAAAGGACCGACCGAAGGTGCACCGACTCCAAACTGATAAGCAACGTTCCAGGTTTGTCCGCCCATTATGCGGCCGTAAGGCGTATCCAAAATTGCATAAGCTTCTTCGCCCCATTTGCCCTGGGTATAGTCTTCAAGCTCTTTGTCGGCACCGGCCATGGCATCAAGATAAAAACCGGCGGCATAGGCACTGTCGTCAAACGTATATTCGGCCGAAAGATTGATTTCGACTTCCGAGGGCGTGTGATTGTTGTCATTCAGTTTTTCATAGCGACTGTCAACATCACTGTAACCATATAAGGCAACGGCGCTTCCCGAAGCGTCAAAAGTCCATTCGCCGGCTACCGCGGGAGTGGCAACGCACAAACAGAACAGGCCGAGCAGATATTTGGGATTCATTGGTTTTACCTTATTTAAAATTTCTTTTTGAGTTTAGGAGGGCACAAGGCATGAGTCAATATATTTTGTATTTGCAATTTTGCAACTTTACGACCATACTTTAAGCGTTTTTAAGGAGAAACCCATGCCTGAAAATCGATACGGATATTATTGTCAGTGAAGTGTGTTAGAGTTCTAAAAAAATACCGCCTTTATTGCTAAAGGCGGTATTTTTACAGATTATGTCTACCAGCCGATTGCCTACGAAACAATGGCTCTTTCACCATTTTCCAGACCAAGGGCTTTGGTTACCTTATCGTTGTCAAAATAGCCTCTGACAACGCTGTGCATACCTTTGGACGCAGCATAGAGCCCGACATTCTGATAAGCAGAACCGGCATGCATCGGCGAATATTTTTCATCGCTGCCGACATAAACCAGATTAACCGGGACATTTTTCATAAAATCCTGGGTGGCAAACAGCGGCTGAAGGTTTTCGGCGGTTATCTGCGTCAGGGTGTTGCCGGCGGCGTCATACAACCAGGCACCGTCGTTTTTGACGACATAAACTTTCAAATTCTGCTGATTCATGGCCGTTGGAATCGTTCTTTTGCCGTCATGACTGATTCCGAAAGCTGTCCAGAGAATTTCGCTCAGGGTCTGCTCATCTATATCCTGCGCCTTGAATTCGCGAATCGTCTTTCTTTCGGCAATCGCTTCCATCAAGGGTTTTCCGCCCGTCATGACCGGAGCGGGAAGTTTTTTCATAACTGTTTCTGCCATGGCCGTCTCCGAAAACAAAAGTGTTGAAATCAAAAAAATCCAAAATCCGTTCTTTTTCATTGTCTTTTCCTTATCTAATTTTCCGACTTTTTAACCTAAACACAAATTTTTATTTTTGAACAGGCAAATTTGCCGCTTATTCAAAGTCTATCTGCGACAAGATAGCTTCAAAATCATCACGTTGGGGACTGCAGGCATAAGCGCCGATTTTGACCTCCGGGCAATCATTAAGCAAGTGAAACATCCGTACCTGCCTAAACTTTTTGCCATCCAGCGAAACATGAAGCAGGCAGTCGCCGTTGACGCGTTTGAGGCGGTACCAGATTTGATTGATACCGACAGGTATTTCCTGCGAAGCCCAGTCAGAAGCACCGGCATTGGTCACACAGGTACCAAGCAGCGGTGCACGGAAATTTTCAAACATTACCGAAGCTTTAACCCAGTTGCGTTCGTCAATGCGCAACATAATGCCGCATTGGTCAAAGCCGCCGTTGGTTGTAAAATCCCATTTGACCGTACAGACAAAATTGCCGGTTTTTCTGGTAAAAAAGAAATGCCCGTCGTCTTTGGTAAACCTGTGATGCAGACTTTGCCAAAAGTCCGTTCCCGCGCGGCTCACAACCCTCATTCCCCGTTCATCGAAAGAAACGTCGGCAGGTTCGTTGTACCATTCAAAGTCGCGCAGTTGTTCCAAAAACATTAAAAGTTCCTGACTGTTTCATCCGGCATTGCGGCCAGAGCCTTCTCCAATTCAGCATTCTTGGCTTTCGGCGCCACGATGCGGAGGGTAATGAACTGATCACCCTGCCCGCTCCGGCTTTTAATGCCTTTGCCCTTCAAACGCAATTTTTCTCCCGAGGAAGCATAAGGCGGAATATTGACCATAACCTTGCCGCTGATGGTCGGTACGGTTACTTTGGCACCAAGAACAGCCTCCTTGACGGTAATCGGCAAATCAAGCAGAATATTCAGTCCTTCGCTGCTGAAATACGGGTGCTTGTCAACATTGACAGTAATCAGCACATCACCGTTGGCTCCGCCGTTGATACCCTCATAACCCAGTCCTTTCAGACGCAGGGTTTGTCCGTCTTCGGTTCCGGCCGGGATTTTTACATTAATGTTTTTGCCGTTGATAATAACGCCTTTTTCGGCACCTTTGGCCGCGTCCAAAAAATCGACCCGCATAGTATAGGCAATATCCTGCCCCCTGCGGGCACGGCGCGAAGCCCCGCCAAAGCCCTGAAAACCCGAACCGCCGCCGGTAAACTGCGAAAAAATATCGTCTCCGAAAATTGAAGAAAAGTCAAAGTTTTCACCATTGCCACTATAATAAGTACGGCTGCCGCCCTGACCAAACGGGTTGCCTCCGTAAGAAGAATAACCTCCTTGTCCGAAACCGGCGCCGAATCCGGTCGGTTTTCCGTCGGCATCAATTTCGTTATTATCATATTTTTTACGTTTTTCCTTATCGCCCAAAATATCGTACGCGCAGGAAATTTCCTTAAATTTCTCCGCGGCGTCTTTATCGTCTTTGTTAAGATCGGGGTGATATTTGCGGGCAAGCTTACGATATGCCGATTTGATTTCGGCATCGCTCGCTTCTTTGGAAACCCCCAGAACATGATACAGATTCTTATTCATTTTTTAAGCGCTTCCTTACTTCTTATCCTAAATTTTTATATAGGAAGAGAATAGGTTTATTGCAAGTTGACGCAGTCAAAAGTTGCCCGGCGCAGATGGTTGCGGTAGGTAATGCTTTCGCGCAGAAAGGCCTTTTTATCTCCGTGTTCGGCACAATAACGCACTGCCAGCGACGAAACTTCGTCTATGCGAATATCTTTATATTCATATGTAACGGAACGCGCCGTTTCTTCCTTAACGGAAACATTCTGCATAAAACGTTCGGCATTGCTGCTGTAATAGTCGTCTTCCACCTTGCTGCCGCGTTGCAAAACCGTGCAGGCCGATATCAGAAGACAAAATGCCATCAGTTTTAAAAGAATTTTCATCGCCCGACCTCCGTATTTTTAATCAAGAATCTTATAAATTTCTTCGCCGGCCTGCTCCAAAACTTTCAAAACCCTGCGGTTTTTGGCATCTTTGGTACGCTCATTGCTGAGTTTGTCCAGCATACGCTGCAACTTTTCATTAAACTGGCGGTTCTGGCGCAGCGCTTCAATATCCCGAATATTTTCCTGATCGTCAATTTTATAATTAACCACGGCTTTCAACGTGGCGATATATTTGGCGTCGTTTTGAGCGCTGTACTGAGCCGCGGCGCTACCCGAAACCAAAAGTCCAAAAAACGCGACGGCCAGCCCGATTTTCTTCATTCCTTTTATCCTTTCTTAAAAAAACATTGCGTTAATTAAGATACTTTATATGATGTAAGAATATAATAATCCGAATCCTTTGACTATTTAAATTTTAGAGTTTACACATGAAAAAAATCATCTGGTTTTTAATGGACAACCGAACGGGCAGCGTCGGACAGGCCAAGGGCATTATACAGGCTCTGGATAAAGAACGCTATGAAATCGTCGAAAAAAAAATCGAATATAACAGACTGGCCGATCTGCCGAACTTTTTACTCGGCAGGAGCCTGCTCGGCGTAACCGCTGCCACTCGGCGGGAGCTGACGGCGCCGTGGCCGGATTTGGCCGTATCCATCAGTCGTCGGACGGTGCCTCCGGCAAGATTCATCAAAAAAGCTTCTGGCGGCAGAACCAGGCTGATTCAACTGATGCACCCGGGGAAATGCGGTTTGCGGGACTTTTCGCTGGCAGCGGTCCCCGAACATGACCGAGGCAAAGCCAAAGCGCCGAATATTTTTTATATTACCGGCTGCCCGCATCGCGTAACGCCGGAGGCTTTGGCGGAAGCGGCCGTCAAATGGACAGATGCCTTTGCTTCGTTGCCTCGTCCGCTGACAGCGGTCATCATCGGCGGTGCCATCAAAAACAAGCCCTTTACGGCAGAAAACGCCCGGCTGCTCGGCAGAAGCATTCGCAAAATCAAGGAACAAACCGGCGGTTCAATTCTGATTACGACTTCCCGCCGCACCGGTATTGAAGCCGAAAACATTATCAAAAAAGAAATTGAGGGAATTCCGGCTTATACTTACTGGTGGGGCGAAAAGAAAGATAATCCGATTATGGGATTCTGGGCACTGGCCGATAATATCATCGCAACAGGAGACTCCGTTTCCATGCCCTGCGAATGCTGCGGATCCGGCAAACCGGTGCTGCTGTTTACCGGCAAAGGCTGGCTGACGCCCAAACACGAACGTTTTGTGCAGTCCCTGATCGACGGCGGTTATGCCGTACACATTGACGCTCCGGACGCTTTGTCTTTCCGGCCACAAAAAACCCTTAATCCGGCCAGGCAGATTGCCGAAAAAATAGATAATCTGTAATTTTATTCCGGCTCATTTTCACCGAAGAAGTCACGGTCGTCTTTGCGGGAAGCGACCGTTTTTTGATACATGTCGCCGAAATAGGTCTTTTTGCGCCAGAAAAATGTATTCTTTTTATCGGCAAAAGTATGAATTTCCCGATCCCAAAGTTTTTCGGCAAAAGGCTGATAAAGACGGTTGAACATTCTGACAAAATAACGCAGCGGATGCCATTTGACCGGATTGTAATAGTCGATAAAAACGACTTTGCCGTTTTCGTTCGTACTGTTAAGCGCATTGTTAACCACTTTGATTTTGCTCAAAATCGGCAACTCGTGCAACAGCATATAGACCAAGACAACATCATATTTTTCGGTTAACGGTTCTCTGCCGTCATGGTGCAGAAAACGCATATTGGCATATAAATATTTATATTTTTCTTCAACTCGGGTCAACTGGGTTTCGCTGACATCAATCAAATCGTATTTTCCATAATAGCCGATACGATCGGCGGTTTGCTCAATCTGATCACCAAAAGTAGCACCAATTTGCAGCACTTTCTGACTTTGCTTGACTTCCTTCAATGAAGCTTCTATCAAGCGCGAACTGTTGCCCAAAGTAAAAATGTTGAGCAGGCGCGGACTATCTAACAAACGGCTGATCTTAGGATTTTCGTATATTTTGCCGTATATTGCCGTCAGATATTTGGGAAGCTTTGGCTTTTGATTTTCGTTCTCCTCTACTGCTTTCAGAAAATCTTCTTCACTGGGAACGTTTTTTCTATCTTTGATTTGTACCATCTTCTTTCTCCAAATACGCATCGACTTTTGTTCGCTGGATTGAAAACATCTGCGTCGCCTGTTTAATTTCATCAGCAAGCTCCGGAACCGAAACACCCCGAACAAGCGCATTTTCCAGTTCGGCGCAAATTTTGGAAAATCCGATCAGGCCGAAAACCAAAGAATCGGCTCGCAGATTGTGAAATTTCAGGCGGAGCTCTTCGCTGCCGTCAGATAATGCCGAGGCAAAAAAACTTTCCGTATCGGCGGCAAAGTCATGCCAAAGCTTTTTTAAGCCGGGCATCCCGACCGCTTCGCAATATTC
Source organism: uncultured Alphaproteobacteria bacterium (assembly GCA_944391505.1). Classification (GTDB taxonomy): domain Bacteria; phylum Pseudomonadota; class Alphaproteobacteria; order RF32; family CAG-239; genus Scatacola_A. Next base: position 260,400 of record CALXTV010000001.1, on the reverse strand, counting down.
TGAAAGTCTGTCGGCATCAAAATCAGTCATTTTTCTTTATTAATCCCAGTCTGGCCGCTTCAACCACCGCACCGGTGCGGTTATAGACATTCAGAATTTTCAGAATCGCGGTAACATGCAATTTAACGGTTCCTTCGGTCAGGCCGAGCGCATAAGCTATCTGCTTGTTGGACATTCCCTGCGAAATACAACGCAAAACGTCAATCTGACGCGGAGTCAGGCTTTTGATGTTTTCTTCGACGGCCTTGCCCTCGGGGAGTTCTACAGCCCGGCGGAAGTCATTAAATTCGTCAGGCAGCCGACGGTTGAGCAGCTCGGGCGGAATATAGACGCCGCCGGACATGACCAGATTGACGGCTGAAAGAATTACCGCATTCGACGATGTTTTGGGAATATACCCGGAGACGCCGATTTCAATGGTTTTTTCGACAATTTCCTTGTCGAACACTGCCGACAAAATAATAATCGGCGTTTCCGGCAGCATTTCGTGAATCCGGGTTATCGCTTCTTCCCAGTTGGCACCGGGCATAGCCAAATCCGTCAATACCAGATTGAAATTTCTGTCTCTTTCAAGAATACGGAAAATATCGGTATAACTCTTAGCCGGAACCAGTTCCAAGTCTTTGCTTATGTCGGAAAGGATAAATTCCAATCCTTTTAAGAACAATTCGTGATCATCGGCTATCAAAATACGCATGATTATTCCTCCCGCCAGTCTCCGGCAACGGACTGCCAAACCGCCAAAGCGGCGGCAACCGCTGTTTCCGCCCTTAAAATTCGTTTTCCCAAAACCGCACCGCGGGCAAAAGGAAGCGCCCGCAGTTTGTTTAACTCGTCTTCGTTAAAACCGCCCTCGGGACCGACCAGCAACGCCGCTTTTTTAATCCCGGGATCAAAAACTTTCGCCGCACACGGCGATTTGCCGGTTTCGTCCATAAAATAGAGAATCCGGGATTCATCCCAGTTTTTCAACACTTTTTCAAGCGGTGCGGCTGTCGCAATTTCCGGTAAATCTACCCGGCGGCACTGTTCGGCCGCTTCAATGCTTTGGGCCGTAAAACGTTCTTTTTTGACATTTCCGCTTAAGGTGCGTGCCGTAATCACCGGCATAATTTTCGACACCCCGAGCTCGGTTGCTTTCTGAATGATGAAATCGGTTTGGTCTTTTTTGACCGGAGCAAACAACAGCCAGATATCCGGGCATTTTTCAAAGCCTCGGGTTTGTTCGGAAACTTCCAGCAGACAGTTCTTTCTGTCGGCGGTTTTCAACGTACAGAGAAATTCGCCGTTTTCATTGTCAAAGGCAAATATTGTGTCTCCGGCCATCAGCTTCATGACATTAATCAAATAATGGCCTTGTTTTTCGTTCAGCCGAATTTCCAGGCCGGGCACCAGCTTTGTTTCGCAATAAAGCCTTATTTTTGCTTTTTTTTCCGACATTTATTCTACCGTAATATTTAAAATCCGAGAGCCTAAGACTTTTATGGCTTCGCCGCTGTCATCAATCAGATCAAAATAAACTTTTTCTTTGCCGCTTTCCAATGCTTCGACATTGATTATTCTTTGTCCCTGATAAAAATAGTCTTCCTTAATCCGTATGCTTTTAAGCTCATTGCCTCCGTAATACCATTTAGCTTTGTCTTCAGGAAGCAGAATCTGCAGCGGCTGCCCGACATTGACTTTAACTTTGGTTTGCGGTTCAAGAAGTTCGACAGTAACCGGAGACATATCTTTTTCGAAAAGTTTGCCGGCTATTTTTTCATTATAATCTTCCGCCGGATTTTCGTCAGGTTCAGTTACAGCAATAACCGGGCCTCCCGTTTGTTTTTCCTGTTGCTCGACGCGAACCTGATATCCGCCCTGATTGTATCCGGGTTCATACATGTTGCTGTTTTGAATGTCGCGGTAGCTCTGAACCACGATATTGTGTTTGAGGCTTTTGGCCGCGGCCGGCTGAACGGCCAACAGAACAAAAGCAGCAAAAAGAAAAATTTTCAACTTCATAATCAAACCCTTATCCAGTTGTGCACAAAAGCTTGGTATAAATTCAAAATATCATACACATCAGATTTTATATCAGATATGTTAAGGAATAAATAATTTTTGCGGTAATTCGGATAAAGATATGATTATTACGATTGACGGTCCGGCATCTGCCGGCAAGGGCACGCTTGCTTCCACTCTGGCCGAGATATATCATCTGGCCTATTTTGACACCGGCATGGTTTATCGTGCCGTCGGGCTTGATCTTCGGCTCAAGAATCAGGATATTAATGATGAGGACCTCGCCGAAGCGGCGGCCAGGGCACTTACTTTTGCAAAAATGACCGAACTTTCCAAACACCAGGAGTTTCGCAGTTCCGAGGGCGGTGTTGCCGCTTCGGTGGTTTCCGCCCAGCCGAGAGTCCGTGCGGCGCTGCTCAAGATGCAGCAGGATTTTGCCTTAAATCCGACCTTTGCCGACGGAACACCGGCAAAAGGCGCCATTTATGACGGTCGAGACACAGGTACCGTCGTTTGCCCGCAAGCGGACATCAAATTTTTTATTACCGCGTCTTCGGAAGTCCGTGCCAAGCGCCGCTTCAAGGAATTGCAAGAAAAGGGTCTTGATACGCCCTACGAAAAAGTTTTGGCCGACATCGTTGCCCGGGACGAGCGGGACTCACAGCGTTCAACCGCGCCTCTGAAAGCCGCGCCGGACGCGTATATTATCGACACTTCGGACATGAATATCGGCGAAGTGGTTGCCAAAGCACGCGAAATTATTGATAATCATAAAAAATCCGCTTGAAAAATAATATTTTGGGTGTATAAACAAACCCGGTATGTTCCGGGGTGCGCCGGCGTATCCGCAGTTAACCCGCACAAGTCCGCTCCAGTTCATTTAATCAGGGGTTGGCATTTTTTTGAAATACAAATATTTTATGACAAATACCGAATTAAAAATTCCCGAGACAAACGAAAACTTTGAAGCTCTTCTGAACGAACAGTTCGGAGACAAGGGCATCACCGGTTCGGTTGTTAAGGGTACCATTATCCGTTTGACGCCCGATTTTGCCATTGTTGACGTCGGGTTGAAATCAGAAGGCCGTATTCCGTTGCGTGAATTCGGTCAGAATGCCGAACTCAAGGTCGGCGACAAGGTTGAAGTTTATGTCGATCGTTATGAAGACAAAGACGGCCTGATTGTTCTGTCTCGCGAAAAAGCCCGCCGTGAAGAAGTTTGGCAGGATCTGGAAAAATGCCTCAACTCCGGCGAAAGAGTCAACGGCATTATCTTTGGTCGCGTCAAAGGCGGCTTTACCGTTGATCTTAACGGCGCCGTTGCTTTCCTGCCCGGTTCTCAGATCGACATTCGTCCGATCCGCGACATTACGCCGCTGATGGGAATTTCACAGCCGTTCCAGATTTTGAAGATGGACAAGGTCAGAGGCAATATCGTCGTTTCGCGCCGTGTCGTTCTTGAAGAAACCCGCGCCGAAGCCCGCGCCGAACTGATTGATACCCTGAAAGAAGGTTCTGTTCTGGAAGGCGTTGTCAAAAACATTACCGATTACGGTGCATTTATTGATCTCGGCGGCGTTGACGGTCTGCTGCACGTTACCGACATCTCCTGGAAGAGAATCAACCATCCGGCGGAAGTTCTGTCGGTCGGTCAGACGGTTAAGGTTCAGGTTATTAAATTCAACGAAGACAACCAGCGTATCAGCCTCGGCATGAAGCAGCTTGAAAGCGATCCGTGGCAGGCTGTTGCCGACAAATACAAGGTTGGCGAAGTTTACAAAGGAAAAGTCACCAATATTACCGATTACGGTGCATTTGTCGAACTCGAGGACGGCATTGAAGGTTTGGTTCACGTTTCCGAAATGAGCTGGACCCGCAAAAACGTTCATCCGGGCAAGATTGTTTCTACTTCTCAGGAAGTCGAAGTTAAAGTTTTGGAAGTTGATCCGGAAAAACGCCGTATCAGCCTCGGCATCAAACAGTGCACGCCGAATCCGTGGGCTGCTTATGTTGAAGAGCATCCGGTCGGATCCGTCATCGAAGGCAAGATTAAAAACATTACCGAGTTCGGTTTGTTTGTCGGTCTGTCCGATGAAATCGACGGTATGATTCACTTGTCTGACATTGCCTGGGACAAATCCGGCGAAGAAGCCGTCAAAGACTTTACCAAAGGTCAGGACATTCAGGCTAAAATCATCGATGTTGACGTTGAAAAAGAACGTATCAGCCTCGGTATTAAGCAGTTGTCCGAAAACGCCATGGCCGAAGCCATGGAGGGTCTGAAGAAAGGCGACATCGTCAAAGCTACCGTTACTTCGATTGAAGACAAAGGCGTTAATGTTGAAGTTAACGGCATTGCGGCGATGATTAAGAAAGCCGACCTGTCCAAAGACAAGGCTGCCCAGAACCCCGAAAATTATAAAGAAGGCGATGTTCTGGAAGCTAAAGTAACCTCTGTGGACAAGAAGAACAACAAGATTGGTCTCTCGATCAAAGCTCTCGAAATCGAAGAAGAAAAGAAAGCTTTGGAAGAGTATTCGTCAACGAGTTCTTCTAACTCCGCTCTGGGTGACGCTTTAGGCGAAGCTTTGAAGAAAAATGCTTAATTTTAACAGTTAAGTAAGAAAAACCTCCGGTTACCCGCCGGAGGTTTTTTGTTGCCAAAAATAAGGTTGGTCCCAATAAATATTGACTCTTATCAAAATTCAGTATATCATAAGTTTTGATAGGTGTGGATTAACGATGTTTTCCGAACGGCAAGTGTGTTTCGCTTCGGAAAAGAAGCTGCTTGTGTGCGTCTTCCGTCTTTAAGTTCGTCTTCACCTCTCTGCCCTTCCGGGCTCCGGTTTTTAACTTTGTCGCGAGGTGATGCCATGATGAATAAATCCGTTTTGTTCTTCTCTTTATTATCGGGTACGGCTTTACTGCCCGGTTTGGTTCTTGCCTCCGGCTTTCCTACACATACACCAAAACACACACCCAAACCGGAGCCCGTCTCTTTTATTGATATGTCTCACTCTTATAAAACAGCGGCAGTCTGTTTCCTTGGTTATGGCGACTGTGACCCGAATGCAGGATTTGGTTCGGGCGACGAAAATTATTCAATCGATACGGCCAAACAATGCCAGAACGAGGGTTTCTCAAAAGTAAACTGTAATTCGGTTCAGGTGATTGACGGAACCTGCCCTTATAACTCATCTTACGGCAAAGGTTGCAAATGCGCCTCCAATCTGGTTACCTGCCCGGCCGGACAGGTCGGCGTGGGCGAAAGCTGCGGCGGCAAATATGCCTCTTGTCAGTGTGACCCGAAACTGGTCAGCTGTGCGTCCAACCAGGTTGGTCAGGGAGCAAGCTGCGGCGGCAAATATCAATCCTGTGCCTGCAAATCGGAATATGTTTACAACTCTTCCAACTGTACATCACCAAGGTCAGTATCGGGAGCAACCTGCGGGGGAAAATATACCGGCTGTGTTTGTCCGTCCGGTGTAAGCGCGGGAACTTACGGCTGTAAGGAATATTACGGCTCGCCGTGCTCGTCGGTTTGCAAGACGGCTTATACGGATAACTGCCACAAGCGCACGGACAACAACTCGGCAGTTTACGGCTGTATGAAATACTGGTCGGACTGTTCTTCCAAGTGCGAAACGCCGTATAAAGACAACTGCCGAAACAGAACGGCAGTTATCAGCAGCTGTCCGGCCAATGCAACTTGTACTTATTTTTCCGACTGTTCGTCTAAAATAAGCTCTTGGGGCTGCAAATCAGGATATAAGGCATCGGGAAACAGTTGTGTGGCCGTTCGTCCGAGCTGCAATATCGGCGATATTTTCTATACGGACAATACCTGCGTTGCCGCCGCCAACCATGACAGCAGCAAAACTGCTTTGGGCATTGTGGTTTATGTTAATGCTGACGGTATAGGCGGACAGATTATGGCTCTGTGGCCTGTTGATAAAAACGGAGCCCCTAATAAATCAGGACGTCTTGCGGGAATGGCATGGGGGCCTTATGGTACAGACATATCTACATTAACTAATTATACAACAGCGGCAAATGCAGCAAAAGACTTTGATAGTTGCGGCAATACAGATAAACTTATAGCCGCCGGTAACGCCAGCTCCTACCCAGCGGCCTGGGCAACGCGTAAATATGCACCGACGACGGAAACTCAAGGCAAGTGGTGTTTACCTGCCGCGGGAATTTTGACGAATGTTTATAATAATCGTTCTACATTAAGTAATATTCTCAAAACACTCGGCGGATACAAATCTTTGATTTTGGCCGGTATGGGTCGGGCTTCAACTGAATATAACGGTACGAATGTTTGGTATTCAAATATGGATTATCAATATGGCTTACAATGGAACTACAAAGATAATCTTTATACACAAGTTTGGCCTGTAATGGAATTTTAGAGATGTAAAAAAACTCTCCAAAAAATTTTTTGGAGAGTTTTTTTGAATAACGTTTTTTAGATGTCGAGATTTACGACATTCAGGGCGTTGTCCTGAATGAACTCCTTACGGGGTTCGACCACGTCACCCATCAGGGTTGCAAAAGTCTCGTCGGCTTCTTCGAAATGTTCGATTTTTACCTGAAGCAGCGAACGAGCTTCCGGATCCAGCGTTGTTTCCCAAAGCTGTTCCGGGTTCATCTCGCCCAAACCTTTATAGCGTTGGAGCGTAATACCTTTTTTGCCGGCGCTCATCACGGCATCAACCAGCACCGACGGACCGGAAATCTTCTTTTCCGCGCCGTTTTTGGAAGACAAAACAGACATTTCGCCAAAGTTTTCGCAAAGGAAAGAACGCATATCGTTCAAAGCTTTTGCTTCGGCGCTGTCCAGAATGCCGCCGCCGATAATATGCTGTTCTTTGACGCCGCGCAGCGTGCGATGGAAGACAATTTCGTCGTTTTCATTCAATTCGGCTTTCCAGCCTTTATCATATTCGGCCTCAAACTCGTCCAGACGAACGGCCAGTTTTTCCAGTTCGGCTTTCAGATTTTCCTTATTGCTCAGAGTTTCGGCATCAAACAAGCCGTTAATGGCCATCTGTTCAATGATTTTTTCCGGTGCTTTGCGGCCAAGAGAGGCAATCAGACCGCGCGCTTTGCGGGTTTTTTCGACCAGAGAGATAAGGTCGGCGCCAACAATCTGTTCGCCGTCGCGTTTGGTCAAAACCGCATCTTCGCAACCACCGCGAATCAGATAATCTTCCATTTCGTTGTCGTCTTTCAGATACAATACGGAGTTTCCGCGTTTGGCCTTATACAACGGCGGCTGGGCAATGTAAACATAGCCGCGTTCGATAAGTTCGGGCATCTGCCGATAGAAGAAAGTCAGCAACAGCGTTCTGATGTGCGAACCGTCGACATCGGCATCGGCCATGAGAATGATTTTGTGATAACGGCATTTGTCGGCGTTAAAATCGTCGCGGCCGATACCGGTTCCCAAAGCGGTGATAATCGTGCCGATTTCGGCAGAATTGAGCATTTTGTCGAAGCGGGCGCGTTCAACGTTCAGAATCTTACCGCGCAACGGCATAATCGCCTGGTTCTTGCGGTGGCGTCCCTGTTTGGCGGATCCGCCCGCGGAATCTCCCTCGACGATGAAAACTTCGGACAACGCCGGGTCTTTTTCCTGACAATCGGCCAGTTTGCCGGGCAGTGAAGCAACATCGAGAACACCCTTGCGACGGGTCAGTTCACGGGCTTTGCGCGCGGCCTCGCGGGCGGTTGCCGCCTCAACGATTTTGCCGACGATGACTTTGGCCTCAATCGGGTGCTCATCAAGCCATTCCTTAAGTTTGTCACCGACAACGCTTTCAACAACCGGACGAACTTCGGAAGAAACCAGCTTGTCTTTGGTCTGCGACGAAAACTTCGGATCCGGCGCCTTTACCGACAGGACGCAGGTCAGGCCTTCGCGCATATCTTCGCCGGTAATGTTGTTCTTTTCCTTCTTGAGCAGATTGTTTTCGGTAATGTAGTTGTTGATGGTACGGGTCAACGCGCCGCGGAAACCGGCCAGGTGGGTGCCGCCATCTTTCTGCGGAATGTTGTTGGTAAAGCAAAGCATGCTCTCGTTATAGGCATTTGTCCACTGCAAGGCAACATCGACCTGAATGTCGTCCTTTTCGCCGCCAAAAGCAATAACGTTTTCGTGCAGCGGGGATTTGGACTTGTTAATGTGGTTGACAAAAGCCGTCAGACCGCCTTCATAATGAAAATCAACCTCGCGGGGCTCGGCACCGCGGTTATCAATCAGCTTCAGATAGACGCCTGAGTTCAGAAAAGCTTTTTCGCGAATGGCTCTCTCCAGCGTATCAAAATTGAATTCGGTCATGGTAAAGGTTTCGGGACTGGGCAGGAAGGTTACTTCGGTGCCGTGACGCCCTTCGGCATCGCCGACGACTTTCAGATGTTCTACGACATTGCCGTGCGAAAAACGGGCTATATGCTCTTTGCCCTCGCGCCAGATGCGCAGGTTGAGCCAGACGGACAAAGCATTAACGACCGAAACGCCGACACCGTGCAGGCCACCGGAAACCTTATAAGAGTTGTTGTCAAACTTACCGCCGGAGTGAAGTTCGGTCATAATGACCTCGGCGGCGGAAATGCCCTCTTCCTTGTGCATGCCGACCGGAATGCCTCGGCCGTTGTCGCGAATGGTGGCAGAACCGTCGGGGTTCAAAATTACTTCGGTTTTGTCGCAATAACCGGCCAAAGCTTCATCAATGGCGTTATCCAGCACCTCATAAATCATGTGATGAAGGCCGGAACCGTCGTCGGTGTCGCCAATATACATACCCGGGCGTTTGCGTACGGCGTCAAGACCTTTCAGGACCTTGATGGAGTCCGCATTATACTCGCTTTCTTCTTTTCTTTGTTCTTCGGCAGTCATTTCTTCCATAGTGTTAAAACCCTCTAATTTGTAATATTTCAGCTATGTGAACTATACAGCAAAATCGGGGTTGAACCAAGAAAATATTCGGGTTTATCCTATGTTTTGAGTATAACGACGCCAATATTGGACAAAAACAGCAAAATATTATGGACAAAACTGCGAATCCGTAGTATAGTGGTGAAAATTTAATATTTTGACGGTCAGGAAGCAAAAAAATGGTCAAAAAAATCGTTATCGAAAATCAGCGCGGCGTTGATCCGAAATTTAATCTGTGGACAATGGAAGCCGTTGACGAAATGCTTGATTTATTTCCCGAGTTCAAAGACAAATTTGCCATCGAAGCCCTCGGAAATTATAAACCGAAGGGCAGTGAAATCAGCAAAGACGCTTTTGACAATCTTCCCGACAATGACGAGAAAAAGCTTTATATCCGGCTTCCTTCCGGAAAATATCTGGTTCCCTATGCGTCAACCGACTGGTACATCGAACGCACCAGACAACTTTCCGAAAACAACGGTTTTGACGCCGAAATTCTGGTCAAGCTCCGTTCCGACGCTCCTGCCGAAGATCAGCCGTTAAACATTACCCTGACTTTTGACGAATTTACGACAAACTGCACCGGTTACGGCGTGTCCAATCTGGGGCTCGGAATGTCGGTAAAAGACTTTGACGAAAGCCGGAAAGAGTTATTTAAAAACATCATTAAACACGAAATGGGCCATGTTTTCCGCGCCGCTTACAGGGGCAGAAATCATATTATTGAACAGAACGGGCAGCACTGCGCCAATGACGGCTGCCTGATGAACGCTGCGCCCATCAGCATTAACCACCCCCTTATCAAACCTTTTTGCGACGAATGTATGGAGGCTATGCGCGAAAATCTGCAACGGCTGCTGGAAAACGAAAATTCGCTGAATGTCAGCTCGCTGGCGCAGGAAGAAAGCAACCATGTTGACTCTTCATGGAAAAAGCCGCTGCGCGAATTTTATACGCAAACCGCCGCGGACAGAAACCTGCGCTACATCGAAAATGTTGCCGCCAGAAACTTTCAGGCGCAGCTTAAGGCCGGCGACGGTTCGGTTACCAATATTGAGGCCTCGGCAATCAACAATATTTCGCTTTCAGCCGCGGACAAAACAGGCAAAAATCAGGTTCCGAATCAGGAACATTTTGATGATCTGGTCAAATTTGCCCGCAAAAACAACTTATCTGCCATTCGTCTGGCGGATATTAAAACACCGGAATTTCGCGCCAGAATGGTTTTGGCCTGTCTGAACGCCAATCCGCCGATGAAAATTGCAAATATGCCGGAGCTGAACGAAGGTTTCTTCCGCGGCGTTGATCCTGCCACCAGACAAAAAATCGAAGCTTTAAGTCAGGTGCAAAGCCAGTCGCAGAACAACAATAATTCAGCAAACAGCCAGCCCCTCAGCGGCAAACCTTATGTTATCAGCCGCAACAAGACCATCTTTCGGCTGGAACAGAAAGAAAAGCTGGGTACGCTGACGCGGCAGGAAGAAAAAATGCTTGATTATGCTAGGCAGCAGAAAAAATCCGCCGAAGAATACGAAGCGGCCGTCCGGCGCACGGGAGACAGCATTGATCCGCGCACGGCCGAACACAGCGCACGCACCGGCTTAAAACCGGAAAGCTACTACTACAGCAGCAAGAGCCGCCAAAACGACAGTGCCTGGAAGCTGCATCTGGACGTTATGCCCAATCGCAACGACCCGACGACCAAAGCGGTTTCCGAAATGCTGGAAAAGCTTGACGTTGAGCACAAAATCTATCACGGCGGCGAAAACGGCAAAGGAATGACGATTTATGTGGGCGGTTATGAAGATGCCCGGCGTCTGAGCCGCGAAATCAACCAGCGTTTCGGCAAAGATATTGCCCGGCCGCCGGTTTATACCGACCAGGCCGGTTCGGAAATGATGTTCAACCGGGTCGTCAGCGGCCGTTTTTATCTTCAGGGTCTTTTTGAGGTTCAATATCCGCACGGAACGGTTGAAGGGCTTTGTCCGGCCAGTTACGGCAGTCTCAGCGATGCCAAAAGCGAATCGTTTATTTTTGCGCAGGCAATGAAAGAAAACATTTTGCCGGCAGGAACCACGGCGAATCAATGTTTCGGGCTGGGCGGCAACCATGATTTTGAAAAGAAATATGTTTTTAACGGGTTGGAAGCCTATTGCGCGCATAAACTTTATGAAAAGCACATGGGCGCTTACTACAACGGCAAAAAACCCGATTTATTCGAACAAAAAATGTTTGACGGGATTGTTCCCGACGCCGGAAGTCCGGAAAGAGCCAAATGGGACGCGATTGCCGACCGTTTTGAACGGCATATCAGTCAAGAATATCCTCGCGGCATTACGGCTATGCAACAACTTTCCGCCGGTTATACGCCGATTGACTTTTCAAAGCTGCCGCCGGCGCCGGTACGACCACAGCAGCGTAACAACGGACGACTTTAATAAAAAGCTCCCTTTGGGGAGCTTTTTTTGAAATGTTCAGTCAATCAGTTCCACTTTCAGGCGCTTGTTCAGGCAGAAACAAATATTGTTTACTTCGCCGAGAAAGCGCAGTTTTCCGCTTAAGTGATCCTCAACAACGCTCAGCGGTATTTTGCTTTGTTCGCTGAATTCTTCCGGCGTCAGCCCCTGCTCTGCCAGAGCCCGGCGGAAACTTTCGCCGTACTCTAAACGTAGCTGACGCAGATTTTGTTTTCTGATTTCGTGTTCCATAACTTCCTCCGTTAAAAGGTTTTGCTAAAACAAAACCGCTCTCAAAAGAGAGCGGAGGAGTTCGAAACTGCAAAGAGACAGTACGCTTATTCGTCCGCAAAAGCGGCTTATTTCGCGTCATCCTCCACAGATGGAGGTTATAATTAATTCTGTTAAAGGAGCTTGAAGGCTCCGCCACAAGTCTAACCATTCTTATGGCAGGACTGATTATAAAAGCTAAATCCTAATTTTCAATGAAGATTTTATCTCTCGCGGCTAGTTGGCAGGCCGTCTTTGGAAGGCTTTTTTCCTTGGAAAATTCAGCCGATAAAAGGACTGAAAGCGGCCGCCATTTTTTCATAGGCCGTTTTTTTGAAATCAACAACCCTTTTGACCGCTTCATCTAAGGTTACCCATTCGTATTTGCGAAATTCCGGTTCGGCGGTGTTGAGATTGATTTCGGAATCTTTGCCGATAAAACGAAACAGGCACCAATACAAATCCTGGCCGGGATTGTGAATGCCGCGTTTTTTTCTTTTTTCCAAGATGAACTCGGGAAAAGTGTAACGCTGTCCCTCCTCCAGAGCCGTTACAAACTGAACGGATTTGACCGACGTTTCTTCAAAGAGTTCGCGACGCGCCGCTTCGACGGCGGTTTCTCCGTCTTCAATGCCGCCCTGCGGAAACTGCCAGTCGTCATGTTTCAAGTCGTTGCGGGCACAGATTAAAACTTTTCCCTCTTCATTAAACAAGACTGCTCCGGCGCATTTGCGATAAGGATATTCCATTGTTCACCTCTTTAAGCAGATATAATTCTCCGCCGGTCTTTATTCAATAACCGTATTGGACAACGGCACCGGTGCAAACGGACGCTCCGGCATGGTAACATTTTGGGCGCGCATTTCATCATAGCTCAACTGCGGCGAAAAGCTGTCCAACCAGCGCCTGACTTCCAACAAAACAACCGGTTTGGGTTCGGCAACAATAACAACCTGTCCGTTATTGCGGGCAAAACGTTCCGCCTCTTCCAGTTTATCACGAATGTCGGACGGGCGAAAAGAACCGTCAATCACAATATCGGCCGTGCCACGCGCCAATCCTGCAACCTTTATCAAATCTATCGTTTCTTCTCCGGAAGCGTTGACTAGCAAAAGTCCGCGACGGCCGATTTCCTGCAAAACTTTTTCCAGATGTCCCATGCTGTCGACCCCCGCTGCGCCCCCGGCTACAATCATTCCTCCTAACGGCGCGCCGACGGACAGAGATTCTTTAACCCGGCGAATCAGCTCTTCCGGGCTGGAGGTAATGTCCATTGACAGCGGCCCGGTGTCGACACTGAGATAATCTTTGGACGGCAGCAGCAAATCCATGTAGGTTTCGTGTCCGGCGGAACGGGCTTCTTTTATCTGTTCGGCCGCATCGGGCGCATAAGGCGAAAAGGAAAAGGAAACCTCCGGCGGAAGCCCGTGAATAATGGCCGGAGAAGCGATTTTATCAATGCCGAAATTTTTGAAAACAACGGCAACCCGGAAAAAGTTCGGCTGAACCCGCACCTTGCGGCCATATTCACTCCAGGGTTTGCGCAGGCCGTCGGTTTTGGGCAACTGATAATTGCCTTCCTGCTCAGTCAATGAGGCATCGACTTCCACGTTCTTGAGCGGATTTACGTTTTCTATCGGCTTCAGTTTGACCAGCAGAGGCATATTGTTTAAAACCCGCTGCTGAGGCGTTAAACCGTCATCGACAGAATGTTTATCCGGCGTTGCCGCTTCACGACTCCGCCTTTCTTCCTTCAGCTCCTGCGGACTCTTCTTATCCGGCAGCGTAATCACATATTTCGGCGATTTGTTGCCTTCTTCAAACATCATTTCTTCGACTTTGTTACGATATTTCGGCTCACTGCGCTTAACCGCAGAGAAGTAGCCGACAGCGACTATGGCCGCCAAAGCAGCAAGCGCCGCCAAAATAATTCCCTGCTGTTGTTTTAAGGTTTTGAGCAAAACAAAGTCCTCTCTTATTTTTCTCCGCCGTTGCCGGAATAGATTTTCAACGCCCGAACCATATCAATCGCACGAAGGAGCTGATAATCGTTCATATCTTCAGGGCTGAGCTGTTTGTCCTTTTCGGCCTTTTTCTCTTCTGCCGTTTCGTTTTTCAGCGCCCCTTTCAATTCGGCTTCGGTCATGCCGAAACCGCCGCTTTCGACAACTTCGAGTTTGGCCTGTTTGACTTCAATGTCCGGTTCAATGCCCTTGGCCTGAATCGAACGTCCCGACGGCGTGTAATAACGGGCGGTCGTCAGACGCATGGCACCGTATTTGCCAAGCGGAATAACGGTTTGAACAGATCCCTTGCCGAAAGACTTTTCGCCCATAACAATAGCGCGGTGATGATCCTGAAGCGCGCCGGCGACAATCTCGGAAGCCGAAGCGGAACCTTCGTTAATCAGAACGACAATCGGCAAACCTTTGGCTATATCGCCTTTTTCGGCCGTATATTTAATCGTATCGCTTTCGTTGCGGGAGCGGGTGGAAACAATTTCGCCCTTGTCCAAAAACAGGTCGGAAACGCTGACCGCCTGGTCAAGCAAACCGCCCGGATTGTTGCGGACGTCGAGAACAACGCCGGACAATTTGCCGTCGGTTTTCTTGCGGGCATCTTTAACCGCTTTTTCAATCATTTTATCAATGTTTTCAGAGAAAGAAGAAACGCGGATATAAACAACGTCGCCGCCCTTCACTTCGCTTTTGACGGACTGGATTTTGATTTCTTCGCGTTTGAGCGTAACGTCAAAAGGCTTTTCGTTGGCGCGGCGAATCGTCAATTTGACTTTGGTGCCGACTTTGCCGCGCATTTTGTCAACGGCCTCATTCAAGGTAAGCCCCATAACCTGTTCGTCGTCAATGCTGGTAATGTAGTCTCCGGGTTTCAGTCCGGCACGGGCTGCCGGGGTATCGTCAATCGGCGAAACAACCTTAACAACGCTGTTTTCCATGGTAACTTCAATACCCAGACCGCCGAATTTTCCGGAAGTCTGCTCGCTCATGTATTTGAAACTTTGTTCATCGAGATAGCTGGAATGAGGATCCAAAGAAACCAGCATACCGTTAATTGCCGATTCAATCAGTTTTTTATCCGAAACCTCCTCAACATAAGAGATTTTGGCTCTTTCCATAACCTCTCCGAACAAATTGAGAAGCTCGTAGGTGTCAACATCTTCCTTATCCTGATCTTTGGCTGCCGCCTGAACCGGCGAAGCCAGCATGACACTAAGCATTGCGGCACTTAAAAATGATAATTTGGCGTTCATTGTTTTTCCATTCCTAAAAACTTATTTTTCAATCCAAGTCAGCGGGTTAACCGGATGATTATCCTTGCGGAGTTCAACATACAGCTTGGCCTCACCCTCTTCCGGCATTTGACCGACAGGTTCGCCGGCCAGAAGCATTTGTCCGAGTTCGCAGTCTATTTCTTCCAGACCGGCCAGCAGCGACAGGTAACCCTGTCCGTGTTCAATAATAATCAGATTGCCGTAGCCGCGGAAAGGTCCGGCAAAAATAACCGTACCGTCATAAGGAGAAATGACCTGCGCCTGACTGCGGGTCTTAATAATAATTCCTTTAGACGTGACCCCTTTTGACATCTGTTCACCGTAAGCGGTAACAACCGGCCCGCGTGCCGGACGCAGCAGATGGCCTTTGGCCTTGACAAAGTCTTTACCCATTTCATTTATAACCTCGGGTTTTAATTTAATCAAGTCAGCTCTTTGTTTCTCTTCAAGTTTTTTCGTTTCTTCGGCAGCTCTGCGCGCCTCGGCGGCCTTAAGTTCTGCCAAACGGCGACGCTCTTCTTCCTGCTTGCGGCGCTTTTCCTGACGCTGCTTTTCCAGTTTATTGAGGAGATCGCGGAGATCGTTGGCCTGCGAAGCCAGTTGTTCGACTTTTTTCTTGGCCTTGACACTTTTGATTTCGACCGCATTGCGGATTTTGGATTTGCGCTGAACCAAGGCTTTCATCTGTTCGTGTTCTTTTTCCAGTATCTGCTTTTGGCGGATAATGCGGGAAACTTGTTTTTCAACCAGATTTTTTTGTTTTTCAATATCTTCCAAATCTTCCCGAATACGCGCGGCATTTTCCTGCAGATACGGCACGGCCTCACGCAGAAGCATGGCGCTGCGGATTATTTCAACCGGCGTCAACGGTTGAACAAACAAAGCTTCGGTCGGTTTCAGAGCCAGGTTTTGCAATGCGGAAAGCGTTTTAATCAGGTTGTCGTCTTCAACGACAAAATTTTCTTCGGCCTTTTTAAGGTCGGCGCGCAAAACCTCCAGTTCGTTTTCCATGCGGGAGATTTTCTCTTCGCTGTTTTGTATCTGTTTGGCGGAAGCTATCATGTCCTTGCTGATGCGGGTCAGCTCCAGACTAATCTGCGTTGCCTGCGCCTGAAGTTTTTTATGTTCGATATTCTGTTCCCGGACTTTCTGCTCTACTTTGGCCAAATCGGCTTTGGATACGTCAGACGCCACTGCCGGTTTGAGCATGAGGGTTAAAACCCCCATGCTTAAGACCAGAAACATATATTGCGTCCAACGCCTCATACTATTTAATCAGCAGAGATTGTCCGTTCATTTCGGCCGGTTTGGCAATGCCCAGCAAATCAAGCAGGGTCGGCGCAATGTCGGCCAGTTTGCCGTCGCGCAGGCCTTTAACTTCCTGCGGCGCATTGACCAGAACATCCATGACCTTGCCGACGGTATGGGCGGTGTACGGCGCTCCGGTTTTTTCGTCAACCATTTTTTCGGCATTGCCATGGTCAGCCGTTACCAGCAAAACACCGCCGGCGTCTTTGATGGCTTTGGCAACGCGACCCAGACATTCATCAACCGCAGCAACCGCTTTGAGTGCTGCTTCCATAACGCCCGTATGTCCGACCATGTCGCCGTTGGCAAAATTGCAGATAATGACGTCAAAACGCTTGTTTTCAATGGCGTCAACCAGTTTGTCGGTTACTTCGTAAACGCTCATTTCCGGTTTGAGGTCATAAGTGGCAACTTTCGGGCTGGGAATCAAAATCCGGCTTTCGCCTTCAAACTCTCTTTCTTCGCCGCCGTTGAAAAAGAACGTGACATGCGCATATTTTTCGGTTTCGGCAATGCGCAGCTGAGTCAAACCGTGCTCGGATACAACCTGACCGAAAATGTTGTGCAAAGCTTCGGGACCAAACATAGTTTTCATGAAACGGTTATGGTCGACCGAATATTCGGTCATACCGACGGACATGGAGAAAACAACCTGTTTTTTGCGTTCAAAACCGCTAAATTCCTTATCGGCCAGCGCATAAAGAATTTCGCGGGCACGGTCAGCGCGGAAATTGGCCATCAGCACAGCGTCGCCGTCGACACAGCCCTGATAATCGCCGATGACGCAGGGAACGACAAATTCATCGGTAACGCCGTCCTGATAAGAAGCCTCAATCGCTTCTTTAACCGTGGCATAACGTTTGCCGGAAGCCGAAACAATATTGTTGTATGCAGCTTCGACACGATCCCAGCGCTTATCGCGATCCATGGCATAAAAGCGGCCGGACAAGGTTGCAATCCGAACATTTTTCATTTCCTTAACCGCATTTTCAAAATCTGCCAGAAAACCTTCGGCCGAAGACGGCGGCGTGTCGCGGCCGTCCAAAAAGGCATGAACTTCGGTTTTAATGCCGTTTTTATCAAGAATGCCGGCCAGAGCAACAATATGTTCCTGACTTGAATGTACACCGCCCGGCGACATCAGTCCCATTAAATGGCAGGTTTTGCCATTGGTTTTAAGCTCTTTAATCAAATCGGTCAAAACCGGATTTTTTTCAATGCTGCCGTCTTTAATCGCCATATCAATCCGGGGCAGATCCTGCATGACAACACGGCCGGCACCCAGGTTCATGTGGCCGACTTCGGAATTGCCCATCTGCCCGTCCGGCAAGCCGACGGCAAGACCCGATGTTTCAATCAAACTATGCGGACATTCTTCAACAAATTTGTGCCAGTTCGGCGTATTGCCGTTTTCGATGGCGTTGTCCGGGGTAACCGGTCTTCTGTAGCCCCAACCGTCCAAAATCAGAAGCATTACGGGTTTCTGTGTCATTATTTTCTCTCTTTCAATTAAATACCGCACGGCCGGATAAATCTGCCGCGCTTTATAAGCAAAATAAACTTATCGTATTATATATAATAAATCGGAATAAAAAAGCACTATTTTGCGATTATTTTACGGTTTTTTATTCATGAATACTCAGGGCAATTTTCCGCCAGATTTCGGCCGGAAGCGTGCCGCCGGTAACGCCTTTCATCGGTGAGTTGTCATCATTGCCGACCCAGACGGCTATGATATATTCATCTGTAAAACCGACAAACCAGGCATCGCGATAATCCTGCGTCGTTCCCGTTTTGCCGGCGGCAAAGCCGGGAATTTTTGCTCTTTTGCCGGTTCCTCTGCTGATGACTTTTTCAAGCATTTTGGTCAGGTCTTTAACTGCGGCGGCATCTAAAATACGGGTTTCGGTATCGGCTTCCCTCTGATAGAGTTGATAGCCGTCCCGCGTATAAATCTCCTTAATCGCGTGCGGCCAGGTTGCATAACCGCCGTTGGCGATTGCCGAATAAGCCGTTGCCATGTCGATGACTTTGACTTCAAAAGTGCCCAGTGCCAGCGA
This sequence comes from uncultured Alphaproteobacteria bacterium, assembly GCA_944391505.1. Classification (GTDB taxonomy): domain Bacteria; phylum Pseudomonadota; class Alphaproteobacteria; order RF32; family CAG-239; genus Scatacola_A. The sequence continues at coordinate 242,067 of CALXTV010000001.1, read as the reverse complement.
GGGTGTGTTTTCTATCGGCGTGGTAATGCCCATTTTTTTGGCCGTACGGATAATATCTTTACGGGACAGAGATTCCGAAAGATTAATCGTCGCCAGATTGAGCGACTTCATCAGCGCCTCGTCCAGCGTGACGCTGCCGTGATATTTTTTATCGTAATTTTCAGGTTTCCATTTACCGATGGAAAGCGGAACATCATCTATACGGTCTTCGCGTTTCCATCCGTTTTGCAAGGCCGTCAGATAGACAAAGGGCTTGAAAGACGAACCCGGCTGCCGCAACGCGCTTACGGCCCGGTTAAACTGACTCTTGCGGTAGTCAATGCCGCCAACCATGGCTTTAACTTCGCCTTTTTTATTCAAAACAACCACCGCTCCTTCGCTGACATTGCGTTTTTTGGCGGCAAGAACCGACTCACGGAGAATTTTTTCGGCATTTTCCTGAATTTTCTGATCCAATGTCGTATAAACGTAAATGTCGTTGTCGCGTTCGCCAATGTAGTCGTTGACCTCATTATAAACCCAGTCTGCAAAATAGTCTGCGCCCTGGACTTTATATGACTCATCTTCGCCTACAGGCAGCGTTAAGGCATATTTCATTTGCTTTTCGGTCAGGGTTTGATTGTTGACCATGTTCTGTAAAACAACTTTGGCTCTGTCTCTCGCCCTTTCAATGCTTGCAAAGGGATTATAACGCGACGGTGCTTTGAGCATACCGGCAATAATCGCCGCCTCCAGCAGGTTCACGTCGCGGGAAGACTTTTGGAAATATTTTTGACTGGCCGCTTCAATACCATAAGTTCCGGCGCCGAGATACACGCGATTTAAGTATAATGTCAAAATCTGTTCTTTGGTAAACTTGTGCTCCAGCCAAAAAGCCAGCAACAATTCCTGCGTTTTACGCTTGATGTTTTTTTGCGACGTCAGAAACAGGTTTTTGGCCACCTGCTGCGTAATGGTACTGCCGCCCTGTGCATAGCGTCCCATAAAAATATTGGTCAGCATGGCACGGGTAAAGGCAACAATATCAAAACCGAAATGCGCATAAAAACGGCGGTCTTCGGTCGAAATTACGGCGTCCGGAACATAAGACGGAAGCTCGTTTAAGCGAATGACTTCGGAATAGACGCTGCCAAAGGTTTTGACCTCGTTGCCGTTCTCGGCGGTAATGGTGGTGGACGGCTGCCTTGTGCGTGCCACCGCCTGATCAATGTCAGGCAGCGTTAAAATGCAATAGAGCAGCCAGCCGGCAAAAGTTATCACCAGAAAACCTAAAAAAAACAAGATGATACGCCGAGTCGCAAGCCTTTGTTTTGACTCTCTTTTTTTGCGCTTTGTCGTTTTTCTGCCGGTCTTTGTCTTTTTTACCATCTAATCTGCCCTTGCGTCGAATCGCGGAATCCGTTATTAATTTAATCAATATCCTGCCACAAATAAGTTAAGGAAAATTTTATGAAAACCGTTTCCGTTGCCCTGAATCAGAAATTATACGCCAAACTGACCCTGATGGCGGAAAAAAGCGGCCGTTCGGTTGACGAATGCTTTGAACTCGCCGTCGGCGAATATGTTGAAAATTATGAAGACGTTTACAAAACCGACCTTAATTCGGTCAACAGCCTTGAGCGTTCTTTCTTTTTATCTATTGGCGAATAAGTTTTTATCAATTATATTTTACACAGATTCAACTTCCTGCAAGTGAGACGATGCCATGACCAAAAAAGTCTGCTTAGTTGATGGTTCGGGTTATATTTTTCGTGCCTTTTACGCCCTGCCCCCAATGACGAATCCGGCCGGTGTTCCGGTTAATGCGGTTTACGGCTTTACAAATATGTTTCTGAAACTGACCAGCCAGATTAAATGCGACTACTCGCTGGTTTTGTTTGACGCCAAGCGCAAAAATTTCCGCAACGAGATTTTTCCTGATTATAAGGGCACGCGCAAAGAAATTCCCGAAGACCTGATTCCGCAGTTTGAACTTATCCGGAATGCGGTTTCGGCGCTGAATCTCAATTATCTGGAAATGGACGGTTTTGAGGCCGACGACCTGATTGCCACCTATGCTGCCAAGGCTCTGAAAAAGGGCTATGAGGTTGTCATCGTTTCCGGTGACAAGGATTTGATGCAGCTGATCCGTCCCGGCGTTGAATTTTACGACCCGATGAAAGATAAATTTTTTACGCCTGAAGACGTCCGGGAAAAGTTCGGCGTTTATCCGGAGCATGTTGTTGACGTTCAGGCGCTTTCCGGCGACAGCATTGACAATGTGCCGGGGGTTCCCGGAATTGGTCCAAAAACCGCAGCCGAACTGGTCAATCAGTTCGGGTCGCTGGAGGGAGTTCTGGAACATGCCGGTGAAATCAAACAAAACAAACGCCGGGAAACGCTGTTGGCCAATTTGGACAATGCACGGATTTCCAAACAGTTGGTTTTACTCAAAAACGACGTACCGGTCGAACATGACTTGGAAGAATACGGCTGTCGGAGTCCGGAACTGACAACCCTGCTGCATTTTGTGGACGAGCACGATTTTAAGAGTCTTAAGCCGCGGCTGGAAAAATGGGTCAGTGAACAATGCGCGAATCCGCTGAGTCCGCAGGTAAAAAATGCCGTACACAAAGAAATTCAGAAAAAATACGAACTGATTACCAATGAAGCGGGACTTAAACTTTGGGCCGAAAAAATCAGCAAGGCCGGGCTGTTTTCGTTCCTTACGATTGCAAGCGGCAGTGAACCTGTTTTTGACCGGATTTTGGGCTTTTCTCTGGCGGTTAATCCGGGTGAAGCCTGCTATGTACCGCTCGGTTCGTCCGAAACGCAGGTTGGCAGCAATTTAGATCTTTTTGCCGCACCGCAGAAAAGCGAACAATATCTTTCACGAAAACAGGCTGCCAAATGCCTGAAGTCTGTCTTTACCGACCGGGCAATCTTAAAAATCGGCCATGCAATGAAACTTGATTTGCATTTTATGAGTCAGATTTTCGGAGACGAAACCGTTATTGAACCGATTGACGATATCGCAGTCATTTCTTACGACCTGGACAGCACCGAACACGGTCACGGAATCGACGAGTTGGCCGAACTGTTTCTGGATCACAAAGCTCAGAAGCTTGAAGATATGCTCGGCAGCGGCAAAAACAAAATCAGCGTTGAAAATCTGGACAGCAAACAACTGCTCAACTTTGCCGCCGAACAGGCCGATTTGATTCTGCGTCTGTACAATGTTTTGAAGCCGCGTCTGGTTCCAGAACGCAAGGCGGCCGTTTATGAAAACTTTGACCGCCCGTTAATCGCTACTCTTAAAGAAATGGAACAAAACGGCATTATGGTTGATGCGGCTGCCCTGCGCAAACTGAGTTCTTCTTTTGAGGAGCAACTGCGGCTGATTGAGAGTCAGGTTTATGAACTGGCCGGAGAAGAATTTAACCTCGGTTCGCCCAAGCAAATCGGCGAAATATTGTATACAAAACTCGGTCTGAAAGGCAAAAAGACGGCCAGCGGCGGTTTTCAAACCGGTGCCGATGTATTGGAAAAAATGGCCGAAGAACATGAACTTCCAGCCAAAATTCTGGAGTGGCGCGGTTTTGCAAAGCTTAAGTCAACTTATACGGAAGCCCTGTTGAACCTGCTTGATAAAAACAGCCGGATTCATACGACTTATAATCAGATAAACACGACAACGGGACGCCTGTCGTCAACGAATCCGAATTTGCAGAACATTCCCATTCGTACCGATATGGGTCTGAAAATCCGTGAATGTTTTATTGCCAGACCGGGATATAAAATTATCTCTTCCGACTATTCGCAGGTTGAGCTTCGGCTTATGGCCGTTGTTGCCGACGTCAAGGCGTTGAAAGAAGCTTTTAACCACGGCATAGACATTCATGCGGCAACGGCCTCAAAGGTTTTTGGCGTACCGGCCAATCAAGTTGATCATAATCTGCGGCGGCATGCCAAAACAATCAATTTCGGAGTTATTTACGGCATTTCGCAGTACGGACTGGCCAAACAACTCGGCATTTCCGCCGATGAGGCCAAAACTTACATTGACAACTATTTTCGCCAGATGCCGGAAATTAAGGCCTATATGGAAAAAACCATCGCTTTTGCGCATAAGAACGGTTTTGTGTTGACGCCTTACGGCCGCAAATGTTTTGTTTTCGGCATCAACGACAAGAACAAGCGTATTTCGTCAAACGCCGAAAGAGCGGCCATTAACGCTCCCCTGCAAGGCGGCGCCGCCGATATTATCAAAATGGCCATGAACCAATGTTTGTGGCGGCTGCAAAAAGGCGGCTTTAAAACCAAAATGCTGTTGCAGGTTCATGACGAACTGGTCTTTGAAGCGCCGGATGATGAAGTTGAAGCGGTAAAACAACTGGTCAAGGAAACGATGGAAAACGTCGTGCATTTCGATATTCCGTTTATTGCCGAAACAGGCTCCGGACAAAACTGGGCCGAAGCTCATTAGTCGAGGGCTTATGCGCTGATTTACTGCCGGTCTTTTTTGGATTTGAGCTGACCACAGGCCGCCAGAATATCCTGCCCGCGCGGCGTACGAATCGGTGCCGCATAGCCTGCATGATTCAGCACCTTGGCAAAAGCGTGAATCCGATTGTTGGAACTTGGTTCAAAACCGCAGCCCGGCCAGGGATTAAACGCTATCAGATTAAATTTGGCATTAATCTGATATTTTTTCATCAGATTAATGAGCTGATTGGCATTTTCTATCGAATCGTTGATGCCGTTGAGCATCAGATATTCAAAGGTCACATAACGACTGCCGTCGCGGCTTTGATAATCGCGGCAGGCCTTCATAACTTCGGCAAGCGGATATTTTTTGTTAATCGGCATAATCTGCGAGCGGATTTCATCGGTCGGCGCATGCAGGCTTATTGCTAAACGAACACCGGTGGCCTCGGCAACTTCGACGATATGCGGTGCAATGCCGGAAGTCGACAACGTGATGCGGCGGCGGGAAACGGCTATTCCTTCTCCGTCAGTAATAATGTTCATCGCTTTGATAACGTTTTCAACATTTTGCAACGGCTCGCCCATGCCCATGACGACAATATTCGACAACATACGGTTTTCGTCCGTACGGGTCGGCCATTCGCCATAAACGTCGCGGGCAACCATAAACTGTCCGACGATTTCGCCGGCAGTCAGGTTCCGAGTCAGTTTTTGACTGCCGGTGTGGCAGAAACGACACCCCATCGCACAGCCGACCTGTGTCGAGATACAGACGGCGCCGCGGTCTTTCTCGGGAATATAAACCATTTCCACCCGCTGACCATCGGTAAATTCAAGCAACCATTTGTGGGTTTTGTCGACCGAAACCTGTTCGGCAACGATTTTCGGGCGGGTTATCGTGAAGTTTTCAGCCAGTTTGGCACGTAATTCCTTAGAAAAACTGCTCATTTGAGCAAAATCAATCACGCCGTGATAATACAACCACTGCCAGAGCTGTTTGGCACGAAAGGGCTTTTCGCCGAGAGCAGCCATTTGTTCGGCAAGTTCGGCTTTGCTCAGACCGATAAGTTCGATTTTTTTCGACATGACTATTTTTTGCCGCATTTGGCACTGATGGCCTTATAAGCGCTGCTGAAACCGGCCAGCGAGTAGGTATCTTTTGTTTCGTTTCCTCTGGCTGAAGTTCCGGTAACAATCATTCTTTCGCCGCGTTTCATGCCTTCGACCAGTTCACGGTCAACCCTGTCGCTGACAGCCCAGGCTTTGTCGCCGCTGGTAAACAGTTTTTTGAAACTTTTGGTGCCGATTTTGACAACGACCGGGGAATCCGGTTTATATGTGTAGCCGGCGACAAAATTGACAACATCAAAGCTTTTTTCGGCCGGGCGATGCGTGACAACGGCATAGATGTCACCGCGTTTGGTATATTTTCCTTCGTCTTTTTTGGGCGTGGAGGCCATATAGCAGACAATGCCGCTCGAATCCTTATGATAATATGCTGCCCAGTCATCATACTCGCCGATAAGCTGCGGTGCCGACGAAGCAGCAGCAGGGGCAGAAATTGCAAAAATGCCGAAAACAGAAACGAAAAAAATCTTTTTTAACATACCTTTGTACTCACAAATTTTATTTCTTTGCCGATTATTGTATTTGAAAAATATATAAAAACTGTTAACAATAGGGCAGATTTCAAAAATATCGGGAAAAACAAGATGATCAAAGACAATTATCTGGATATGGATAAAATCATTCAGGACAAAAAAATTCTGAAGTTGTTTCGCGCGGTCGAAAGCCACGGCGGTGTGCTGCGGTTTGTGGGCGGCGCGGTACGTGACGCTTTGGCCGGTTTGAAAGGCTTTGATCTGGACATGGCTACGGATCTCTCACCTGACGAGTTGGTAGAGGCCTGTTCCGAAAACGGCCTGCGAACCGTTCCCATCGGTATAAAATTCGGCACGGTAGGCGTGATTATAAATGACAAAGTACTTGAAGTTACATCGCTGCGGCGGGATATTAAAACTGACGGACGCCATGCCATTGTCGAATTTACGACCGACTGGGAAGCCGACGCCTCACGCCGCGATTTGACCATCAATGCCGTTTATGCCGACGAAAAAGGCAATGTTTTTGACTATTATAACGGTATTGAAGATTTGGAACGGGGAAATGTCCGGTTTATCGGCAATCCCAATCACCGCATAAAAGAAGATTATTTACGAATCCTGCGTTTTTTCCGCTTTTATTCGCTGTTCGGCAAAGGACCGATTGACGAAAAAGCGCTTAAAGCCTGTGTTGAAAACCGAGACGGACTTAAAACTCTGTCGATTGAACGTATCCGTGACGAGTTTTCAAAAATTCTGCTGACGCCGAATGTCAGCAAAACGCTGAAAATCATGTTTGACAACGAAATTCTCGGTTTCCTGCTGGCACCGTCGGAAAATTTTCAACAGCTTGACTTTCTGATTAAACTGGTTGATGACGAAAATATTCCGCATGCGGCCATGCGGCGGCTGTTCGTGCTTTATCAGCCGGACGAAGAGCTGGCCGAAAATCTGGCGGCGCGGTTGCATCTGACTAAAAAGCAGCGCGAATCCTTTGTCCGCTGGGCGGCGGTAGAAGTGCCGAGCGAGGCCTTTCTCGGCGCCGACAGTTTGCTAAAACTGATTTACAAATACGGAAAAGACTTTTGTCGGGACAAAATGCTGCTACAGTCGGCTCTGGAGATGAAAAATATTCCGAACTTGCATGAAAAGTTACAACAAATTGAGGACGCTGTCGTACCGATCTTTCCGGTTCGGGGCAAAGACATTATTGCCGCAGGGATTAACAATAACCGGAAAATCGGTACCGTTTTGGACAAGCTTGAACAAATTTGGCTGGACAGCAATTTTGAACTGACCAGAGACGAGCTTTTAAATAAAGTGAGCGAAATAAATCAGAAAGTTTCTGCTTAGCCGTTACAGCAGTTTTCGAGAATCGAGCGCCAACTGGAGCGTGCCTTCATCCATATAATCCAGTTCGGCGCCCATCGGAATTCCCTGAGCCAGCGTTGTTACTTTGACTTCGGTATCTTTCAGCCGCGAAACCAGATAATGAGATGTTATCTGGCCGTCAACGGTGGCCGGAAGCGCCAGAATGACCTCTTTGATACCGTCTTTTTTGATGCGGCAGAGTAAAGATTCAATATTCAGGTCTTCGGGAGCAATGCCGTCCAAAGCCGACAATACACCGCCCAAAACATGATATTTCCCCTTAAAGAAAGAAACCCTTTCCATTGCCCATAAATCGGCAACATCCTGCACGACGCAAAGCGTGCTGTTTTCCCGTTTTTCGGAAGCACAAATTGAACAGGGCGAAACCGTATCGTAATTGCCGCAGATTTCACAGGTTTTGACGTTAGCGGCAACTTCCTGCAAGGCCTCAATCAACGGCAAAAAAAGACTTTCGCGTTTTTTGAGCAGTTGCAGCACGATGCGCCGCGACGAACGTGTACCCAGCGACGGCAGTTTGGCAATCAGTTTGGTTAGTTTTTCAATTTCTTTTCCGGCCACGGCGGTTCTCTCAAAAAGGAAGTTTCAATCCGCCGAGGTTGAGTCCGCCGGTAATGTCTTTCATGCCCTCGGCCATGGACGAATCAACCTTGGCATGAGCGTCGTTATAAGCGGCAACAATCATGTCCTCAAGAATACTGACATCTTCTTCCGCAAGCATGGACTTGTCAATTTCGACCTTTTTCATCTCAAACCTGCCGTTCAGCGTTATTTTGACCATACCGCCGCCGGAGGTTCCGGTCAGTTCCTGTTCGGCAAGCTTTGCCTGAGCTTCTTCCATTTTTTTCTGCATCAGCTGGGCCTGCTTCATCAATCCCTGAATATTCATCATGGTTAATTTTCCTCTTCAAAAAACATTTCGTTTTCGGCTTCCCCGTCCGCCGTTTCTTCCAAATCCACCCTACGGGTCAGGGTTTCGATTTTGGCACCCTTAAATTCGGCCATAATTGCCCGAACCAAAGGATATTCCATAATATTGCGCTTGTCTTCTTCGGTTTTGGCCCGTTCACGATCGGCAATGGTTTCGCCGAGATGACCGCGCAGAATATCTATTTTCCATTCTTTGCCGGTTGCCTCCGTCAGGATTTTGTGCAGATTCATAATAAAATCCGGGTGAATTTTATCTGAAATCGTCATTTTTATAAAACCATCGCTGAATTCATGGACGGTAACGTCATTTTTCAGCGCATAAGAAACCAGCATTTTGCGATTGGTTTCCAGATAGGCGACCAAATCCTCGGCACTTTTGAATATTCCGGAAGAAAGCGGCGCCGCGGCGGTATCCGAGCGCGGCGTTTCGACCCGTGCCGGCATGGCCGGCGCAGGTGCTGGTGCATTTTGCGGCGCACCGGCCGCTGTCTCAAAAGGGCGCGAAGAGCCTAAGCTAGAGTTTTTTTTTACGTCGTTGAGAAGTTCAAACGGCGTCGGCAGACTGGCCGAATAAGCCACGCGAATGAGTATCATTTCCAGCGCGTCTATCTGCACCGGCGCAATTTGAAGCTCACCAATGCCTTTAATCAGCATCTGCCAAATTTTGGAAAGAACGGCGATAGATACGGCCGGCGCCATTTTTGTGCAGAAATCCCTTTCGTTTTCGGTCAGAGAGGCATCATTGACCGAAGAAGGAATAATGCGGGCTTTGGCCAGCATATGGGTGATATTTATCATATCTTGCAGCAGCGTCATCGGATTGGCGCCGTTTTTATACTGCTCCTGAAGATTGTTTATTACTTTGTCGACTTTTCCCGACGCCAGATTTTCAAACAGTTCAAAAACCTGATTGCGGTCGGCCAGACCAATCATGTTTTTGACAACGTCAGTGCGCACTTTGCCGCCGCCGAGCGAAATTGCCTGATCCAGCAGAGATTCACCGTCACGCGCCGAACCATCGGCAGCTTTGGCTATAATATGCAGCGCTTCTTCGTCAAAAGCAATGCTTTCGTTGCCGAGTATTTTTTTGAACAGGCCGGTTAAATCTTCAATACTGATGCGCTGCAGGTCAAAACGCTGACAGCGGGAAAGAATGGTTACCGGAACTTTGCGGATTTCGGTCGTGGCAAAGATAAACTTAACATGAGACGGCGGTTCTTCCAAAGTTTTCAAAAGCGCATTGAATGCACTTTTGGAAAGCATGTGGACTTCGTCGATGATATAAATCTTATAACGGGCATTGGTCGGCTTATAGCGGACACCGTCAAGAATTTCGCGAATATCGTCAACGCCGGTATGCGAAGCCGCATCAAGCTCCATAACGTCAATATGCCGGCCTTCGGTAATGGCCTTGCAGTTTTCACAAACGCCGCAAGGATGAACCGTCGGGCCGCTTTTTCCGTCAAGACCGACACAGTTCAGAGCCTTTGCAATAATACGAGCCGTCGTGGTTTTGCCGACGCCGCGGATACCGGTAAGAATATACGCGTGATGCAGGCGGTTGTTTTTAATCGCATTGGTAAGAGTTTGAACCAGAGCGTCCTGACCGACCAAATCGTCAAAATTCTGCGGACGATATTTGCGGGCAAGGACAACATACTGGTCATCACTGCTGTTTTCGGTGCTTGTATTTTCTTCGGCCATTGTAATCTTCTATAAAGAGGCGGAGAGCGGGCGACCTTAATCGCTTCCGTTACGGCTGCTTCCTTCCGGACCTGACCGGGTTGGCGGAAAATTAACCCGCCGCCCTCCAATAAAAAACTTATTTTAATATCGTTTTTTTTATCCCTTTTTTCAAGGGAAAAATAAACAAATCAACATTTTCGGGTTATTCAGGAACCCTAATGTTCAACTTGGCCAGCGCGGCACGGGTAATTTCCTGTTCACGCTCGAAAGAGTTATAAGTTTCCGGCTGATTTTCGGGGCTGAGCGGATGCCCGTAAATCAGCGTCTGTGCCGTAGTGCTGTCTTTGCCAAAAATCAACGGTGCGCGATAATTTGCATCAATTATCAGAGGTTCGGCGCCGTTGTCCCGGGACAAGGTTTCAAACCGACGCGGTGCCGCGTCAATGACAACATCACCGCTGCTGCGGACTTCAACAATATCCAAACTGTGTTCGTTGCGTCCGTCGGCAAACAGGCGGAATACACCGTTAATGCCTATATAGCCGTCCGGCTCGGTAATGCCTTCCGTTAAGCTGCCGTCGCTTTGCTTGGAAAGCGCGGAAGCCAGAGCGACGCCGTCATAAGCAAAGGAATAAAGAGTGCTCGGACGTTCGCCGAAATAATCATTGTATTTATTGGAAAAATAGGCGCTGTGCGAACGCGACATGGCCGGATACCAACTGCCGAACAAAGTTGTTTCTTTGTTCAGGCTGGTATTCTCCCAAATGGACGTTCCGAGAAATTTAACTTTCGGGGAAAATACATCATAATAGCCGAACATGGACGCCGCCGATTTCAGCCGCGGACCGTATTCGGGAATAATTACCGCGTCAAAATCCACATCTCCCAGAGTATCCAACGGCTCCAAACGCTTGATGACTTTGGCGGCATTAGTGTCACCACGGGCCGATTTGGCCGCCAGATTGGTACGAATTTTCTGCAGGCGGGCAACTCTGGCCGGATAATCGGTCATCTTTTTCAATACATCAGAAAAATCGGTGGTATTGGGCGGATAGAAAGCGATGCGAACAACGCTGACATTATTCTTCTGCGCCGAACTTACGGCGGCCTTAGCTACGGCAATACCGGTAGAATTGTCCGGAACGAGAAGCGCGAATCTGGAACGCCCTTTTTCCGCGGCAAAAGTCATGACGCGGTCAACCTGTTCGTCAATCAGAAGGCCAAGCGTATAAATATTGCTCTGCAGAACGTCGGTATTGGTTGAAAAGGCGATCACGGGAACACCACGATCAATCGCCGAATTAGACACGGCGCGGACTTCGGAACTTGTCAGCGGGCCGAGAATGAGATCCGACTGCTGATTTAACGCATTTTCAATCGCAACGCGAGCTCCTTCGGGCGTACTTTTGGTGTCGTAATACTGCAAAATCAAATTCGGATTGCGAACGTCATCCAAGGCCATCATGGTTGCATTTTTCAGCCCCTGCCCCTGTTTGGCAGCCGAACCGCTCAACGGCAGCAAAACACCGACTCGAAAATCGCTGCGGCCGCCGAGGTTTACTTCGCCATAATCAGTCGTTACACCGTCAAAACCGCTCTGTGTGGCAACTTCGGCCGAACGACAGCCGGCAACCATAAGCAGGAAAAGCACTAAATATTTTTTTAACACTTGCATTTTACCCTAAAATAGAAAACAATCCGAAATTACAAAAACATATTAAACAGATTTAGAATAAAAAACCCTTAATGTAAAGAAAAGATATGCAGAACGGATTATACATCGTTGCCACGCCAATCGGAAATCTCGGAGATCTTTCGCCCCGCGCAAAAGAAACTCTGGCCAATGCCGAAGTTATTGCCTGTGAGGACACGCGTATTACCAAAAAGCTTTTTGCACTTTTGAATATAAGCACGACCGGAAAAAAATTCATCGTTTATCAGAACTACAATGAGGAAGATGAAGCCCAAAACATTATCAATCTGGCAATCAATGACAAAAAAAGCATTGCACTGGTCAGTGATGCCGGATCGCCGCTGATTTCAGATCCGGGTTATAAACTGATACGCCGGGCGCGCGAGCAGAACGTACCCGTAACCGTTTTGCCCGGCTGCTGCGCACTTATTTGCGCTTTGCAGCTTTCTGGTCTGCCGACCAACCGTTTTCTGTTTGCCGGTTTTATTCCCAACAAAGACAAAGCCCGCGCTGATACGCTGAACGAAGTACGCGACACCAAAGCGACGATTGTTTTCTATGAAACGGCTCAAAGGATTGTTAAGACTCTGACTGCTGCTGCGAAAATTTTCGGAAACAGGGAAATGGCCGTTGCCCGCGAAATCAGCAAAGTTTATGAAGAATGCGTCAACGGAACCGCCGCCAAACTGATTGAATATTTCAGTTCCAAAGAGCCCAAAGGCGAAATGGTTTTGATGATTGCTCCGGCAGATGAAAAAGACTTTTCGACTTTGGACATTGAAAATCTGATGCGGCAAAAAATGGCCGAAATGCCTCTGAAAAGCGCCGTTAAGGAAATGGTTGCCGTTTATGGGTTGAATAAAAACGAAATGTATGAACTGGCATTGAAACTTAAAAATGAATAATTATCATTCAGGACATTGGGCAGAATTTCTGGTTCGGCTGTTGTTTCGTCTGAAAGGCTACCATATTCTGGCCGCCAATTATATTACCGGACGGGGAACGTATGCCGGAGAAGTCGATTTTATTGCCAAACGCGGAAGCGTGCTGGTGTTTGTCGAAGTCAAAAAACGAACAACGCTGGAGAGAGCCGCTTATGCCGTCAGCGAAACGCAGAAACGGCGTATTCGTTCCGGAGCCGAAGCTTTTTTGAAAAAACATCCGCAGTTCAATAATTGCGACATCCGTTTTGACGCCGTTTTGGTCAAGTTTCCCTTCTCTTTTCGGCATATCAAAAACGCCTGGTAAGCAGACCGGCAACAACCGTTATTCAACCGTTATTCAACCGTGTTTTCAATAAGGCGGTTTAGATTGTCGCGTTCGTAAGCATTATAGCCTTCAAAATCTTCTTTGATTTTCTGCAGCTTCTTTTTATCATCGCGCATTTTTTCAATTTGCGGCTGCGCCAGTTTTTCAAAAAGCGCGTCAACATCGCTTTTGTCTTTATCTTTTGCCTTTTCGGCCGGTTTCTTTTCCGCCGGTTTTTCTTCTTCCTCATCATCGGTTAATCCCGCTTCGACCGTCTTTTCCTTGATGGCGTCAAGCGTATCTTTGGGGATTAACTTTTCAATCGGTTCGGCAAAATTGCCTGCAATCTGAAAATATTTGGACTTTTTAAGCAAATCCGGCTGTGATTTGACAGGCATCATCCAGCTTATGAGAATATACATCAGAACAACCAGCAAAAACGCTCTGACAACACCAAAAAACAAGCCCAGCATTCTATCCAGACCGCTGAGTTTGCTGGTACGGATTTTGCCGACAACGCCGGCTGTTGCGTAAATCCAGATTATCATAAACAAAATCAAAATAAATGCAGCCGTTGTTATTCCGGCCATCCAGCCGCTTTCGATATATTTGAGCGTAAAGGGATTTAGAACCGGCAGCAGATAGATGACGGCAGCGCCGGCAAGCACCCAGCCGACGATAGACAGAACTTCTTTAACCAATCCGCGGCCTAAAGCAATAAGCGCCGAAATACCGACAATAATCAAAATTGCTATATCCATATTGTTAAGCTGCTGCATTTGTTTTTCCTTTAATTAAACCAATTTATCAGGCGTTGGACATTGCCTATTTCATGAATCGACATATCATGATTATTAAGTTTTTTGTCTTTTTGATATGTTGCCGGCATAATCGCACTGGCAAAACCCAGTTTATGAGCTTCCTTCAAGCGCGCGTTTGGTTGACTGACGGCACGGATTTCCCCGGAAAGGCCGATTTCGCCGAAAATTACCGTATCCGAGGGCAGCGGCTTGTTGGTCATGGAAGAAATAACCGCCATGGCAACTGCCAAATCGGCTGCAGGTTCGGAAATTTTCAGGCCGCCGGCAATATTCAGGTAAATATCCTGAGAGCTCAAATTCATTCCGCAACGGGCTTCCAACACAGCCAAAACCATAGCCAGGCGGTTAGAATCCCAGCCGACGACTGCCCGTTTCGGACTGGCATAACCGGTGGGGCTGACCAAAGCCTGAATTTCGACCAAAAGAGGTCTGGAACCTTCAATGCCGGCAAAAACACAGGAACCGGAAATATTTCCCTGTCTTTCGGCCAAAAACAATGCCGACGGGTTTTCAACTTCGACCAATCCCTTGTCCTGCATTTCAAACACACCAATTTCGTCCGTAGCACCATAGCGATTTTTTACCGCCCGCAAAATGCGGAAATGGTGACCGCGTTCGCCTTCAAAATACAAAACCGTATCAACCATATGTTCCAAAACACGCGGCCCAGCAATAGCTCCCTGCTTGGTCACATGACCGACCAAAAAGAGAACAAAACCTTTTTTCTTAGCCAGTTTAATTAATTCATAAGCGCAAGCCCTGACTTGGGCAACACTGCCGGGGGTGGATTCAACTTCTTCCAGGTACATGGTTTGTATCGAATCGATGATGACGACGGCAGCGTCTGATTTGTTCAGCGTTTCAAGAATATCTTTGACATCTGTTGTCGATGCCAGATTGACCGGAGACTTTTCCAACCCCAGACGTTTGGCGCGAATCCGTACCTGATCAATGGCTTCCTCGCCGGAAATGTAGTAACATTCGGGCTTTGAAGGTGCATTGGCAATACTGGCGCAAACCTGCAAAAGCAGCGTTGATTTACCAATACCGGGATCACCGCCTACCAAAATTGCGGAACCGGGAACTAATCCGCCCCCGGAAACACGATCAAGCTCTTTAATGCCGGTCGGAATACGGCTTAAGTTCGTAGCGGCGCCGCTTAAAGGGACGAATTCAAGAATCCGTCCTTTTCTTTTTGGCGTAAGATTAGAAAAACCATCGCCGCCGACTTTTTCTTCGACAATGGTATTCCACTCGCCGCAGGCATCACATTTTCCCTGCCATTTAGGATAAATACTGCCGCAATTTTGACAGACGTATTCGCTTCCGCCCTTTTTGGCCATATCAGACCTCCACTTTAATCGGACCTTGAGAACTGCCGTTGATAAACTGGCATACATACGGATTATCGGTCTTTTCCATTTCTTTGACCGTGCCGCACCAAATAATTTTGCCCTTGTAAAGCATGGCGATTTTATCAGCAATCTTGCGAGCCGATGCCATATCGTGGGTAATGGTCAGGGCCGTCGCGCCCAAACCGCGAGCCGATTCAATGATTAAATCGTTAATAACATCAGCCATAATCGGATCAAGACCCGTCGTCGGTTCGTCAAAAAAGATGATTTCCGGTTTGGTGGCAATCGCTCTGGCCAGACTGACGCGTTTCTGCATACCGCCGGAAAGTTCACTCGGAGACAAATCCGCAACATCAGGCGCCAAACCAACCTGCCGCAGGACGCGGATTGCCTCATTTTTGGCGTCTTTACGTTTCCATTTCTGGTTTTCAATCAGACCAAAAGCCACGTTTTCCCAAACGCTCAAGCTGTCAAACAGAGCTCCGCCCTGAAACAGCATGCCCATTTTGGCGTGCATGGCATCGCGAACGTCTTCGTCTGCGCCGTTAATTTCCACACCGTCGACTTTTATGGAACCCTCATCCGGCGTAAGCAATCCCTGAATACATTTAATCAATACGGATTTGCCGGTTCCGGAACCGCCGATAACAACCAGAGACTCTCCTTTTTTTATTTCAATGTCCACACCGTCGAGAACAACTTTTTTACCAAAAGCCTTGTGCAGATTTTTTACCTGAATTTTATATTCGCTCATTTTATTTCTCCACTCAAGCTATTTTGCAAAAAGAAGCTCGGTAATGATGTAGTTGAAAATCAAAATCAGAATAGACGCGGAAACCACGGCGTTTGTGGTGGCCTCGCCGACGCCCTGAGCGCCGCCGCGGGACTTATAGCCGTTATAGCACCCCATAATCGCAATGATAAAACCAAAGACGCAGGCTTTAACGACACCGGTTATAATATCCAAACTCTCCAGGCCGTTGATTGTCGAATTAATATAATTGGCCGGGTTGAAACCCAGTTTATAAACAGCAATGATAAAGCCGCCGAAAATGCCGATGACATCACCGATAAGAACCAGCAGAGGCAGAACCATTACACCGGCAAGCACGCGCGGGGCAACCAGATATTTGAAAGGATTGGTTGAAAGCGTGACCAAAGCGTCGATTTGTTCGGTTACGCGCATGGTTCCGATTTCGGCCGCCATAGCCGCACCGATACGGCCGGCTACCATCAGGCCGGAAAAGACCGGCGCCAACTCTCGAGTTACGGAAATAAGCACAACCGAAGCAATCGCGCTTTCGGCTCCATAACTGGAAAAACCGGAATAGGTCTGCAAAGCAATAACCATACCGGCAAAAATCGTTGTCAGAGCAACAACGGGCAGAGAATAAAAACCGATGTCTATCATTTGCTTGCCAAGCAGTTTAAGATAAAACGGCGGGGTGACGCTGTTATAAACAGACTTGGCGATAAAAAGAGATAATTCGCCTAATCCGGCCGTAAACCGAACCAGCGGTTTGCCTAATTTTCTGAAAAAGTTTTCGATGTAATTTCCCGACATGAAAGTTTCTTTCGCTGAATTAAACATTTAATCTGCGCATATTTTAAGGCAAGAGAGCCAATTAATCAAGAAGACTATCCATTTTTATAACAATCTTGTCGGCAGCAGAATATTCAAAGGCCCACAGCCGAACAACCGGCAGTCTAATACCGTCTATCTCACGGACGGCGGCTTCGGGCAATCGTTCAATGGCTTTCGGCGTATCAACCAGCTCAACCAGCAGGGCTGCCGTTCCTTCCCGGTCAAAAGGCATTTTTTGGATACCAATTCCCCTCACCTCAAGCAGGCCGGCAATATTATCGGGAACGGAAACTTTCAGAATTCCGTTTTCCGCGCAAACATCGGTTCTGTCATCGGAAATAAGGCGTGCTCCATGGCGAACTATCAGCCGCAGCGCCAAATCGGATTTTCCTGAACCGGAGGGACCGGTTAACAAAATTGCGCGGCCTTTGTAGTTTATGGCGGTGGCATGAATGTTTTGCATTTTCAGATTTCCAAATTCCGCAGCCGGACAACCTTGTCTTCCGAAGCGGACGACAAGGTTATTTTTCTTCCGGCAGGATCCGGCGTTATGCTTAGCCTGAAACAATTTTTCGGCAGATAGCCGGCCATTTTTTCCGGCCATTCTATCAGGCAAACTCCTTCGTGCAGAGCTTCTTCCATACCGAGTTCAAAAATTTCCTCCGGTGACTTAAGCCGATAAAGGTCAAAATGATAAATTTCGAAATCCGGCGCATCATAACTTTGAAGCAGCGTAAAAGTCGGACTGGGAACTTCTTCCGCATTCGTCAGGCTCTGAATAAAACCGCGGGCAAACACGCTTTTGCCCATTCCCAACGTTCCAAACAGGGCAAAAACATCACCCTTTTCGGCAATCCGGGCAATTTTCTGCGCCAGAGCGACGGTTTCGCTTTCGTTGCGGCAGACAACCGAAACTTCTTCCATAAAAACCTCTTACAAGTCAAGTATGCTTTTTCTGCGGACTTTCGGCTTGATAACCTTGATTTTCGGCTTTTTACCCTGCATGGCTCGCCAATCCCAAGGCATATAAAAAGTTCCTTGCCAGAGACCCCGTTTGTTCATTTGTGCCTGGCGTTCGTACGGAACATAAATATCCGTATATTTTTGATAAGCTACCGCCCAGCCGGCATTAACCAGAGCCGCGCCAAGATCATATTGTCCGAGCGAACAGGTTCCAACCATATTACCTTTGGCATCTTGCTGCATAACATGACACTCAAGTTCGTTGGTGGTAATCCAGTTTTTCAGCCATAGTGCCGCTTCCCGGCCACAGTTATATGAACGTCCCTGACGATCGGCACAGCTCTGATTAGCTTCCGGTGCGTCAATGCCATAAAGTCGGAAGTAGCTGCCCTGAATCTCGAGTGTATCACCGTTGATAA
The DNA here is from genome assembly GCA_944391505.1 of uncultured Alphaproteobacteria bacterium. Classification (GTDB taxonomy): domain Bacteria; phylum Pseudomonadota; class Alphaproteobacteria; order RF32; family CAG-239; genus Scatacola_A. The sequence continues at coordinate 223,910 of CALXTV010000001.1, read as the reverse complement.
CGCGGGCAGCACTGTAGACAGCAGGGAAATTATTCGGATTTAATGCGAGAGCCGCTGCTTCCGGCTGTCCGCCGAGAGAACTCATAAATTGCTGAAAAGCATTCGGTTTTTGAGCTTCCTGAGTTTGAGGCGACACCTGTGAGCCTATATCGGAAGAAAAGTTTTCGTCGATTGCCTCCGTATATTCTTCTTCTACCAACATTGACTGGGCATTCTGCGGTGTCTGCTGATGCGAATTGGCCTGCATACCCAAAAAACTCCTTAATGACTGACCGATACCGCCGACGCCATTGTTAAAACCACCAATGGCATAAAGGATAAAGGCAAGAATCGACGTAACAACCAGAAAGGACGGCAGACACCCCATGGCTCTCCAAGCCATTTTGCCGAAAATATAAAGCACGACCAAACCGATGATAAGACCGATGAAACCGCCGCCCTGCAGCAAAATGCTGTTGCTCTGCGTTCCGCTGCCACCGATAAAAATCAGGATTAAGGCACCAAGCCCCAGAAGCGCTTTTTTCAGAAAAACCATGTCGTATCTTTCCTTTATGTTATTTGCTTTGATTAGAGCACAAGATTGAAAATTTTCCAAGCTATTCTGTGCGACAAATTTCGGCATAAATATATGTAATTTGCTTCAGATTACAAAAAAGCTCTTAAAAAGGAGTAAATATCGGCAATATTATATTTTGACTGCCTTTATCTGTCCGAAATAAAAGAAACCCCGTCGAAAGATTCAACGGGGCGAAAATAAAAATAAAAAATTTTTTTAATCTATTATTTTCATTGTAAATTTTTCGTTTCCGGACATATCCGCATCCGTTGATGCAGCCGGTATTGCTGCGGCCGTTTTGCGTTTTTGTTCCAGAATATCAATAATCATATCCAACTCTGCCGCAGAAGCATATTGCAAAACAACTTTGCCGCCGCCCTGCTTGCTCGGCGATATTTTAATCCGCAGACCGAGATGCTTGTTCAAATCCTTTTCAATTTCAACAATATCTTCATCTTTGGTTTTTTTGGGTTCTTTAGGTTCCGGATTTTTTTGTTTAGCAACCAATTCTTCTACCTGACGGACATTCAGATCTTTGGACACGATCTGTTTGGCCAAAGCTTCGGCATTATCCAAACCTACCAGAGCACGCGCATGACCGGCGGACAGCGTACCTTCACGAACCATATTTTTTACGGATTCAGGCAGACTAAGCAGGCGAAGCGTATTAGCGACATGACTGCGTGATTTTCCGACAATCTGGGCAAGTGCTTCCTGTGTGTGAGAAAATTCGTCAATAAGCCGTTGAAAACCTTCCGCTTCTTCAATGGCTGAAAGATTCTCGCGCAGCAGATTTTCAACCAAAGCAACTTCCAGAACTTCTTTATCGTCCATTTCTTTGACAATAACCGGAACCGTTTTGAGGCCGGCTAATTTGGACGCGCGCCAGCGGCGTTCGCCGGCGATAATCTCATAACGATCATTTTTCTTGCGAACCAAAAGCGGCTGCAGTATGCCTTTTTCTTTGACGGATTCAACCAAAGCATTGAGGGCTTCTTCGTCAAAGTCCTTACGCGGCTGAAAAGGGCTTGGATAAAGGAGATTTACATCGACTTCATCGTCTGCCGGACGAACGGGTTGCGCCGGCGTATCGTTTAAGGCCTCGTCTATGTTAAACTCATCATCGCCCAACAAAGCACCCAAACCGCGACCGAGACTTTTTCTTTTGTTTCCGTGCTGATGTTCTTCATGTTTGCCGGTTTCGGCCAGAATATCCAATTCGTCAAGACTTCCGTTTTCTAACATGCCAACAATTCCTTTTCTCTTTTTAATACTTCACCGGTGAGGCTGATATAAGCCTGCGCTCCCGGGCATCTGAAATCATAAATCAAAACCGGTTTGCCGTGAGAAGGCGCTTCCGAAACACGAACGTTTCTGGGAATGACGGTTTGATATACCTTCTTGCCGAAAAAGCTGCGAACATCATCTTCAACCATCTGTGACAAATTATTGCGTTTGTCGTACATGGTCAGAACTACGCCCTGTAATTCAAGTTTCGGGTTGAATTTCTTTTTTATCTGATTGATGTTGCGAATGAGGTCGGTAATGCCTTCCAATGCTAAAAATTCGCACTGCAAAGGAACAATTACCGCATCGGCAGCAACCAAGGCATTGATGGTTACCAGGCTTAAGGACGGCGGGCAGTCGATTAAAACGTAATCGTAATTGACAACATCTTTACCCAAAGCATTGCGCAAAGCAAACTCACGATGTTCGACATCGACAAGCTCAACTTCGGCACCGGCCAGGTCAGGCGACGATGGAACGAGTGAAAAATTCGGAATTTCGGTCCAGACAACGGCTTCGTTAATTCTTTTTTCGCCTAAAAGAACTTCGTAGGAAGATGCCATCCGGCCACTTTTATTAATTCCCATTGACGTCGTTGCATTTCCCTGCGGGTCAAGGTCAACAACCAAAACCTTTTTGCCAGCGGCGGCCATGGCCGTTGCAACGTTGACCGTGGTGGTGGTTTTGCCCACACCGCCTTTACGATTCGCTATAGCAATTATTCTTGGCATTTATCTAACTCCTTTAAGCTTTTTTATTTTGGTAACAATTAAAATCGCCCCTTCAGCGCTTACTTCACTCGGCACAGCGTGACAGTCAAACGACCACGCTTTTCGGGCTTCGGAAATTTCTTCATTATATTTTCGACCTTTCGGAAAAATGCAGACCGTATTTTTATCGGCAAACTTTACGGCATAACTTAAAAGTTCCTTTAGAGAACACATTGCGCGGGAAGTGATAACGTCAACCGGAGTTGTTCTAATATTTTCAATACGCTCATTTATTATCTCGACGTTATTAATACCGGTTATTTTTTTCACTTCATTTAAATACAGTGTTTTTTTACCAATACTTTCAACAAGACGAAAATTTAAATACGGTGTTTTTTCAGCAGCCATTATCGCCAGCACCATTCCCGGAAATCCAGCTCCAGAGCCAAAATCCATAACTGTTTTGGCCTCAGACGGAATAAATTTGTAAAGCTGAGCCGAGTCAAGAAAATGCCGTTCCCAGGCATTTTCCAACGAAGCATTGCTGACTAAATTGAACTTATGTTGCCACTCTTGAAGAGATGTTTCATAAGTTTTTAAACGCTCAAATGTTTCACGTGAAACATTATATTTGACCATAAAATTTTCCATAAAATATTTATATAATTTTTCAAATAAATTTAAAACCCAAATTCGGCAGTTATAAACACAAAAAAGTATTTATTTTAAAATGACTCTTAAAACAACAAGTTACACAGCGTTTCTTGAATCAAAATATTATAAATTTAATTGATTTACTTATGTAATTTCCAACGGCTTTTGTAATTGAGATCGGCCAAAAGTTTTTCGGCTTCGGAAAAATTTCGAGCCAACATTGAGGTTGAATGCGCATCATCGCTGATAACAATCGGAACGTTGCGATTTGACAGTTCCCTGAGCATCCATGTGTGCGGGTGTTGTTCACCGGCCTTTGTCCATCCACTTGTATTCAGTTCGTAGGGGTGTTTTGTTTCGGTCAGGGCTTCTATTACTTTCCATTTATACTCGTCCCATTCCGGTTCCAATCCCATTCCAAAAATTTTGATGACGTCAAGATGCGCAATAAAATCAAAATAGCCGCTTTTTATTGATTCAATAATATTCAGCCAATAATTTTTAATGCCTTCCCGTTTGGTTTCTTCGTCAACAATAATCGGTTTGCGATTCATCTCATAAATATTAAGTATCCAACTTGCATCGCTGTTCATCAAACAATGTGTCGAGCCTATCAGATAATCAACGTCCAAACGGCTGCGGAGTTTTTCAAAACAGCGACGCCATTCGGCAGACTTAAAATAATCGACTTCAAAACCGACATAAACTTTAATCTTATTTTTTTGTGCGGCGCTTCTTATTTCTTCTATGTTTTTTAAATACACCGTTTCCGCCTTTTGAAAATTATCAAAAAACTGCGGCGAAAAGCTGCTGCATTCTTTTTTACAGATAAGATGATTGGAAATGCCGAGTTCGGTATAACCGATGGATTCAGCTGCAGAAATCATTTCTTCGGCAGAATTGTGTCCGTCAAAAACACCAAAACTGTTTGTGTGGGTGTGGTAAGAAAACTTTTGCATATCAGAGGCCTATTATTTTATATATATCCATACCGCAGCGTTTATCCAGAAAATCTTTAAGCTTTTGACCGTCTGCTATCAGTTTGTTGACAATTGATTCAGACAAATGATAACGCTCACCTATGGCTTTTGCCCGCTCAGCAAAAGGAACCATTGAAAGGCCTTCAAAAAGCCGGTCGGCAAATTGTATCAGCCGGTCATAATCGTTATATTCCAACTCGTTCAATATTTTTTGGCACTCTTCAAGATCCTTTTGCGGATATGACGGAAAATCGGAAAAAAGAATTTTCTTTTCGGGAAAAGTGTGCGTCAGGCAAATTCTTGCCGGAAGAGAAAAACCCTCAGCCTGCAATTCATGATAACCGATAAGGCCATGGAAACGACCGATTTTCTTTTCATCGTATTTTTTGCCATAATCGTGCAAAAGGCCGCATATATATGCTTTTTCCGGATTCATGTCCGGAATATGCGAAGCGATAATCCGAGCAACAAAAGCTATGCCCTGGGTGTGAAAAATATACTCGTCTTTTAGGGAAAAACCGTCTTCCTCCTGACGATATTTAATTCCCTTGAGCCAAAAATTTACCGCTTCTTTAACAGTAGGACAAATATTCTCGTTCATTAATTGATTCCAAGCAAACGATAGATGTTGCAACCACAACGACGATCGAAATAATTTTTCAAACGCAGGGCCTGACGATAGCGGCGCTTGATGACCATTGTCGAAACTCTGTATTTGTCTTTTACGAATATCATGCGGTCTTTTATTTTAGAAAAATTCATACCAACAACCAGCAAATCGCAAAGCTGGATAAGTCGGTCATAATCGTCATAATCTACCTGTGCCAATAATTTTTTTGTTTTACGCATTTCCGGATAGCTGTATTCGGTGTATTTAAAATCCTTATCCGGGAAAGTATGGGTCAGACAGACACGGGCAACTTCATCATAACCAAGACGGTTCATTTCGTTATAACCGGTCAATCCGTGGAAATATTCTTTATTGTCGGCGTCACGCATCATTTTTCCGTAATCGTGCAACAGTCCCAATATATAAGCTTTTTGCCCGTCAATATTATCTATGCGGGAAGCTATCATTTCCGCACAACAGGCAACCAGGCAACAGTGACTGCGAAAAGATTTTTCACAGTAAAAGGCAAAACGCGGCTGCTCTTTTCGCATGACAGCCAAACCTTCATCAAATAAATCCAGAGCTTGTTTTATACTCGGGCAAGTCATTTTCACCTCTTAACATAGCTTAAAACGGCTGTAATCGCGGCAGGCGTTACACCTGGTATTCGCGAGGCTTCACCAATGGTTACAGGCCGAACTTTGCTCAGCTTTGCTACCATTTCCCGCGAAAGTCCGCCAATTTTTGCATAGTCAATATCACTGCGCAGTTTCAGATTCTCATCTTTTTTAAACACTTCTATATCGGCCATCTGGCGTTTGATATAACCGGCATAGCGGGCTTCAATTTCTATTTGTTCATAAACATCGGCCGGAATACCTTTAAGACCGGGAAAAATGTTTTCTATTGTTTCACGTGAAACACCGTCATATGACATAACATTAAAGGCTGTTCGTCTGGTGCCGTCTTTTTTGGTATGGATATTATATTTTTCAAGTTCGTTCGGCGTAATATAAAGTTGATCGCAGAGTTTATGATAATGGTTAATCTGTTCATATTTGGCTTTAAATACACTGTATCTGTTTTCACTGACACAACCTGTTTTATACCCGATTTCCGTCAGACGGGCATCAGCATTGTCTGCCCGCAGAAACAGACGATATTCCGACCGAGAGGTAAACATTCGGTACGGCTCGTCGACGCCTTTGGTAATTAAGTCGTCTACCATAACACCAAGATAAGCCATGCTCCGGTCAATGAAAAATTCCCGTCCTTTTCCCTCGGCCAATAAGGCGGCATTAACACCGGCCAATAAACCTTGTGCCGCAGCCTCTTCATAGCCGGTCGTACCGTTAATCTGTCCGGCAAGAAATAATCCAGGAACTTTTTTAACGGCCAAAGTATGATTCAGCTCCTGTGGATCGACGTAATCATATTCAATGGCATAGGCAAAGCGTAAAATTTCGACATTCTCAAGACCTTTCATTGTGTGAATAAACTGATCCTGAACATCTGCGGGCAGGGACGTTGAGATACCGTTCGGATAGACAACATCGGTATTTAAGCCTTCCGGTTCTAGAAATATCTGATGGCTGGTTCGATCGGCAAATTTGACAAGTTTGTCTTCAATGCTCGGACAATAACGCGGCCCAACACCGGTAATCAATCCGGAAAACAAAGCACATTTTGAAAAGTTATCACGAATAATTTCGTGCGTTTTTTCATTTGTGTGGGTTATGTAACACTGAATTTGCGGATTGGTAATTTTATCGGTCAGATAAGAAAAGGGCTGCGGATTTTCATCGCCGTCCTGAGCTTCAAGAATGCTCCAGTTAATGGTTTTACCATTCAGACGAGCCGGCGTTCCGGTTTTCAGGCGACCGATTTTGAGCCCCAATGACTTTAAATACGGTGTTATACCGGTGCAGGCGGCATCACCGACACGGCCGCCCGGCGTTGCTTCATGACCGACAAACATTACCCCGTTCAAAAAAGTTCCGGTGGTGAGGACAACAGCGGCCGCATGAATTTCTGAACCATCGGCAAGCCTGACACCGGTTACGCAACCGTTATCAATCAACAAGCCTTCGACTGCGGCTTCGCGCAAAGAAATATTTTTTTGATTCCGTAGGGCTTCGAACATATATTTTTTGTATAAATCCCGATCTGCCTGCGCGCGCGGACCTCTGACTGCCGGTCCCTTGGAAGCGTTTAACATACGGAACTGAATCCCGGCTTTGTCTATAACCCGTCCCATCAGCCCGTCAAGCGCATCTATTTCACGAACAAGATGTCCTTTTCCCAAACCTCCGATGGCCGGGTTACAGGACATTTCGCCAATCGTATCCAATCGGTGCGTAATCAAAAGCGTTGCGGCACCCATACGGGCTGCAGCAGCGCAGGCTTCACAACCGGCATGACCGCCACCGACTACAATGACATCAAAATCAGAACCTTTTCTCATTATCGTCTCGATTTTATTATTTGTTGTATTTTAGCATGAAAATATTAGTAAGCCGTTAATAAGAGGCTTCATTTAAAAGCAAAATCCGGCCTAACCATGCGGTTAAACCGGATTTCGTTTTCAATAAACCTGTCCTTTTAAGCCTTTTTGAAAGACTTCGTAAATCTCCTGACGTGGAATTACATAGGGGCAGAAGACACAAACAGACAACACGTCGCGATAAGCTAAATACTGCAGATAACCGGGACGAATTCTTCCAAGCGCGGCAATAACATGCTTCATCTCTGTTTGCAACTCAACCAGCTCTTTATCAAGTTCCGGCGAATAGCAATAGATAGATAACATTTTTTCCTGCGCTTTTTCAACAAAGTCCTTAAATATTTTGCGCAGATTGCTGTCCGGTTCAGATATGAGTTCCGCAGGCTCGGCGACAGAAATGTGTTTTTTGATGAGCAGCTCCAACCCATCTGAAAAATTTTGTTCCATAATAAATATATTTAATTAAGCAATGTTTATTCTTTAGCACAGAATAAACAAAAAATCAAGTATTTTGTCTATATTTATTTTCCGATACAAAAGCTGCCGAATATTTTATTTAAGATATCTTCAACTTCAATTCGGCCGGTTATCTTTCCAAGCGCTCTGGCGGCCAGACGTATATCTTCTGCCGAAAGTTCTATTTCTTTGTTAAAATTAAAACGTTGCAAATTATTCAAAGTTTCTTCCAGAGCCTCTCTATAGCGCCGACGCGAGATAAGAAGTCCGGAATTTGAAGTAAAACGCCCGTGTATTTGCCTATAAATAACATCCGTTAAATCGGATATTCCTTTTTTGTGTTTGGCAGAGATGACAACGCAGCCCTGTTTACGCAGATCTGAACATTGTTCAAAAGTTAAATTGTCGGATTTATTGGCAACATATACTTCCTTGTTTTTAAAAGAATTTTTAATATTATCAAAGATGTGAACAGAGTCTTTTGAAGCATCAAACAAACATATCACCAAATCAGCGTCGGCAATTTTACGGAAGGCAATCTCGATACCCTGTTTTTCTATTTCTTCTTCGACTTCGCGAATACCGGCCGTGTCTGTAAACATTACGGGATAACCCTTAATGTCGAGATGAACATCAACGGCATCACGCGTTGTGCCGGCAACGGAAGAAACAATGGCAGCATCTCGATTGACAACAGCGTTCAGCAGACTTGACTTGCCGGCATTTGGCGGACCGACAATAACAACCCGAAAACCTTCACGCAGTCTTTCGCCGACTGAATCACCGTTCAAATGTTCATTTATGGCCGATTGAAGTTTAAATACATCGTTCAAAAGTTTATCAACAAGTTCCTGTGGAATGTCTTCATCGGGAAAATCAATATAAGCTTCAAGATACGCTAGAATTTTTATCAAATCTTCGCGCCAGCCGTCATAAAGGTTTTTCAGGTTTCCTTCCATTTGCCTCATGGCATATTTCTGCTGTTCGGAAGTTTCAGAATCAATCAGGTCGGCAAGCCCTTCGGCTTCGGTCAAATCCATTTTGCCGTTATAAAAAGCCCGTCTGGAAAATTCGCCGGGTTCGGCAAGACGAAAATTGTTCAGACGGCCAAGATTGTCCAAGACCGACGAAATTACGGCCCGTGAACCATGAAGCTGAAGTTCGACAATATCTTCCCCGGTAAAAGAGGCCGGCGCTTTAAAATAAAGCAGCAGAGCCTTATCCAATGTTTCCCGTGAAACAATGTCGCGAACATTGGTAAAATAGGCATAGCGCGGTTTCAAATTTTCAACATTCAATGTTGTCAGTTCGGAAACGGCCGAAAGAGCATCTTTTCCGGAAATGCGGATTATGGCAACACCGGATTTTCCGTAAACGGTCGAAAGCGCATAAATGGTCTGATTATCCATAAGTTCTCCTTAAAACATTCGAAGACAGTATTATCCGAAACGTCAATTTTAGCAAGATTAAAATAAAGGCGGTTTTTTTGACTCTGGAGCGCTTTTTTACCCGGCCTTAATAAATCTGTTGTAAAGTAGGTTAAAATCCTCTGTACGGGGCCGAAAAAGAAACATTAATTTTAAATCAAAAGGTGTAATATGAAAAAATATAAACCTGAACTTATTATATGGGATTATGACGGCGTTTTGGCAGACAGCGAAAAATTATGGATTAAAATCTGGCAAGATTTAATTAATGAAAAATTCGGCCTTAACTGGGATTTTGAAACGGCAGATAAATTTCTCGGCGGACTGGCCGTGAAAACAAAAATAAAAAATCTGAAAGATATCGGCATCAATATTGACGACGATTTTCTGTTGGAGCTGAAAAAACGCGAAACATACGATATCGAGCATAATCTGGAAGCGACCGAAGGTGTCGAAGAAATTCTCATAAACACAAAAATTCCTTATTGTCTGGCAACCGGCGGTTTTCTGGCCAAAACGGAAGCTAAATTAAAGGCTATGAATTTTAAGAAATATTTTCCCGATAATCATATTTTTACGGCCGAACAGGTCGAACACGGAAAGCCCGAACCCGATTTGTTTTTGTTTGCAGCCAAAATGATGAATGCAGCACCGGAAAACTGCATTGTTATTGAAGATTCACTGCCGGGGTTGAAGGCGGCCATGGCTGCCGGCATGACACCGGTTGCATATATCGGCAGCGAAATGAATAACAATCAAAATTACCGAAGTAAGGTCGAACAGCTCGGCATTACAAATATTTTTTCTTCCATGAACGAATTGGAAGAATATTTAAAAAACATTGACAAATAGTCAGGAAATAATAAGATTTGTTTAATTTTTTATTATTTTACAAATATTAACTTTAAAAATTGTTATTATGGAAACTAAGATTTACGGCAAAAAGTTTGCCACGATTTGGAAAGACCACGGAGAATATATTTTCTGCGGATTAGCTGTCTTATTTTGTCTTATCTGTGTTTGGACTACCTGGCCAGATAATATATTTCCGGCATTAACCGGTATTTTTATTTCGGCGCTTATGTTCATCAGGTTACAATTCGCCAATGTTGAAATTGAAAGCGTTTGGGTCAGGTTAGGCTGGTCTCTGATCAATTTCGGTATGTATGTCTTATTTTTGCATGTTATTCCGGTATTTCTCATAGCTTTGGCCGTTGCCTTGATTTTCAATATTGTTTTGTATTGCTGTATTCCTTATGTTTCGTATCTGCTTAAACTTAATTATGTAAAACATCGTTTATCTCTTAGCTCAGGCAAACACACACGGTTTAACGGTTACGAGGCTTCTCTCCTTGTCAATATGATAATATTTATCATTTTTGCAATTAACACCATGAATAAGGAAATGAAAGAAAAAGAAGATATTCTTTTTGCAAAAACAGAATATGTCCGGGTTATAAGCTGGGACAAGGAAATTATAGACGGTAATACAATTTATGTGGTAAAAATTCCGGGTAAAATTCTTGGAATCAGTCCGATAAAATATCCCAAAATCCGCGATATTAATTCGAATACGCAATTAAGGGTTTTGACCGGGTTTACTTTGTCAACCGGTTTTTCGGAAATAAAAAGACTGGAAATTAAAAATTATTAACTTTTGCCAGACGCCGGTTATTCTGCCGGCGTTTGGCATTTTAAAAACTTAAAAGCGGAAAAGTTTCGGTATTGAGAACGGCTTTTCGTCCCAAAGGAAGCGTAAACTGCGGTAATGTATGTCCGGTATCAAAACCGGCAATTACCGGAATTTTTTGTAAAGGTTCAAAACTTTGCAGTTTTTGCACAAAGGCCGGTAAATCAACCCGACTGTTTTGCATAAAACGACCTATTATCAGTCCCTTAATGTTTTTGGCAAAATCATATTCAAACAGCGCCCAAAGATTGCGCAAAAACATATCAACCGTATGCAAACCACACAAGTCGTCTTCTTCGGCAACAACAATCATTTCTTCAAAAACCGGATAATATTCGGTGCCGGCAAGCATAATCTGACTGCATAAATTGCCGCCGACCAATCGTCCTTCCGCCACACCCGGGTTAATAATCGTCAAACCGGGATTTTTAAGAAAATCCGTTTTAGAAACATGCGTATCCAAATAAGTTTCCGACGGCTCGTAAAGGGTATTTTCATTCTGCAAAGCAACGGAAACAAAGTTTTTGAGCGTATAGTCGTTAACATCAACGCAAAGAGCTTTCAGGTTGGGACCTAGAAACTGCGTTTTTCCGGTTTTGGCCAGTAAGGCATTCAAAAGCACAGTAATGTCCGAATAACCGCAAAGCGGTTTTTTTATTGTCGAAAAATCTATCTGCGGCAAAAGTTCAATCGAATTGAAACCGCCGCGCGAAGCCATTACCAAATCGGCATTTCCGTTTTGGGCGCAGTTAAAAGCAGCAATTTTTTCCGTTCCGGAATAGAACTCAACTTCAATATCTGAAGCGGACAACCGGTTTAAGGCCGGTGCAATTTCATCAACGGAGCTTAAAGGCAGAGAGGGCGAGATAACGGCAATTTTTTTATTTGTCATTGTCAGAATCCCGCCGCCGACTGATATTTGTTAAAAGCATAAGCCTTCTGTGCCTGACGGCCGAGAACATTTTCATCATTTCTGATTATCATGGACAGTCTTTTGTAAAAAGTGCTGCCGGGTGCTAAAATGCGGGTAAAATCATCATTGTCGGCAAAACGAAGCAGGTTTCCTTTAACTCTTTCTTTCTGTGCCGCCTTTTCATTTTCTGACATCGGTTCACCGGTCACAAAAGAATAAAAACGATGGACGGAAGCAGCGTCAAAAGCAGCACGGGAAGAAACAGAAGCAACAGAATCGAGCAGGTTGTCATCTATTTTAACGCTACCGTTGATTAAATCGCGGTAACCCAATACATTGCCGTTTTCTTTAACACCCCAGATTTGCGCCTGTGCCGTCCTGTAATCAAATTTTTCAATTACGGCGCGGCGGGCGTCTATATCCTTCCGGTCAAAACCAGGCTGGCGCACGGCTTCGTCAAAAACTTTTCCCAAAGCCTCTTTAATCCGGCGGGCATAAACAATCTGCGAACTGCCCCCCTCGATTTTGGCACCGGTTTCCAGCAAAACAACGGCCAGCATAAACGAAACTTTAGGCATTGCTTCGCCGCTGCGCAAAGCTTCGGCAATTTGTTTTCTGTTCATTTCTTCGCCGTATTCGTCGCCGAGCATTTTGGCATAGGCCGGCATTTTTCCCGAACCGGCCGGTACCATATGATCAAGCAGATGCGTATACTTACTGTCCGATTTGGTCGTATGAATTTTTTTCATTTCAGTTTCAAAAACTGTTCGGGTTTGCGGATTGTCAAAAATCCGTGCAGTAAGCGACTGCGGATTATCAAGAACATCGGCCATAAAAGCAAATATCGGCTTTTCTGCTTCAATACTGACCTGAATTACCGAACTGTTCTTCAGCAAATCGTTGGCCTGCATGGCATGGACGGACGCCAACTGCAACGAGGCCAATTCATTTTCCGGCGTTCCTTTAGCCTTATTGTAGGTCATCTGTTTATCCAGCAGTTTCATTATTTTTTTCAACATACGGACATCATTTTGAAACTGTTGCTCAACCTGAGCGGAAAACTCGGTCAAAACATCTTTGTGCAGTTCGGAAAGAGCCTTGACGGTATTTATGCTTAAGTCCTTAAATTCCATATTCTGCGGCATAAATTCCTTATTTATCAGATGATGCCAGCGGGCCTTCAGAGCTTTTGCCGCCAAAGATTTTTTGGCAAACATATCTTTTTTCATTTCTTTTTCATGTGCTTTGAGTGCCGATATTTTTTCAGGCGTGTCAAAACCGGGCAAAGTCATGGCGACAACTTTCGGATAAATTTTGCTGTAGAGATAAAGCGGCGGCCCAAAAACAAAAGGATCACAAATTTCCGGACCGGTCTGATTGTCGGTATTGACACGGCCGGACATCAGCGACAGGTTGAACTTTTCGCCAAAACTATGCGCCCGTGCTGCCTGATTGACAAACTTATAACAGGAATGGAACATATTATAATCATTCTCTTCAACAACAGCTTCGGCGCCGCGTTTGTCACGCTGACGCATCGGTCCGAGGTGATCGGAAAAATCAAAGCGGAAATCATGTTTCAACTGCCTATAAAGCTCTCGGCAAAGCATTTGCCGGTGTTCGTCTTCAACAACGGCGGCATAGGTATCGTTAACACGTTTCAGAATTGTACGCATAAAACTTTCGGCATAAGGAAAAATCTGCGGATTGTAGGTATTGACGGTGCCGTCTCCGTAAGTGTTTCTTAACGGGGCATCGGTATCAAGGTAGGAAAATTCGGGTTTTTTGGCGATGACCGCCTGACTGTATTTGCTCATTTTATTTCTCTTTTGATTTAAAGGTTAATCTGCTTGTAATTTTGCGTTTATCCTCTGACTGCCGAATTACCAAAAGCAATCAGAGGCTCATAAGCAGCAGAACCTTCGAAAGAACAAAATCTTTATTTTGTAATTGGTTGTTTGTCTTCATGTTTGCAAAATCCTGATAATTAACTCAAAAAAGCCTAAAGCCTGTTGATTTTCATCCTCCAAGCACCCAAGCTTTATTTTACCGATAAAAGTGCTCAGAGGTTCATAATCAACAAAAGCAAAATGCTGATTAGAAGAGATTTTGCAAGAATAACGGCGAAAATTTCCGAGCCGAAAGCTGCGGAAAGAGGAAAGAGTTTATATGTTTTGCCTAAAAAAGACATTTTTCGCCTTATGTTTGCGTTAAAACTAAGTCAGTATAATAATGACAGAAAAATTTTGTCAATATATTTAATTTATTTTTCAAAAAAAATCCCTCTTTGCAGAGGGATTTTGGCATTTTATCGTTATCAAGAGTTCATGGTATTAAAGAAATCCTGATTGTCTTTGGATAAACGCAATTTATCGAGCAGAAATTCCATGCCGTCAGTCATACCCATTTGCATCAGAACACGGCGCAGAACCCACATTTTGGAAAGCGTAGCCTTATCCACCAGCAGTTCCTCCTTACGCGTACCGGAACGGGTAATATCAATGGTCGGGAACAAACGTTTGTCGGTCAGTTTGCGATCCAAGATGATTTCAGAGTTGCCGGTACCCTTGAACTCTTCAAAAATAACTTCGTCCATACGCGAACCGGTATCGATAAGCGCCGTAGCAATGATGGTCAGCGAACCGCCTTCTTCAACATTGCGCGCAGCACCAAGCAGACGCTTCGGACGCTGCAGAGCATTGGCATCGACACCGCCGGTAAGCACTTTTCCGGACGAAGGAATAACCGTGTTGTATGCGCGGCCGAGACGGGTTATGGAATCGAGCAGAATAACAACGTCTTTTTTGGTTTCAACCAGACGTTTGGCTTTTTCGATAACCATTTCGGCAACCTGGACATGGCGGGCAGCCGGTTCGTCAAAAGTGGAAGAAATGACTTCTCCCTTGACCGAGCGGCTCATATCGGTAACTTCTTCCGGTCGTTCGTCAATTAAAAGCACCATCAGATAAACTTCGGGGTGATTGGTGGCAATAGCATGAGCAATATTCTGCAGCATGACGGTTTTACCGGTACGCGGCGGCGCAACAATCAATCCGCGCTGTCCCTTGCCCTGCGGGGCAATCAGATCGATAATGCGGGTGGTATAGTCCTTCTCGCCGCAGATGATGTCAAAATCAAGCTTTTTGGTCGGATAAAGCGGCGTAAGGTTGTCGAAATTGACACGCAGTTTGGATTTTTCCGGATCTTCAAAATTAATCGTATTGATTTTGGTTAAGGCAAAATAGCGTTCGTTGTCTTTTGGGCCGCGGATTTCGCCTTCAACGGTATCACCGGTGCGCAGGCCGAATTTTTTAACCTGTGAGGGTGAAACATAAATATCATCGGGACTGGCCAGATAATTTGATTCCGCAGAGCGCAGAAAACCAAAACCATCCTGCAGAACTTCGATGGTTCCTTCGCCGTAAATGGTCTGGTCGTCGGAAGCAACTTTTTTCATGATGGCGAAAATCAAATCCTGAACACGCATGGAAGATGCGTCTTCAATTCCCAGTTCCTCCGCCTGAGTTAGCAACTCTTTGGGAGATTTTTGCTTTAAATCTTTTAAATGCATTGTGACCTTGAATATGTATTTGATGTGTATATGTAAGTGAAGGTGAGGGAAGAACCCCTCTGCATTGTTACTTTGCAGAATTAATGCGTGGTTATTTTATATGATTTAAATAAGGTAAAGTCAATTAAATGTTGTCTGATTTTTATGCACAGTCAAACCTCTCTATAATAAATTTTAAAAAGTTTAGTAGTTATTGGTATATCCCTGCGGCAAATGTGGATTATTATTTTTGAACAGAAATATCCAGAAGTTAAAAATGTGTTAATAAATTTGTTAACGAAAATTAAGCATGATTAACGAATCGTTAATTTTATTTTTGCTGATTTTGTAAACCGGAAAAAGGGCTTTTTGTTGATAAGTGTTTTTATCAACCTCTGTGCCTAAAGTTATCCACCTGTTAGTAAAGTTGTATATTAGATTTTACTTTGTGGTGATTAATCTATATAAATATCTCAGGAGGCTTATTTATACACAGCCAAACGTGTTTTTGTGCATAAGTGAGTCAAGGTTTTGAATCTGAGGATTTTTTTATGAAACTTGTGGCTATCACCGGCTCCATAGGCTGCGGAAAAACAACGCTGGCTTCCATGGTCAGGCGTTTGGGGTACTGTGTTTACGACGTGGACGGCTGGGTACGCAGACTGTATTTTAAAAAGAATTTTATCCGGGTTATTGAAAGCCATTTTCCCAAAGTTGTCGAAGACGGAAAAGTTAACAAACGGGCACTGCGTAATATTGTTTTTAATGACAATGCCCGGCTTAAAGAGCTTGAAGGGCTGATTCATCCTTTTCTTCGTCAATATCTCAAAAAAGTTATTCATCGGCATGCCAAAAGCGACGAGCTTTATTTTCTGGACGTTGCCCTGTTGTTTGAAATGGGCTGGGATATTTATTGCGACTGCATTATCGTTGCCGATGTCGATTATGAAACCCAAAAAAGAAGGGTCATGAAGAGAGACAATATTACCGGCGAAGATTTTGACAAGATTAATGATATTCAGATGAGCAATCGCGACAAAATTGTACTAGCAGACGTGGTTATTGATACCGGGCGGCCGAAAAATAAGATATTTACGGATTTAATCAGTATTATAGACGGATTGGAATGTTAAGATGGTAAGGGAAATTGTTTTTGATACCGAAACAACGGGTTTTAACGCCGAGGAAGGTGAACGTCTGGTTGAAATCGGCGCTGTGGAGCTGATTAACCATATTCCGACCGGAAAAACCTACCATCAGTATATTAACCCGGAAAAGGAAGTTCCCGAAGAAGCATATAAAGTTCATGGTTTGTCTTATGATTTTTTGAAAGATTTTCCGACTTTTGACAAGGTGGCCGACGATTGGCTGGAATTTATCGGCGAAGACAGTGTTTTGGTTGCGCATAATGCTCAATTCGACATTAACTTTGTCAACTATGAACTAAAGCAGCTCGGCAAGCCGACGTTGTCCTGGGACAGGGTTGTCGATACGTTGGAAATTGCCCGCAGTATGTTTCCGGGTGCCAGAAACAATTTGGACGCTTTGTGCAAAAGGTTCGGTGTTGATAACAGCAGCCGTACCAATCACGGCGCGCTGCTGGACGCTGAGCTGCTGGCCAAAGTATATCTGGAGCTGATGGGCGGCGAAGAACCGACTATGGGGTTGGAAGAAAAAAAAGGAACCAAAACGACGGTCAGCTTTGATAGTCATGAAGATAAAGTTTATCGGGAGCCGCGTTCTTTTCCGCCGACGGCAGAAGAGCTTGAGACGCATAAGGCCTTTTTGGAAAACAAAATCAAAGATGCGGTCTGGCTTTCCTGATTTTTATTTGTTGCGCAGGTAAAAAGCCCCGGAAACCAGAATAATTTCCAGTATGACAAAACAAATTGTATCTAATCCTGGATTTTCCATGGGTTAAACTTTATGCGGCAGCCGGGCATAAATAAAATCACTAACGCAATTTGGCAGTGCTGACAAAAACCATACAGCGAGCCGCATCGGCCAGGGAAAAGCTATCAGTCCGACATTCTTTTCTACTCTTTCCACAATGATTTTTGCCGCTTTTTCGGCAGACATGAAGAAAGGCATCGGACAGGTGTTTTTATCGGTTATTCGCGATTTTACGAAACCGGGACAAACGACGCTGACCTGAATGTTGAATGGCTTTAAATCAGAACGCAGAGCTTCTCCATAGGCCTTGACACAGGCTTTGGAAGCACTGTAAGACGGGCAGGACGGCAGACCGTGATATCCGGCAACGGAAGAAGTTATAACCAGCGTTTTGTTTTTGTCACGGCGGTTTTTGAATATCTCGACGGCCGGAAGCAACGTGTTTAGGACACCAAACACATTGGTATTAAATGTGTTGTATATATTTTCGGGAGTTTCTTCGATTGTGGCGACGCCGGCGTTGGCATAAACAATATTCAGAGGTGCAATTTCTTCGCATCTTTTTATCCAGTCGGCTACGGCCGCGCGGTCGGTTACGTCGATTGTTTCGGCATAAACTTTGACATTGTATCTTTCGCAGGTGTTTTTTACGGTTTCAAGGCGTTGACCGTTGCGTCCGGAGAGAAAGAGCGTTCCGGCACCGGTAATGGCATAATGCTTGGCGAGCGCTTCGCCGATGCCTGAAGAAGCACCGGTAATGAGAATATTTTTCTTTTTTGTCATTTTGCCCTCTCTGGTAAAGTATTATTAAGTATTTGATTTTATACTCAGGTTATTAAATTAAAGTAAAAAGGAGAGTTATTTTGTCCGTATCCAGTATGACCGGTTTTGCAAGAACCGAAGGAGCGGTCGTTTTTGAAAAAAAGCGCTGTGACTGGTTTTTTGAAGTGAAAAGCGTCAACGGCAAATCTCTTGACATCAAGACCAAACTGCCGTCCCGTTTGGAAGGCTTGTCGATGTTTATTAAAAACAAAGCGGCAGAGTATTTTTCCCGGGGCAGTGTCAGTGTTTATCTGGAAGTTGAACTTGACGGAGAGAACAAGGTAAAAATTAATGAGGAACTGCTGGAACAACTGGCCGAAAAGGCCGTTGCCGTTTATGCGAAATATCCCGAACAGATGAAGAAACCTTCGCCGGGTGAGATACTGTCGATAAGAGGCGTTGTGGAAACGGCGGAAAACAAATTGAGCGAAGAAGAAGAAATTCTGCTGATTGAAGATGTCAAAAAGGGATTTGAATTCGTCTGCGAAAAATTGCTGCTGGATCGAAGGGCCGAAGGGGAAAAAATAGGCAGTGCTCTGACCGATATTTTGGATAAAATTGCGGAGCGTGTCGGAAAAATAGAGGTTATTGCGGAAATTCTGCCGCAGAAGCTTAAAGAACGTTTGAACAGGTTTATAAAAGAGTTGTTAAGCGCTGACAGCCAGATTTCCGAAGACAGGCTGGTGCAGGAGGTTTGTCTGTATGTGGCCCGTGCGGATATTCGTGAAGAAGTCGATCGTCTTAAAGCGCATATAAAAACGGCGAGGCATCTTTTGGAGTCAGGCGAAGCAGTCGGCAGACGACTTGACTTTTTGTGTCAGGAACTTAATCGTGAAGCCAATACAACCTGCTCAAAATCGTGTGATATTGAAATAACCAATCTGGGCATGGAACTGAAAACTTTGATTGAGCAGTTTCGTGAACAGGTTCAGAATGTGGAGTAACGTTTATGAATGAAATCATCAACAGATTGAAGAAGGTTCGCCGCGGGGCAATGTTTATCATTGAGGCACCGTCAGGAACCGGAAAAAGTGCCGTTGTAAAGGAAATTTTGAAAAGAGACAGCAATATAAAATTTTCAGTTTCGGTTACAACCCGCAAACCTCGTGAAAATGAGGTTGACGGCGTTGATTATTATTACGTTACCAATGAGCAATATGACAAGTTTTTGGAACAGGACGCTTTTTATGAGCATGTCGAATCTCAATACGGCGACCGTTACGGCACTTTGCGTTCGGAAGTGGACAGTTTTATTAACATTGGGCAGGACGTGATGTTTGACATGGATTGGGCAGGTGCCCGCCAGATGCGTGAAAAAGCGGGTTCTGACGTGGTTTCGATTTATCTGTTGCCACCCTCCATCAAGGAACTGCGTCGCCGGCTGGAAAACCGCGGTACGGATTCTCAGGAGGTTATTAACAAACGCATGAGCATAATTATGGATAAAATAAGCCACTGGGACGAATTTGATTATGTTATCGTTAACGTTAATCTTGAGGAAACGGTTACCAAGGTTCAGAAAATTATTTCCGGCGAGAGAATGAAAAGGGTTCGTCAGGTCGGGTTAAAAGGTTTTGTAAACGAACTTATCAAGGAAGCCGAAAATGGTTGAAGTCTTTTATGATCGCAAAGGAAGAGAAAAATATGCCGACGATGTTATTCCGTTTGAGCAAAAGGGTTACTTTGCGATTTTATTAAAAGACGACAAGGTGTTGGTAACTTATCCGCCACAGGTAACCGTTCCCGAATTTCCGGGCGGGGCGGCCGACCGGCGCGAAGATTTTCGCGGTTGTTTGTTTCGCAAGCTTTTTGAAGAAACCGGCATTGAATTTATGTTGAATGAGGGTTTGCGGAGATATGAGCAGGATATTAACTATTTTGCGGAAGATGCGCGGCCGTTCGGAGAATTTTGCAAGTATAACATGACGTTTATCGTTTATGATGCTTCGTCTTACGGATTTGATACCAATAGGGAAAAATGGAAAACACCTGAAAATGGTCTGGCATCATGGATATATATCAAGGATATCTTTGAGGGAAAAACAAAAATCAATTATGCACACTGGCTGGCTTTTCAAAAACTTTTTGCCGACGAGTGTAAAAGTTAATTTTTAAAAGCATTAAGACTTTCGCGTTGTTCACGGGTCATGGCTTTGTAAACCTGTGCGGCGTTGTTGTTGGCATTCGGCACGTTCAGAGAGGCCGCTTTCCGGTACAGGTGAAAGGCTTTGACCAAGTCGGTCTGAATGCCGATGCCGCGGGCGTTCATCCAGGCAAAGATTTCAATGGCCTGCGGTTCGTTATCGTTAACGTGTTTTTGAATTTCTTCCAGTTCTACCGGCGTAATGCGGTTGTTTTTTACGGCAAGCAGCGTGTTTTGCCATTTAAGCTGTGCCGCTTTAAGTTCCGCTTCGCGTTTGAGGCGTTCGCTTTCGAGATTGACGGCTTTTACATCGATATTTTTGCTTTCCCGGGGCGGCATGATTTTTTTGGAAGCTTCTTCATCAAGGACAAAGTCCGGCGCATTACGGTTTTTAACAAACATGGGCAGATAGCCGCTGTTGTCCGAACGTACCAGGTCACGGTAAATTTCATCCAGACTGGTTGCATGTGCAGGCAGGGATGAAAAAAGCAAAATAAAAAAGATAAAAAACCGTGTTTTTTTTAGTTTCATTTCTTTATTTTTAACAAATTGTCATTATTCTTATACTACTTAAGACCCGACGCCATGAAAAGGATATTTTGGGGTTTATGAACAAATTAGAGGCGCAAAATGCAGAAGATATACAATTCGGTTACGGAAATGGTCGGACGGACGCCGCTGGTAAATCTGTCCAGACTGGCGAAAAATTTTAAGGTTAAGGCGCATATTCTGGCCAAGTGTGAGTTTTATAATCCGGTTTTTTCGGTTAAGGACAGAGTTGCCCTGAAAATGATTGAAAAAGCGGAAGATGCCGGTCTTGTGAAAGAGGATACGGTTTTTGTCGAGGCGACATCGGGGAATACGGGTATCGGGCTGGCAGCCGTTTGTGCGGCCAGAGGATATAAGCTGGTCATTATTATGCCGGAAAATATGTCGCAGGAAAGAATCAAGCTGATGCGGCATTTTGGCGCCGAAGTTATTTTGACACCGGCAGAAGAGGGTATGACCGGTTCAATCCACAAAGCCGAAATACTGGCAGAGAAAAATCCGGCGGTGGTTTTGCTCAGGCAATTTGAAAACGAGGCTAACCCGGATGCGCATAAATTCGGTACCAGTATTGAAATTCTGGAAGATACCGGAGGCGAGGTCGATTGTCTGGTCAGTGCGGTCGGAACTGCCGGCACCATTACCGGAATAGCTTCGGCTCTGCGAACGTATAATCCCGAACTTTATGTCGCGGCGGTCGAACCGGCGGCAAGTCCGGTTCTGAACGGCGGTAAAGCCGGGCCGCATAAAATTCCGGGAATTGGTGCCGGATTTGTGCCGAAATTTTATAATCCGAAACTGGTTGACGAGGTTTTTGACATTAAAGACGAAGAGGCTGTTGATATGGCAAAAGTTGCAGCTCGTTATGAAGGACTTGCCGTCGGCGTTTCGGCCGGAGCGGCTTTGTCTGCAGCGGTTAAAATCGGTCAGCGGCCGGAAATGAAGGGCAAGAGTATTGTCGTTATTTTGCCTGACGCGGTTGAAAGGTATCTTTCTACCGGTTTGTTTGATTGAGAACGGGGTTTGATAAAATGCTTTTTGACAAGGTTACCATTATAGGTATAGGTCTTATCGGTTCTTCGCTGGCTCGGGTAATTATGAAAAACAAACTAGCCGGAAAGCTTTGCGCTTATGATAAAAATCCGGAATATTTGGCCGAGGCCAAAGAACTTGGTGTTGTTGACGAAATAAGCAATGATTTGGGGAAAGCGGTTGAAAATGCGGATTTGGTTGTTTATGCGACGCCGGTCGGCGCATACGGCGAAATTACCCGGCAGATTGTTCCATATTTGAAAAAAGGCGTTATTCTTACCGATGTCGGTTCAGTAAAGAAGTATTCTATTCGCGAAATTGAAGAAAATCTGCCCGCGGGTGCTGATATTGTCGTTGTGCCCGGGCATCCGGTGGCCGGTACGGAAAAATCAGGTCCGGCAAATGGTTTTGACAGTCTTTTTGAAGGGCGCTGGTATATCGTAACTCCCTGTTCCCGCTCAACGGACGAAGCGATTGCAAAAGTTTCGGAAATTTGGTCGGCCGCTAAGATGAGGGTGGACAAGATGACGCCGGAACATCATGACAAAGTTATGGCCGCAGTTTCTCATCTGCCGCACCTGATTGCTTTTTCAATCGTTGGTACGGTTTCTGATTTGGAAGGTTATGAGAAGCAGGAAATCATCAAATATTCTGCTTCCGGATTTCGTGATTTTACGCGTATTGCCGGTTCGGATCCGACGATGTGGCGCGATGTGTTTCTGAACAACAAAGAAACAATTCTTGAGCTGATACAGCGGTTTGTCGAAGATCTCATCGCTTTGGAGCGCAATATCCGCTGGAACGAAGGTGATAAGCTGTTTGATTTGTTTTCGCGTACGCAAAAAATCCGTAAAGAGGTTATTGAGGCCAAACAGGAACAGCCCGAACATGAAAAACGTCTGCTGGCCGAAATCAAGAAGCTTGATAAATAAACCGAATTTATATATTCTGACAGAAATTCAGAAAACGGAAATGTAACCGATGAACCCGAATGCTATTTTAGGTAAATATTTAATTAAACAGATTATAGTCAGTTTTCTGGCGGTTCTGCTGATGGTTATGGGTATTGTGCTGATGTTTGAGGTTATTGAACTTTTGCGCCGTACTTCCGACCGTCCCGATGTTGATGCCTGGTTTATTATGCAAATGGCAATAACCAAACTGCCGCGGACGCTGGATATGGTTTTTCCGTTTGTGATGATGATTGCGGCAATGATTACCTTTTGGAAGCTCAGCAAAAGCAATGAGTTTGTGATTATCCGGGCGGCCGGTGTTTCCATCTGGGGTTTTTTGACGCCGGTTCTGTTTGCCGTATTTGTCATAGGAGTTTTGAATATTACGATTATAAATCCGATTTCGGCCAAGTTATATGAAGTTCATGAAACGCTGGATTATCGTTTTAAAACCAAAAATCCGAAAGCTGTGTTGTTTTCCGACAAGGGTTTGTGGATAAGGGAAGCGATAGATGACGAACGGTTTCTGGTTTTACAGGCCAAGTCTTTGCGTCAGGAAGGCAAAGCGTTGCTTCTGCGTGATGTGGACATTCTGGAGATGGATCGTAATTCGCAGATTTTGAAAAGGGTTGAGGCTTTTGCGGCGGTATTGGAAAACAAAGAATTTGAACTGAAAGACGTTAAGGTTTTTGAGGCCGGAAAACCGACGTTGAATGTGAATAATGTTAAGTATAAGACGACGTTGACTGCGGAAAGAATCAAAGAAAATTTTGTGGATCCGGAAGCTATTTCTTTTTGGGATTTGCCCGGAACCATCAAGTTTTATGAAATGTCAGGCTTTTCGGCGCTGCGGCATCAAATGCGCTATTTGTCTTTACTGTCTTCGCCGTTTATGCTTTGTGCGATGGTTTTGGTGGCCGCCGTATTTGCTCTGCGGCCAAACAACCGACGCGGCGGCGTGATGTTTTTGATTGTCGGCGGCATTGCCACCGGTTTTATTGTTTATTTTATGTCGCAGGTGATTTTTGCCTTCGGCATTAACGGATATATTCCAAGCTTTTTTGCCGCCTGGACACCGGCATTGATTGCCATGTTGATTAGCGTTTCCATTTTGTTGCATTTGGAAGACGGTTAAATGTCTTTTTCGGAAACAATCGAAACATTGGATATTTACGTCAGTTCTCTGTTTTATGACAATGGGCATTTTTTGCTGGAAGATAATGTGTTTGGCAATCTTATCCGCCGTGGTATTCCGGAAATAATCGTTTTATCCGCGGTTGTGATTTTTGCCGTTTGGCTTTACGGAAAAATAAGCTGCAAAGTTTGCGGAAATATTACCGACAGAGTTGTTTTGCTGACTTCGGGAACCATGCTGGCCGGTCCGTTTTTGGTTGTAAACGGTATTTTCAAAACTTTTTGGGGGCGAGCTCGTCCGCGGGATATTATGGCTTTCGGCGGGGATAAAATCTTTAGTCTGCCGTTTGAAATTTCAGATCAATGTGCATGGGATTGTTCCTTTATGTCCGGTCATACCGCAGTGGCCTTTTGGCTGTTGGCTCCGGCACTGCTGGCTCCGGAGAAAATACGTCCTTATGCGGTTGCCGCGGCATTGCTGTTTGGAATAACGGTTGCGGTTTTTCGTATCGGGCAGGGCGCACATTTCTTTTCCGATGTTTTGTCTTCGGCCGTGATTATGTGTTTGCTGATTATGGTAATTTATCGCCGGTTGTTTTGACTTTATTTTATGCAGACGTCGGGTGCGCGCAAATATAAAGGCTTTGGAAAGTCGAAAATTTTGTTTTGATATTTTTGCAGGCCGCAGGCTGCCAAATCTTCTATCGGCGGGCAGTTCAGCATTTTTATCACATGCAGGCTCAAACCGCTCGGTTTGTTCAGAAAACGTTCAACGCCGTCACCGACGAAAGTGACTTTGGGTCCGCGCAGTTTGTCGATGATTTCTTCATAGGTTCCGGCGGCGGGTTCGGTCATTTTTTTCAATTTCTCGTTAAAGAGCTGATAGTAGAAGTCATCGCGTTTGGTTTCGATAATGACGGCGTTGATTTTGGCAATTTCTTCATAATCGAGGCTGTGTGCGTAAGCTTCAAAAGCCGAGACGCCGATAATTTTGGTTTCCGGACAAGCCAGTCCGAATGCGCGGGCGGCGGAAACAGAAGAACGGACGCCCGTGAAAGAACCTGGCCCCGTGCATACGGTAACCAGTTCCAAATCTTTGAATCGCAGGTTTTCGGCTTCCAGCGTATTGCGGATTTCGGGAATCAGAACTTCTGCCTGACCGAAGTCCATTTCTTCCTGAAACATATTAACAGTCCGACCGTTTTTGCTCAGAAGGACGGAAACGCCGTTGGCGGTTGTATCGAAAGCCAGAGTATACATTTTATTCACTTGTCCCGCATTTTTAAGTTTTACTAATTGTTTTTATATTATAGATTATAAAAACAGACAATAATTTTAATGAAAAATCAGAAAATTTATGAGTTATAAGCTGTTACAGGACATGTTTTATGCGGCGCCGGAACTATGGTATATTCTGGGAACGGTATTTTGCGCGCTGTTGTTCCTTCTGCTGTATAACGGCGTTAAGATTTTGAAACTCCGTCAGAAAAACTACTTTCTGAACCGTGACCGGGAACGTTATGCCGAAACGCTTTATGCCTCCAAAGACGGTTATTTTGCTTTTATTTATCCGGACGAAAAAGTCAATGATCCTCGTAAAACCATCAAAGAACGCTGTTCGCGCCGGCTGGCCGTCATTCTTAATTTAGAAAAAGGAACTAACTCGTCTTTTGAGGACGTTTTAAAAAATTTTTACAAAGATGATGCCAAAAAACTGGTTAAATATGTCAGCCTGCTGATGGACGACGGGGTTTCTTTCGAGGAAGAATTTGTACTTAAAAGCAACGGCAAGCACATCAGTCTTTCCGGTTCGCGAATTAACGGAATTGACGGTAATATTTACTGTGACATGATTTGGTTTCGCGACGTGAGTTTCGAATCCAACCGTATATTAAATTTGGAACGGGAGAAAGACGTTTCGCGGGAAAAAGTTCAGCAGTTGTGTGATCTGATTGACAATATTCCGTATCCGGTATGGCTGCGTGACGAAAATTTGAAACCGGTGCTCGTGAACAAAAAATACGCCGAATTTGTTTCGGCGGCAACGCAGGAAGAAATTATCGCCAAAGGGCTGGAAATTCAGGGTATCAACGGTGAGAACGTGTCGGCGAATCTGGCTCTGGTTGCTCATTCGGCCAACAAGATGAAAAAAACGACGGTTTCTCTGGTAAGAAACGGTGAAAGGCATTCCTTTGAAGTTGTCGAAACACCTTTTCATGCCGGACAGAGTCTGGATAAAATATGTACGGCCGGCGCCTTGATTGACGTGACGGAACTTGATGAGCTGAAGAGGAATTTGAAGCTGCATCAGAATGCGCATTTGGAAATTCTCGGTGCGCTGGGGACGGCTTTTGCGGTTTTTGACAGCAATTTTAAACTTTCTTTTTATAATAAGGCTTTTGCCGCTTTTTGGGAACTGGAGGATGTTTGGCTGGAAAGCGGTCCGTCTTATGCCGCGTTTCTGGATCTTATCCGCGAAAAAAGAATGCTTCCGGAAGTTCCGGATTTTCGTTTGTATAAGAATGAGGAGCAAAAGGATTTTTCGGCCATTATAGAACCTAAGGAAGATATGCTGCATTTGCCCGACGGCCGTACTTTTCGTCGGGTAAGAGCACCGCACCCTATGGGGGGGCTGGTTTTTGCTTTTGAAGATGTCTCTGACCGGCTGGCGACGCGGCGGGCGTATAATTCTCTGTTGTCGGTGCAGCAGGAAATTCTGGATAATCTGTTTGATCCTGTTCTCATCTTTGGTTCTAACGGCCGTTTAAATTTCTTCAACAAGGCATATCTTGAAATGTGGAAGGTTGACGAGATTGAACTGCAGAACGAACCCGGCATCGATGAGATTATCGAATCGCAGGCGAAGTTCTTCGGCAATGTCGAAAACTGGCTGCAGTTAAAAAAAGACATTATTCAGCACCTGACCAGTCTGACGACCAAAAGTTTCAGCCTCAAGCGCAGCGACGGTGTTTCGATTGAGGTTTTGACGGCAGTTCTTTCAGACGGGTCGATTATGATAACGTATAAGCAGCTTTGAAAATTCCGTAATGTAATTGGACAAATCTCATTATCAAAAGTATAAGCTATTTCAATCTGTTGTGGTTAATATTTGACAAAATGTTTTGTTTGTGGCATTTTAAAAAGTGTTTTAGACCTGCAAATGCCAGAAAGGCTCAAAATTGTGGAGTTTTGGATGAAAGAAGACGTTTCCAATCCGAATATTGAATGGAAAAAGAACAGTTCCGATCCCAGCGAGAGGTTATCTCTGCGGATTAACCACAAAGAGGCCGCCGTTTATTCGGCGACGAAGAAAAATTCTCTTAAAACGCCGTTGTCCCCGACGGTTGAAAATCTTCCCAAAGGTTTGAAAAAAATTCGCAAGAAAATTCGCGTCATCGATACACGTTCAGAATATGAAGATGAGGAAGACGAGGATTTTCAGTATATTCCGGATGGTTTGGAACAGCTTAATCAGGCCAATTCGCTGATGAATGCGCTGAGCGAAGAAGAAAAGCGTCTGTTGCAGCAGCAGGAGAATCTGCATCATATGGAAATGCAGCGGACGGCCGGAAAAATGGAGGCTTTGTCGGCGGCTGCGGATATGGCGCGGCAGGCCGGTTTTTCTGATGACGGCAGAAAAGCGGCCGCAAAAAACCTGCAAACGAATATGCCGCTGGAAAATATTGAAGAATTTGTTGTGCGCGATATTTTGAACAATAAAAAGAAAGGAAGCGGCAAAAAAATTCCGAAAGGAAAAGTTATTCAGACTCTGCGCGGCGTAAAACGCGTTAAAGAGGCCGGCGGAAACGAGGCTTTGCAGGGGCTTTCGCTTGATATGCTGATGAAGGTCGGCGAAAAGGATCTCAGCGACGAGGAACTGGCCAAAATCGCTGCCCGGGAGAATAATGCTCTGGCCAAGAAAATTCTTGAAAAATCAGGTCAGAATATTAAAAGCAGGCGCAGGAAGAAAGTTAAACTGTCCGATAAAAGCAAAGAGAAAAAAGGTATTTTGCTTAGGCGCAATTTGTCGCTGAAAAATCTGAATGACAGGGTTTAATTTTGGAAAATTCCGCTGTGGCAGAAGATCATATTTGCCGGGGATGTTTTTTCATCATATAAATCAGAATGAGCAGTCCGGGAATGACCATCAGGGCGGTCATGAGGAAGAAAATATCCCAGGAAACTCGGTCGGCCAAAAATCCGCTTGTTGCGGCAAGAACGTCACGGGCAAAGCTCATTAGCGACGAAAGCAGGGCGTATTGCGTTGCCGTGTAAGCGATGTTGCACAGAGAAGACAGGTAAGCGACCAGAGCCGTAGCAGCCATGCCGGCCGAAACATTGTCCAAAGAAATTGAAAAAATAAGCAGCCAGATATTGTGGCCGGCGTAAGACTGGGCAACAAACATTAAATTTGTAACTCCCTGCAAAATTCCGAACCACAATAAAGAGCGCATGATGCCGAAACGGTTGATTATCAAGCCACCGGCTATGCCTCCGGCAATCGTGGCAATCATGCCGTAGATTTTGCTGACGTAAGCGATTTCAACTTTGCTGAACCCCATGTCGTCGTAAAAAGGATAGGCCATCGGTCCCATATAGGCGTCGCTCATCCGGTAAAGAAAGATAAACAACAGAATCAAAGCCCAGTCGGTCCGGCGGGTAAAATCCTTAAACGGATCGTAGACGGCGGTGAGCAGGAATTTTTTGACGCGTTTGCGAAATGAACCGGTATAGCTGATTTCGGCTTTTTTTTCGTCTTTGGCCGGTTCCGGAGAGCAGAGTATTGCCAGCATGCCGACGATTGTACCCAAAGCCATGATTTTATATACGCTGTTCCAATCCATAACGGAGGCCATCCAGATGGCTCCGGCGCCTGAAAAAACAAGACCGAAACGATAGCCCAAAACAAAAATGGCAACGCCGGCACCCTGTTCTTTGCTGTTGAAGCTTTCAATACGATAAGCGTCAAGAACAATATCCTGCGAGGCGGAAGCAATGGTAACTATGACTGCAAAAAAGGCCATGGTCAGCGGAGCATCCGCAGGTTTGACAGTCGACATGCCGAGAATGGAAATCAGCAGAATTATCTGAATAAAAAGCGCCCAGCCGCGGCGGCGTCCCAAACGGCCGAACAGCGGCAGTTTGATGCGGTCGATTATCGGCGACCAGGCCCATTTGAAGCTGTAGGGCGTTTTGACCAGAGAAAACAAACCGATGGCCGCGTAAGATATTCCCGCGTCCTTGAGCCAGAGATTAAGCGTGCCGAAGACCAGCAACAGAGGAAAACCGCTGGAAAAACCGAGGGCAATCATGGTAAGCATACGCTTATCCATGTAAATCCGAGCCGCTTTCCACCACTTTTTTAACATTGATTGTTCCTGTCTGATAATGAGGAAAGCATAAGGCAAATAGGTTAACTTTTTTATAATATGCACAATGATTTTTGAGGAAAATCAGGTGGCTGAAAAAAAGCGTTTTGTATTAACCAATTTTTTATTTACTTGCTCTAAATCTACCATATATTGTTATCAAATGTTTTGCCAACACAATATATAGTATGGAGGTCCGGAGCAGATAATGGAGAAAAAACAGGTAGTTAAGCGTAGCGGAAACCGGGAGGATTTTAGTCTGTCTAAAATCAGAAAAACGATTGGACGGGCAGCCGCCGGTTTTGAACTGGATTTGCAGCCTTTGGAAGAAAAAATGGCTGATTTTGCCAAGGACGGTGTTTCGACGACAGAAATTGCCAAGTATCTGACGTTAAGCGCGTTGAGCCTGACGACGGTTACCGATCCGGATTGGAAAAATGCGGCCGGGCGGTTGAAATTGTTTGAGCTTTACAAACAGCTGTCGGAAACCCGCCATACCGGAAAAGACTATGATGAATTGTATGATTATCCGCAGTTTTTGAAATTTGCCGAAGAGAACGGTATTTATTCAAAGCGAATCAGCGAAGTTTACAGTGAAGAAGAAATCAGACTGGCGGCGGGATTTATTGAGCCGAAATTTGATTTGGTTTATGACTATGCGGGAATCAATCTGCTGATTAAACGTTATTTGTGTGAGTACGGTGACCGGATTGTCGAACTGCCGCAGGATATGTTTTTGTCAATAGCTTTGCTGATTGAGCAGAATGCGCCGAAAGAGGTTCGTCTGGGGTTGGTTAAAGATACCTACGAAAAGCTGGCGAATCGCAAGATTTCTTTGGCGACGCCGCTGCTGATGAACCTCCGCCGTCCGCACGGAAATCTGAGTTCCTGTTTTATTACGGTTATGGATGACAGTCGGGATTCCATTTTTTATGTGATTGACCAGATTTCGGCAATTTCAAAGTTCGGCGGCGGGGTCGGCTGCAATTTGTCGCGGGTTCGCTGCAAGGGAGCGCGGATTAAAGGCATCAAAAATTCTTCCGGCGGCGTTATTCCGTGGATACGCATTATCAATGATACGGCGGTGGCCGTTAATCAGCAGGGCAAACGCAAAGGCGCGGTAACGGTTTCTTTGGACATGTGGCATCTGGATATTGAAGATTTTCTGGAACTGCGCACCGAAAACGGTGATCAGCGGATGAAGGCTTATGATATTTTTCCGCAGGTGGTTATTCCCGATTTGTTTATGAAAAAAGTTGAAAACAACGAGAAGTGGCTGCTGGTTGATCCGTCGGAAGTGCGTCGCGTTTACGGCAAAGAGATTGCCAATCTGTGGGGTGAGGAATTTGAAAAGCTGTATAATCAGCTATATCTGGACGCGCAGTTCGGAAAGCTGGAAATGTTCAAATTTGTATCCGCCAAAGAGTTGCTGAAAAGAGTCATGAAATCGCAGGTTGAAACCGGTATGCCGTATATTGCCTTTAAGGATACGCTTAACCGGATGAATCCGAACAAGCATGACGGTGTGATCGTCGGAACCAATCTGTGTACGGAATCGCACAGCAACGTTCGTCCGACGCAGTTTGAGAAAAAGCGTCTGGAAGGCAGCCGGATAATTTCGGAAGCGCATGACGGTCTGGTGCATGTATGTAATCTGGTATCGATTAACCTGGCGAATGTTGACAGCGACGAAGAACTGGAAAGCATTTGCAATACGTCGGTGCGGATTTTGGATAATGCGATTGATTTTACCGAGGTGCCGATTTTGGAGGGTTCGCTGCATAATCAGCGTTATCGTACCATCGGTGTCGGCGCGATGGGGTTGGCCGACCATTTGGCCAAGCGGAATATTCCGTATAACGCTTCGGCCGATTATGTGGACGATTTGTTTGAAAAGTTTGCTCTTTATAATATCCAGGCCAGCATCAATCTGGCAAAGGAAAAAGGTACGTTTGGCGCCTATGAGGGATCCGACTGGTCAAAGGGGCTGATTTTGGGTCGCCGGCAGCTTATGTATGCCAACTCAAAATATGCGCGCCGCTGGAATCAGGTTTTTGCCGACCTTGCCAAATACGGCATTCGCAATTCGCAGATTACGGCGATTGCGCCAAACACGAGTTCGTCGCTGATTCAGGGCTGCACGGCTTCGGTTTTGCCGATTTACAGCAAATTTTTTGTTGAAAATCATAGCAAGGGCAGCGTGCCGAATTGTCCGCCGTTTATCAAGGACAAGTTCTGGTTTTATCAGGAAAACCGTAATCTCAGCCAGCAACTGATTATTGAGGTTATGTCGCGGATTAACAAATGGATTGATACCGGCATTTCAATTGAGCTGATGTATAACCTGAACCGCAACATCAGGGCCCGTGACATTTACGATACGATTATGGACGCCTGGAAAAAGGGCATTAAAACTTTGTATTATACCCGTACCATTCAGAAAGACGGTTCGTCCGCCGAAAAAGAAGAATGTGTCAGTTGTGCGGGATAAATTGGGAGAATTGAAGAATGCAGCGCAAGAAACTGTTTAACATTGATGGCGACGATACCCTGATAAACCGCAGGATGATTAAGGGAAACGTTACCAACTTATTTAACCTCAACAACGTGAAATATCAGTGGGCAAACAAATTGTACCGCCTGATGATGGAAAATTTCTGGATTCCGGAAAAGGTTTCGCTTTTTGACGACAAGCGCGCTTATGACGAGTTGACGCCGGCGGAACAGAACGCGTATGACGGCATATTGTCTTTTCTGGTTTTTCTGGATTCAATTCAGACCAACAATCTGCCAAACATCAGCGATTATATTACGGCACCGGAAGTTAATCTGATACTGGCCATTCAGACTTATCAGGAAGCCGTGCATTCGCAGAGCTATGCTTATATTATTGAAAGCATTATTCCGGCCGAAAAGCGCGCCTATATTTATGACCGCTGGCGGGATGACAAAGTTTTGCTGGAGCGTAACAAATATATTGCCGAAATTTATCAGGATTTTATTGACGAGCGCAATGACAAAAACTTTGCCCGGGTTCTGATAGCTAACTATCTGTTGGAAGGTGTCTATTTTTACAACGGATTTAATTTCTTTTATAATCTGTCGGCGCGTTCACTGATGGTCGGCACAGCTGATGAAATCAAATATATTAACCGCGATGAATTGACGCATTGTGTGATTTTTGCCAACATCATCAAGGAAATCAGAGCCGAAAACACGACGTTTTTCTCCGAAGACGAGATTTATGAAATGTTTGCCAAGGCGGTGGAGCAGGAAATTAACTGGAGCAATCACATTATCGGCGATCAGGTTTTGGGAATCACGCCGGAAAGCATTGAAAAATATACAAAATTTATTGCCAACAAACGTTTGAAAGATATAGGCATGAAACCGATGTATGACGGCTTTGACGAGAACCCGTATGCGCATCTGGACAAGATTTCGGATACAAACGGCGAAGGCAACGTCAAAGGCAATTTTTTTGAGGCCAACGTATCATCCTACAACCAAAGTACTGCCGTTGAGGGTTGGGACGAAATATAAAAAGCTTGTATAATGGGCGTCTAGTACAGATTTTGCGAGTTGAAAAAATGCTCACATACGTTTATGTATGCTCCGCTTTTTTCACTCTTAAATCTTACTATACACCTCATTCTCCAAACTTTTTTAACTCTCGTATAGCGGTCAACTTGTGCAGGAAAATAATCCCCGCTTTTGGCGGGGATATTTGATTTTATTTTCTGTTTTTGCGATTGTTGTACATGGTTACAAAATCAATCGGGTTAATCATGAAGGGCGGGAGGCCGCCTTCAACCAGGCAGTTGGTTACGACGTTGCGTGCAAACGGGAAAATCAGGCGCGGAATTTCAATCATCAACACCGGTTCCAGATGTTCGGCCGGAACATTCAGCGCAACAACGGCCGAATAGGTCAGTTCCAAAATAAAGAGCTTCTGATGGTTGACGTCGCCGTCCATATTTAATTTCAGCTCAACGTTGTAAAAATTGTTTTCCAATGTCTGATAACCGACTTCGACATTAATCTGAACTTCCGGTGCCGATTTGATTTCTCTGAAAATTTCCGGCGCATGCGGAATTTCCAAAGACAAATCCTTGATATACTGGGTGTTAATCAGGATTGCCGGCTGGTTTTGCCCCTCGTGTCCGGCAGGCTGTTCGTTGTCGTTGCTGGTTTTATTTTCTTTACTCATTAAAATGTCTCCTAACAGGCTGATATTAATTATCTTAGCAATACAATAAATAATGTCAGTCGTCAAATAATTATGGTTGATAATAACCGGAATTAGGCTATATATTAAATGGTAGATAACGATTAGAATTTCAATGAGGGAAAAATGGCTGCTTATTTGGATATTATAATTCTGCTGGTGGTTGTCGTGCTGGTTTTCAGCAAGCTCAAAAATCTGCTCGGAACGCGCCCCGATAATTTTGAACAACACAAGATTTCGGACGAAAACGCGGCAAAGATTTTTGACATGATTGTCAAAGAGGCCGAGAAAAACGCCGCTGCCGATGTGCAAAACCGCGAAAAAGAAGAAGTTAAGGTTCCGGAAGAAGAGCTCAGCGAAGTCGATAAGGTCTTGGCCAAAATTCCCGGTTTCAGTCGTGAAAAGTTTTTGACCGGCGCCAAGCGGGCTTTTGAAATTATCATTTCGGCCTTCAGCAAAGGTGATGTCGAAACGCTGGAAATGCTGGTCAGCAAGTCGCTGTTGAAAAAGTTTCAGGAGATTATCGAAAAACGCAAGGCCGAAGGCATTACTTCGGAAACCGACTTTATCGGTTTTGACGACGTGGAAATTATCAATGCCAAAATCAGCAAGAGCGAAGTGGCCAAAATTACGGTCAAGTTTGTCAGCGAACAGGTCAATATTCTTAAAAACAAAGACGGTGAAGTTATCGAAGGCGATGAGAACTTTATTCAGAACATTACCGACAACTGGACCTTTGAGCGTGCCGTTACCTCCACTAATCCCAACTGGTTGTTAGTATCGACAAAGAAATAATGAACCGTATTTTTTATATAGCCTTTTTCTCTCTGCTGCTGTTTGCCTGCGGAAAAGACGAGGAACCGAAAAAAGAGCCGTCCGCGGAAAAACCGACGGTGGCGGAAACGGTGCCGGAAATTGAACTGCTGCCGACAACTTTCGGCGCACTCGGCAACTGGAGGCATGACGATTTGAGCCAGGCGGCGCGCGCTTTTGCCGATTCATGTGCCAAAATCAGCAATGAAAAAAATCAGTATCTTTCCAATGCAAAGATAAAGATTCCGACAGCCGATTACCAGGCCATCTGTCGGGATTTTGCCGCACGCAACATTCATACGTCTGAAGATTTCCGGAACTTTGTCGAGAAGAATTTTATTCCTAATTTAGTTGTAGAAAAAGGAAACGAAATCGGGAAATTCACATCATATTATGAATCGTCGCTGAATGCGTCTTATCATAAAAACGACCGTTACAAATATCCGATTTATGGCCGACCGAATGATCTGATAGAATTTAACCTGCGTGATTTTGACGAAACTCAGGCTTCGAAAAGATACGTCGGCCGGGTTGAGGGACAAAGGCTTGTTCCTTATTATACCCGGGCAGAAATTGAGGCGGGTGCGGGCGATGCGCCGGTTTTGCTGTGGGGTGACGATCCGGTTGACATTTACGTTATGCAGATTCAGGGTTCCGCGGTGGCCGATCTTGACGACGGCCGCAAGGTGCGTATCGGTTATGCCGATAACAACGGTCATGCGTTTAAGGGAATCGGCAGTATTCTGCTGAGCAAGGGACTTATCAAACCCGGCGAAGCATCAATGGGTAAAATCAAACAATGGCTGAAAAGAAACGGGCAGTTGGCTTTGGACAACATGGCCGAGAACAAGCGTTTTGTTTTTCACCGGCTGGTTGACGCTGAAGGACCTATCGGGGCGCAGGGCGTGCCGCTGCGCGCGGGGCGTTCGCTGGCGGTAGACCGCCGCTATATTCCGCTTGGTTCGCTGTTGTGGCTGGAAACGACGGGACCGGACAGGGAAAAAATCGAAAAGCTGGTGGTGGCGCAGGATATCGGCGGCGCGATTAAAGGTGCCGTACGCGGCGATTATTTCTGGGGTTCCGGCAAAGATGACGTTTTGGACTATGCCGGACGGATGAATTCGGCCGGGCGTTATTTTATTATGCTGCCGAAAAAGACGGAGGTTAGAAACTGATGCCGGAGAAAAAAAGAGTAAGCAAGGCGGATATGCTGATTTATAAGGCCCTGAACCGGGCGATTGAAAACGATAAGCTGCGGATTTATCTGGACTACGGTAAAATTAACCGGCCGGGGTCGCCGGTTTATGACCCCTGGGAATGTCTGTTGCCGATATTGGTGCCGGTGCTGGTCGGTCTGCTGCTGATTTTTTCAGTCGGGGTTTTGTTCGGTCTGCTGTTTATTGTGGCAATGATTTCAGTTTACAGCACTTATTTTAAGAAAAAAATCTATCGGCGGCTGATTGAAAGAACCAAAAGGTATATCACTTCCGGTTATGAGAACTGCGATAATTTGTGGAATTTCGGCGGTTTGGTATTTGTAAATGCCGAAAACAAGAAACTCGGCTGCGTTTCGCCGGAGGGTGACTGGAAAGATTTTGTGGTTTTGAATTTTTCGGAATTTATGACCGAGCACAAAGAAGAAAAAGAGGAAGAACAAAAAGAAGAATCGCCCGATGAAGATGGAAAAGCTAAATCTAAACCGCGAACCAAGTCAGGAAGATAAGGATTTTTGGGCGGAATTTGCCGGCGGCGTGGAAAAAACCGAACAGCCGCCGGAACAGCCGGCCAAAAGCGTGATTATCAAAGAAGTGGAACCGATGGTGCGACTGAATGAAGTGTATCGGGGCAATGCGCTGGGCGAACTGCGGGAGGGACAGCTTGCCGATATTGACGGCGCCATGGCGCGGCGGTTTAAACGCGGCGATTTTGCGGTCGAGGCAACGCTTGATTTACACGGTTATACGGAAGACAGGGCTTATACGGCGGTTGGCGATTTTATTAAAAAAGCCTATCTGGCGCAAAAGCGCTGTGTGCTGATTATTACCGGCAAGGGTCTGGCGCATGATGACAATGACGATGTTCTGGCCTTTAAAGGATTGTTGAAGGAAAAAGTGCCGCAATGGTTGAATACCCGGGAGCTGCGACCGTTGATTCTGGCGTTTCGACATCCGGACGTTAAACTGGGCGGCAGCGGTGCGCTGTATATTCTGCTGCGCCGCAAGAGATAAAATCTTCATTGAAAATTAGGATTTAACTTTTATAATCATTTCTGCCAAAGGAAATGGTTAGTCCGATGGCGGAGTGTCGAAACTCCTTATAGAGAACCAATTATAACCTCCATTCGTGGAGGATGACGCGAAATAAGCCGCTTTTGCGGACGAATAAGTGTGCTGGTTTTGTAAGGAGTTTTTATGCTTAACAATCTTTTTAACCAAATGTGTCCGGTTATTTTCAACCCTCCTTTTATGCAAAACCGAACCGGATACGGATTTAGAAAGGTTGTTGTTATGTTAGATAAACAAATCAGAAAACAAAATTTGCAGCAGTTGCGTTCAGAGTACGGTAAGAGTTTCCATCAGGCTTTGGAAGAACGGCATCTGACACCGGAAGAGTTCAGCGAGCAAAGCAAAATACCGCTGACCGTTGTTGAAGATCATTTAAGCGGTAAATTGCGCTTTCTCGGCGAAGTAAACAATATTTGTTTCTGCCTGAACAAGCGTCTGAAAGTGGAACTGACCGATTAAAGAAAAGAACGCCGCAATTTCGGTTGCGGCGTTTGGCTAAATTCGTTTGTCCGGACAATGGCAGTAAGCGGCAATCGGGCATTCGGCGCAATCCGGCCGCTGGGCCTTGCAGATATAGCGTCCGAACAGCACCAGCCAGTGATTGGCGTTTTTGGCATAGTTGGCGGGCAGGACTTTCAGCAGGTCTTTTTCTACTTCCAGCGGGGTTTTGCCGCGGCTGAAGTCAAGCCGGTGCGAAATGCGCATGACATGGGTATCGACGGCCAGCGTCGGTTCGCCGAACCAGACGTTTAAGACGACGTTGGCGGTTTTGCGTCCGACCCCGGCGAGGCTTTCCAAAGCTTCGCGGTTATGCGGAACTTCGCCGCCGTATTTGTCGACCAGATCTTTGCTCAGAGCCATAATGCTTTTGGCCTTGTTGTTGAACAGGCCGATGGTTTTGATGTATTCTTTGAGTTTGTCAATGCCGAGAGCAAGCATTTTCTGCGGGGTGTCGGCAACCGCAAACAGGGCTTTGGTGGCTTTGTTGACGCCTTTGTCGGTAGCCTGTGCGGACAAAACGACCGCCACCAGCAGCGTATAGGCGTTTTGGTAGTCAAGTTCGCAGCGCGGATTGGGGTCGCGCTGATTGAAAATGTCCATAATCTCCATAATTTCTTTTTTGCTGCGCATTATGCTTTTACTCCTCCGGCTCCGGCGGCTTTGGGCGCTTTGTCGTCCAGCGGCCAGCGGGGACGCGGTTTGAAATCGAGGTCGTTGGTGTAACCTTTGGCAAATCTTTCCAATCCGGCCCAGGCAATCATTACGCCGTTGTCGGTGCAGAAACGTATCGGCGGGGCGGAAAATTCCAGACCGTTTTTGTCGGCCAGTTCTTTCAGCTTGCCGCGCAAAAACGTGTTGGCGGCCACACCGCCGGAAACAACCAAATCTTTGCCTTCGGGATATTTTTCTTTGAAATAGGTGACTGCTTTGGCCAGCTTGCGGGTCAGGCAGTCGGTGGCGGCAACCTGAAAGGCGGCGCAGATGTCGGCAGCTTCGCGTTTGCGCATAATGGCGTGTTCGATGTTGCCGTCTTCGGCATAAGATTCAATGATTTTGCGCACGGCGGTTTTCAACCCGGAAAAAGAAAGGTTGCAGTCGCCGGAACCAATAAGCGGGCGCGGCAGAACAAAGCGGTCGGGATTGCCGACGGCGGCCATTTTTTCAATCATCGGGCCGCCCGGATAACCGAGGCCGAGCATTTTGGCAACCTTGTCGAAGGCCTCGCCGGCCGCGTCGTCAATGGTGGTGCCGAGACGTTCATATTCGCCGACGTCCTTAACAACTAGAATCTGGCAGTGACCGCCGGATACCAAAAGCAGCAGATAGGGATAATTTACGTCGCTGGTCAGACGGGCGGCAAGCGCGTGGCCTTCCAGATGATTGACAGCGACAAAGGGTTTGTTCAGCGCCAAAGCCAGAGCTTTGGCCGCCATGACGCCGACGACGACGCCGCCGATGAGGCCGGGACCGGAAGAAGCGGCAATTGCGTCGAGGTCTTCCAGCTTTATGCCGGAACGTTTGACGCAGAGCTCGATTATCTCGTCAATATGTTCAAGGTGCGCCCGCGCCGCAATTTCGGGAACCACGCCGCCGAAAACTTTGTGCTCTTCCTGAGAAAGCAGGCTTTCGCCGAGAATCTCGCGCCGGTCATTGACAATGGCGGCGGCGGTTTCGTCGCAACTGCTTTCTATCCCTAAAACGATCATCCGAATATCCTAAAATCTGTTGAAGTTTTTGCAAATTCTTAATACATTATAGGCATAGTAATAAACTATAATTGAAAAATTGCCAAGAATTATCAGCAAAAGGATTGAGAAATGGTCAAAACCGAGGATTCCGGGACGAAAGAGAAAACAGCTACGGAAAAAGCACCGAAGGCCGGTTTTTCCAAAATAAAATTGTTTGTCTGGTTGGTCGTTATTTTGGCCGTTATCGGCGCGGCGGCTTATCCGCAGGCGGTTAAAAAAGCCTATGTTTATCTGGAAGGACTGCATCAGCGGAACGCCGTGCAGGAACCTGATCCGCTGGAAGTGCTGCGGCAGGAAGTTGCTTCTTTGCAGCGGCAGCTTGCTGATATGCAGTACCGGCTGGAGAATCAGGCACCGACAACCGCCAATGTCATGATTGACGATGCGGCTTTGGCCGAAATGAAAGAAAGGCTGAGCGCGATTGAAAAACAGAATCTGAACGTCATTGATTCCAAGGCCGACGTGGCGCTTGTGCTCGGGCTTTTGACCCGAATGGACAAGGCTGAAGCACAGATGAACAAGCTGACGAAGATTTCCGATGACGGTGCGTTGATATTGAGCGCGACGATGATGATTAAAGATGCGGCGGCCAAAGGGCATCCGTTTGTTTATGAGGCGGAAGTTCTTGATCTTTTGGCAAAAGGCGACGAGCAAATCAGCCAGCCGGTGGCAGAAATCGTTCAATATGCGCCGAAGGGAATCAAATCCAAAAGGGCTTTGGCTGCCGAATTTAACAAAATTTATGCCGAACTGCTCGAACAGCAGAAAGAGGCGTTTGCCAAAACCTGGAAAGATCGTTTGAACAACAAGCTGAATGAGATTATCAAAGTTAAGCGAGTTAAGGAAGAAGCACCGGAATTTGAAGAGGACAAAGTTCTTGAAAAGGCCAGAAAATTGGTTGACGCCGGCAAAATTGCAAAGGCCGTCAGACTGCTTGATGAAGCGCAGCACAAAGACGCCGCGGCCGATGCCGCTTTAAGCGGCTGGATGGCCGAAGCTCGGGCAAGGAGTGAATTTGACAGGGCGATAAGGCGGATTTCCGTTCATTCGCTGGCCTTGATGAAAGTAAATCATCTCAGAGGGGAATAATCGCGGCCGGCCGTTTTGGATACGGCCGGTTGTTTTTTTACGGAGCAGCCATGAATAAGGAAGAACTGAAAAAAATTTGGGCGGAAAAATTTAAGCAGGTTCCCGGAATATTGGAAAACATCAAACAGGTGCGGTCGGCGGCAACGGCGTTTAATACCAATATTGACGCCGTGTTGAAACTGAGCGGCGCTGATTTGGAAAAACTGATTGCGGCGGAAAAGCTTTCACTTCATGATCTGCTTGATGTTAAACAAACCAAACTGTTGGCGCCGTCTGACGTGGTTAAGGGAATTTTTAAATGTTTTAAGAGCGGCATTGCCGAAGAATGGTTGACCGAAGATAAAAAAGTTTATGACTGGATGGTCAAAAATCTGGGTTATAATCGTCTGCAGATGGGCGGACAAGGCGGTATTGTTGCCAATGCGCTGGCCGTTGCGGGCGTG
Organism: uncultured Alphaproteobacteria bacterium; assembly: GCA_944391505.1. Lineage (GTDB taxonomy): Bacteria > Pseudomonadota > Alphaproteobacteria > RF32 > CAG-239 > Scatacola_A. The sequence goes on along the minus strand of CALXTV010000001.1, from coordinate 183,575 downwards.
CAGAAAGTGATTGCCCATACCAACTCACTGCCGAAGCTGCAGGCCGAACAGTTTTTGAAGCTGAACAATCTGGTTTCCTATGATGAAAAAGGCATGGAAAAACCGGCCTGTGAAATTGACCGGCAGACGGATATTCCGTTGATCCACTGGATTATTGAATTTGACAAGGGAGACAGCGTAAATGTTAACGGTGAAAAATTCGTTTGTCCGAAATCGAATCGTTTTATTGCCACTTATGATCCGCTGAATCTGCATTTGGTGGTTGACGAAAACTTTATCCGTGCTCTGAAAAAAGACAAAGCGGAATATATTGTCCTTTCCGGTTTTCATGCACTGACGGAGCAAAATGACGGGGTTAAACTGCAAGACGATATTCTACCGGTTATTAAGGATTGGAAAGCTCAGGGCAGTCTGATTCATCTGGAAATAGCCTCGACGCAGGATATTGCGGTTCGCAAGGCGCTGATTAAGAAAATTGCGCCGCTGGCGGATTCCATAGGTATTAACGAAAGGGAAGCGATTGATATTCTGGAAGTTATCGGTGAGGAAAAGCTGGCGGAGGTGTGCAATGCTCAAACGACGAGCGTCAATATGTTTAAGGCATTGCTGAAAATCAAAAATCATATAAAAGCGCCGCGAATCCAGTTACATATGTTCGGGTTGTATATTACGCTTGAAGATAAGGGCTTCCGGATTACGCCGGAGGCGAATCTGCACGGCATGATGCTGGCGGCGACGGTGGCGGCGGGAAAGGCCGGTACGGGAAATATCAACAAAGTCGAAAACCTGCTTTGGGCCTGCGGCCGCGAGGTTTCCGACACCGGTTTGCAGGAATTGTCTGATTTGGCTGATTTTATCGGTGACGAAAAGTTGGTTGAAACGGGTATCGCTTCTTATGACGGTTTTGGCGTTATTGCCTTGCCGACGATAATTATTGAAAAGCCGCTGACGCTGGTCGGTATGGGCGATACGATTTCGTCGCTGTCGCTTTTGGCGGCGCGGTAATATTTTACCGGAAGATGCAAATGCTTCAAAAACTGACGGAATTAAATCAGAAATATATGCGGAACGACGGGTTTGGTTCCGGCGAGGCCTTTATTTTTACCGACCGGGGTTCAAAATTGGTCTTGTCTGCGCCGCATGCCGTTAAAACGCATCTCGGCGGGCAGGTTAAAGCCTCGGATTTGTTTACCGGCGCTTTGGCTGAACTGGTTGGCGAAAACAAAGGTATTTCCACGCTTATTCGTACATCTTATCTTGAAAAAGAATATCTGGCCGATGAATTTGTAAAGGAAAAGAATTTGGCCGGTCATTTTTTTCTGGATTTGCATGGTATGGTCGATCATGAAGATTTTGAACTGGCTGCCGGAACCGGGCTGCTGGAGGCCGATGCTTATGCCAGAGCCTTAAAGGCAATTGAAGAACTGGGCCGAAAACATAAGCTGCGTATGGCGCTTAACCATCCGCATTATTCCGGAATCGCCGGTATGAAGGCTTTTACGGCGCGAATGCAGATGCAGACCGGCAAACCGCAGGTGCTGCAACTGGAAATCGGGCGCTCTTATCGGGACTTTGTTGCGGAAACGGAGAAAGTTCTGAAACAGACCGTGCCTTTTTTGGTCAGCTTGGCAGAAAATCTGGAAAACAGTCTTTAATTTATGTCTTCCGAAGAATTTTCTTCAGTCTGGGGCGTGATTTTTATCAGGCTTATCTGGTTTTTGTTGCGTTTGACGATTTCAAACAGCAGTCCGCCGAAAACAAATTTTTGTCCCGGTTCGGGAATCGACTGAGTCATTTCCAACAAGTAACCGGCAACGGTAACGGCACATTCGTCGTCGATGTTCCAGCCAAATTTGCGGTTGATGTCGCGAATCGGGACTTGGCCGTCAACCAGCCAACTGTTTTCGCCGTTTTTGCGAATGCCCATGGTGTCCAAGTTCTGAATGTCGGTTTCGTCATTAATGTCGCCGACGATTTCTTCCAAAATATCTTCCAGGGTTACAACGCCTTGTAGTGTGCCGTATTCGTCAACGACAATGGCAAAATGTTCGCGGCGCTTGCGAAACATCTGCAGTTGCTGCAACAGCGTGGTGTTTTCAGGAATAAACCAAGGCGGGGACATCAGTTTGCGGACGTCAATTTTGGCAAAGTCGTTTTTCTTGTCGACGCATTCTTTAAGCAGATGTTTGACTCTAATGACGCCGACAATGTTTTCCGGCTTGTCCTGATAAAGCGGAATACGCGAGAAAGGCGAATTTTTGACTTTGTCGACCATTTTTTTGACAGGCATGTCAACGTTAAGGGCGAAGAGGTTGCGGCGATGGTTCATAACGTCATAGACCTCAACGTCGTCCAAATCAAGAATGCTTTTGAGCATTTCGCTTTCTTCCTTGATTTCTTCTCCGTTATACATGTCAATCGCGCCGCGGATTTCGGAAATGACGGCATCTTCGTTGTTTTCGTCGGAGGTATGAAGTTTGAACAGGCGAAACGTGAAGTTGACGATTTTTTGCAGAATATATGTCACAGGCGAGAAAACGGCAACCCAGAAGTTAACTATCGGGGCGACAATCAGGGCTACGGCATTGGCATGTTTTACCGAGTAGCTTTTGGGCAGCATATCGGTATAAATCAAAATCAGAATCGTCATGATTACCGTGGCGTAAGCGACACCCTCGCTACCGAAAAGGCCGATAAGGACACTGGTGGCTAATGATGTGGCCATGGTGTTGAAAAGATTGGAACCGAGCAGCGTGGTAATAATCAGTTTGTCACGATGTTTGAACAGGCGGTTGATGGTTTTGGCTTTGGGATTGTGCTCGTTTTTTTCCTGATCAAGCATGAAAGCCTGCGATGCGCCGGTCAATGCCGTTTCCGAACCCGAAAAAAAGGCCGAGAGAAGAAGAAAAGCAAAGACCGCGACAATGGAAATTATCATTTTTTATCCTTCAAAAAATCGGTTATGGCTTCGACGACCCGCTGAACCGTATTGTCAACCTGTTCTTCGCGGGTTTCGACGACAATATCGGCCTGAGAATAATAAGGGTATTCTTCGCTGATGTATTTCTCGAGTTTATTTTTCAGGTGTTCGTCGTTGCCTTTGAGAAAGGGACGATGTTTGCGTCCGGCTGTGCGGTGATAAAGGACGTCAATGTCTGCTTTGAGCCAGATAGTGATAGCGTGGTCTTTGGCCAGAGCGCGGGTCTGCTCGGCAACAAAGGAGCCGCCGCCGGAAGCCAGGACGCAGGGCGAACCCTGCAAAAGCCTTTTCATAACCCGTTGTTCGCCGGCGCGATATTCTTCTTCGCCGAAGCATTTCAGAACATCGACCAATGAAAGTCCCGCCGCTTTTTCTATTTCCTGATCTCCGTCGACAAACGGCAAATCAAGTTTTTTGGCCAATCTTTTGCCAACGCTGGTCTTACCGCTGCCCATTAAGCCGACCAGCAAAATTATTTTATCAAATTGTTGCATTTTTTCTTAATTTTTCTTTCAATCTCTTATGATAAATAATATAGTGAATTCTGCAATTATCAATGTTTTTATAAGGTATATAACATGAGACAGAAAAAATCAAACGCTATATTCTATATTCTGGGTGCGGTTATTTTGGTTGGCGTTTTGTTTGTTCTTTCGCGGGAAGTCAGCGTTAAGACAGAAACGGTCGAGCAGCCGCTGGAAAATGCTTTTTTGAATAAGTAAAATCATGAACGGTTTCGGCATAGACGATTTTCTGGAGATGATGGCAGCCGAAAAAGGTGCCGCACAGAATACTTTGGAAGCGTATCGCCGGGATGTTGAGCAATTTGTTAAATTTGCAAAAGTTTCCGAGGTGTCAGCTTTTCGTCAAAGCGATATTTCTGCCTTTGTGCAAGTGCTGAGTGAACAAAGGCTGGCGCCGAAAACGATTGCCCGAAAGTTGTCGGCCGTACGTGAGTATTTTAAATTTCTTTATTCCGAAAAAGAGATTAAGGATAATCCGGCGGCCAACATTCAATCTCCGAAACAAAGAAAATCGCTGCCGAAGTTTTTGACGGAAGAGGAGATCAGGAGGCTGATTGACGCGGCAAAGGCCCATGACGATTATCGTCATAAAAGAACGGCCGTTATGCTGGAGCTGATGTATGCCTGCGGTCTGCGTGTTTCGGAATTGGTCAGCCTGCCGGAAAACTGTCTGAATTATGACAAACGGCAGATTATGGTAAAAGGCAAGGGGAGCAAAGAACGAATCGTGCCGGTAGCGGCTGCTGCCCTTGATGCCGTTTCCGAATATATGGGATATCGGGATTATTTTTTGAAGGCCGGACGAAAATCGGTCTGGCTTTTTCCCTCCAAGGTTTCTTCGTCCGGTCATGTTACCCGCGATGCCTTTTTCAAAAATATTCAGGCGGCGGCGATTGAGGCCGGGCTGCCGCGCGAAAGAGTAACGCCGCATGTGCTGCGTCATTCTTTTGCTACGCATTTGCTTAATCATGACGTTGATTTGCGCTCGGTGCAGAAAATGCTCGGTCACGAAGATATAGGCACGACGGAAATTTATACGCATATCATTTCAGAGGCATTGATTAAGAAGGTGCAGAGCAGGCATCCTTTGGCTAAAAAACTCGTATAATGGGTAACTAATACAGGTTAGCAGGTAAGATAAATCTTTATTATTTTCCCGGTTCTTTGTTTTTTGTAAAAACTTCTGTGGTAAAATCTGTTTAAAAAATTTAAGGGAGGATGCGGTTAAGCGGTTCCTCCCAAAGTTAAACATAATTTTTACTTTAATTTTTGCTCATAGCTCTTACAGAAGAGATCGAGCAAATCTCTGACCGTGCTGTCATCGGAAATTTCGGTAGACAGCCGGTGAAACACCTGAACTTCGAGTTCATCTTCAGTCCAGGCGATTGCCAAATCCCATTCTTTCTCGCCGAAACCGACCGGATGCAGTTGTTTGATCTTTTTTTGCAAAAAGTCCTCATCCATTTTTTCGCCTACCTGCTGCGCATAAATGACGGCGGCCAGTGTGCGAAATCTTTCGAGTTTTTGTTCGTTGGTCGGCGGCAGCGCTTTTAATATCCGGGCTCGGACGTCAGAAATCTTTTCGCTGCCGGCGCTGAAATACTCGGCAATGTCGGCAAAGGTTGCCTCCGAATCCAGATAGGCCAGCGGTTGATTGTCGTGACTCAGTAACGGGCGGCCGGTCAGAAATTCAAGAGCTTCCACCATGTCAATCAGCAATGTTCGCGGAATGACGGGGCTGGATACCTTTTGACTAAGGTTTTTCATTGTGCAGCCGGACTTCTTTATAAAGAACTTTTTGATTTCGTAAGAATCGTCAAAAACCAACAGTTTTAATGATTCTCCAGCATAGAATTTTACAATGCTTTGAAAATTCAGGTTCTTTTGGAAGTATTCCAGAGCCAGGTGGCAATATTTCTGATTTGTTTGCCGGGCAATGGCTTTTACCGCACCTCTGAAAACCGCGGGTCGGAAAAAAACCGGGGCTTTCATCAGAACTTCGGCAACCTGAACATTGTCTTTTGGATCAAACACTACCACGCCGTCTTGATTGACATACAGCGGTTTCAATTTCGGAGATCTGCTTACCAACTCCTGGGCCAGTAATGCAGAGATTTCTTTTTTGTTCATAATATAATTATAAAATAATGGTTTTTATTGTTGCTAACATAGCATTGAAAAGATTAAAAATCAAGCATTATTTTGGGCAAAATAGACAAAAAAGAGTCCTTTTCAGGACTCTTTTTTGTCATTCATCGGAGAAGAATTCTATCAGATCCCGAATGTAACCGGTTCTGATAAATTCTTGATCCGGGGTTTTTCCAAATCGCTGTTGACACCAGATTAGGACAGTCAAGTAAAAGTTAAAGTCCTTGAAATCTGCCGGAAGCATCATGTTTATCCGACTGTTTTCATCCAGTTGCTCGGCTTTAATGTTTAAGCAATCGGCCAGAAACTGTTTTACCTGTGCAGTCGTTGTTTTCGGCTTCATTAATTCGGCGCGAATTTGAGCCGATGTTTCCGGTGCAGAACAGAAATATTCGACAAATTTTATTGCCGGTAAGTTCGTTTCCTTAAGCCGTCGCTCAACATATTCCCATTCGGTTTTGTTGTTTAGCGCAAAAGCGGTGCGACCGGCTCGTAAGCGCAACTGATCAATTATTTCCCGAAGATAGGCGTATGAGATTTTTCCTCCTTCGCGGGAAATGATGAGACTTTCAACTTGTTGCTTGGAAAAAGCAGTTTTATGACGGATAATGTTAATTGCTTCTTTCCGTCTTAATGTTGTTGTTGCCATATGTATAAATTTTAATTAATAATTATTTTTCGAATAGATTTTATACAATATTTTTTTGATAAAATCAACAAAAATCGACAAAAAAACATTAAAGACTGCGGGCGAGAGCCAAAAATTGAGCCGGCGTGAGTTCTTCGGCGCGGGCGGTCAACGGGATTTCAAGCTTATTGCAGATTGTTTCAAGGTCGGGAACAGATTTGAGGCTTTGACGGATCATTTTGCGTCTTTGTCCGAAAGCCAGGGAAGTCAGGCGTTCGATACCGGCAATATCTTTATCGGACAGTCCGCTGTGAAGCGGTGTGAAAAGCAGAACCGAAGACCAGATTTTCGGCGCGGGGACAAAACATTCGGGATTGAGGTCGAACAATTTTTCGACCTTGCAGATCAGTTGAGATAAAATGGATATGCGTCCGTAGTCTTTGCTGTCGGTCGGTGCCATAATGCGATCGGCGACTTCTTTTTGAAACATCAGCGTCAGACTGGAAAAGCTTTCCATTTTTTTCAGCCAACCGACCAAAAGCGGGACGGAGATATTATAGGGCAGGTTACCGACAATATGACGCGGCGGCGTATCGTATTCGGCAAAGTTTTGTTTTAGGGCATCGCCGTTGATTATCTGCAACCGTTCGCCGACTTTATCCTTGATTTCCTGCATGATGGAGAGGCAACGTTCGTCCATTTCAACAACAGTCAATTTATCCGGTTCGGCGCAAAGAACGGCTCTGGTCAGGCCACCGGGCCCGGGGCCTACTTCATAGACATAGGCTCCGCGGTAGTCCGGCAAATTTTGAGTACTAAGCGAGAGGCGAATGATTTTGTCTGTTATATTGCGGTCAAGAAGAAAGTTTTGGCCGAGAGCTTTTTTGGCCATCAATCCGTGTGCCTCAACGGTGGCCCGGAGCGATGGCAGCATGTTTATTTTTTCTTCAAGACTGAGGCTCATTTACATTCTGACCTCTATGATAGCCGCTTGGCGCAGCTCTTGCAGATGACTGGCGGCTATTTCTTCCATGCGGCGTTCTTCAAGAAATTTTTTGATGTTTTCTTGGGTGGGGGTTTCCGCTTTGTCACGTTTAGGATCAAAAATCTTGTCAAGTTTGAGAATATAGTAATCCTGTCCGACCTTTACCGGATCGGAAACTTCTCCGGGTTTGAGTTTGCCGAGAGCATTTTTGAGTGGGGTTATTAGTCGTTCTTTGTTAATCCAGCCGAGACTGCCGCCTTTGGAAGAACTCGGGGCTTCCGAAAACTGCATGGCGTAAAGCGCAAAGCGAGGGTCTTTCCGCAGATTAGCGACCAGTCCTTCCAGATTTTGAGCGTTTTTATGTTTGATGAGGATTTCCGAAACCATATATTTGGCCGTACTTAAATCGCGGTCGGCTTCGACCTGGGCTTCTTCAATTTCTTTTTGGGTCAGTTCTCCTTCGGCCATGGACAATTTGCGGATAACGCGAATCCATGCCAAATCGGATTTCATCTGTTGCAGAAAGACCTGATAGCTGACGCCGTTTTCCTGCAGAATTTGTTTAAGTTGACCTTGCGGTATTTTATTGCTGGTTTCGAAAAAGCGAACGGATTGGTCAATATCTTTGTCGGTAATGACAATACCGTTTTTTTCGGCGTCCTGAAGCTTGAGTTTTTCGTCAATGGCTGCTTGCAGCGTTCGCTGAACAATCATGTTTTGGGTCTGTTCGTTAACCGGAATACGAGTGTTCATAACAAAAGCATTAACCCGGTTTTCCAAATCTTCGGTGGTGAGGATTTCTCCGTTGACAACAGCGACAATTCTGACGGCGCCGGGAAAAAGTTTTTGCGGTTTCGGTGCAGCTTCCGGCTGCGGCTGTCGGACGACGGAATTTTCGTTTTCTGTTTCGTTGTTTTGGAACATAACCGAATCGCCGGCCGGTTTGGCTTTTTGCCCAACGGAAGAAAGGTCAAGCGCTAAAGCCGGTAATACCGAGATTGTGCCAAACAGGCAGGCCGTCGCAAAAATTTTTTTCATTAACTTTCTCCTTGTTATAAAAGAACTTATTTTGAACCAAAACCGCCGAGTGTTTTCAGCAGGAAAGATACCGTAAATTCGTAGTTTCCTTCATATTCCGGATCGTTGGAATGGTAACGGTGAATATCCGTTATAAGTTTCAGGCATTCGTCTTCATAAATAATTTCGGCGCCATGCTCAATAGAGCCGCCTTTGGGTGCGAGATCCTGACGATTGTAAATGGTCAGGCTCCAGTCTTTTGTCAGTTGGGCGGTAAGCGAGGTATACAATTCTTTTCGCTCGCGGGCATCATAATAAAAAGTAGCGGCGTCGTTTCGCTGCAGGTAAATATAAGAGATGTAACCGCGCAGCATGTTGGGGCCGAAAGAAGTTCCCAATTCACTGTAATTGAGGTCAAAGGTTTCTTTATCAAGGCGGAAACGATAGGTTAAATCCAGATAATCTGCCGGAGCAGCGTAAATGCGGCCGACGTAATCGGTAAAGTTGCTGTCTTCGTCTATACCTTGTGTGAAGCTTTCGTCTTTGTTAAATTTATAACTCTGGGCGATGAATGCCGATGTGCGTCCGAGAATGTTTCCGTACGAACTCCAGTTAATACCGTAACTGATACGGCTGCCCGTATCGTTGCGATCGTAGCCGGGATACCGGTCAAGATCAAGAATGTTGGCGTCGGAAAGTTCAATATCCTGACTGTCTTCATTGGGGATTTTATCGGCCTTATTACCTCCGTTCGGAGCAGCAACGGCAACGATGACCGGTTCCAAAATCTGGCGGGAATTTTCCGAGGCGCGAACAAAGGGCAGACGCCATTCCAGACCAATCTGCGGGAAAACGCGGCCGACACTGCCGGTAAAATGTTCGTTTTCGTCGTTGGTAAAATTGTCAATATAGTATAAGTCAGATTTTACCGAAGCAACCATGCGGTATTTTTCTCCATAGGGGCTGGTGTAAGGCAATACCCAGGAATTTATCATGGAAGCACGTTGCGTGGAAATGTCGTTTTCACGGTATACCGAAGCAAAATCAAGATTGGTTTTGGTGTAGGCTCCGTAAGGGCCGATATCGCTGATATTTTCATAGGAGATTAACGGTGCGACAAAAGGTTTGTTTATGCTGCGACGGTTAAATTCACGCTGGTCGATTTCGCGCAGATTGTAGCTGACCAGTTTGTAATAATAAGCTTCAACCGAGGCATAATTTCGGTTGTCGAAACCTTGCAGGCGAAGACGGGAAGTCAGCCAGGTGTTATCTTTTTTCGGGAGAGACAGATCTTTCAGGTACAAACTGTCGGAAGCATAGTTAATATCGGCATCGGCCAGCCAGAAATCGTTGATTTCGTAGCGGGCTTTTAAGAACAGGTTGCCGCGGGTTTTGTCTTTGTCGTCGTCTTTCAGAACAGATCCCTGGGCCTCAATATCTCCGTCGTAGAAGTATTTTCGATATTCGCCGTTCCAGACAATGCCTTTGTCCGAGTTTAACATCGGAGCAAAGAGCAGGTCTTCATGATCCGAAATGTTCCAAAAATAGCGCGGCTGCAGATATCCGCCCAGATAAGAAGAGCTTCCGACAGTCGGTGCGACAAAACCGGAACGGCGTTTGACGGTAGGATCCGGGTGAGAGAGAAAAGGTGTGTAGAAAACGGGAACACCCTTAACCTCGATGAATGCATCGTTGTAATAAATGTCCTGATTTTTGGCGTCATGTTTTACTTTGCGGGCCTTAATCTGCCAGAGAGGATCTTTGTTGCGGCAGACGTCGCAGGGGGAATAAACAACGTTTTCCATAACCTTGTCGTCATTGGCCATTTTGCGGAATTTGCTGGCGGCGACACGGGTTTCGTCTTTCATAATAATGCGGACGTCGGTCATGTGGCCTTTGGTCATTTTATCGTCAAGTTCGACATAATCTGAGAAAACAACGGTTCCGTCCGCCTGAACGATGCTGACATTGCCGACGGCAGTGACAATATCGTCTTTTTGGTTGTAGATGACTTTGTCGGCTTTCAGCGTTTGGTCTTTGCGGATGATGTTGACATCGCCTACGGCGGTAATCGTCTGCAGCTCTTTGTTGTCAATCATTTCGTCCGCGCTGAAGTAAATATCTTCGGTTTCTTTTTCAATACCCTGGTCCGATTGTGGTTTTGGGTCGAGAAAAGAGGTAATGTTGTAGCTCGGATTGAGTTCGGCGTAAGGTGAAGCATCCGGAGGTTCATTGCCGAACGGCTTCGGTTCAAAAGCGGCAGAGGAAGCGGCCGAGGCAGTCCAAAGAACCGCGGCCGTCCAAAGAATTTTTTTGCCGAAAATTTTATTCATCCGTGCTTTCCCTGAATTTTTTCTTCCGAGCAAAGAAAGCCGGATTATAAAACAATAAAAGATAAATGCAAGTTATCAGCGGAACTAAAAAGTTGGCGTGTAAAAGCGGCAGAAAATAAATGTTTTTGGTCGCAAGATTGGTAAATGCCAAATCGCCGGCCTGAATCAGCACCATTGTAAAAATGGAAACGGAAATGATTTTGGTCTGGCCGCGGCGGTTGAAGTTGCCGACCAGCAGTCCGGTACAGGCCAGCAGCGCAAAAGCCAGATTGTAGAGCGGAGTCAGCAGGCGTTTGTTGCCCTCGGTAATATATCGGTTTGCTTCGGTCGGGGTCAGGTTCGGGTCGCTGCGGGCGTTAAAGAGTTCCATAAGCGTTTTTTCGCGAACGCCTTCTTCCTTTTCCTGTTTGGGGCCGGTGGTTCCGAAGTCGACGGAGTAACGGTCAAAAGCCAGCGAAGAAAATTGCGAATTGTTCTTGTTTATTTCCTGACGGACGCCGTTTACCAGTATAATCCGCGGACCTTTGTCGGTATAAACAATACGGCCGCGTTCGGCGGAAAGTGTGGTTTTGGTTTTGGGATTTCGCTCGTCGTTAACCAAAATGCCGCTTAATGAACCGTCTTTTTCGTGCGTGGTGACGAAAACGGTCAGATTGTACTGCAAAGTGGTAAATTCGCCTTCCCGGAACATCAGGTGCGAAACATCATTTTTGACTTTCCATTCCAGTTCGTTAAAAGCTTTTTCGGCCTGCGGAATGCCGATATTGTTAACGTATAATCCGAAAACGGAAAGGGCAATGCCCATGAATAGGGCGGCTTTGGCATTTTGCCAGGGGCTGATGCCGGCTGATTTCATGACGACCAGTTCTCGGTCAGAAAGCATGCGGTTGTATACAAAAAGAACGGCAACAAACAGGGCTATCGGTGACAAGATGATATAAAGTCTTGGCATCAACAGCGAGGTCATCTTCACAAACAGACTCAACGGCAGTCCTTTGTTGGTAATCAGTTCGACAAAACGCAGCGACTGGGTAAGCCAGAGAATTGAGAGCAGCGAAAAAGTTACCAGCAAAAAGCCGACAAATATCTGTTTGGCAATGTAGACGTTTAATTTTTTCATATTATCAAATTTTTATTTGTACAGATTGTTATGGATTATAACCAAAATATCTTATAAAAAAACTAATATTTTTAAAAATTTGCAGATTTTATTTTGATATATACAAAATTCGGTGCTATAATAGACAAAAATTGTGTTTGACGGAGACGGGCTATGGTTCGCAATAAGGATACCGAAAGAAAGGAAGAGGAGGATTACGAAGCTGAAGCCCTTCGTCGTTTAGAGCTGGCCGAGGCCGACGAGAAAAAAATAAAAGCGGAAATAAACGCTCTTAAAAAGGAAATTGAAGAAGCGCGTAAAGCCAGGGAAGACAAGGTTATCGACAGTCAGTGGGCAACGGAAGAAATAGCCTTAAACAATGTGCTTGGGGGTGTTGCCGCCCGTAAAAAGAAAAAGGTTGAAAAAATTATTCATTCCGATGAAAAAGAAGAACTTCCCGAATTAATCGATTTCAGTCCGAAACAACATGTCTACGTAAATAAAGAATCCGGCAAGGGCAAAGACGACCCCGAAGAGGACAAAAGAAAGGGCAAGGAGGAAGGCAGAAAAGAGCGGAATCCACAGGAAAAAGACAGGCTTCGTCCGTCGGCAGAGGCTTTTGCCGCCGCAAAAAACGAAAAATTTGACAGGAAAGACGTGCGAAAGGAAGAAGACAAGGGTCATTCTGCTCCGGAAGCCGTTGCTGCGGCGATAACTGCAGCAGGTGTTGCCGCCGCTCTCAAACGCAGCGAAAAGACAAAATTGAAAGAGGTTGCCCGCGGGGTCAGCGCAGTTTCGGCCATTCAGGCGGAACAGAGGCAGAAGACGCAGATTAATCCTGCAAATAATGATTTTCGTCTGGCATCTGCCGGGTTAAGTCGGGAAGCCGAAAAAAGACTGATGAAGGAAGAACGTCGTCAGGAGCGTGAATTTAAAAAGTTTCAAAAAGAAAATGAAAAAGGGATTACGGCCTCACGGACGGAAAGCCGGTTTGTGACTAAAGACGGGGAAAAGGCCGATAAGGGTAAATCGGTTCATACGAGGACGGCCGGCGAAAACCAAAGAAAAGCATATGAGCTTCGTCGAGCCGAATTGGAAAAAAAGATAGAAAATCTGAGAGAAAGACTGGAAGCGTTGCAACGAAAGAGGCTGAACAGTATGGCAAAAGCCAGAACTTTGCCTAATAAACAAAATGAGGTCAGATTTACGGCCGCGGAGGCAAAAGCACTACCCAGCGTGAAAGCCGGCCGAGCTATGGAAGAGGCTTTTAAAGCCAAAGAACTGCCTGAAGCCGAGAAAGGCGGTGCCGTCAGTGAGGCCAGTTTGATTAAGATGGAAAACTCGGCAGAAAAGGCTGCTGAGAAAATTAAGACGGCGACGCTGGTTCCCGATTATGCAACGACGGAATTTAAGCGTAAAGCTGCCGAGCAGGGAATCGAATTGAACAAGAGCAAATCGGATAAAAACCGGGAAGAAAAGAAAGCCGACAGGCAGAAGCTGCTGGCACTGAGCGGTCGTCCGGGAGCGGAAGAAAGTTTTGAGCCACAGGAAAACGGACAGAAAAAAGAGAGATCGAAAGATCGTCAGGAGCTGCGAATCGATCCGGAAAAAAGCCGAGCCAACACTGCCGAAAAGACAGGCAAAGAAATTAATATGCAGCAATATCAAATGGCGAAGGAACTGCGCGGCGGCCGAATGACCGGCTGATTGCGGCAAAAAAAATTGTTACGGAGGGCGAAAGCCCTCTTTTTTACATACGGTTTTGTCCGGCAAATCTTTTTTGTGCTTGAATAAGATTTTGTTTACGAATAGTCTGTTAGCATAACCTTATTGTCCGGGGAATCCGTCTTTCAGCGGTTTTTGCCGGCAGAATTCAATATTTCGAAAGGTAAAATTATGACCGACGCTTCAGTTGCCTCGCAGGTTGCCGCCAAATGGCGTAAAAAAAGAGGGTCTCTGATTATGGCCCTGCACGAAATCCAAAGCGTGAAGGGTTATGTGCCTTGGGAAGATGCCGTTGATATTGCTAACGGAATGGGAATTCCTCTGGCGCGTATTTATGAAGTTCTGACCTTCTATAATTTCTTTAAGTTAGATGCCCCCGGCAAAGCGGTTATCTCAGTATGTACTGGAACCGCTTGTTATTTAAAAGGAAATGACAAAGTGCTGGAAGAGTTCAAAAAAGAGCTCGGGATCAACGAGGGTGAAAGCACTGCCGACCGGATGTTTCATCTGCAGGTGGTTCGCTGCGTGGGTTGCTGCGGTCTGGCGCCGGTCTGCGTGGTTAACGGTAAAACCTACGGCCGCGTTTCTCCCAACGACGTCAGAAATATTCTTGACGAATGGCGCGCCAAATTAGCCGATGATAAGGAGTAAGGACGATGGCCGATATTGATATTGACAAGAGATTTGACATTCATGAGATTGCCAAGAACAAAAACGCCGATTTGGAACGTTTTCAATGCACGATTTATTGTTGCCACTCCACCGGCTGCAAATCGTCGGGCAGCGATGATATTATCTCTTTGCTTCAGGATGCCGTAGCCGAATATGAACTTCAGGACAAAGTTCGAATTGTGGCTGCCGGTTGTATGGGATTGTGTGCCCAGGGGCCGTTGATGCGCGTGGAAATCAAAGGTCAGAAAGACGTTCTTTACAGACGGCTGGAGCCGTTGATTGCCCGTCTGGTTATTGCCGAACATGTGGTTCCCGCGCTGAAGCTGGAAGAGGGCGAAACTTTCGAAATACCGGAATTTTTGCAGCAGCATGTTCTGTCGCTGGATCTGCCGTTTTTTACGAAGCAGGAAAAAGTGGTGTTGAAGCTGGCCGGACATATGGATCCGGAAGATATTCACGAATATATTGCCCACGGCGGTTATCTGGCGCTGGAAAAGGTGTTGAAAACCATGACGCCGGCGCAGGTTGTGGAAGAGATTAAAAAATCCGGTCTGCGGGGACGCGGCGGCGGCGGTTTTTCGACCGGCATGAAATGGGAACTGGCGGCAAAAGTGCCGACGGTTGACGAGAAGTTCATTATCTGCAACGGTGACGAGGGAGATCCCGGCGCTTATATGGATCGCAGTATTCTGGAAGCGAATCCGCACGCGGTTATCGAGGGTATGATGATTGCCGCCTATGCCATCGGGGCAACGGAAGGCTGGTTTTATATACGCGCCGAGTATCCGCTGGCCGTTGAGCGGTTGGAAAAAGCTATCAAGGCCTGCAAAAAGAATCGCCTGCTTGGCAATAACATCATGGGTACGGATTTCTGTTTTAACATTGATATTCGTCTCGGTGCCGGCGCTTTTGTCTGTGGCGAAGAAACGGCGCTGATTCATTCGATTGAGGGCAAACGTGGTACGCCGCGTCCGCGGCCGCCTTATCCGACCGACAAGGGGTTATGGGGAAAGCCGAGCTGTGTCAACAACGTGGAAACGCTGGGCAATGTGGCGTCGATTATTCTGAAAGGTGCTGACTGGTTTGCTTCTTTCGGAACCGAAACCTCGAAAGGAACCAAAGTTTTTGCTCTGACCGGACAGGTTGAACATTCCGGACTGATTGAAGTGCCGATGGGAACGACGATTAATGAGATTGTCAACGAAATCGGCGGTGGTGTGCCGAACGGCAAAAAGCTGAAAGCGGTGCAGACCGGCGGTCCGTCCGGCGGCGTGATTCCGCTGGAATATCTGGATTTGCCGGTATGTTACGAAGAACTCAAAAAAGTCGGTTCGATTATGGGGTCCGGCGGTATGATTGTTATTGACGATACACAGGATATGGTCAGTCTGGCCAATTTTTATCTGGACTTTACGGTTGACGAATCCTGCGGCAAGTGTGCGCCCTGTCGTATCGGCGGTAAGCAGATGCTCTTGCTGCTGGAGAAAATAAACAAGGGTAAGGGCACCAAAGCCGATATTGAGGAGCTGCGTAAAATAGCCCATGCCATGCAGAAAGCTTCGCTCTGCGGTTTGGGGCAGACGGCACCGAATCCGGTTCTGTCCACCCTGAAGTTCTATGAGAACGAATATCTGGCCAAAGTTGAACCGAACGAGAAAAAATAGAGGAGACTGACAATGGTAAAATTGAAAATTGACAACTACGATGTCGAAGTTCCCGCCGGTACCTCTATTTTGGACGCGGCGCGGACGGTGCAGATTGAAATTCCGACTTTGTGCAAACACCCTGATGTCGATCCGAGTGCCGGCTGCGGCATGTGCATTGTGCGGGTTAACGGCAGGATTATGCGTTCCTGCTGTACGCCGGTCAGTGAGGGCATGGAGGTTATAACCTCGGATCCGGAACTGGTTGATGTCCGCCGAACGGTTTTGAAGCTGATTTTGAGCAATCATCCGAACGAATGTCTGACCTGTATTCGTTCCGGACACTGCGAGCTGCAGGATATGGCCAATACGTTTGGTATTCGTGACAGCAAGCTGCCGAGCCTGAACAAAAAATATGATATTGACGACTCAACCAAGGCGATTGTGCTGGATGCGTCCAAGTGCATTGTCTGCGGTCGCTGTGTTGAGGTTTGCCAGAATCAGCAGAACGTTTGGGCGCTGAGCTATCTGAACCGCGGTCTGGCAACCCGGATTACCGCCGCGGGCGGCATTAATCTGGCGGACAGCCCCTGCATTAAATGCGGCCAATGTTCGGCACACTGCCCGACCGGTGCAATCGTTGAATATGACGAAACCGAAAAAGTTTGGGATATGCTGAATGACAAGAATCTGTACACGGTTGTGCAGATTGCTCCGGCGGTTCGCGTGGCCATCGGCGAAGAATTCGGCTATGATTTCGGCGAGAATCTGACCGGCAAAACCTATGCCGCATTGCGTCGCATGGGTTTCAAGAAAGTTTTTGATACGAATTTCGGTGCCGATCTGACAATTATCGAAGAGGCCTCCGAGTTTGTCGAGCGCTTTACAAAGCGTCCGGAAAGTCTGCCGATGTTTACGTCCTGCTGTCCGGCCTGGGTCGATTTGCTGGAAAAATATCATCATGACATGATACCGAATTTTTCAACCTGCAAGTCTCCGCAATCGATGGTCGGTGCGATGGCCAAGACCTACTATGCCGAAAAGATGGGAATTGATCCGGCCAAAATTCGCGTGGTTTCGGTTATGCCCTGTACGGCCAAAAAGTGGGAAATCGTTCGCAGTGAAGATATGCGGAGTTCAGGTTTTCAGGACGTCGATGTATCGATTACAACCCGTGAACTGGCCAGAATGATTAAACAGGCCGGCATAGATTTTCGCAAACTGCAGGACGAAGAAGCGGACAGTCCGTTGGGCGAATATTCCGGTGCGGCAACAATTTTCGGCGCAACCGGCGGCGTTATGACTGCGGCGCTGCGCACGGCCTATTTCTATATTACCGGCGAAGAGCTCGGCGATTTGGATTTTAAAGAAATCGACGGGTTGGAAGGTATTAAAGAAAGTGAAATTGACATCAAAGGAACGAAAGTCCGGATTGCGGTGGCGCACGGTATCGGCAATGTCGAGCAGGTCTTGGACAAGGTTCGCGCAGCTAAGGAAGCCGGGGAAGAACTGCCGTATCACTTTATTGAGGTTATGGCCTGCCGCGGCGGCTGCATTGCCGGCGGCGGACAACCCCGGGTCATGATGCCGGATCAGCCGAAACCGCGCGGCATTACCGACGATATTCGCAAAAAGCGCGCTAAAGGTTTGTTTGACGAGGATTTGAATGCCAAAAACCGGCTCTCGCATCATAACGAATCCATTAAGATGCTTTATACCGAGTATCTCGGCAAGGCCGGTTCGGAGAAGGCGCATGAGCTGCTGCATACGCATTATGTTCCGCGCGGACTGTACAAGAAGTAGGCGTTTGGCAAAAGGTTTACGGAATAAAAAAACCTCCGATGTTATCGGAGGTTTTTTAGTTTAATCGGTCAGTTCCACTTTCAGACGCTTGTTCAGGCAGAAACAAATATTGTTTACTTCGCCGAGAAAGCGCAGTTTGCCGCTTAAATGATCTTCGACAACGGTCAGCGGTATTTTACTTTGTTCGCTGAATTCTTCCGGCGTCAGCCCCTGTTCCGCCAGAGCCCGGCGAAAACTCTCGCCATACTCTAAACGCAGTTGTTGCAAATTCTGTTTTCTGATTTCGTGTTTCATAACTTCCTCCTTGAAAGGTTTTGCAAAAAACAAAACCGCTCTCAAAATGAGAGCGGAGGAGCTTCAAACTGTACACAGACAGCACGCTTATTCGTCCGCTAAAAGCGGCTTATTTCGCGTCATCCTCCACAGATGGAGGTTATTAATCGGTTCTGTGTAAGGAGCTTGAAGGCTCCGCCACAAGTCTAACCATTCTTATGGCAGGACTGATTATAAAAGCAAAAAACTATTTTGCAATTTCTTTTTGCCGGCAGGAGAGTGTCCGTGTCTGGCTGGGGCGGATTTTTAAAGGTGTCCGGTTTTCAGCAGGTTGAAATATTTGTAAACCGAACCGCCGGGAACGTTCCAGCTAAAGTCCTTTCGCATGGCGTTTTGGGTCATTTGTTTGATTTTGTCCGGGTGACGGTAGAACGCTTCAAGCGCTTTCTGCAGTGTTTCGGCATAGGCGTTGATATTGTTTTTCAGTCGCTGAGCCGTTAAATTTGAACCGTAGACACGGCGTTTTTCGGTAAAGAAAACTTCAGTACGGAAGCCGTCGACGCCGTCTTCAATGGTGTCGACCAGGCCGCCGGTAGACATGGCAATCGGCAAAGCGCCTTTGGCCATGGCTTCCATCTGGGTCAGACCGCAGGGCTCAAAGCGGCAGGGCATCAGATAAAAATCGGAAGCAAGCTGAATGGCGTAGGCAAATTCGTCCTTGTAGCCGCGGAACACGAAAAGTCTTTTGGCCGCATTGGGATTAATTTCGTTAATCTTGTCTTTCAGCTTAGTCAGCAGTTCGAAATTGTTTGCATCGCCGGCGCCGCCGAGGATGAAAACAGGAAACTCTTTTTTGAAGTTGTTAAATTTGGTGCAAAGGTTAATCATGGCCTGGGCGGCGATGTCATAGCCCTTTTGTTCGACCAGGCGGCTGGTGGCGCAGAAAACCGGCATTTTGACAATATCTTTAACAACTTCGGTCAGATCGTCGAATTTGTAAGTGTCAATCAGCGGAATAGTCTGGTTTTTATAATCTTCGTCAGCGGCAATCTTGGAAAGCAGCCGGATAAATTCTTTTTTGTTATGCAGTTTTGCTTCCAGATTGTTTTCATCATAGACCTTAAAATTGAAGCCTTTGAAATAGTCGTTGATATGGTCGATTTTGTTTTTGTTCGGCGAAATCAGGTTCTTGTCATAGCCGTTGACAATGCCGAAGAAATTGCGATGGTCTTTGCGGATTTTCAGAATGTCACGGAAATCAAACCCGAAGCCAAGCTCTTTGGAAACCTCTTCCATATAGTTTTTGGAGACGGTTACAACCCGGTCGGCAAGGTGAAAATCACAGGAAGCCTGATTGTAACAGTCATGCACAATCAGCGTGTTGGTTGCCCGCGGATTGGCATTTTTTATGGCTTTGGCATTGCGAAAAACCATTGAGACCGTATCTTCATAAAGGGAATTGAGAATTTTGGACGTATTGTCATAGTCCCAGCCCTGATAGCCCAGATGGTGGGCGATGTGGATAATCGGAATGGATTTTATTTCTTCCGCCAGCCCGGCATCCAGACGGTCGGTTTCGACTTTGGCGGTGGTCAGATATTTAGTCAGACCGGCCAGGGCACCGCTGTGCCAGTCATTGGCGATCAGCGTGTTGGGTTTGGCAATTTCTTTTATTTTGCCGGTGCAGATGTTTTCTATCAGTTCGTAAACGGCCTTTGAGAAAAAAGCAAAACGTTCGACTTCGTTAATGCCGTATTCGTTCAGAACATAACAGCCGTCCTGTGCCGAGGGATTGAACTTGTGGGGGTTGATGGAAAAGAAACGGTCGTTGGCCAGAAAAATATAGTCGGTGTCGTTGCAGCGTCCGGAATAGGCCGTTACTTTGTGTTTTGCCAATGAAGAACGATCGCCGTAAAAGGGGACGCTGAAGGTTTTTATTTTTTTGAGCTTGACGCTGCGATGCTCGGCACCTTCGTAAACGTCGCCGTTTAAGACGGCTTTTTTCTTGCCGGTGTCGCCCAGATACAGAGGCGTGACAATCGTCAGGGAGTGTCCCTCTTTGCCGAAGCAGGCGTTGAAAGCTTCCGGAAGTTCGGACGCAACCATACCCAAGCCGCCCCATTTCATGAAAGTGGCCGTTTCCGATGTAATCATCCAGGCATGAATTTTATCAATCTCGGGCCAAAGATTTTTGCCGAGGCATTGTTTTTTGGAAAGATTTTGAATTTCTAAAAGACTGGGGTTGGATACCACATTGTAAGTGAGAGTGAATTTCTTTTTGTTAAAGCCTTTCGGCAGCGGTTTTGTATTGTTTTTCGGGTCTGCGTTTAGAGGTATTCCAGCATTCATCTTCAGTTCTCTCAATATCCAAAAATAATTATTTTGCAGTATAAACAATTTTTTGGAAAAGTACAGCACTTTTCGGTCAAAAAAAACATCTGTACTTGACTTGTTAAGCTTTAATAACTAAGTTTCTTAATATATACACGCCGTGGTTAAAAATTTAAAGAGGAAAAAAATGAAAAAATTTAAAAATCACCACAATGAAAACCAGGAAACCCCTAATTCGGAGGCTGAAGAAAACCGCGAGGAAGAGCTTGAACAGGAAGAAGAAACCGAAAGTCAGGAAGATGCGGTTGACGAAGATGATATTGTCGAAGCTCTGAAAGCCGAAAATCAGAAGCTGAAAGAGGATTATCTGCGGGCTTATGCTGACGCCGAAAATACCAAAAAACGCTGCGCGCAGGAAATTGAGAAAAACAACAAATATGCGGTTTCGGCTTTTGCGAAAAATCTGCTGAGCGTGGCAGACAATCTGCACCGGGCTTTGGATTCCGTGCCGGAGGAAAAACGCGGCGAGTGTGAGGGGCTGACTAATCTGCTTAAAGGCGTTGAGCTGACGGAAGCTGATTTGATGAAGACTTTTGAAAAACACGGTATTAAGAAAATGGAAATTATGGGACAGGTTTTTGATCCGAATTTTCATCAGGTAGTGCAGGAAGTTGAAGATCCGTCAAAACCGAACGGAACGATTATTGCCGAACTGCAGACAGGGTATATGCTGAACGATCGTATTCTGCGCGAGGCGATGGTCGTGGTTACCAAAGGCGGAAAGCCGGCTTAAATTATTTGTTTACGACAAGTAAAAAAACCGGGGCGGCAGCTCCGGTTTTTGTGTATAAGGCGGTAGGTATTTTTTTAGAACAGGAAGATTATGCTTGCCGAGTTTGCGGTTTTGGCGTATGTTGCCCGTAGGTTGTTTTTTATAAGAGAAAAGAAAATGCGTCACTCAAACCGTTTAAAAGATGAAATCAGAGAAATTGAAATTATTCCGAATTTTAACCCTTATGCCGAAGGTTCCTGCCTGATTAAGTGCGGCGGCACCCATGTTGTCTGTACGGCCAGTGTGGAGGAAAAAGTGCCGGCCTGGCTGAAAGGGCAGAACAAAGGCTGGATTACCGCCGAATATGCCATGCTGCCGCGGGCAACGCAGGTTCGCGTACCCCGTGAGAGCAAAAAGCCCTCCGGGCGCACGCAGGAAATTCAGCGGCTTATCGGCCGTTCGTTAAGGGCTGTGGTCGATTTGGAAAAAATGAAGGATATTTCCATTTGCATTGACTGCGACGTAATACAGGCGGACGGAGGAACGCGCACGGCTTCGATTACCGGCGGTTTTGTAGCCTTATATCTGTGTATTCGCAAACTACTGCTGGAAAAGAAGCTGAAAACAAATCCGATACGCGAATATGTGGCGGCGATTTCCTGTGCCATTCACGAGGGCGAAAAAATCGTCGACGTCGATTATGAAGAGGACTCACATGCGCAGGCCGACATGAACTTTGTGCTGACCGAAAGCGGCAAAATTGTCGAAATTCAGGGTACCGCGGAGGGAAATCCGTTTGAGGAAGATGCGTTTAAGGAGCTTTTGAGGCTGGCGCGCGGTGGTATTGCCAAACTGATTGAAGAGCAGCGAAAAGCGTTGGGAATGTGAGCATGAAAATTGAAAAACTTGTGGTTGCCAGTCATAATCAGGGCAAAATCAAAGAAATCAGAGATATGCTGAAACCTTTGGAAATTACGGTTTTGGCGGCGGCCGATCTGGAACTTCCCGATGTGGAAGAAACCGGCACGACTTTTGAAGAAAATGCACGCCTGAAGGCCGAAGGGCTTTCAAAACTGTGCGGCTTGCCGTGTCTGGCCGATGATTCCGGTTTGTGCGTTGATGCGCTCGGCGGGAGACCCGGCGTTTATTCGGCCCGCTATGCCCCTGACCGGAATTTTGACAAGGGTATGGAAATGCTGCTCGGTGAATTGTCGGCAACCGGCGACAAAGCACGCAAGGCGCATTTTTCCTGTGTGCTGGCTTTTGCGGTTCCCGGTTCGGAAACAAAAATTTTCGAGGGACGGGTTGACGGTCGGATTGCAAACGAAAAACACGGGAGCGGCGGTTTCGGCTATGATCCCCTGTTTATTCCCGACGAGGGTGACGGACGGAGTTTCGGAGAGTTCGGCAAAGAGGAAAAAAATGCGATTTCTCATCGGGGCAGGGCTTTAAAGAAATTTTTGGACTGTTTGAATAACTGAAATACGGCGGCTAAATGGGCAGCATTTACAATATTCCGGCAAGTTTATCGGCCGTCGACGTTTTGGCCGAAAGCTTTTTGACGGAGTATGCGCAAAAACCGCTGGAATTGGCCGATGTGTTGTTTTTGCTGCCGAATCGGCGGGCGGCCAAGGCTTTGGCCGATGCTTTCGTTCGGCAGAGAGGACTGACGCCGACGCTGCTGCCGAAGATGGTGCCGATCGGCGATGTTGAAGAAGACGAACTGTTTTTGACAGGTTTTGATTTTGCGGACAGTTTGACAACTCTGGCTCCGGCAATCGAGCGCAACGAGCGGCTGCTGCTGTTTACCAAAATTATTCTAAGCAAGCCGGCCGAGTTCGGCCTTGAAAAACTGACGGCTAATCAGGCCTGTTATCTGGCGCAGGAACTGGCTGATCTGATTGATACGGCGCATAATGAAAAATTGTCGTTTGAACGGCTGGCCGATCTGGTTCCGGCGGAGTATGCCGCGCATTGGCAGGAAACCCTGAAGTTTTTGGAAATCATTACCCGTTATTGGCCGGATATATTGAAAGAACGCGGGTTGATTGATCCGGGCGAGCGCCGAAACAGGTTGATTGCCGCACAGACGGAAATATGGAAAGCACGGCCGCCTGCAAAAAGAATTGCCGCCGTCGGAACAACGGCAACTTTTCCGGTTATGAAAGAATTGGTTAAGGTTATTTCGGAATTGCCGCGGGGCGAGGTTTATCTGCCCGGGTTGGATAAAAATCTGGATGAGGAAAGCTGGAACGCGGTTGACGAAACGCATCCGCAATTTGAGCTGAAAGAGTTGCTTGAATATCTGCAGGTCGACCGGCATGGAATTGCCGATTTTGTGCCGCCGGCCAACTCGCAGAGGGAGAAGTTTGTTTCCGAGATTATGCGGCCGGCGAAAACAACCGATAAATGGCGGGACATTGCGGCGGCGAAAATTTATCATGAAGCTTATGACGGCATCAGTTTGGTCGATTGTGACGATATCAGAAGCGAGGCGCTGACAATCGCGCTGATCATGCGCGAAACGCTGGAACATCCGGAAAAAACGGCGGCGTTGGTAACAACCGACCGGAATTTGGCGCGGCGGGTGGCTTCCGAACTGCAGCGCTGGAATATTAAAGTCGACGATTCAGCCGGTCAGCCGCTGGCGCGAACACCGGCGGGCATTTATCTGCGGCAGCTTTCGGCGGCGGTTAGGAGCAATTTTGCGCCGATTGAATTTTTGAGCTTGTTGAAGCTGCCGCTTTTGGCTGCGGGTTATGAATATGCCGATATCCGTCGTCTGGTTCGAGATTATGAAAAACAAATTTTGCGCGGCGGCGGCAGTGATGAGACGCTGGAAAAGAAAATTGATGGCATAAAAGTACAGATGCAGGAATTTTCCGCGTTGTTGCAGCAGCCGAAAGCAGATTTTAAGGCTTTGCTGGAGGTTCATATCCGGACGGCGGAAAAACTGGCGTCGTTGCCGGGCGTGAGCGGTACGTCCGTTTTGTGGAAAGGCGATGCCGGAGAAGCCGCGGCCGGTTTTATTGCCGATTTGTATCAGAGCGCCGGGGTTTTGGGCGAGATTGACACGGCCGAATACGAAGGGTTGTTCGAAGCCCTGATGGCGGGTGTGACGGTGCGACCGAAGTACGGTACGCATCCGCGTCTGCGTATTCTCGGTCCGATAGAAGCACGGCTGACGCATTTTGACACGATAATTGTCGGCGAGGTCAATGAAGGCGCTTTTCCCAAAGCCGCCGGAGCGGATCCGTGGATGTCGCGGCCGATGAAAAAAGACTTTGGTTTTCCGTTGCCGGAGAAAGCAATCGGCGTTTTGGCGCATGATTTTTGTCAGTTTCTGGCGGCGGATCGCGTCTATCTGACCCGGGCGGAACGTGTGCAGGGAACGCCGATGGTCAAGTCGCGCTGGTGGATGCGTCTGGAAACGGTGCTTAAGGCTTTGGGTGTTGAGATTTCCGGTCTGGAAGACGAGGCTTTTAAATCGTGGGCGGCGTTTCTTGACCGGGCGGAGGTTTTCAAACGTCTGCTGCCGCCGGAGCCGAGGCCGCCGGTTGAGGCGCGGCCGCGTGTGATGTCGGCGAGTGCGGTCGAAAACTGGATGCGTGATCCGTATATTATTTATGCCAAATATATTCTGAAGTTGAAAAAGCTGGACGAACCGGAACAGGATTTGAGCCTGAAAGATTACGGTACGATTATCCATGCCGTTTTGGAAAAGTTCAATAATCTGCATCCGGCGGATTTTCCGGAAAATGCAAAAGCCGAGCTGCTGGCGCTCGGGAGAGGATATTTTGCGGAAAACAAGATTGCGATGGAGACGCGGGCTTTCTGGTGGCCGGCATTTGAAAAGACGGTCGATTGGCTGGTCGGTGCCGAACGAAATTACCGGCCGCAGATAAAAGAAGTTCACAGCGAAGTCGAAGGCAGTTTCAGCTTTGAGGCACCGGCCGGCAAGTTTACAATTACCGCAAAGGCCGACCGGGTTGATGAAACCAAAGACGGAAAAATCAACATCATCGATTATAAAACCGGCTATGCCCGCAGCGTGAAAGAAGTGGAGGGTGGTTATGCACCGCAGTTGCCGATAGAGGGTCTGATTGCCAAGTTTGGCGGCTTTCAGAATATTCCGGCAGCGGAAGTCGACAAGTTGATTTACTGGCAGCTCGGGCGTCAGGAAATTGTGGTCGAAAACAATATGGACGAGCTGTTGGACAAAAGCTACGAGCGGATTGTGACGTTGGCCTCGGTATTTGATTTTGAAAAAACGGCTTATATCTGCCAGCCGAATCCAAAACAGGCGCCGAAATATTCGGATTATGAACATCTGGCACGGGTTCGCGAATGGTCGGTTGTGGAAAAAGAGGAGTGACGCCGGTTGATGACTGACGATATTATTACAGCACGAAAACAACTGGGCGAAAGAGCAACGATTCAGCAGCGGCGGGCGGCGGATCCGACCCGTTCGGTCTGGGTGGAGGCCTCGGCCGGTACCGGCAAAACCAAGGTTTTGTCCGATCGGGTGCTGCGTTTGCTACTAAACGGAGTGCCGCCGGGAAAAATTTTGTGTCTGACTTATACCAAAGCGGCGGCCGTGGAGATGAGTTCGCGTATTGCCGGGCGCTTGAGCCGCTGGGCGGTTGCTGGCGGAGACGAGCTGCATGAAGAGTTATTTAAGCTGCTCGGAAAACTGCCGGATAATTCGAAAGACTATGCCCGTTTGGAAGCACAGGCCCGTAAGTTGTTTGCCGTTTTGCTGGATACGCCCGGCGGAATGAAAATTCAAACCATTCACAGCTTTTGTCAGGAAGTGTTGAAGCGGTTTCCCTTGGAGGCAAAAGTATCGCCGTATTTTGAGGTTATGGACGACCGAACGGCCGCAGAAGCGATGGAAGATGTGAAAAAAGCGCTGTTGCAGAAAATTGAAACGGCACCGGAAAGTCGTGCAGGAAAGGCTTTGGCATATCTGACCCGGAACGTGAGCGAATTTCAGTTTCCGAACATAATGAATTCGATTGCCGCGGGACGAAACAAAATTGTTCGTTTGTTTGCAGCATACGGCAATGCCGAAGCGGTACTGAGCGAGTTGAGCAGGAGGTTGAAGGTCGGGGAAGAAGATACGGCGGAGAGCCTGACCGCAGCGTTTATGATGCAGATTGACCGGGCGGAAACATTGAAGTTGATTGAGGCCTGGCGGCAGGGCGGCGTTAAGGACAAGGCAAAGGCAGACCGGCTGGCGGCCGTTTCGGAGGCCGGTTTTCCTTCGGTGATGTATGAAGATTATAAATCGGTGTTTCTGACGCAGAAAGGCGAGCCGTATGCCAAAGCCGGAGACAAAGAATCGCTCAAACATTATGCGGCGCTTCCCGAGCGTGCATCGGCGGAAGCGGAGCGGATACTTGCCCTGGAGGAAAAACTTATGGCGGTTCGGCTGCTGGCTTCGACGAGGGCGGTTTTGTTTTTGGCGGAAGATTTAATCGGCGGATATAATCGGTTTAAGAAAATTCATTCAAAGATGGATTATGAAGATTTAATCGTGCTGACCCGCTCTTTATTGGAAGACAGGGCAGTGGCCGACTGGGTTTTGTTTAAATTGGACGGCGGCATTGACCATGTGCTGATTGACGAAGCGCAGGATACATCGCCGGATCAATGGGCGATTGTCAAAGCGCTGACTGCAGATTTTTTTGCCGGAGAAAGCGTCGGCGAAGTTGTACGGACGGTATTTGCCGTCGGTGACCGGAAACAGTCAATTTACAGCTTTCAGGGAGCAGATCCGCGCGGCTTTGAGGAAATGCGGAAATATTTTGCCGCACAGTCGACGAATTTTGACCAGATTCATCTTGATGTTTCGTTTCGCTCGACGGCAGCGGTTTTGGATACGGTGAATGTTCTTTTTCGCGATGCCGCGGCGGCCAAGGGCGTTGTCGGCGAGGGTGAAGACATTACGCATATTCCGTTTCGGGCAGGTGTCGGCGGCAAGGTTGAGCTTTGGCCGCTGATTGAGGCTGAAGAAGGTGAAAACAAGGATATATGGCTGCCGCCGGTTGAACGCCGGGGCAGCGAATCGACCAGTGCCAGGCTGGCGCGGCAGATTGCCAGGCGTATAAAAAACATGGTCGAATCCGGAGAAATGCTGGTTTCGCAAGATCGGTCTGTGCAATACGGCGATTTTATGATTTTGGTGCAGCGCCGCAATGCCTTTGTGGAAGAAATGGTGCGCGAGTGCAAGAACGTCGGCGTTAACGTGGCGGGTATTGATAAGATACGTTTGCTGGAGCAGATCGCCATTCAGGATTTGATTGCGTTGGGGCAGTTTCTGCTGTTGCCGACCGATGATTTGACTTTGGCGACGGTTTTGAAATCACCGTTATTCGGTCTTGATGACGACGATTTGTTCCGGCTTTGCTATGACCGAGGCAAAACAACAGTTTGGACAAGGCTTGGAAAAGATGAAAAATATGCAGAAATTTATCATACTTTGCAGGATTTGTCGGATAAGGCCGATTATGTTCGTCCGTTTGAACTTTATGGCTATGTCTTAAATAAGCTCGGCGGCCGTAAAAAATTTGTGGAGCGGATGGGATATGAGGTTGAGGACGGCCTGGACGAGTTTGTCAATCTGACGTTAGCTTACGAGCAGGAACATGTTCCGACCTTGCAGGGATTTATCGCCCGAATTAAGCAAGACGAAGTTGAAATTAAGCGTGAACTGGAGCAGGGCGATGCCAATGTGGTGCGGATTATGACCGTGCACGGTTCCAAGGGACTGCAGGCGCCGATCGTAATCCTTCCGGATACGGTGCGGGTCGTCAGTACAAAAAAAGAAGCCGGTCTGCTTTGGGATGATATTTTTTATTATCCGCTGACTGCCCGTGATTATGAAAAAAACTGTACGCGGATCAAGACGAAAGAATCCGAGCTGGCATTGGAAGAGTACCGTCGGCTGCTTTATGTGGCGCTGACCCGTGCCGAAGACAGGCTCTGCATTTGCGGTTATCGCAAAAAGAGCAAAGTGTCGGAGGAATCCTGGTATGAACTTTGTCGGCGCTGCTTTACGGGCATCAGTGAAGAAAAAAGCGACGGTACTTTGGTTTACGAAACGGCACAGAGGTTGCCGGCAGAGCGTAAAAATGAAGCCGTCGTCAAGGAACTGCAACGGCCTGTGTTCGGATGGATTAACGAGCCGGCTCCGGAAGAAGGCGCTTTGTCAAAACCTTATACACCTTCCAGGCCCGATGATGAAGAGCAGCCGTTGACGTCGCCGATTGGCGACAACGGAAACAGCCGTTATCGACGTGGGCGTCTTATTCATAAACTTCTGCAGTTTTTGCCTGATGTCCGCACGGCAGATAAACGGCAGGTTATTTACGATTTTCTGACTAAAGAAGCTTACGGATTGCAGGAAAGTGAAATTGAACGTATTTGTGTCGAAGTAATGAATCTGCTTGAAAATCCGAAATTCTCTGTATTGTTCGGTTCGGAATCCAAAGCGGAAGTGCCGATTATGGGTGTTGTCGACGGGCGGATTATTTCCGCGCAGGTGGATCGTCTGGCCGTGTTTGAAGACAGGGTGGTTATTGTTGATTTTAAGACTAACCGACCGGCAGCCGAGACGGCAGCAGATGTTCCGCCGGTTTATGTCCGGCAGTTGCAGGCCTATCGAAAGCTGTTGGCGGAGGTTTATCCGGGACGAAAAATCGAGACCTGTATTTTGTGGACCGACACGGCAAGATTGATGGAAATTGCATAAATTTTGGTTGTTTTTATTTTATTAGCCTTTAATATAAATAAATCATAACTTATATAACATTTATCGTTACCACAAAAATTGAAAGGGAATAAGATGAAGCAAATTACTGACAGCCAGTTTGAATCCGAGGTTCTTAATTCAAAAGGTCTGGTCTTGGTTGACTTTTGGGCTGAGTGGTGCGGCCCCTGCCGTCAGCTCGGTCCGGTTTTGGAAGAAGTTTCCAAGGAAATGGGCGACAAAGTTACCATTTGCAAGATGAATGTCGATGAATCTCCGAATACGGCTGCTCAATACGGAATCCGCAGCATTCCAACAATGTTTTTGTTTAAGGACGGCAAGCAGGTTGATGTTAAGGTCGGATTAAATTCACAGGCTTCGCTGGTTTCCTGGATTGAATCTCATAAATAAACTTTGATGATTGTTTAAGCAGGCAGTATAAAACTGCCTGTTTTTTTTGAACTTACTCAATTAAAAATGTATCTTTGTTGAAAATATGATAAATATAGTTGCTTTTAAGGTTTTTTTATATTATAGTTTTTGTCAACAAAAGGTTGCATAATAACCGCAGATATGTTTATATTAAGGTGTATGGAGGTTCTACAAAGAACTTTCAGTATTCTCAAACGCGAGAATCGAAGCGGTAAGAGGCTTTTACAAGCAGCGGGCGGTATTGATGTCGATTTTGTCGTATCAATACCGTTGCTGGTATACATAGATCGGTTATTTCTGCGATTTCTGCGGGAAATCGTGGTGTTTCTGTAATATAAGGCAGATTGCCTTTAATATCAGAACTAGCGCTGCTTAGTACTCTTACACGCCACGATTTTCCACCTTTTGCTTGCAGAACCATGAAAACGCGTGACGTACAGACCTCAGAGATTTTTGATATTATTCAGCAGCATATCCGGGAATATCTGGTTATGTTGAGAAACAGAGAAAATCTTTCGGTTGCGCAGCTTTCTGAAAAGGCCGGTCTTGATGAAAATGTTCTGGCGGATATTGAAAGCGGCAGGGCTGAGGTAACCATAGAAAGTCTGCTTAAGATTCTTGATTTTTATAAAAAAATTTCTGTTTAATCTTTTATCCGGTTAGTAAGCAATTATATTATCTTGTAGAAAATTTTGCGGGATAATATTATGCTTTGGGTAATTGACGGGCTGGTTTACGGGTTTTTTACAGCAGTTTATACGCTGTTTAATCAACATTACAGGCTGAACGGCTATGTGCTCGGAATCTGGCGAGGTTTCGGAATTTCGTTGTTTTTTTTGCCTTTTTTGCTGTTTTTTCCGGTTCCTTCCGAGGTTGACTATTGGTTTCTGCTGATTTTTCAGGGGTTGTTAATCGGCATTTATGATTCTCATTTGTTTTTTGCCTCGGCTGATTTCGGCGCCGGGCCGACGTCGCGTTTTATGGCAATTACGGCTTTGGTTACGACTTTTTTGTGGTGGTTTCTGACGCCGGAACAATTCAGGCATCTGCTTGACAACGGAACGGTATTTATAAGCCTGATTCTGGTCTTGTTCGGTTTTACGGTCAGTTATTGGCAGATGGTGCAAAGTCCGGTATCGCAAAAAGTGGCTGCTTATATTCTGCCGGCGGTTTTTGCTTTAGCCGGAATGAGTATTGCAACCAAAGAAATTGCCGTTCATTCAAAATCAGGTGTGTGGGGCGCGATAACGTATTATCTGGCGGTTTCTTTGTTTGTAAGCGGCTGTTATAATCTTTTCTTTTATCTGCGGACGCAGAAACCCGGAAGCCTTAAGCGAGCGGCTGCCGATATTTTCAACCGTCGGACAGTGCGGCCGGGAATTTATATGGTGGCTTTCAGTGCTGCACTGATTACGGCCAAAACGCTGGCATTGCGCGTGGCGCCGAATCCAGGTTATGTCACCGCATTGCTGTTGGTGGCGCCGATTTTTGTATATGTTCTGAACCGGACGGGCAAAGTTCCCGATAACGTATCTGTCAAAGCCGGTTTTTCGATGATTTTCTTTTTGCTGTTGTTGATTTTGCTGGTCAATGGGAATTACGGAATTACTGATTAACAGCAAAGTTCTTCTATTAACCGGTTTAGAACAGGAAAGCCTTTCGGGGTAGCGCAGATGTTATCCGATGTTTCCTCAAGGTATCCTTTTTTAACAAGTTCGGAAAGGCGGTGCGGGTTTACGGCGTCGGTGAAATTGAGACCGCAGCAATCCTTAAAATGTTGTTTGTCAATGCCGCGGTTAAGGCGCAGGCCCATAATGACCAGTTCTTCGGCACGTTCTGCCGGCGTCAGTTCTTCGATATTTCGGGGGTGGGTTGAGGCATAAATTTTGTCTTTAACGCGAAAACGTCCGTGTGCCGATTTGCCGATGCCGATATAGTCATCACCCTGCCAGTAGAGTAGATTATGGCGGCAGGGAAAACCGTAGTTGGATACTTCATACTGCGGGTAGCCGTGGTGATGCAGATAATCGTTGGTAAAGTCATACATTTTTACGGCTGCGTTTTCGGCAAGCGGACGAATCCCTTTGGCGGCAAAGACGGTTCCTTCTTCAATAGTCAGCTGATACAGCGAAATATGGCGAAATCCGAGCTTGACGGTTTGTGCCAGTTCTTTTTCCCAATCGGAAAGTTTTTGAACGGGTCGGGCATAAATCAGATCGACGGAATGATTATCAAAATTGTGCAGAACCTCGTCGGCGGCCGTCAGCGCCTGAGCCAGAGTATGTGTGCGGCCGAGAAATTTTAAATCCCGGTCATTCAGCGCCTGAATTCCCAGCGAAAGACGGTTGATTCCGGCATGGTGCAAATCTGCGAATAAATTCGGCCGATCCGTATTCGGGTTGGCTTCCAGGCTGATTTCGACGTCGGTGCCGATTTTCCATTTTTTGGAAATATGATTGATAATTTTTTCAATATGCTGTGGTTCCAGCAATGAGGGTGTGCCGCCGCCGAAAAAAATGCTGGTTACGGTTTTTGTTTCTGTCAGACGGTGGTAAAAGTCCAAATCTTTCAGGTAGCCGTTGACGATTTCTTCCTGCGGCACATTTTTGCGCACTTCTTTGTAAAAATCGCAATAGGGACATTTGCTTTTGCAGAAAGGCCAATGGATATAAATGCCAAAGGGAAAAACGCGCTTAGCGGGCAACTGCTTGGATAATCCGGTGCTCGTATCCTCATGTACGCCCATGTACACTCCGGTACTGTGCTCCGTGTTATCCGGCGCATTTTCCTCACTAAGCGCGTTTTTTGCATCTGCGGCAGGCAATGGCTCCGACGGTGTCGTTTTCATTTGTTTTTCTTACAAAATGAATTTTGACAGGTCGGAAGCTTCGGTATATTTGGCCAGTTTTTCTTCGACCATCTGAGCGGTAATGATTTCTTTTTCACCGCTGCGGTCGGAAGCCGTGAAACTGATGTCTTCCAGCAGAATTTCCAAAACCGTATGCAGTCGTCTGGCCCCGATGTTTTCAACGTTTTCGTTGATGGTAACGGCAATGTCAGCAATCTTGTCGATGGCCTTTTTTTCAAATTCCAAATCGAAGTTTTCGGTTTTCATCAGAGCAACGTACTGTTCAATCAGGTTAGCTTCCGGTTCGGTAAGAATACGGACGAAGTCTTCATGCGTCAGAGCTTTGAGCTCGACACGTATGGGCAGGCGTCCCTGCAGTTCGGGCAGCAGGTCGGAAGGTTTGGAAAGGTGAAAGGCACCGGAACAGATAAACAGAATGTGATCGGTTTTGACCATGCCGTATTTGGTTGTTACGGTCGTCCCTTCTATCAGGGGAAGCAGGTCGCGCTGCACGCCTTCGCGGGAAACATCGCTGCCGCGGCGATCGTCTTTGCCGGCTATTTTATCGATTTCGTCAATAAAGACAATGCCGTCGTTTTCGACTGTTTTGATTGCTTCCTGAATGATGGTGTCGTTATCAAGAAGCTTGTCGCATTCTTCTTCCATCAGAACTTTGTAAGCGTCGCCGACAGTCATTTTGCGGTTTTTGTATTTGTCGCCGAAAGGTTTGCCGAGCAAGTCGCCGAGATTTAACATGCCCATCTGGGCTCCGGGCATACCGGGAATGTCAATGGTCGGCATTGATGATCCGGAATTGTCAATGACGGCAATTTCGATTTCTCGGTCATTGAGTTGGTTTTCCCGCAGAAGTTTGCGGAATTTTTCCTTGGTTTCTTCTCTTGCGGAAGGACCGACCAATGCCTCAAGAACACGTTCTTCGGCGCCGACTTCGGCTTTGGCGGCAACACTTTTGCGGAGTTCTTTTTTGGTTGCGGCAATGGCTATTTCCAATAGGTCGCGGATAATGGATTCGACATCGCGACCGACATAGCCGATTTCGGTAAATTTGGTTGCTTCGACCTTAATAAACGGGGCTTTGGCCAGTTTTGCAAGCCGACGGGATATTTCGGTTTTGCCGACGCCGGTCGGGCCGACCATCAGAATATTTTTCGGCACGATTTCTTCCCGCAGGTGTTCGGAAACCTGCATGCGCCGCCAGCGGTTGCGCAGAGCAACGGCAACGGCTTTTTTGGCTTCGTTCTGACCGACGATGTAGCGGTCGAGTTCCGAAACGATTTCGCGAGGACTGAAGTTGGCCATATTAATCTACCTTTTCTATAATTACGTTGTGGTTGGTATAAACATCAATGTCACCGGCAATTTTCATTGCTTTGCGGGCAATATCCTCAGGACTCATGTCTGTGTCGTACAAGGCTTTGGCCGCCGCCATGGCATAGTTGCCGCCGGAACCGATACCGATGATGCCGTCATCGGGTTCCATGACTTCGCCAGTGCCGGAAATAACCAGGGAAGTATCGCGGTCGGCCACAATCATGAAGGCCTGAAGCTGGCGCAGATATTTGTCCATTCGCCAGTCTTTAGCCAGTTCGACGGCGGCTCTTTTGAGCTGATTGGCATGTTTTTCAAGTTTTCCTTCCAATCTTTCAATCAAAGTTATGCCATCGGCAGCAGCGCCGGCAAAACCGGCAATAATTTTGCCGTTACCGATACGGCGGACTTTGACAGATTTGGATTTAAAAATAACGGTTTCACCCAGGGTCGCCTGTCCGTCGCCGGCCATAACGACTTCGTTTCCTTTGCGGACGCATAAAATTGTGGTCATGACTGAATTCCTGTTATTGTTGCTTTGTTTTTATGTAGGTTTGAAAAAATACTTTTGCAAGCCGCCAGAAGAAAAACCCCGCCTGTCGCGGGGTTTGGTCTTTTATTTCCTTTCGTTGACATCCATTACGGCCGGATCTTTCGGTCCGCTGTTTTTCAAAATGGCTTCCGTCAGCGGTTTGTATTTCTGCCACGGGCTTTTATCCGTGAAGGGCTTGCCGCAGATGGACAGACCAAGCGAACGCAAGGCCGTTTCGGTCGGAATGAACAGATCCGGACTGTCGTCGGTTTTTTTGCCGTCGGCTGCAAAACCGGTAATGGTGCCGTGTTCATCAATTAATGCGCCGCCAATCGTAACGGTTTGAACAAAGGTATCGATGATAATCTGGGCGCCCTTTTCGTCAGAATAGCGATAGCCGCTGATGGTGCCGGCGTTATCCAGATATCCTTCGCCGTTTTCAAAGCTTCCTTCAATATCCAGCAGTCCCAGAGCCAGAAAACCGCTCTGACCGACGTCGGGAAGATCCAGGTTAAGTGACAAAGGCGTATACTTGGTCTTTTCGTCGAGAACCAGCAATGCCGTGTTTTTGCTCGGGTTGATACGGAAGGCCGTTGCTTTCAGTTTGCCGCCGTTAATCGTTTCAAGGTCGTAGCGGTTATTGTCTCTGACAATCAGATCGGCAGAAGTTAAGACAAATTGTTCGGAGACAATCAGACCTGCGCCGCGTTTTCCGTTGCCGTTGGTAACGCTGACGATGGAAGCCCTGACTTTGTACAAATTTTCGGGCGTTAGTTTGTCATACGGGTTGCGGTCGATGATGCAGAGCGAATTGCCGCTTGCAAAGAATGCCTGTTCGGCGGCTTCGCGTTGTTCGGAATCGATGTCTATCCACGAATCGTCGACGACGGCAATCGTATCTTTGCTGCCCGAACCGCTGTCAATAATGCCTGAGGCTTCTTCTATCTGCGGTTTTTCCGGTTCGAACTCGGAAACGGAAATGACGTCGCTGCCGTCAATGATAACGCCGGCGTCTTCTTCTATTGTGCCGGTTTCCGGCGGCATAACCAATGTTTCGGTACCGATTTCAGGCAGCATTTTGGTAACGCCGCCGTTGGATATAACTCCCGAATCTTCAACAATTTCGGTTACCGGAGCTTCGACGACATCAACGGTGTCGAGGAGTACAACATCGGCAGGTGTTTCGGCGACTGTTTGAACCGTGTCGGAAACTATTTGAACAGTGTCGTCGGCCGGTATTTCCAAAACTTCCTGAGTGACCGGAATCATTTGGCACATCGGCAAAGGCCGTCCCTGCTCATCTACCTGGCCGGGCGTCATAGCGCAGATGTTGTAGTTTTCATCGGCGGGCAAGACGTTTTCTTCGATTATTTCCTGCAGAGTATTAAATTCGGAGGCTTCGGCTTTCTTGATTTCCGGTTCAAATTTGCATCTGACGGGGTCGGAAATCCGTTCCGCCTCAATCAAGGCCTGTCTTTCGGCTTCCAGCTCGTCGGGATGAACGCGGGCAGCAAGCTGTTTTTCAAACCCCGGAAGGTTGCGCAGATTGGAAACGGCGTCGGCGAAAGCTTCTTCTACCAGACGGATTTCCGCATTATATTCGCCGTCGCTGACTTCTCCGTATCCGGTTGAGGTTCCTTTCCAGTAGACGTTGGTTTTGGTTATGTCCATCAGTCGCCAGGTAACGGTCATTTCCGAAGAGCCGGTGCGTTTATCGGTTTTGTCCGCATTGTCCCAATCATAGCCGTCGCAGAGATTCATGTAATAGTCCGTGATTTCTGCGGTCAGAATATATTCGGGCAGCGGCGAGGGGTTGGTTTCCAGACACAGGCTGGAGGGCATTTTTCTGATCGGATAGCAGTTACCGACTATTTCGTTGAAAATGGGGATAAATTTCATGTCTTTCTGCATAATCCGCCCCTGATTGAGGATAGCATCCTTTTCAAAGCGACGGCAGCCGAAAATGCGAAAGCGGTATTGTCCGAGCTTGGTAGAGTAAGGCGTATACTGGTGGCCTTTTTTGATGCGGAAATCGACGTATTCAAGGGTTATCGGCGCAAAGTTTTTGCAATCACGGTAAACGGACTTGTAGATTTCATCGTCATAAGCGATTTCATAGTTTTTGACGGCCGGTTTTTTTGTTTCGCAGTTAACGCATCTGGTTGTCGGGCAGTTTACGCAGCTTCCGCCCGGAAAAATGCTGCCATCTTTGTCTTTTGGGTTGCAACTGGTGCATTCGCCGCCCGGAAAAATGCTGCCGTCTTTGTCGGAAGTTGTCGTTTCCGGTCTGAAGAAGCTTTTGACATTTCGGGCGGCCGAGGCTTCGTGCCCAAAGGAGATTATGCCGCAGAGCAGAGCGGTTCCCAGAAGAGTAGTTCTAACAGCCTTTTGAATTTTCATTATTTTTTATCTCCTAAACTGATCGGCCGGGCAGACGGCTGCGCAGCGCCAAAGCTTCAGCTATGTGCATTTTAAGAACTTTCGGCATATTTTGCAAGTCTGCAATCGTTCTTGCTAACCGCAAAGTTCGATGGTAAGCCCGGGCAGAGAGTCTGGCTTTTTCGGCAAAGCTTATCAGCAGGGCGGAAGCGTCGTTGTCCAGTGCGGCAACCGTTTCGAGCATATCGCCCCGAAGCTGTGAATTGGTATTGAGTTCGGGGTGTCCTAATTGCCGAAAACGGGCGGCCTGAATTTCACGCGCGCGGATAACTCTTTCCCTGATTGCGGCGGAACTTTCGCCTTTTTTTACGTCATTCATTTCCCAGGGGCTGACGGCAGGAACTTCTATGTGAATGTCTATACGATCCAGAAGCGGGCCGGAAATCCGCGACTGGTATTCTTCGGCGCATTTGGGCGCGCGGCTGCAGGCCAGTGCCGGGTCGCCGAGATGTCCGCAGCGGCAGGGATTCATGGCGGCAATCAGTTGGAATCTTGCCGGATAAACCGTATGTGCATTGACGCGGGAGATGGAAACGCGGCCGTTTTCAAGTGGCTGGCGCAAGGCTTCCAATGCGGCACGGCTGAATTCGGGAAGTTCGTCGAGAAACAGTATGCCGTTGTGTGCCAGCGAGATTTCGCCGGGGCTGGCTTTGCGTCCGCCGCCGACCAAAGCCGGCGTAGATGCGGAATGATGCGGATCGCGGAACGGCCGCTCAAAACAAATGCTGCCGTTTTTGAGTTCGCCGGCAACGGAATGAATCATGCTGGTTTCCAGAGCTTCTGCAGCCGTCAGCGGTGGCAGTATTGATGGCAGGCGCGCGGCTAACATGGATTTTCCGGCGCCGGGCGGCCCTATCATAAGGAGATTGTGCGCGCCGGCTGCAGCTATTTCAAGAGCTCTTTTGGCAGATTCCTGACCTTTGACATCGCTCATGTCCAAGAGGGTGCTTTTCTTTTCGGTTTTTTGTGCAACCGGAAAAGGAATGAGCTGTGTGCCCTTGAAATGGTTAACCAGTGCCAGCAGGCTGTCGGGAGCGATAATGCTTTGCAATCCGGACCAGACGGCTTCCGAACCGTTGGCAGCGGGGCAGATGAGGCCTTTGTTGCAGCGGTTGGCTTTGACGGCAGTCGGCAAAATGCCGTTGACGGGCAGCAGCGACCCGTCAAGGCCCAATTCTCCCAGTACAATGTAGTCAGCCAAGTCTTCCTGCGGAATTATTCCCATGCCGGCGAGCAGTCCGAGGGCAACGGGTAAATCAAAGTGGGAGCCTTCTTTGAGAAGATCTGCCGGGGCAAGGTTAAGCGTAATGCGTTTGGCCGGCAGGCTTAAACCCAGAGACTGGAGTGCAGCACGCACCCGTTCGCGGCTTTCGGCAACGGCCTTGTCCGGCAGGCCGACGATGGTAAAAGCCGGCAAACCGGAAGAAATCTGCACTTGCAAATCGACGTCAAGGATTTCCAACCCGTTGAAAGCGACTGTATTGACCCGGGACAGCATGAGACACTACCAGCGGGGGGTTCTTTCACCGTTGCGCCAGCGGCGGGTGGGAAAGGTGTCTTTGGTCAACCGGTCATATTTGGCGACTTTATAGGGAATATCGGTCAGTCGGACATAATTCCTTTTTTCGTAAAAACGCGCGCAGGTCTCGGCCGTTTCGTAA
This sequence comes from uncultured Alphaproteobacteria bacterium, assembly GCA_944391505.1. GTDB lineage: Bacteria > Pseudomonadota > Alphaproteobacteria > RF32 > CAG-239 > Scatacola_A. Next base: position 145,648 of record CALXTV010000001.1, on the reverse strand, counting down.
TAGCTTTCGCGACAGACGACAATAATGCGGGTTTTGAGGTTTTGAAGTTTTATGCTGGCCGAATCGTTGACATAAGTTTCTTTCGGCGGCGGAACGGGAGCGTTTTGTTTAGATGCGCTTTCGTCCGGCGACGGGGACAGCTTTGCACATCCGCTTAAAAAAGCGGCTAATATCAATATATTGATTGTAAATTTTTTTAACATTTAAACCTGATCCCCCGAGTATATGCCGTTACTATAGCCGCAAAATGGTTAAAATTGTCTTATCGGCAAATAAAATGCTTGCAAAAATAAAGTTTTAGAGTATATTCGCAAACGTCCCTTGCCGCAGGACTCCGAACATAAGGAACAAAGCGTCTGCGGCTATACAAGAACCCGGCTCTTCGGAGCCATTTGTTGAGAATCCATAAGGAGATATGTATGTCTAATTACGAAAGCGTGCTGATTGCACGTCAGGACCTCGGCACTTCTCAGGTCAACAACATTGTTTCGGAACTGAGCGATGTTATTAAGAAAGAAGGCGGCGAGGTTGTCAAAGTCGATAACTGGGGTCTGAAAAACCTGGCTTACCGCATTAAGAAAAACCGCAAAGGCCACTATGTTCTGATGAATATCACTGCTCCGGCAAACGCCATTGCAGAATTTGAAAGAATCATGAGATTCAACGAAGATATCATCCGCTATATGACGGTTAAGGTCGAAGAATTTAACGATCTTTCTTCTTCCGAAGACAGAGAAACCGTAGAAGAATAGGAGAAATATAATGGCTAAACAGGTATTTTTCAGAAGAAAAAAAGCATGTCCGTTTTCCGGTGAAGACGGTCTGAAAATCGACTATAAGGATGTTAAGCTGCTTTCCCGTTATATTTCGGAAAAAGGCAAGATTATTCCCAGCCGTATTACGGCCGTTTCCGCGAAAAAACAGAGAGAACTGGCCCGCGCCATCAAACGCGCCCGCTATCTGGCTCTGCTTCCCTATGTTGCGGCTTAAGGAGAAATACGATGGAAGTTATCCTTTTAGAACATGTTGAAAAACTGGGTAAAATGGGAGACAAGGTAACCGTTAAGAACGGTTATGCCCGTAACTACCTCCTGCCTCAGAACAAAGCTCTGCGCGCAACCGAGGCTAACGTTGCTTTTTATGAAAAGAAAAAAGCCGAGCTGGAAGCCCACAACAAGGCTTTGTTTGACGAAGCTTCCAAAAAGGCCGAAGCTCTTCAGGGTTACAGCGCCGTATTGGTTCGTCAGGCTGCCGAAACCGGTCAGTTGTACGGTTCCGTTACCATTCGTGACATTGCCGCTGCCATCAAGGCTGCCGGTTTCGATGTTGAACGCCGCTGCGTTTATCTGGAAAAGCCGATTAAAGATCTCGGCATTTATCAGGTAAAACTGAATCTGCATCCGGAAGTATCGCAGACGATTTTGGTTAACGTTGCCAGAACCGAAGACGATGCCAAGAAGCAGGAAAAGGCTTACAACAAAGAATAGTTTTATAGACTATGAAATAAAAAAGGCCGGCTGAAAAGCCGGTCTTTTTTATTAGTTGCCTTACAGAAAACCCCGAGTTTACTCGGGGCTGAATGCCAAGGTGTTGGAACAACACCGCTCCACGCCAACGAGCGTGGTCAAACCGTAAGGTTTGTAGCTGTTATAGAACCCCCAGTTTACTGGGGGATATCTATAGGCGATATAAGTTTTTATAAAACTTCGCGGCGGCCGACATGATCGGCAGCGGAGATAATGCCTTCTTCTTCCATTCTGTCTATCAGCGAGGCAGCGCGGTTGTAGCCGATGCGGAGTTTGCGCTGAATGTAGCTGGTGGAAGCTTTTTTGTCGTTTTGGACGATGGCGACGGCCTGTGTGTACAAATCCTCGTCGGAACCGGCGGCAAAATCGCCTTTGTCAAAGACGGATCCGCTGTCTTTTTCGGAGAGTTCGCCTTCGGTTACGCCGGAAACATATTCGGGCTCGCGCTGGGATTTCAGAAATTCGACCACTTTTTCAACCTCGCTGTCTTTAACAAAAGAACCGTGAACGCGAATCGGACGTTGTCCGGCCGGCATGTACAGCATATCGCCCATGCCGAGCAGTTGTTCGGCGCCCTGTTCGCCCAGAATGGTACGGCTGTCGATTTTGGAAGTGACCTGGAAGCTGATGCGGGTCGGGAAGTTGGCTTTAATCGTACCGGTAATGACGTCGACGGACGGTCTTTGGGTGGACATAATCAAGTGCAGGCCTGCGGCACGTGCCATTTGCGCCAGGCGCTGGATTGCGGCTTCGACGTCTTTGCCGGCAACCAGCATAAGGTCGGCCATTTCATCGACGACAATTACAATATACGGGAGCGGCGTGAGGTCAAGTTCCTGTTTTTCGAAAATCGGCTTGCCGGTTTCGGCGTCAAAACCGGTTTGAACGGTGCGTTCGATTTTTTCGCCGCTGGCTTTCAGTTCCTGAAGTTTCTGGTTGTAACCGGCAATGTTGCGGACGTTGAGCTGCGCCATGGCGCGGTAACGGTCTTCCATTTCCTTAACTGCCCATTTGAGGCCGATGACGGCTTTGGCCGGATCGGTAATAACCGGCGTCAACAGGTGCGGAATGCCGTTGTACATTGAAAACTCCAGCATTTTCGGGTCAATCATAATCAATTTGCATTCTTCGGGTCGCATGCGGTAGAGCAAGGACAAAATCATGGTGTTGACGCCGACGGACTTACCGGAACCGGTGGTACCGGCGACCAACAAGTGCGGCATCTTGGCAAGGTCGGCATAGACGTTGCGTCCGCCGATGTCTTTGCCGAGAACGACATTGAGCGTGTTTTTAGTTTCACGGAATGCCGGATCTTCCAGCAGATCTTTGAACCAGACGGTTTCGCGGTTTTTGTTCGGCATTTCGATACCGATGGTATTGGAGCCGGGAACAACGGCAATGCGCACCGAAACCGCGGACATGGAGCGGGCAATATCGTCGGCAAGGCCGATGACGCGGGCGGTTTTTGTGCCTGGAGCAGGTTCAAGTTCGTAAAGGGTAACGACCGGGCCGGGGCGGACTTTGACGATTTTGCCGTTGACGCCGAATTCCTGCAGAACGTTTTCAAGATCGCGGGCAATGCTTTCCAGTTCTTTTTCGCTGATTTGGTTACCGCCTTTGTCTTTTGGACGGGACAGCAGGTTGATGTCAGGATACTGGTAACCGTCGTCAATTTCTTTTTTCTTTGTTGTGGTAGCCGCCGGAACATTGCGTTTTTCCGTTGTCGCTTCGGTTTCTTTGTCTGTTTTGACTTTCGGTTCTTTGCGTTCTTTGGGAGCCTTTTCTTTTTTGTCTTTGACGACCAGTCCCTCTTCTTTGGTTTTCGGTGTCCGGCGTTTGAACAACAAAGCGATAATCCGTCCGCAGAGGCGGAGAACTTTCCAGATGCAAATGACAAAGCTGCGGAATCCGTGATACCAGGTTTTATAAGTTATGCCGACGGCAAAGTTGAAAGAGAGCAGACTCAGGCAAAAGCTTGCGGTCAGCAGAATTTCGCGGCGGTACGGAAAATTGAAGATATTGGCCGAATTCATGCTGAGAGAGGCAAACAACCGACCAATACTGCCGCCGAGCCGGTATTGTCCGAAATATTCGGAAGGCAGCAAGCCGAGAAAAACGGCAAAGAAAATGGAGCCGAGAAAAAAGGCCAGTATGCGGGTGTAGGGGTGTAAAAATTCCCGCAGACGCAGACAATCGTATCCCCAGGATATCGGAGCAATCAGAAAAACAGCCAGAGAAATTCCCCAGTAGGTAACAATGAAGTCGGCAAGATTAGCGCCGAAGCCGCCAAGATAATTGTGAATCTGCCGGGAAGTTGCAACGCTGCCCGAAGCGTCGGCGGTGTCATAACCGATAAGGCTGACAAAGACCGCCAATGAAAAAGTTATGATGAAAGCGCCGAACAAACGCCACAATACTTTGTTCAAAAAGCTTTTTTCTTTTTTGCGATTTGATTTTTTAGCCATAATTTCACCTGAAAATCGTCCGAATTTGCTGTGATTTTAGCAGGAAATCATCAAGAAACTATTAATGTCAGGAATTTCTGATCGGCTATAAGAAAAGGCACCTTAAGGTGCCTTTTCAAATAACCCGGTTAACAGGGTTATTGTCCGGAGCAGACTATTTTTCCAAGTCTTCGCCGTTTTCCTGATTAACCCTTTTGGCCGATAGTTTGATTTTACCGCGGTTGTCGGTACCCAGGCATTTAACCCAGATTGAATCTCCTTCTTTGTAGAAGTCGGAAACCGAAGCAATGCGCTCATTCTTGACCTCGGAAATGTGAACCAGACCTTCGGTTGTTCCCAGGAAGCGGACGAAAGCGCCGAAATCCATAATCTTGGTAATGACACCATGGTAGATTTTGCCTTCTTCGGGTTCGGCAACAATGCCCATAATCCATTCCAAAGCGGCTTCGCCATCTTCTTTCTTAACCGAAGCGATTTTAATGACGCCATCGTCGGCAATATCGATTTTGGTGTTGGTCTTTTCGGTAATTTCACGAATAACCTTGCCGCCCGAACCGATGACTTCACGGATTTTATCAACCGGAATCTTAATTGCGATAATGCGCGGGGCGCGGTCAGAAACATGCGGACGCGGTTCGGCAATGGCTTTGGCCATCTCGCCAAGAATATGAATACGTCCTTCATGTGCCTGAGCCAGAGCCGTCTGCATGATTTCTTTGGTTATGGATGTAATTTTAATATCCATTTGCAGAGCGGTAACGCCGTCTTTGGTACCGGCAACCTTAAAGTCCATATCGCCGAGGTGGTCTTCGTCGCCGAGGATATCGGTCAGAACGGCAACACGGCCGTCGTCTTCCTTAATCAGTCCCATGGCAATACCGGCAACCGGTTTTTCCATCGGAACGCCGGCGGCCATCAAAGACATGGTTGTTCCGCAAACCGTTGCCATTGAAGAAGAACCGTTTGATTCCATGATTTCCGAAACGACACGGATAGTGTAAGGGAAAGTGTCCTTGTTTTTCGGCAGCATCGGATGAATGGCGCGCCATGCCAGTTTGCCGTGGCCGATTTCGCGACGTCCCGGGCTGCCCATTCTGCCGCATTCGCCAACCGAGAACGGCGGGAAGTTATAGTTCAGCATAAAGTCTTCTTTATACTCGCTCATCAAGCCGTCAACAATCTGGGCGTCTTCGCCGGTGCCCAGCGTCGTAACCACCATTGCCTGAGTTTCACCGCGTGTAAACAGGGCTGAGCCGTGGGCGCAGGGCAGAACGTCGACTTCGCACTGAATCGGACGAACGGTTTTGGTGTCACGTCCGTCAATACGATGACCGGTTGTTAAAACCTTTTCGCGGACAACTTTGTGCATCAGTTTTTCAATCGCGTCGCCGACGTAACGCATTTCCAGTTCATTTTCCGGATCAATCGTCGCTTTGACTTCTTCGGAAGCTTTACCGACCAGTTCGCCTCTTTTCAGCTTGTCGGTTTCTTTGAAAGCTTCTTCATATTTGCCGATAAATTCTTTTTCAATACGGGCATATAAAGCGTCAAATTCCGGCGGAAAGGCGGGGGCTTCCCAAGCCGGTTTACCGGCTTCGGCTTTCAATTCGTTTATCATTTTGATGACCGGCTGGAAGCTTTCAAAACCAAACATAACCGCGTTCAACATGGTTTCTTCGGAAAGTTCGTTGGCTTCGGATTCGACCATCAAAACACCCTCGGACGTACCGGCAACGGAAAGTTCAAGCTGGGTGTCCGGCATCTGTTCAAGCGTCGGGTTCAGAACGAACTGTCCGTTGATATAACCGACTTTTGCGGCACCGATGGGACCCAAGAACGGAATGCCCGAGATTGTCAGAGCGGCAGAAGCGGCAATCATGGCCGGAATGTCAGAATCGGTGTTCTGATCATGAGACAGAACCGTGCAGATGACCTGAACTTCGTTTTTGAAAGCGTCCGGAAACAGAGGACGAATCGGACGGTCAATCAGGCGTGAAATCAGAACTTCGCGTTCAGAGGGTTTGCCTTCGCGTTTCATAAAGCCGCCGGGAACCTTACCGGTTGCATAGTATTTTTCCTGATAGTTGACGGTCAAAGGGAAGAAATCCTGATCTGCCTTTACCTCTTTTGCGGCACAAACGGTTGCCAAAACTTCAGTTTCGCCATAAGTGACAACAACGGCTCCTTCAGCCTGCCGCGCTATTTTTCCTGTTTCCAAAACTAACTTGCGTCCGCCCCATTCCATCTCTTTGCGGCACACTTTAAAATCGATCATAAAATCTTCCTTTCATCTATTCTCTTATCCTCAATCCGTTTCCCCATGAAACGGAAGTTCTACCGAATGCCGGAATTTCCGGCATAAAAGGAATGCGGAGCCTCATTGCCCCGCATACCCAAAATTTGTTGCACTTTTACTTACGCAGATTCAGCTTCTCGATGATGTTCTGATATCTTTCTTCGCTCTTGGATTTCAGATGATCCAGGAGGTGGCGGCGTTTACCGACCATTTTCATCAGACCCAGACGGGAATGCAAATCTTTTTTATGCGTATTGAAATGTTCAATCAAATTGTTGATTCTGGTCGTCCAGATGGCAATCTGAACTTCGGCCGAACCGGTATCGCCCGGTTTGGTGGCATAAGTTTTGATAATTTCCTGTTTTTGTTCGTTTGTAATCGACATCATATTTTCCTTGTTTCTAGAGATTAAACACGCGAATCGGCGCAATTTTTCTATTGTCGACTCGCACTACAGCAACCATTTTTCCGTTACAAAGAGCTATCGCGTCGCCAGTTGTCGGAAGCTCTGTTTCGTAAGTACGGGGTGAAAGCCCCTGTCCAAGCCGGAGTTTGGCTGCATCTGCTTCCGAAACAGCAATAACCGCGATGTCGCGCAGATATGTTTCTATCGGAAGCAAAACTTTCGTCAGGCTGTCAATATGCACTATATTTTTCAAAGTTTCAAGCTTTATTGCGTCGCTTAAGCTAAAATTGCCGCATTTTGTCCGCCGCAGTTCTTTCAGATGTCCGACCGTTCCGAGACGGAGTGCAATGTCCTGTCCGAGTGTTCGTACATATGTTCCCTTGGAACAGGCGACGCGGAAAACGGCCTGATTTTCGGGGAGTTCTTTTAAAAGCTCCAAATCGTAAATTTCCACCCGACGGGAAGGCATTTCTATTTTTTCGCCTTTTCGCGCAAGGTCATAAGCGCGCCGGCCGTTAATTTTTATTGCAGAATAAGCTGGTGGAACCTGTTCTATGATTCCTTTAAATTCCGGCAGAATCGACAGAATTTCATCCCGGGACGGGATTTTTTCTTTTTCTGCGATTATGTTTCCCTCGGTATCGCCGGTTGAAGTCGCCTTGCCCCATTGGATGGTAAATTCGTATTCTTTTTTTGCATCGGTCAGGTAAGAAAGCAGCTTTGTCGCTTCGCCGAAAGCTATCGGCAGGACGCCGGTCGCAAAAGGATCCAGGGTTCCGCCGTGACCGTTTTTGCAGGCGTTGAAAAGACGTCTGGTAAAATTGACGACATCGGTCGAGCCCATGTCGCGCGGCTTGTCGATAATCAGCCAGCCGTTGACATTTTCACCTTTTTTATGCCGTCCCATCGTTTTATCCTCGTCAAAAGTCCGGCAAAAGGAAAATCTGCCGATTGTTTTTGCAATTATATTTTTTTCAAATCCTGCGCAACGCGCGGATCCCGCAGCAACCGTTCCATTTTGTCGACTTCGGCAAAGCTGGTATCAATCCGGAAGTTCAGTTCCGGCACGTAACGCAGTTCCATTTTGGCGCCGATGAGTTTGCGGAAATGATTGGCGGCCAACTGCAAGGCTTCGCGGACGGTTTCGTTTTTTTCATTGTCGGAAGTTATGAAATAGACGTTGGCATATTTTAAATCCGGCGACACCCGGGCTTCCATAATCGTGACCAAGGCGTCAATCCCTTCCAGATTGCGGACCAAACCACGTTCAATTTCGCCGGCCAATATTTTCTTGATTTCCTGTCCGACGCGCAACTGCCTTTGTGACGGTTCTTTTTCTGCCATAATTTTATCCTTTTTTACAGTTTTGCAGCAATTGTTTCGATTTCATAACATTCGATGAAATCGCCGACCTGGATGTCGTTGTAGTTTTCAAAACTCATGCCGCATTCATAGCCTTCTTTAACTTCTTTGACATCGTCCTTAAAGCGTTTAAGCTGTCCGAGCGAGCCGTCGTGAATGACAACGTTGTCCCGCAGCAGACGAACTTTGGCGCCGCGTTTGACCAGACCTTCGGTAACCATGCAGCCGGCAACTTTGCCGACGCCGGTAATGTTGAAGACATTGCGGATTTCGGCATAACCGAGAATCTTTTCTTTCAGCTCCGGCGACAACATGCCTTCCAGCGCTTTCTTAATATCGTCGGCAACATCGTAGATTATTGAATAATAACGAATATCAACACCGTCCTGACGTGCCATGTCACGGGCATGCGGAATGGCGCGGACGTTGAAGCCGATGATGAAAGCGTTTGAAGCTTTGGCCAGGGTTACGTCAGAATCGGAAATCGGACCGACGGCCGAATGCAAAATCTGAACGCTGACTTCATCGTTTGAAAGCTTGGTAATTGTGCCTTCAATCGCTTCAATCGAGCCCTGAACGTCGGCTTTAATGATGACGGGCAGGTGTTTGACCTCGCCGGACTTGATTTTATCCAACATCTGTTCCATGGCCGATTTTGCGCTCTTAACCAGTTTGGCGTCACGTTCTTTGCGGATGCGGTAATTTGTGACTTCTTTTGCCTGATTTTCATCGGCAACGACAATGAAGTCATCGCCGGCTGCAGGCGTTCCCTGCAGGCCGAGAACTTCAACCGGCGTTGCTGGGCCGGCTTCGGTCATCTTTTTGCCCATTTCATTAAACATGGCACGGACACGGCCCCATTCTTTGCCGGCAATTACAATATCGCCGATATGCAGGGTGCCTTTCTGAACCAAAACCGTTGCAACGGAACCGCGGCCCTTTTCCATTTTGGCCTCAATGACCGCACCTTCCGCTTTGCGGTTCGGATTAGCTTTCAGATCCAGAATTTCGGCCTGCAGCAGGATGGCTTCAACCAGTTTGTCGATGTTAATCCGCTTTTTGGCGGAAACTTCCGCGCATAAGCTTTCACCGCCAAGTTCTTCAACGGCAATGCCGTGTTGCAGCAAAGCGGTTTTGACTTTCATCGGATCGGCGCCGGGCAGATCAATTTTGTTAATGGCTACCACAATCGGCACTTCAGCGGCCTGAGCATGACGAATTGCTTCAATTGTCTGCGGCATGATACCGTCATTGGCAGCAACAACCAGCACGACGATATCGGTTACCTTGGCGCCGCGAGCACGCATCTCGGAAAAAGCTTCATGACCCGGAGTATCAATAAAGGTAATCTTGTCACCGGTTTTGACCGTAATCTGATATGCGCCGATATGTTGGGTAATTCCGCCGGCTTCATGTGATGCCACATTGGTTTCGCGCAGGGCGTCCAACAGGGAGGTTTTACCGTGGTCGACGTGGCCCATAACCGTGACGACAGGGGCTCTCGGCTGCATTTCTTCAGGCTTATCTTCTTCACCTTTAAGGCCGAGCTCAACATCGCTGTCCGAAACGCGTTTGACGCGGTGTCCCATTTCTTCGACGACAATCTGCGCGGTGTCGCCGTCAATCGGCTGGTTGATGGTTGCCATGACGCCCAGGGACATCAGTTTTTTGATAACGTCGGCGCCTTTTTCGGCCATACGGTTTGCCAGTTCCTGAACGGTAATAATTTCGGGCACGACAACGTCTTTGATGATTTTTTCCTGCGGCTGCTGCGGTTGAACCGGTTTGGGTTGTTTCTTTTTGAACCGGCGCCTCGGTGCTCCGAATCCGTAATCGTCATCGTCATCGTCGACGGAACCGATGCTGTGCAGATTGACTTTGCCGCCGCGACGCTGCGGTTCAAAGCTGCGCTTCATGATTTTTTTGCGTTCCTGCTCGAAAGTTTCTTCGCGGCTTAACGGCTTTTCGGCAGTGAGCGGTTTTTTGAATTTTTTGCCGCGGTACTCATCTTCGTCATCGTCTTCGTCATCTTCGTAGTCTTTGGACTTTCTGACTTTGAAACGATCTTCTGTGATAACCTCATCTTTTCTTTCCGTTTTGACGGAAGCTTTTGCTTCGGCCGTTTTGCGCTCGGCTTCTTCCTGTTCGCGCTTAAGACGTTCCTGCTCTTCCAATTCTTTTTGACGGGCACGTTCTTTGGCGCGTTCTTCTTCTTCCTGACGGCGGCGTGCTTCATGTTCTTTGGCTTCGGCAATCAGGCGGAGTTTTTGAGCCGTTACTTCGTCAATTTCGACTTTGGGTTCAGGAGCTGCCGCCGGGTTGATAACTCTCTTTTTGCGAACCTCAACCTGTACGAATTTTTTGCCGTCATGGCTGTGCGACTTTGTCGTGTCGCCGAGATTTTTTAATGTAAGCGTCGATTTTCCCGATAATGTGAGTTTATTATTTGCATTATCTTGTGTCATTTAGTTTGTATCTCCATACTTTTTTTCGTCATTTATGAATTCAAAAACTTTTGCAGCCGAACCAAATCGGTATGAACCAGTTTTGCCATATCGCTTTTCAGCAACGCTGCGTGAACCGTATTAACCTTGTCTAATGCCTTATCCAACTCCTCAACATCGTATATCGTAAAAATCTCCAGACCGGCGGCCAGATTTGTAATCTTTTGGTGACCGTCTGCGCCGGCATCGGCGGCCTCAAGCAAGAAAGCGATTTTACCGCGTTTGATTTGTTCGCTTACTTTTTCAAAACCGGTAATTAAAACGCCGGCTTTTTTGGCCAAACAGATTGATTCTAATCCTTTTTTTCTGAGGATATTTTCCACCGTTTGGGTTAATTCCGCATTAACTTTGACATTTTTTTTCACAGCTTTTGCAAAGAGGTTTTTGTCAACGGCCTTTTGCAGGGCTGCTTGAGAAACCGAGACGTAAATGCCTTTTCCCGGCAATTTTTTCTTAAAGTCGGGAATAATCCGATTGTCCGGTGTCAGCGTGAAGCGCAGAAGCTGTTCTTTTTCTTTTACTTCTCCGCAGACAATACATTTGCGGTTTTCGGTTGTCTGTTTCATTTCTTTTGCCATTTCTTTTTTCAGGCAGCGGGCGGAAGTTTTTGGTTTCCGCCGTTGCCGCTGAAAAATTATTTTTCCTCAGTGAACCAGTGTTCTCTGGCTTTCATGATAATCTTATTGGCCTCAACCTCGGAAAGAACGTTTTCGCCGAGAAGTTCCATTAACTCATCGGCAGCAAGATCGGCCAAATCGTCGAGTGTTTTGATGCCTTTGCCAGCCAAAGTCAAAATCATGTCCTGATCAAGACCGTCAACAGTTTTTAACTGTTCATCAATACCCAGAGATTTGCTCTTTTCGGCGAATTCTTCGTTGCGTTTGGCGATGAAGTCTTTGGCACGTTTTTGCAGTTCGGCGGCAACGTCCTCGTCAAAACCTTCGATTTCGGAAAGTTCGCTCAACGGAACCAAAGCAACTTCGTCAACGGTTGAGAAGCCTTCGGCGATCAGCAAATGCGCAATCATTTCGTCAACGTCCAAGGCCTCGATAAACCGCTGTGAACGGACTTTGTTTTCATTGGAACGACGTTCCTGTTCCTGCTCTTCGGTCAAAACGTCGATGTCGCAGCCGAGCAGCTGGGAAGCCAGTTTGACGTTTTGGCCGCGGCGGCCGATGGCCAGCGAAAACTGTTCCTGCGGAACAACAGCCTCAATCCGGTTGTTTTCTTCGTCGATGACAACCTTGGTAACTTCTGCCGGCGACAGGGCGCTGACAATATACTGTGCTTTGTCTTCAGAGTAGGGAACAATATCGATTTTTTCGCCCTGGAGTTCGGTGACAACCGCCTGTACGCGGATACCGCGCAGGCCGACGCAGGCACCGACCGGATCGACGGTCATGTCATCGGTTTTGACGGCAATTTTGGCTTTTGAACCCGGATCGCGGGCAACACCCATGATTTTGACTATGCCGTCATAAATTTCGGGAACTTCCTGCGTGAACAATTTGGCCATAAATTCCGGACAGGTACGGGAAAGGAAAACCTGCGGGCCTTTATTTTCGCGGCGGACATCCAAAACATAAGCGCGGATACGGTCGCCGTTTTTGAATTTTTCCCGCGGAATAATTTCGTCGCGGCGCAGAATGGCTTCGGTTTTGCCGATGTCCAAAATAACATTGCCGAACTCAATTCTTTTGACAGTGCCGTTGACAATTGTGCCGATTTTTTCCTTGTATTCTTCGAACTGTTTGTTGCGTTCGGCGTCGCGTACTTTTTGAACAATAACCTGCTTGGCGGTTTGAGCGGCAATACGGCCGAAATCAATCGGCGGCAGCTGGTCGATGATGAAATCGCCGACTTTGGCATTGGCATCGTACATTTTGGCGTCTTCTAACGTCAGTTGGGTAACTTCGTTTTCGATATTTTCCGGTCCTTCGACGACTTCGCGGTAGCGAGCCAGCGAAATGGCTCCTGTTTTACGATCAATGTTGGCGCGAATATCATGCTCAAAACCGTATTTGGAACGTCCCGCCTTTTGAATGGCCACTTCCATAGCGGTAAAGACGTCTTCTTTGTCGATATTCTTTTCTCTGGCAACGGTATCGGCTACAAGAATGATTTCGGGTCTGGGCATATTTTCGATGTTTTGCATTTTATCCTCTTAGAGTTTAGTCGTTTGTTGGTTACAGTTCAATTTCCGGGTGAGTTTCCGCGTATTTGGCCAGAAGCTCGTCGGTTATCAATAATTTGGCTTTTGATACGGCATCAAAAGGAATGAGCCATTCTTTGCCGTCCATGTCGAAACGGATGTTTTCCTTGTCATCAACGGAAATGATTTTTCCTTTGAAACGTTTACGCGTGTCTATTTCAACCGAAGTTTCGATTTTGGCATCGTATCCGGCAAAACGGCGGAAGTGTTCCAAAGACGTCAGCGGACGATCAAGTCCGGGAGAGCTGACTTCCAGATTATAACGGTCTTTAATCGGGTCTTTCTCGTCTAAAATTTCCGACACCGCGCGGCTGACCGTTGCGCAGTCTTCAACGACGATGTCGCTGCGGTCTTTGCGTTCAATCATAATCTGCAGGGTCGGATTTTTTTGTCCGATGGTCATAATGCGGACAACGTCAAATCCCAAACGGTTGATTTCCGGTTCCAGCATATCCTGCAAAGGGTGTTTGTTCTGCATTTTTGTTTCCTTAACAAAAAAGCGGGGTTTTTGACCCCACTTTCCAATAATTTTTTCCGATATTGTCAATATCTATAACACACAATCGAAAAAAATCCAGTATTTTTTTTGTTATGCGAAAGAATTTTTAAAATTAAAGAGCCATTTCTTTCGGAAAAGGCTCTTTAATCGGTTTTTTTTGTGAAATTAAATCATTGCCATGCCGCCGTTGATATTGATGGTCTGACCGGTGATGTACTGAGCTTCATCAGAGGCCAGGAAGGCGACAACATTGGCAATATCCTGCGCTTCGCCGAGCTTTCCTTCCGGGATTTTGGCCAGCAACGCCGCTTTAACATCATCAGGCAAAACGTCGGTCATCGGCGTTCTGATGAATCCCGGAGCAATGGAGTTGACGGTAATGCCGCGGGAGCCGACTTCCTGAGCCAGGCATTTGTTCATGGCTATCATGCCGGCTTTGGAAGCAGAATAGTTGGCTTGGCCGGCATTTCCGGTAACGCCGACAACGGAAGCAATACCGATGATACGGCCGAAACGGCGTTTCATCATGCCGCGGACGGCCGCTTTGGCCAGTTTGAAGCCTGCAGAGAGGTTAACGTCCAAAACCAGCTGCCAATCTTCGTCACTCATGCGGATGAACAAATTGTCGCGGGTCAGACCGGCGTTGTTGACCAGAATGTCGATGCGTCCGAGTTTGGCTTCAACCTGTGAAACCAGATTTTTGACATCGTCGGGGTTTGTCAGGTTGGCTGTGAAAATTTCGACACGGTCACCGAGTTCCGCTTTCAGTTTTTCCATCGGTTCGGCACGCATATCGGTTAAGGCCAGGGTTGCTCCCTGTTTGTGCAGCGTGCGGGCGATTTTGTCGCCCAAACCGCCGGCGGCGCCGGTAATGAGAGCTACTTTATCATGTAATTCGAACATATTTAATCTCCTTATAAATTTTTGGCTAATTCTTCGATTTCAGCGGCAGAACCGACTGAAAAGGCGTTCATTTCCTTGTCGCTTCTTTTAATGATATTGGTAAGAACCTTTCCGGCACCGAGTTCGGCGACATCGGTAACGCCCTGTTCTTTCATGTAAATAACGCTTTCGCGCCAGCGGACGGACCCCGTTACCTGTTCAACCAGACGTTTGACGATTTCTTTGCGGTCGGTAATTGCTTCGGCCAAAACATTGGCGATCAGCGGAATCTGAGCGTCGTGCGCTTCAACCTGCATCAGCGCCCGGGCCATAACCTCGGCGGCCGGTTGCATCAACGGACTGTGGAACGGTGCGCTTACCGGAAGTTTGATACATCTTTTGGCGCCAAATTCAGATGCAATTTCGACAGCTTTTTCAATGGCTTTGATATGTCCGGACAGAACAACCTGGCCGTCGGCATTGTCATTGGCGGCAACGCAGACATTGTCTTCGTCGGCACAAGCCTCGGCCAAAGCCTGAACGTCTTTGAACGAGACGCCCATAACCGCAGCCATACCGCCGACACCGACAGGAACGGCTTTCTGCATGGCGTCACCCCGGATGCGCAGGAGTTTTGCCGTATCTTCAAGCGAAAAGACTCCGGCGGCGCAGGCGGCTGAATATTCACCCAGCGAATGGCCGGCGACAAACGAAACTTTGTCTTTGAGGCTGATGCCGAAATCTTTTTCAAGAACGCGTACGACGGCCATTGAATTGGCCATCAGTGCGGGCTGGGCATTAGCCGTAAGTGTTAGTTCGTTTTCCGGTCCTTCGATCATCAGCTTGAACAAATCCTGAGAGAGGGCGTTGTTGACTTCCTGAAATACTTCTTTGGCAGTTTTAAAGTTTTCTGCCAGTTCTTTTCCCATGCCGACAAATTGAGAACCTTGTCCGGGAAATACAAATGCATATTTCATTAAATAAACTTTCATATTATTAAAATATCGAAGTTCAGATTTAAAGAATATTGCTTAAAAGTCAAGTTTTTAAAATCCGCTGACCGAGGGTATGGTCTGCAAAAACGGGTGAGCCTTTGGATTGGGGCAAATTGTCCATCTGCATAAATCGGAGTTGTCCGCTAAAAGAAACTTGACAGAAGACGATTTTTTGTCTATGTTGATGACGATTTAATATTATTGTATTATTAAAAAATTAAGGTTATGGAAGAAAATAATTATTATTCAATGGTCGTGTTAATTGTTGCCATTGTGTTTTGCATTTATCTGGTACATCGCTTTTTTACGAAGAAGCATCCGCCGCAAAAAATTGTGTATCGGGCGAAACTGTTGTTCTTTGACGAAGATGTCTGGTATTGTCGTATTGATTACGGAGGGTATGACGGGCGCGGATTTGTCTCTCTTCCGGAAGAAGGCCATTTTGTCGGAGAAGAGATAGACGTTGAGCCGGAAGGCAAGGAATTGCTGGAAACTTTTGTTTTGGCAGATTCAGTAAATAACCCTTAAAATATTTGCATATGGAAACAATTAACTCTGTGATAATGGTTGTTTCGATCATTATCTGTCTGATATTAACGGCTTATTTTATCCGTTGGTCAGCCTGGAAACGCATTAAGCCCGGATATGTTCAGAGAAATGTCCTGACATTTTCCTGGATTCAGGCACTGATTTTGACGGTGGCGCTTCTGCTTAACGGAATCGCCTTGGATTTTCAGGGCGGTGGGTTTAACGGATATTATGCCCTTATACCGATAGTCGTTTCGGTTGTTTTGGGTATTATGTGCCGGGAGGTGCTGGTTAAAAATTATCAGGAGCATGTTGTTGAGGGAAAGAAGTGTTTTTTTGTCGTGGCCAATGTTTTTGACGACGAATTGCACGGTTATGTCATTTTGGACGGCAACTGGCTTCCCGGAAAAACTATGATTGCTCACGGAACATCGGAAAATTATGAAGAAAACCAACAGATGGCAGCGGTTGTCTGTTCGGGAAAACCTGACGGCGAGTTTGTTGTTGTCAGGATTTGATTAATGATCAGTTCGAAAGGAATGACTCGGGAGAGCCGTTCCTTTTTTGTTTTAAAAAGTCCTTGAAATATATAAAATAAAGTTGTATGAGTCTCCTTGTCTGCAGACACCCCTGGAGGTCTGCGGTGTTTTAATAATGATTAAGGAATTTGAAAATGACTAATGTTACTTTTAATGCCGTAAAACGTGAGAAAGCAGGTAAGGGGGCAGCTCGCGCATGTCGTCGTGAGGGGCGTATTCCTGCCGTTATCTATGGCGGAAACAAAGAACCCGAGCTCATCAGCCTGAACCCGGTCGAACTGACCAAGGCTTTGGATATGTTTGGTTTTTATGACGCCGATATTGAAGTTGTCGTCGACGGCAAAAAACACAAAGTCGTCTGCCAGGACGTTCAGTTCCATCCGGTATCTGATGCGCCGCTGCATGTCGATTTTCTGAGAAAGTAGTTTTTACTGGTGTTTTAAGGCGGCTCTGTGCGATATGATTTATCGTCAGAAGCCGCTTTATTTTTATCATGGCGGGAAGAGGAAGAGATGTTTCTGATTGTCGGTTTGGGAAATCCGGGAAGCGAGTATGCCGAAACCCGGCATAACGTCGGTTTTATGGCAACTGATTATCTGGCTGAAAAGTATGGCTTTTCACCTTTTAGGGCCAAGTTTGACGGTTTGATTGCCGACGGCAGTATTGACGGCGAAAAGGCTTTGCTTCTTAAACCGCAGACTTATATGAATTTGTCCGGAAACTCGGTAATTAAGGCCGCATCTTATTATAAAATCATGCCGCAGGAGATTGTGGTGATTCATGATGATATGGACCTCCTGCCGGGTCAGATAAAGGTTAAAAGAGGCGGTGGTTCGGGAGGACATAATGGTTTGAAGAGCATTGATGCCCATATCGGTTCCGATTATAACCGAATCCGTATAGGTGTCGGCCATCCACAGGGACGCGGAGAAGCTGTGGTCAGTCATGTGTTATCGCGTTTTTCACGGGCCGACAAAGAGCTGTTGAACGAAGAAATCCGGCTGATTGCGGAAAATATTCCGGTCCTGCTTTCCGATGGCGCCGCGGCTCTGGCTAATCGTTTTGGCTTGCTTATGAAAAATAAAAAAGTATAAGTACTTTTCTTCGGGCAGCTTTTGCTTGTAATAATTATCGAATCGGTTATTCTGGTGCATATTTGCAGAGGAGTTTTAATATGCCACAGATTTCGGTTATTCTTCCGGTTTACAATATTAAAGAAGCGTATCTGACCAAAGCGGTTAACAGTGTTTTGGCGCAGAGTTTTGAAGATTTTGAACTGCTGATTGTTGATGACGGCTCCAACCGGGAAACGGCGGCGGTTTGTGATGCGTTGGCGGCTACGGACAAGAGAGTTACGGTTTTTCATAATTTCAACCAGGGACCCGGAAAATCGCGCAATTTCGGCTTGAGCAAAGCGCAAGGCGAATTTGTGATTTTTATGGATCATGACGACTGGGTTGAAAAAGACTGGCTGAAAAAGCTTTACGAATCGATTGTGCGTAATCAGGCCGATGCCGCTTTTTGTTATGCGGACGAATATGTGGAGGAGGAAGGCGCTTTTCACGAACTGGCCGCACCTCATTTCGGCTTTGAGGCGGTTGATTTGGACGATGCTTTTCGGGATAAAATGGCCAGTGTTTTTTTTGCTCCCTGGGCAAAGCTGGTTAGAATGGAAGTTATTAAAAAACATAATCTGGCGTTTGCGGAAGACGGAAACCATTTTGACGACGTTTTGTTTCATATTTTTCTGAACGAATATGCCTGTCGTTTTGCTTTTGTTGACGAGATCCTTTATCATCACCGCCTGTTTGCCAATTCGATTACGGGTTCAAGCAATCAGAATACGGATATGTATTTTGACGTTTTTAAGACCATTGAAAGTGCTGCGGCCAAGTGCAAGGCCGACGGTATCAGCGTCAAAAGGATTATTGACCGCAACATGAATTTTTTCTGCAGTGCGAATGATATTATCAAATCGCGCAAGGAATTTATCAAACGAATGCGTTTCTACATTAAAAAGTTTGGTCTGAAAGATGTTTTGCGCAAACAACGGAACCGAAAAATCAGGCACTGGCTGTTTACCGCCGACAAAAAGAAGGGCATTTTGCGTATTTGCGGAATTTATCTGATAAACCGGCAGAAAAAGCACTGAATCTCTCCTTGAAAAGAAAGAAGCTTTCCGTTATAAGAAGAATAATTTTTTGTATTTGAGGAGTTTTTGTCATGGGATTTAATTGCGGAATCGTCGGTTTGCCGAATGTCGGAAAATCGACGTTGTTTAATGCTCTGACGCAGACAATTGCCGCACAGGCTGCCAATTTTCCGTTTTGTACCATTGAACCGAATACCGGCCGCGTGGCGGTGCCGGACGCGCGTTTGGACAAGCTGGCGGAGATGGTCAAACCGAAGACGGTTACGCCGACGCAGTTGGAATTTGTCGATATTGCCGGGTTGGTTAAGGGGGCGTCCAAGGGCGAGGGGCTGGGTAACCAGTTTTTGGCCAATATTCGCGAGGTAGACGCGATTATTCATGTGCTGCGCTGTTTTGAGGATGACAACATCACTCATGTCGAGGGGACGGTTGATCCGATACGCGATGCGGAAATCGTTGAAACCGAGCTGATGATTGCTGATCTGGATTCTCTGGAAAAGCGGTTTGATCAACTGGCCAAAAAAGCCAAAACCGGCGGGGACAAGGACGCTAAAATCAAGGTCGAGGTTATGGAGCCTATTATCAAAGCCTTGCGTGAAGGTAAACCGGCTCGCTCTGCGGCTCCGTCCAAAGACAATAAGGATGCTTATAAAGAATATAAAATGCTGCAGCTGCTGACTTCCAAACCGGTGCTGTATGTCTGTAATGTTGACGAGGATTCCGCGGCGACCGGCAATGCGTTTTCGCAGAAGGTTTTTGCCAAGGCGGAAGCCGAAGGTGCCAAAGCGGTTATTATCTCGGCTGCTATCGAATCGGAAGTTGCTCAACTGGACAGCGAAGCGGAAAAAAAAGAGTTTTTGTCGGCTTTGGGGTTGGAGGAAACCGGTTTGTCGAAAATTATTCGTGCCGGGTATGAGCTTCTCGGGTTGCAGACTTATTTTACCTGCGGTCCCAAAGAGGTTCGGGCCTGGACTTTTTTGAAGGGTTCCAAGGCGCCGCAATGTGCAGGTATTATTCATTCCGATTTTGAGCGAGGATTTATTCGCGCGGAAACCATTTCTTATGATGATTTCGTTGCTTTTGGCGGCGAGCAGGCCTGCAAAGAGGCCGGCAAGATGCGTTCCGAAGGAAAGGAATATGTTGTGCAGGACGGCGATGTTATGCTGTTTCTTTTCAATGTATGACACGCGAATCGGCTTTTGACAGAAAAGTTGACACAATATGGTTTTTGTGGTATTTTCCAAAACCGGAAAATAAGAGATTTTAAATAAATTGTGTCACTAAATTTTATCATTATGTTTGAAAGAATTGAAAGACTTGTGGTTAATCAGTTTGAAAAACTGACCGGCGTAAATGCTTCGGAAAATCAGGTTATGAATTTTGAAGTGTTTCCGCAAAAGCGAGAGGCTCTTAAGCAGTTGCTGCGATCAGTTTTGCCTGATTTGCGGATTTACAGTTCCCTCGGTCTGGTTACGGTTGCTGATTTTGCAGACTATATCGAAAAGGCCGAAAAGAAGAAAAAGGCGTTTTTTGACAAGGGTTTGCAGATTATCCGCGATGTAACCGGAAACGAGAAATTGTCTTTTGACGATGACTTATATCCGGAACTCAGACCGTCAGGAGAAGAACGCACGTATCTATCGGAGCAATGTCGTTATTTTATCCAAGCAAACAAGGTTTATTCGGCTTTGTCTAAGGGGCTTGATGGTCGCGCGGGATATTATCCGCCGGTTTCGCAGTTGGAAAGCTGTCGGACGCTGCGGGAGATGATTGATCTTTATTATCGTCGGGGGCGTTTTTGATTTAAAAGGGGGTGTCTTGCGAAGACGCCCCTTTGGTTTTTTAAAACTTGCATCGTTTATGGTTTCGGAGTATCAGAAAACAGGATAAAAAGGAGAAAAGGAAATGCGTTTGGCTTTATTTCAGCCTGATATTCCGCAGAACACTGGTACTTTGTTGCGTTTGGGTGCATGTCTGGACGTGCCGTTGGACATTATTGAGCCTTGCGGTTTTATTTTTAATGAGAAGGCCATGCGCCGTGCGGGAATGGATTATTTGGACATGGTATCTTATCGCAGGCACAATTCCTGGGTGGATTTTCTACAGTATCGCGAAGAACATCCGGAAGAATATGGGCGAATCGTTTTGTTAACGACTCATGCCAGCCGGCCTTATACTGAATTTGAATTTCGGAAAAACGATATTATTCTAATGGGGCGGGAATCGGCCGGAGTTCCGGAAGATGTTCATCAGAAAGCCGATGCGCGGCTGTTGATTCCAATGAACAAAAACGCGCGTTCGATTAATGTCGCGTTGTCGGCCGTAATGGTGGTGGGGGAATGTCTGCGCCAGACGGGAATGTTTCCTTCGTTGGAAATTTGACCCGGTTTTCTGTTCCTTTTCATGTTGTTAGGCTCTTTTTGACAAAATTTTTTATTTTTGGGCTGGATTTGAGTCGAAAAATGTGGTATGTTAACGTCGTCTTGAGCCCAGATGGGTATTTTACTAATCATTAAAAATGAATGGGAACAGATTTATGAATAAAAAGAGTTCTTCCGCTTTTGCGTTTAATTCCGGTGATTTTGTAGTTTATCCGGCGCACGGTGTCGGTAAAATTGCCGATATTGCCAAGCAGAAAATAGCCGGTTCGGAGCTGGAACTGATTGTGGTCAATTTTGACAAGGACAAAATGACACTGCGGATTCCGATGGCTAAGGCCGAAAATATCGGTCTGCGCAAAATTTCCGGTGCGGATACGATGAATGAAGCCCTCGGTGTTTTGAAAGGCAAGGCCAAGGTTAAGAAAATTATGTGGTCGCGGCGCGCGCAGGAATACGAAAATAAGATTAACTCCGGAAATCCGGTGGCGATTGCTGAAGTTGTCCGCGATTTGTATCGCAGCGAAAATCTGGCCGAACAGTCTTACAGCGAACGCCAGATTTATGAGCAGGCGTTGGATCGGCTGGCAAATGAGGTTGCCGTTTGCGAAAATATTTCTTCCGCCGATGCAACGAAAAAGCTGCTTGATATTCTGGCAAAATAATTTTTTTTGAAATATCTGCCGAAAAAGACTTCCGTTTAGCGGAAGTCTTTTTTTGACTCCGCGGGTTTTTTAGTGAGACTCCGAAATCGGTACCTTTTTTATGTTGGCAAGCGGAAAATTTCGTTTTCATTTTGTTGTGTATAAGCTTGTGAACAAGAAAAAAGTGCCGTTGCGAATCAATCCGCGGTTCTTTAAAAGTTAACCATAAGTTAATTTTTTAAGGATTGAGATATGTTTGATGAGCCGGAATATATTACTTCGCAGACAGATGACATCGTGATTTCGGCTTGTCCGGTGCTGGTTGAAGAGAATCGCCGCACACAGGCTTTTTTGTGGGGGTATTATCTGCGGATTGAAAACAACTCGGCTAAGAAAATTCAACTGTTGGGCAAAAACTGGAATGTTACCGACAGCAAAGGAAATCGTTTTTGTGATGATTCTGCCGGTTTTAAGGGAGAACTTCCCGAACTTGAGCCCGGGGAATATTTTGAGTTCAGTTCAATGATGCCGCTGAACGCCTCGGATGCTGTTTTTTACGGCAGCTGTAAAATTCAGGAGGCGGGGCAAAAAACGGTTAAGGAAATCAAAATTCCGACGTTTTCTCTTTCTGCCGGTTTGAAACCGACAGCTTCATTGAATTAGTTGTATTCCTGAATGATGCTGTTGTTGGCAACATACATGTTCAGGTATTGGTAGATGTTTTGCTCCATGCGCTTGTTGAACTCGTCAAAGAGCTTGTATACCATACCGTTCCAGTATCTTTCTTTTTCTTCAATATCCGTATCTGCCGGAATTGCCAGTTCCCGCCAGGCTTCGATTGAGGTTTCGGCGCTGGAGAGGTTTTTGGGATCGGTTACTTTGATGACAACATACAGTGTTGCACGATATTTGATACGGTCTTTGTAAAAAACCTTTTCGGATTTTTCAATTTCTTCGGTAACGCTGGCGTCTTTAATGATAAATTCGGCAACTTTGTCGGAAGCATAGTCATCGGCTTTCAGACGGTCTTTGGCCCAGAGACGGGCGGTTTTTTCAATCGAAATCGGAAACAGGTGTTCAACGTTCGGACGGGTGAAAGTCGGTGTAAATTCAGAAATGACTTCTACCCGGTTGACTTTCAGGTCAATCGGCGCCTGATCCGTAAAACGCGGTTCATGGTAGCGTTTGGGCTCTGCTTCGTTGTTGTTGGCGCAGCCGGCAGTAAAAGCCAGAACCATCAGAAATGCGGAAAGTCTTTTAAGATTAATCATTGTCGTAACCTGTTGTTATTTATCCTGAAAAGGCCCTTAAATTCTTTAAGAGCCTTTTCAGAATATTGGATATTGTTTAATATAAGCTTAATGGCGAATCAGCTCGCCTTTGTCAAAAACATATTTTTCGGAACAGAAGTTGCAGGTGGCGGAAATCTGATTGTGATCGTCGGCCAGATTATTGATTTCCTCTTCTCCGAACGAAATCAGCGTGTTGAGCAGTTTGTCACGACTGCAACGGCAGCCGAAGCGGTATTCCTTATTTTTGGCGATGGTCAGTTTGCTGGAGTGATAGAGCCGATGCAAGATTTCCTCAGAACTCAAAGCGTCATCAAAAATTTCTTCCTCTTTGAGGCTTTGCATAAAAGTAACCGCTTCGTTCCAGGCTTCGTCCAAGTCGGTTCCTTCCTTAACCTTGCCACCGGTTGCCGGCAGTTTCTGCAACATGATACCGCCGGCTTTCCAATGGTCGTTTTCATCATTCGGAACTTTAAGGAAAAGGCGGAGCGCCGTTTCAATTTGTTCGGACTGTTTGAAGTAGCGCAGTGCACATTCGGTCAGGTTTTTGCCCTGTAAGTCGACAACGCCCTGATACAGATCCGTATCTTTGCCCTGATCAACCGTAAAAGCCAGATAACCCTCGCCCATCAAATGCGGCGCGGCTTCTATTTCGCCTTCGGTTTTGCGGAGTTCCTGCGCTTTTTGAATTCGTTTTTCATCAAAAGTCGCGCAGGCGCGAATCGTGCCGTCGGAAGAGACATCGACAACAACCATGGAAACCGGTCCGTTGCTTTTGGTTTGGAGGGTGAACAAGCCGTCATATTTCAGGGCGCTGGCAAGCAGGGCGCCGAGGGCCGCGCTTTCGGCAACAACGGCCGATACGGGTTTGGGATAGCAGTGTTTGCCGACAATGGTGTTGACGACTTCGTCAAGCCGAACCAGTCTGCCCATAAACGCGCCGTCTTCAATATGAAAAGATACACAGTTGTCGAAATTTTTGTTAACCAATGATTTTTCCTTTGTATAATGTTCTTGTTTAGTTTTATGTAATGTGTTTTTGAGGATTTTGCAAGTGTCGGAAGACGATGTACAGAGAAAAGGACGAAAGCCGGCGCGGAAGATTACCAAACAACGTTTGAAAAACATTGCGCTGTATTATCTGCAGCGGTTTGAGACGTCTTCTGAAAATTTGAAATCGGTACTGATGCGCAGAGTCAGCGATTACGCTTATCAAAATCCAGGCTGGAATCAGGAAGAGGCCGTCGGCTGGATTGATGAAATTGTTTCCCAATTCGAAGGGTATGGTTATGTTAACGACGCCCGTTTTGCCGAAATGAAAATCAAGGACTATCTGGCGGCCGGTAAATCGGTTCGTTATATCAAGGGCAAACTGCAGCTTAAAGGAATTGACGAAAGAATGGTTGATTCGCTTTTGGAGGCGCAGGATTATGATGAATATGAAGCGGCCCTGCGGTTGGCAAAGAAAAAACGAATCGGTCCTTTTCGTGCAGATGAAGAAAGCCGCCGAGAATACAGGCAAAAAGATTTGGCAGTTTTGGTGCGCGCCGGTTTTGGCTACGATACGGCGCAAAAAGTTATGTCTTTGGTACCTTTTCGCGAGTCTTGACAAAATTTGTCTAAAATTGTAAACTTTCAGCAGTTTTTTGCAGAGAGTTTTTTTATGTCTGAATTTTCCATACAGGATATTGCCGCAGGCATAGACCGGCGGTTTTGGTCGCCGTATCGGTTGAACGCCTTGTTCCTGAGCCGTGCAATGGGTGATGGCGAAACCATGCGCAATCTGATTCATCGGGGTGTGCCGGCGGCCTCTGATGCGGTTTTGCATGCCTTAATCGATTATTATGAGTCTCATGACAAAGAGCGGTTGATTGGCAGAATGGAGGAAATCAGGCTTGATTATCCTTTTGTCGGATTTCGCAGAGAGCGTCAGGAGGACAAAAACCGGAACAAATCTCAGCCGAGCCGTGAAGAACTGGAAATTATGAGGCGGCTGGCCGAGGCTTCGGTCGTAAGCCCCGATGATTTTTGGTCTGACGATCAAACTTATGAAAAAGCAGCCATTTTTGCCAAATATTACGGCGAATTTTTTTATTATAACCGGGATGGTCATTATGTTGTCGATGAGACCCGGCCGATTACCATCTATGAAAACAAAATGCCGTATACTCTTTTTGATGATTCTGACAGGGAGAGCCGTTGGTTGGATTTGTCGCTTTATGACAAACCTCAGACCATGGAAGTCAAGGATTTGTTTTCGGCGCCGTTTCCGCAGCGCAAATATGCGGGTGCGACGGTGATTGACATTTTGCGTAAGACGGCGGCATGTCGGAAGATGGCCAATTACAAACGGCCGCATACGGGTGATGGTGCTCTGGACAAAGTTTGCGGAGAGATTTATGACGAGACGATGTTATCTGCTCCGAAGTTTGTGAAAGCGATAACTCTTTTAAACCGTCGTCTGGTTGAAGCTTTGAATGGCGGCAATCCCATCGGAAACGGGGATTTTGACGCAGCAGCCATGCTGATTGAACGTTCTTCTCAATATTTTGCCGGATTGGATTATGCCGCTCAGTTCGGGTTTTATAAGAGTGACGCGGGAAAAGAGCTGATGAAGTTTTCTTTTATGACGACTTTTACCCGCCGTCGGTTTGACGAGCAAGTCATGAACAATTATGTCGAAACCGTGGCCGATGCCGGACACTGGATGAACGGGCAGCGGCTGATTACCAAAATGATTTTGGAAAATACCCGGAATCTGGGAGGGGTTAACCGAGGTTTGCTGGATTTGAATATTATTCGTCCGCGACCGGAGAAGTTTTTCGGCATGGACAGCCCGAATTTTGTCCGGATTTTGAATTCGTATTATGACCGGGATCTGGAGCGGATGAATTATGCGGCGTTTGTTGCGGAGCCGCATAAAGAGCCTAATAAATTACTTTGTTTAAATACAGGCCGCAGGCCGGAGCGTTAACACCGGCGGCTTTGCGGTCACGGGCTTCAAGAATCCGTTTTACGTCTTCCGGCCGAAGGTGTCCGTCGCCGACCATCTTTAAAGTTCCGACCATATTGCGAACCTGATGGTGCAGAAAAGAACGTGCCTCAACAATAAAACGAATCTCTTCGCCGCAAACTTCAATATCCAACTTATCCAAAGTCTTTATGGGCGATTTTGCTTGGCAAGCGGCAGCTCTGAAAGAACTAAAATCATGATGACCGAGCAGATATTTGGCTCCTTGGCGCATTTTTTCAACATCCAAGGGAACAGGAACCCACCAAACCCGATTTTTTTCAATTATGGCCGGTGCACGGCGGTTGAGAATCCGATACAGATAACCACGGCCTTTGGCACTGAAACGGGCATGAAAATTTTGGTTTGTTTTTTCAACCGAAATGACACCGACCGGTGCTTGCATATCCCGCAGGCGCGCGTTCATTGCTTCGCGCAGCTTCCAGTCTTCCATATCTTCTTTTAGGTCAAAATGTGCAACCTGGGCCGTGGCGTGGACGCCCGCGTCCGTTCGTCCTGCGCCGTAGACAACGATTTTATCGGTTATCTGCAAACGTTCTTCGGCATTTGTCTCTTCTTCTGAAACCGGTGTAAAGCATTCAAGAGATTTTTGCAGATAATCCTGCACGGACGGGCCGTCCAATTGTTCCTGCCAGCCGAGAAGGTCTGTGCCGTCGTATTCAATGGTAATCTTATAGCGCATGGGTTTTCGTTTACAAATTAAGGGGCATTTCTGCCCCTTAAACTATCTCAAAACATTTTATTTTGCAATCTTTATGCAGCCGCGACTGCATTGTTGGCGGAAACGTTAAAAAAACCGAGTTTTTCCTGAATTTTCCAGATGACGCGCAGAGCATCAAGTGCGTTCTGGCCGGTAATGCGCGGTGTCGCTTCGCCGCGGACACAGCTCAGAAAATGGTTTAATTCGGCGGAAAGCGGCTGGTTGGTCGGAATGAACAACTGCTCGACGCTGCCTTTCAGACCGTAGTTCATCCATTCGGGAATGCTTTCCGGGTTGACGTAGGGCATACGTCCCTGCGAATGAACATTAATGCTCTGGTTGATGAAGTCCATGTCAATATAGTTGGTGTCGGTGGTGACCGTCAGAGTGCGGACACGGGCCTGAGTAATGCGACTGGCCGTAATGTTGGCGGTAGCACCGTTTTCAAATTCGAGCAGGGCGGTAATGTAGTCTTTGCCCATCGGACTTTCTTTGGTTTTGACCGAGGCAGCCTGAATGTTGACAACCGGTGATTTGACCAAAGACTGAATGACTTCGACGTCATGAATCATCAGATCCATGGAAACATCAACGTCGGTAATGCGGCCGCTGGCGGCAGACATTCTCTGTGCGGTCAGCGAACGGATTTTTGATGTATCGGAGAGGAGTTTGCCCATCTGCTCGACAGCCGGGTTAAAACGCTCAATGTGTCCGACCAGCAAAACAACATTGTTTTTGGCGGCGGCGTTAATCAGACGCTGACATTCTGCTTCGGTGCAGGCCAGCGGTTTTTCTATCATGCAGTGGATACCTTTGTTGAGGAAAAATTCGCCGACGTCGGCATGGGTTACGGAAGTTGTAACGACACTGACGGCGTCAACGTGTTTGGCGACTTCTTCCATGGAAGAGAATGCTTTGATACCAAAGGTTTCGGCAGCCTTTTGGGCGGCTTCCGGGAAAATGTCATAAACGCCGACCAGATCGACACCGTTCAGGCTTTTGTAAGTTTTCATGTGGTTTTTGCCCATCATGCCGGCGCCGATGACGGCAACTTTAATGTTTTTAGTCATAAGATTTTACCTCTGAAGTTGGAATGCTGCTAAATTTAGTTTACTTATAACAAATTTCTTGCTAAAAAGCTTTTAACAAGTTGTTACATAATGTTACAGTTCGGTAATAAGCCGGAATTCTTTATATTCTGCGGGGTTTTCCTATGAATAAGTTCGAAAAGTTTGTTTTTGTCTTAACGGTGCTGGGCATTGTCGGCGGTTGTTCTTCGGCGGAAACCGACAATATCGGAAACAAAGTGGAAGTTGAAGAGCTTGTTTTTGCGCAAAGCCCGGAACCGGTCAGAAGCAAACTGGACGTTTATGCGTCAATGGCGCGTGGCGTGAAATATAATGTGGACATTGCCGCACAGGAGATGAACAAAAAGCTGTTTGCCCAAAATCAGAATATGTCTCCGCAGGACATTATTCAGAATATGATGAATGTTAAAAGCGGCCGAGATAATCCGCTGTATGACAGTCTGCGGGCACTGGATTATGCCGTAATATATGCGACCGTCAATCTAAGCGGCAATCGTTCGTATATTGACAACAGCATCTTTGTTAAGGTTTCGCAGAATTTGGCACTTGCTTCAATAAAGACGCATAAAGATGCATTGTTTGCAAGCAAGCAGCTCAAGGAAATCGCACGGCTGACGGACAAAGAACAGAAAAAGCTTAACGATATTGTCAAAAAAGAAGAGCGTACCGGCCGGTTGACGCCTGCGGAGCTAAGCTATAAGAAAGGTTTGGAAGTTGCCCTGCTTAAGTTGAAAGAAATGTATGAGGCACAGGCTTTTGCAATGGCCGAATATGCTTATCTGATTAAAGCTGAGGCCAAGAATTTGAAACTGGAAGGACGGACTTTTTACGAGCTTGACGATTTGGATCGGAAATTGACCGTGCAGGCTTTTCAACGTTCGGCATTCAGCAATCGTTCGGAATTTGATATTGCCAGAGAAATGGGACGTTCGTACCGTTTTCGTGAAGTCGAATATAATTTGCTGAAAAAATATCCGGAGGTGGAACGGCTGAACATAAACGGTTATAACGTTGAAGATAAGGTTTATGCCGAGAATCTGGAAAAACGGGCTTATACGCTGGCCTTGGGTCTTGTGAAAAAAACCGAAGCCTATAAAAAGGCTAAGGAAGCCGACAGGGACCGGCTCAGAACGGCGGCTTTTGACGAACTGGGAATTGCGGTGTTTACGCAGGTCGAGGTCGCTTATAATCTGGTGCGGCTCAGCGAAACAGACTATGCCGTTGTCAGTGAGCAGGCAAAAGATTTGAAAAAAGACATTAAACAGCGCGAACGCGGTCGTCTTTCGATGGACGGAGAAATTAATCTGCTGAATGATAAGATAAAACTGCTTACTTTGGAAAACGAACAAAGTCAGATTGCCGCCGAAAAAGCTTTGGCTTTGCGGGCTTTGTATTTTTATGCCGGTTTTTCGCCGTTTACCCGTGTGCTGCTTAAGAATGAAATTAAAGATATTGTAGTTTCACTGCGCGCCGCCTTTAATAAAGACATGGTCGAAATGCTGGCGGCGGTTCCCGCGGAAGAGGCCTATGACGAAAAAATCAGCAACGGCTGGGCCAAGAAGGAAAACTGGCTGGAAGACCTGATGGAAAACAGAAACACGGTACCGGTTGCGCAATCTGTTGCCGTTTCGAGACCGGTTGTTTATGACGAAGATATTTTTGCCCCGTATACGGATCCGGCGTATGACCGTAAAAAAATTATGCAGCTCGGTTCTTATGTCGAACGTGCAAATGCGGATTTGGAATGGAAAATGCTTCAGGAGCTGTATCCCGAACTTAAGGCCAAAAAGCCCGAGGTTATCCGCACGCGGATTAACGGACAGATTTTTTATCGTCTGGTTCTTCATTCCGAATCCGGAGGTTTTATGGCATTGTGCAACAAGTTGAGAGGGGACAGAGTCCAGTGTTTGCTTCGTTAGGATTTTTTGACGGCAGGTTTTTATTATAAAAATATTTGTCAAAAATCGAAATTTGCGCTATTATCGGAGAAATGAATTAAACTATCCGGACGGACAATGGCAGAAGACAGCAAAAAAGATTTGGAAATAAATTCTTTACGAGACAAAGCCCGCGCCTACAAGGAACAGCGGATGCGCCAGAAGCCGGATTCCGGAAAAGATACCGAATGTTCATGGAGAGCGGTTTCCAAAGTCGATGAAGCGGCTCAGCGTGTCGATGGTTTGGATAATTTTCTTTCCTTTAAAATTGATTTTGTCGGTAAAAATCTTGAGGGCGGCCGGTTTGCCAATGAAAATCTGGAAAATGCCAATTTTTCGGTTGCCAATTTGAAAGGTGTCGATTTTTCCGGAGCCAATCTGCGCGGTGTTGATCTTTCCGGCGCTGATTTGACCGGAGCCAATCTGCGCGGCGCCGATCTGACCGGTGCGATTTTGTCCGGTGCGCAGCTTTCCGGCGCCGATTTGACCGGGGCCAAGCTGAATAATGTCAAACTGACGGACGTCGATATTGAAAATGCCATTCTGCTGGATATCGAAATGGACGATATTACGCGGGAGGATTTGCAGGAACTGGTGGAATATCTGGCCAAATATTATCCGCACAAACTTCAGCTCAGCAAAATAAACCTGATGCTGCTCGATTTGACGAAAATCGATTTGAAAAATCTGGATTTGCGCGGCGTTGATTTTACCGGCGTCGATTTTACCGGCGTAAATATTATGGAGCTTGACCTGAGCGAGTGTATCATTACACCTCAGCAGATTGCTCAGGCATTGGGGCGTGTGCCGACGCCGGAAGAAATGAAGATGCTGCTGGCTCCCAAAAAGAAAAAAGACGGAAAAGGCAGTGTCGGTATTGATATGACAAGCCTGCTGCTCGGTGACGGCAAGGAGTTCGGCGTTTGGGATACAATCCATCAGGAGGGTATCAGTATTGAGCAAATACTGGAAGTCGGCAAAAAAGTTTTTCGGCGCAATGCCAAGCGGCCTCCGGTTAAAGACGGCAAGGTTCTGGAAGAAGTGAAATCCGCCCAGCAAAAAGCTGCTGATGAAAACAAGGCTGCTTTGCGGCGTCAGATAGAAGAGCATAAACGGCAGGAACTGGAAAACCGCCGCAGCAAGAAGCAGGAGCTTGAACAGGAAGTCAGACGCGAAGAGGCGGTGAAAGAGGAACGCCGGGAAGAAAAGACGGCAGAACGGTCGATTGACGTTCGTATTTTATCCCGAGGCGGCAATGAGCGATGAAAAGGCCGGCGGAGAAAAAATAACCGGCAGGGTATGGCTGCGCGGCTGCCTGTGGCTGGTGATGTCTTTTTTGTTTTTATATGTCAGCGGTGCGGCATGTTTGTCGGCGGCGCATTTGGTTCAGAACGGCATTAATGAAAAATCGCTGAAAGATATAAGCGGATTTCTTTTGAAGCTCCGGCAGAATCCCGAGTATTTGTTTGAGGCTTACGGCGAATGGCTGAGTGTCTTTGAGCAGGCTTTTTTGGCTAGACGGCTTAGTACCGCTTCTTTTATTCCGTCTTTGGCTCCGCTGGCGTTTTTGTTTTTGACAATTATGGTTTTTATCAAAAGCCCCTATTTCTTCCGTCTGTGGTATCGGTTGAACAATCGTTTTGCAACGGAAGAAGATATTGAAAAAATGGGGCTTTTTGAAAAGGGTTTCGGTGTCTTCGGCCGGTTTTTCGGCCGGGTTTTATATTTGGGAAAACCTTTGTCCGTTTTTGGCTGGGGTTCGCCGGGACTTGGCAAAACATCGACGGTTGCGGTGCCGAGTATTTTGGAAAGCGACGATGTAAGCATTGTCGCGGCAGACTGCAAAGGTTCTTTGGTTAAGTATACCAGCGGGTACCGCGCGCGGCTCGGCAAGGTTTATTATTTTAACTGGAATATGCTGGACAAGCCGGAAAGCGGCGAAGTGTGGCCGCGCTGGAATCCGTTTTCGGAAGGAAACATGCCGCCCAAGGGATTGGCGCGGGATCATTATCTGTTATGGATTGCACGTTATATTACCGGCGAGAAAGAGGACAATTATTGGGGAAAACTGGCCGGGATTGCTTTGGAAGGCTTGCTGCAATTTTATGTTTCAAAAACGGAACAGGCGCTGGCAAACGACTATTTTCTCGGCAAACTTTTGGATCATGGCAGGCTGAACCCGGAAGACAAAGATATTCTGCTCAGCTATTATGCGTTAATGCCGGAGGCATATTCTTCGCAGGCTATCGAGAATCTGCAGAACAACAAGCTGATCGTTGACAATTATCTGCCGATCGGAAGCTGGGATAATATTCCGCCGGCCTGGCAGGGAAAAGAATTTTGCTTTGCCATGATGGTTGACTGTCTGATTGAACGTTATTATACCATACGTCAGGAAGATGCCGGTCGTACTTACGGGCGCTGGAAAACCATGCTCGGCAATTTTATCCGGGAAGCGGAGTTTTTCGGATATCATCCGCGTGCCAATCAGGTCATGCAGCATCTTTATTATCTGACCAAGAAGCAGCGCAAGATGATTTTTGCGGTAATGCTTGAACCGTTGATGGTTTTTCGTAAAAATTCGGTGCGGGAAAGAACCTCTTCCAGTGATTTGATTTTATCCGATTTGCGGCAAAGTTCCGATATAAGGACAATTTATACGGTGGCTGACAATCGGCCGGCGGCTTTTATGACCCGTTTTTTTACCGATATGCTTATCAAGACCTGTCTTGACGGGGCAAGGAAGAAAGAAATGCCGCCGCTGTTGTTTGTTTTTGACGATTTTGAGCTTTTGCCGGAGTTTAATCTGCTTCATGAGGGTTTGACATACGGTCCGGCGGCGGGTATGTCGTTTATGCTTTTGACCGACAATCTCAAAAATATTCATGACCGTTACGGTCGGAACGGTTTGGAAGATATTATTGCCAATACGTCGTATAAACTTATGTTTGCCGAAAACAACCGCAGTTTAAGCGAGCATTTTAACCGTCTGGCGGTTTATGGTGCTAAGTCGGTGCAGATTCCGGTTCCCGGATCCGGTCGGCTTTTTGACGTTAAGCAGGGCTTATCCGATGCCGTGTATTATCATCGGATTGCCAATGATCTTTTGCGCAGGAACAGAGAAAGCATTGTCCGCAAGGGACAGCATCTGCTTTTGGTTCAGGGCTACTATCATTTACCGGTGCGAATCGATTCCTGGTATTTTTTGCGTGATGAGAGGCTTAAGGAGAAAGCTTTGTCAGGAACGGCCTATTTTCTTGACGAGGGGGCGGCCGCGGCTCGCAGTGTGCAAGATGCCGACGTTCCGGCTTTGTTGGACGTGCTTAAAAATGCCGGAATTCAGGTTGAGCGGGAAGAGGAGGTCGACGCTTATCTTGCCGACCAGATTGATGTTGTTGCCGAAGAAGTGATGAAAACACCGCAGGATAAGAAAAGCGCTTTGGCCGAAGATATTTCCGAACGCTGGAGCCGGGAAGGGTCTTTTGATGAGGAAAAAGCGCCGGAAGATAATGATGAGTGGTGGCTGCAGGAAGATTCCTTTTCGGTCAGTAAGGACGTTAATCAAAATCCGTTTGAAAAGCATTGAAATTTGGTTTTTATGTTTTTTTGACGCTTGAGGTTGGCAAAAATTCTGCTATATTCGGCTTAGGAATAATACAGATAGATTAAAAGAATCGCACAGATATGGAAGATACCCTTTTTTCGTCGCAGGTTAAACGGCCGCTGGCCGATCGGCTTCGTCCGCAGAGTTTGTCCGAGGTCGTCGGGCAAGATCAGGTCGTGGGTGAGGATGCGCCTTTGGGACGAATGGTCAAATCAAAGAAAATTACTTCGTTTATTCTCTGGGGGCCGCCGGGCTGCGGGAAGACAACAATTGCACGACTGATTGCCGAAAATACCAATCTTTATTTTGAACAGATTTCGGCGGTTTTTTCCGGTGTGGCGGATTTGAAGCGGGTTTTTCAGTATGCGCAGGAGCGCAGGGCAACGCAGGGCAAAGGTACATTGCTGTTCGTCGACGAAATACATCGCTTCAACAAGTCGCAGCAGGACGGTTTTCTTCCTTATGTGGAAGACGGTACGATTATTCTGGTCGGTGCGACAACCGAAAATCCGTCTTTTGAACTGAACGCGGCTTTGCTGTCCAGGTGTCAGGTTTTTGTATTGAACCGCCTGGATGCAGATGCTTTTGAGGTGCTTTTGCAACGGGCGGAAAAAGAAATGGGACGCAGGCTGCCGGTTGATGACGAAGCGCGCGCTTTTATGAAAGAAATTGCCGACGGCGACGGGCGCTATATTCTCAATCTTTGCGAAAGCGTGTTTACTTATGCCAAAGAAGGCGAGGTTTTTGACAAGGACAGCATTCTGAAAATCGTGCGGTCGCGGGCGCCGATATATGACAAAGGGCGCGACGGGCATTATAATCTGATTTCGGCGGTGCATAAATCGCTGCGCGGTTCTGACGTGGACGCGGCTTTGTATTGGGCAGCACGAATGATTGAGGCCGGCGAAGATCCGAAGTATCTGTTGCGGCGGCTGACGCGTTTTGCGGTCGAAGACGTTTCTTTGGCCGATCCGAACGCGGTAACGCAGGCGATTGCCTGTTGGGAGGTTTATGACCGTCTGGGATCTCCGGAGGGTGATTTGGCAATTATGCAGCTGGTGGCTTATCTGGCGACGGCGCCGAAATCCGTCGGCGTTTATAAGGCAATGTACAAAGCGCGGGAACTGGCGCGGAAAACGGGTTCGCTGATGCCGCCGAAGAATATTCTCAACGCGCCGACAAAACTGATGAAACAGCTTGGTTATAGCGAAGGTTATGAATATGATCCGGATTGCGAAGACGGATTTTCGGGCGCCAATTATTTTCCGGACGGCATGCGCCGGGTTAAGATTTATTTTCCGGTCGACCGCGGTTTTGAACGCGAGATAAAAAAACGAATCGAATATTTTGATAACCTGCGCCGGGAAAAACAGAAAGCCAAGAAACAAAATGGATAATTCCGGAAGCTTTGTTGACAAATTTGTCTAATTATTCTATTCTTTACTTATATGACAAAGGAGAACAGAATGTTGGAACTGGCAGAAGATGAGCAACAAATTTTTATCGAAAACAGCAAAAGAAAAGCATTGAACGGTTTGAAGCCGTCCGGAAAACCGACTTTTACGTTGGTGCTCGGTGCGCAGGGAAGCGGAAAATCGTCACTGACGGAACGTTTTGAAAATGCGGCGGTTATTTCGCCGGATGCGTATGTTGCGGATTATTACGCCGCCGTCGGTATTGATCCGCGAGATAATCCCTATGATCATGAAATCGGCGATTTTGCCATGAAAGTAACACAGGCGGTTTTGACCGAGGCGGTTCGGCGAAAATATGACATTGTTTATGACGCGATGTCGATGTCCGATGCAGGCAGGCTGGTCGGCGGCGTAAAGTCGCTTGGTTACGGGGTAGCGCTGAAAGCGGTGGTTAATGATATGTATGCCAGTGCGCTTAATGTTGAAGAACGAAAACTTAAATATGATGAGAATTATACCGCATATGCCTGCGGCCGAGATGCCTATCCGGGCGGGAATCCGCTGGAAGTCGACAGCAACGATTCAATAATCCGGTCAATGGAAATGATGGATTTTCTGGAAAAGGCAGACAAAAAAGGGGTTAAAATCGAAGTTTATCGAACCGGCGGAAAAGAGCCGGCGTTTGTAACCGGGCAGGGCGAGGACTTTGCCACTTTTGCCAAAGAGGTTGCCGACGGTGACAAAGACAAACATCTGGAACGCTGCGGCAAACTGGTCAGAAAAGCGATGAATGCGGGAAAAGAAGATGCAGTTATGCGTCTTAAAAGGCTGGAAAGAGAACTTGGCGGCCGTTGATGAAAAGTTTGAATTTAAGAATTCTGTTTATCATTAATAATCTGTAAAATATGAAAAAAAAGGAAAAGGAGGCATGGCTGAGGGCCGTTGCGCTGAGAGAATTTGCCAAGGCTCTGGTAGAAATGAAAGCTGCCGAAATAAATCAGCTGGCAGCCGTTTTGAAAGAAGAGTACGGAATTGTGCCGGCTCCGCCGAAAGTTTTGAGTAAAAACCAGGAAACGGTTTGCAAATGCGGAGCGGAAAGCCCAAAACGGTTTTTGAAAAAGCAACAAAGCCGGAATTATTTTGTGCCGAAGAAAATGGGCAAGGTGTGTTCAAAACCGAAAAAGAGGTTTTGAAATTGTGTAAGGAACTGCCGCGGATGAGAAATCCGGGCGGTTTTTTTCATTCTAAATTAAGAAGTTTTGATATATACTGGCACAAATTTGCGAAAGGGAAAAATAAATGCCGGGAGTCAGTGTGGTAAAGGTAAAAGTGGCGGATGACGGAATGCGCCTGAACCGCTGGTTTTTAAAATATTATCCCGGCTTGTCGCTGGGGCGTTTTCAAAAGCTGCTGCGTACCAAACAGATTAAGGTTGACGGCAAAAAGGCCGAGGCGAATCTGAAGCTGACATCCGGTCAGGAAATCAGGGTTCCGCCACTGGACGATGAAAAGGCGGCGCCGTATCGCGAATCCGGTGTTTCGGCGAAAGATGCGGCGTTTGTTCAATCGCTGGTTATTTATAAGGACGACAACCTTCTGGTTTTGAATAAGCCGTCCGGTTTGGCCGTTCAGGGCGGCAGCAACACTAACCGCCATATTGACGGCATGCTGGACGCGCTGACTTTCGGAGCGGAAGAGCGGCCAAAGCTGGTGCACAGAATCGATAAAGATACCAGCGGTCTGCTGGTTTTGGCACGGAGCCGGAAATATGCCGATTTGCTGACCAAGGCGTTTCGGGAGCATGATTTGCCAAAAACATATCTGGCGCTGACGGTCGGTTGTCCGAATCCGGAAGACGGTGTTGTTAAGGCTCCGCTGGAAAAGGTCGGAGAGAGGAGTCTGGTTTCAGAAAGCGGTAAACCGGCCATAACCGAATACAGGGTTTTGGACAGTGCCGCAGATCGTTTTGCTTTGGTCGAAGCCAGACCTTTGACGGGACGTACTCACCAAATTCGGGCGCATTTGGAATATTTGGGAACGCCAATAGCCGGAGATAACAAATATTTCGGCGGAGAAAGTCGGCAGAAATTTGCAATGATTGCCGATAAACTGCATTTGCATGCTTATAAAATCGATTTGTCGGTCATATATAATAAAAAGCTTGTGCTTACGGCACCGCTTCCGGCTTATTTCAAAGCCGATTTGGAAGCGTTGGGAATTAGTTTTAAGGAGTAGATGTGAATGAAA
Source organism: uncultured Alphaproteobacteria bacterium (assembly GCA_944391505.1). Taxonomy (GTDB): domain Bacteria; phylum Pseudomonadota; class Alphaproteobacteria; order RF32; family CAG-239; genus Scatacola_A. The sequence continues at coordinate 108,949 of CALXTV010000001.1, read as the reverse complement.
AGACTGGTTAAAATTTTGGGAACGGTTATTTTCAGCCTGATAATCATTATTGCTATCGGCGGGTATTTGTTTGTCCGTAATTTTGATTTGAATCAGTATAAATCTTATGTGGAAGATATTGTCGACAAACAGCTTGGACGTAAGCTGGCCATTAACGGCAATGCTTCGGTCGGGATTTCGCTGATTCCGACGCTGGTGGTCGAAGACGTCGAGCTTTCCAATGCAGAATGGGCTTCTCAGCCGCAAATGGCTAAAATCCGGCGTTTGGAAATTAAACTTTCATTGCTGCCGCTGTTGCATAAGCAGTTGGTTATTGACAATGTGGTGCTGATTGCTCCTGAAGTATATCTGGAAACATCGGCAGACGGAAAAAACAACTGGGATTTCGGCAATGCCGCTTCTCAAGCGACAGCGAATTCTCAAGCGACAGCGAAAACCGCCGTCCAGAATCAGAAAGCCGCATATATTGCAAATCAGTCTGCGGTAAAGCAGAATCCGGCGACGGCTCTGTTGGCCGGATTTGCCGCAAAAAACGTTGTCGTAACGGACGGTCTTCTTCAATATGCCGATGCGAAGTCGGGTAAGACGACGCAGGTTGCCATTAATGCTTTTCGTTTGGCGGAAGAAAGCATGAACGATGACATTAAGGCATCGTTTGACGTTGTTTTTGACGGTCAGACGATAAAAGGAAAAACGGTTTTAGGTTCTCTTAATGCACTGTTTAACAGCGAAGAACCGTATCCTTTTGACATAACGGCAACGGCTTACGGCATTGATTTGACGGCGCTGGGCACAGCTCGCGATTTGTTCGGCAGCCCGACTTATGCAGCGGAAATCAATGTTTATAATCCGGCCGGAAACATGAATGCTCCGGAAACAACTTTGAAAACGTCGGTTGTCGGAACGCTTGAAAACATAGAGGCAAATATTGCCGCGCTCAATATTGTCAATAATTTGATTACGGGAACAGTCAAGGCAGATATTTCGGGCAGAATACCTTCGATTGATGCCGTATTGGCGAGTGATAAAATTAATTTGCAGAATTTCAGCACCAACAATAATCTTGCGATTGAGCAGTCTTTTTTGATTGGTACGGCAGAGGCCAGTCCGCTGGTTCCGGAAACGAAAATTCCGTATGACGTTTTGAAGCAGGTCAATGCACGGCTGAATCTGAATGTTAGCAAATTAATTGTTAATCCGGGCATGACGGCGGAAAATGTTTCGGTTAAGGCGGATTTGCAAAACGGTATTTTGAACGTTAATCCTTTGCGGCTGAATTTCGGCGGGGGTGATATTGCCGGTACATTGGTTGTTAATGCCGACACACAATCACTGAAACTGGATGCGACCAGCTCAAATATTCTGTTGCAGAATCTGCATGAAGAATTTCAGGCCGCCGGTCCGGGAGATTTCGGCGTTTTGTCCGGCGGTAATACGGATATTAAAATAAGTTTGTCAGGCCGCGGAGATACCTATCGGCAGTTGGTTCAGTCGCTTAACGGTCAGGTTATCGGCATTGTCAACGAATCGGTTGTTCAGACCGGAAGCGTTTCTTTCCTGACCGGAAATTTTGTCTCGCAGCTTTTGAATATGATGCCGTTTATGAAAGACAGCAACAAAAAACTGGCGCTTAATTGTGCCGTTGTCCGCGCAGATTTGGGTGGCGGCAAGGCAGTTTTCCCGAAAGGTATTGCTTTGCAGTCGGATATTTTGAAACTGGTCAGCAACGGCAGCATTAATCTGGTTAACGACAAAATTGATTTTGACGTTCGTCCGTCTGCCGGTAAAATTGTTGACACTAATGCGGTTCAGGCGCTGTCTTCTTTTATTAAGATCAAAGGTACGCTGGAAGATCCGAAAATTACGCTTGACGACAAAGCGGCACTTAAATCGGTCGTCGGCGTCGCTTTGAGCGGTCCGGCTTATCTCGGATCGACGTTGGTTAATGTTGATCCGGCACCGTGTTACACGGCTTTGCAGGGGACGACTTATCAGAATAAGTTTCCGGCACCGACTGCGGCAGAAAAGGCAGCCACGGATGTTTACAACGGAGCCGACGAGGCGGTTGACGATAGTGTTAAGGCCGTTAAAGACACGGTAAAAGGAACGGCTAAAGAGCTGGAGAATACGGCCAAAAATATTTTGAATATGTTTAAACAACCTAAAGGACAATAGAAACGATGCAGAACTATTTGGAAGAAGCCCAAAATGAAATTGCTCAAAATCGCGGCGAGGTAATTGACCGGCTGGTCAAATATTCGCTGACCGATTTGCTGTTGTTCTGGGGCCAGGAGAAAGATTTGATTGAGCGTCAGACAAAAGTCTGGGGACCGATTTTGAAATGGGCAAAAGAGGAGCTTGATGCCAAGTTCGTTACGACGCAGGGACTGGATGTTCCTGAAGAAAACAAGACTTCCGGTTATCGTCTCAAAATGTTTATGGAAGCCCTTTCTGACCGGGAACTTACCGCTTTTTATGCGGCGGCGCTGAAAATGCGTTCGGTGCTTTTGGCGGCGGCGCTGATCAAAGGAAAAATAAATGCGGAAGAGGCTTTTCAGGCAGCGTTTCTTGATGAGTTGTGGCAGGCCGAGAACTGGGGAACCGATGACGAAGCGGAAAGCCGACGGCAGACGATTAAAAACGAGATCTGCGAAATTGAAGCGTTTTTGCATTGTTCTGATAATTGAAGACAGATGGAAAAAGAAGTCTATTTGAAGATAAACGGCCGGGTTCAGGGAATCGGTTTTCGAGCCTGGGCCGTGCGAACAGGACGGGAACTCGGTATCTCCGGCTGGGTTCGCAATGTTGACGACGGTACGGTGGAAATCCGAATGCAGGGTGCCGAAGAGCAGGTTGACGAGATGATCCGCCGGGCTTATAGCGGTCCGATGCTGGCCCGGGTGGATGAAATCCGCTTTTTGCCGCGCCCGCCGAGTTATTTTCTGCCGGAAGTTACACCAGGCGTTTTTACCCGTATATAACCGATTTGGCTAAAACGGACGGTTCTTGTTTTTGCCTGTTCAGCGCCTATTTCCTAAAAGGGTAATTTTTTTAGGAGATTGAAAATGCGCGTAGAAAAAACCAAAGAAAATTTGAAAAAATGTATTTGTATGAATTGTCCGTCTTATACGATGGGCTGCAAGATTCGGTCAATGCCGGAGAACCTTCTGAAGCTGGCCGAAGATTTGGAAAAAGTCGAGCATTATGAGAAGATGTTCTGCGCTTTCAGCAAAAGCGAGTGTATTAAGGAAGACAGAGGTTGTTTGTGTTCGGAATGCGAAGTGCACAAAGCATATAATCTGAATCGTGAAGACTACTGTATTGTTTCCGGCGGTATTCCGGAGTATGGAAAGAGCACAAATTAGGCCGGGAGTGCCGATATGTTCGGGCAGCGTTTTAATCTTTCCGGCAGGGAAAAGTGCAGCGATATTCTCAGGGTATATCGCGGTGCTTTTGACGAAGCGTCCGGCAGTCAAAATCCGGACGTGAAAATCAGGGCCTTTAATCAGGTGGTTGATTTTTGTGCTTCGTCTGACTGTTGTCAGACTGATAACAGCATTAAGCGCAACAAGGTTATGTACTGGACGTATAACGGTCTGGGAGATGCCTGGGTTGCCAAAACAAGGCAGAATCCGTCGAAGAGAACAAATGCGCTGCGCCGGGCAATCGGTTGGTATCGGGAAGCGGTAAACGTTGCCCGGGACGCCGCGGAAAAAATAGATTCTCTGCAAAGAATCGCTGCAGTTTACAAGCAGATTGAAGACGGTGAAAATTTGAATAAGACGAGGGAGGCTATTGTTCATTCCCTCAGCGATGAATATAAACGACTGGGATATATGCAGCTTGCCCAAAACAATCTGAAAAATCCGAAGATTACCGAGTGGCTTGAAAAGGCTCTGGCTTATGTTACCAAAGAAGAAGTTTCTTTTTTGGGTAAATGCCAGAATACGCTTTCAATCTGCAAAATGCTGGCCGAAAGCTATAAAGAGGCCGGTGACAAGGTAAATGCACGGCGGATAACCAAGCTTATGCATAAAACCGCGCTGCTGACAATTCAGGCAATGGAAGACAAAGCCGGCACCGAGAAGAAAAGGACGAGACAATTGGAATGGTACGGAAAAATGCTTGAAACCGTTTTTGTTTACGGAAAAGGTGACCGCGGCCTGAAGAAACAAACGGCCGGGTGTTTGGCCGGTCTGTTGGAAGAAAATGAAAGCGTTATGGCTGATGGAATTTTGTATGGGCGTGAGGCTTTGAAGAAAATGCTTTCTTCCTGACCCGTTTTATTTTTGTGGACAGGATAGCCGTTACAATGTAGGATTTTTATTATTTGCCAAACAACGAAGGAAAGAAAGATGACGACTATTCTGGAAATTTTGAAAAATACCGCAGATGCCGGAAAGGCTGCGGAAGAACTTGCCGCTTTTGCCAGAGAAAACCCTGATGCGCTTGAAACAATCATTAAAGCCAATGAGGCGTTTTTGAGCAAGTTCGGTCAATCTGCCGGAGAAAATCTCTATAATATTTATCGGGAAACGGCAAGGGCTTATAAAAAGAAAAATTTGATTCAGTCCGACTACCCGTATGATTCCCGCAATTATGCCGAGGCGGCCGTCTATTATTTGAAGGCGGCGGAAACGGCGCCGGATGCGGGACGGAAGCTCAGTTCTTTGGACGGTGCGGCGGCGATGTATTGGAATCTGGACGACAAAAAACGCTGGTGTCAGGTGAAACTGCGACAGGTTCCGGTTGTTTCGGATAAAGACAAAACACGCTTATATATGGATATTGCCCGGGAAACGGCAGATACGGAACAACAGAAAGAGATGTATGCCGAGGCTCTGAAGTTTGCAGATCAGATGTCGGGTGATGCCGAACGCAGAGAGGAAACGCTTAAGCGGCTCAAGAATATGGTTAGATAATCTTCAACAGATAAAGGTTGCTTTTTTTTGTAAAAGGGCGTAGTTTCTGTCGGTAAAGATTTATTATGGTTTAATTAAAAATAAAATTTATGGAAATTATTTATGTTGAAGACGAACTGCTGAGAGAAGTTTTTTTGGCAGCACTTGATTTGTTTGTTTTTGCGATTTTGATTACAATTTCCGGAGCTCTGTTGGCAAAAGACAGAATGCTTATGTATTGGTGGCTTATGATGACCGGTATTTCTGCTTTTGTTATTGTTTTGAGTTTAAGCTTGCTTACCGGTAATTTGTTTTTACTGCTTTGCGGCGTTGCCTTTTTGGGTGTGATGCTGCTTTCCTATTCTCGCCAAAAGAAGATTATTTTTGCAGAGGAAGCGGAAAAAGAGCGTTTGAGGGAAATAGAAAAGCGAGTGAAACAAAAGAAAATTGTCGAACAGGTTATGGAAAAGCTCAAAACCGGAGATGATTCGCGGTATATGCCGCAGACGGAAAATCATGAAGCATAATTTATACAAAGGGCATCGTTTGGGCGATGCCCTTTGGTTTAAATGTTTTTGTTTATCAGTTGTCGGTACTCGTCTTTTTTATGTCCGAGGCGCATTTTGTCTTCCGGATTCAAAGCGGCCGGTTTGCGGGCAACGACATATTGCGGCAGCAGTTTTTTGACTTCTTCCGCCGGCCTGCCGAAAGCGGAAGCGGGAATGCGGATTTTTTTGCCTTGTCCGGCCGAGACGCGCGGCGTGATTTCGCCGGTTTCGGCGTCTTTAAATTCGGTTAAGGTCAGGCGCAAATTGTCCAGTGTGCCGGGAAGCAGAAATTCGATAAATTCGCCGCCGTTGATGTAGTTGCGGATTTCAAAGATGATATCGTCACCTTGCCATTCAACAACGGAGCCGGCAAAGAGCCAATCGCCCAGGGTGCGGGTGTATTCGTAGTTTTGGGAGATGTTGGTTAAGGTGCCGTCGTGAAAACCCAGGCAATAACCGCGATTTTGCAGCGTGTTCAAATCCGGCATGTATTTTTCAAAGTTCCAGCTTTGCGAATCCTTATACCAATCGTCAATGGCCTGTCGGTAAGCCCGGGCAACGACGGCCGCGTAATATTCGGTTTTGTTACGTCCTTCAACTTTGAGCGAATCCATGCCGATGCCGAGCAAATCAGGCAGGCGCGGCAGCAGGCACATGTCCTTGGAATTGAGCAGATAGCCGCCATGCTCATCTTCGACGACTTCATAATATTCTCCGGGGCGGAAGTCTTCCTCTAACAGAAATTCAAAAGCATCTTTATTGTCCTGATTGATTTCGATTTCCTTTATTGTGCCGTCTTTTAGCCGCAGATGCAGTTTGTAGTGCCAGCGGCAGCAATGAGCGCATTTGCCTTGATTGGCGCTGCGGTCAGCGAGATAGTTGGAAATCAGGCAACGGCCGGAGTAGGACATGCACATGGCGCCGTGCATGAAACATTCAAGCAGAATGTCAGGACATTGTTTGCGGATTTCTTTCATTTCGGCAAAAGTTACTTCGCGGCCGAGGACGCAGAGCCGGGCACCTTGTTGCTGCCAGAATTTGACGGCCTGTGCCGAACAGATGTTGGCCTGTGTGGATACAAACAGGCAAAGTTCGGGCGCGTGTTCCCGAACATACATGAAAACGCCCGGATCGGCAATCAGCACGCCGTCCGGCTGCAGCCGGCGGAGCGTTTCGACAAACTGCGGCAATTTTTCAACATCGCGGTTGTGCATGAAAAGGTTCAGGGTCAGATAGATTTTTTTGCCGTGTTTATGAACGAATTCAATACCTTCCTCAAGTTCTTCCAGCGAAAATTTTGACTGAGCACGAAGACACATGTCCGGCGTGCCGGCATAAACGGCGTCGGCGCCATACAGAACAGCGGTTTTGAGTTTTACCAGAGAACCGGCGGGAAGCAGAAGTTCGGACTTGGACATGATTTTAATCCCTGATGGTTACGTTTTTGGTCAGAACCTGAAGTTTGCCGAGAGGCGTGGATTCAATTTCGATTTTGGCTATAAACGGAAGTTTTTTGACGCTGTCTTCCATAATCCAAAAATATATCGGTTCGTCCTGCGTAACATCCCAGAGCAGATCATCGCCGGAAGAACCCAGACTGTCAATGTACATTGAACATTTGACCGCATTGCCTTTATATGGCAACGCTTCGTCGTTCAGCAGGTCTTTGCCTTCGTCTTTGAAGATAACGTCATAGCGGCGTTTGCCGTCAAAGACCTCCATGCGGGAATCGCAGAATTTGAGCCGGTTATATTGACGGGCAAGCTCTGCAAACACGGTTTGGAGATCAGTGGTTCCTTTGTTTTTGGCATCGGGCAGAATATCAACTTTTTTTTCTTTGCCGTTTTTGGTGCTTAAACGATACAGCGGCTTGCCGTTTTGGTCATAGACCAGCTCGCGGCTGCGGCTTGTAAAACGTGATTTTGACGTATATTTATAGCTGCGAGTTTCCAGATTGTCGCCGTTGATTTTGCCCGTAGTGGCATAATCGGCTCGGAAAGGATACAATGTATCAAAAAGGCCGTTGGTTTGGACGGTGGATTCAACCCGGTAATCGGCAGGGGTAAGCGCATATTCAAAATTTGTACGGCTGGCGTTGAAGGGTCCGATTTGGACGCTGAAATCGTGGCTGACTGAGAAAGCCAGTGCCGATTGTGTTTCAAACAGCAGAGCTGCCAGCAAAAGCAGGGGTGTTTTTGTCATTTATTTTAGTCTTTCTTAAACAATTCCGCTTATTATTATCACAAAAAATAATTAAATAAAGGACTAATTAAAATGGCGAAAAAAGTTTTGGTGCTGACAGGCGGATTTTCGGCTGAACGCGAAGTTTCGCTGGCGACCGGAAAATGTGTCTGTGACGCGTTGAAAAAAGCCGGTTATGAAGTTTTGGATCATGACTGGCGTGATGGTTTTGCTTTGGTTGAAATTTTGAAAAAAGAAAAGCCGGACGTCGTTTTCAACGCACTGCACGGAAACTGGGGCGAAGACGGCGAAATTCAGGGCTTTCTCGACGTGCTGCAAATTCCGTATACACATTCGGGGCTGAGGGCTTCGGTTATCGGCATGGATAAGTTTCTGACCAAAGAACTGGCGCGGCTGAACGGGATTAAGGTGCCTGACGGTGAGATGAAGACTTTTCGTGAATTTCGGGAAAAGGGAACGTCGGTGCCGCTGCCTTATGTCGTCAAACCGGTAAGCGACGGTTCGTCGGTCGGTGTGTATATTATCAGAAAATCAGAGAATTTGACACGGGTCAGGTATGATGATAATCGCGAAATTCTAATCGAAGAGTTTATTGACGGACAGGAATTGACCTGTATGGTTTTGAACGGCAAGGCCCATGTGGTAACGGAATTGCGTGCCAGTGACGAATTTTATGATTATCATGCCAAATATACCGACGGTGTGACCAGGCATGTTCTGCCGGCGGAAATTCCCGTCGAGGCGGCGGATTGTTGCAAAGCTTATGCCGAAAAGCTGCACGCTGCTTTGGGCTGCGAAGGGGTTTCGCGCTGCGATTTCCGTTATAATGCCAAAGACGGGGTTGTTTTACTGGAGATTAACACCGCGCCGGGAATGACCTCCCTGTCTCTGGTTCCGGAGCAGGCGCGTTATATCGGCATCAGTTATGAGGAACTGTGTTCCGGTTTGGTTGAAACGGCGGCCTGTCGGAAGATTGTCTAAAAGTTTGGCCGTAGGTGAAAGGGCTTTGAAATGACATTCAGAAAAGTCATCGTTATTGCCGGTCCGACGGCATCGGGAAAGTCCCGGCTGGCAGTTGATGTTGCCCGTATCTGTAACGGTGTGGTGATTAATGCCGATTCAATGCAGCTTTATCCTGATACGCCGGTTTTATCCGCCATTCCTTCGCCGTCGGAACAGGACGGCATAGAACACCGGTTGTACGGTGTGTTTCCGAGTTCGAAAAACGGAACCGTGGTCGAGTGGCTGATTCTGGCAGCCGAGGAAATCCGACAGGTCTGGGAGAATGGAAAAACGCCGATTGTCTGCGGTGGAACGGGATTTTATATCGACAATCTGATAAACGGAACGACGCCGATACCGGAGGTTGACGCGGAAATCCGGCAAAAGGTTGCAGAGGCCGCTTCGGCGGAGGGAATACCGGCATTGCATGCCCGGCTGGCCGCACTTGATTCCGAGACGGCGGCTCGGCTGAGCCCGAATGACAGCACCCGGGTCAGGCGGGCGCTGGAGGTTTTTTATCAGACGGGGACGCCTTTGTCGGTTTGGCACAGACAGCCAATGGTTCAGAAATTGCCGGAAGCCGAATTTGTGACGGTTAAGCTTCTGCCGCCGATGTCCGAACTGGACGAACGTTGCTCCCTGCGTTTCGAGCAGATGATGGCAGCAGGTGCTTTGGACGAAGTGCAGCGGCTGAAGGCCATGAATCTGCCGGCTTCACTGCCGGCGATGAAAGCTCTCGGCGTACCGGAACTGTTTGATTTTCTGAATGGTAAAATGTCTTTGGAACAGGCGGTAAATCAGGCAAAACTGCATACCCGCCAATATGCCAAACGGCAGCGAACCTGGTTTAAAAACCGGTTGCGAGCGGATATTGTTGCGGAGAGCTGTTATCAGGGGGCGGAAAATATTATTTTTGATGTTAAAAAACGATTATAGCTATTGCACAAAAACCAATAAGGTTATAAAAAACAAAATAATACTGAATTCTGAAATAAACTGCGGAGAAACATAAAAATGATTTCAAAATTAATGGGCTGGCTTTCAGCCGATATGGCGATGGATCTGGGTACCGCAAATACGCTGGTCTACGTCAAAGGAAAGGGTATCGTGCTGAACGAGCCTTCGGTGGTTGCGATTGAGGAATATCGCGGCAAAAAACAGGTTTTGGCAGTGGGTAACGAAGCCAAACAGATGTTGGGGCGCACGCCGGGCAATATTCATGCTATTCGTCCGTTGCGCGACGGTGTTATTGCCGATTTTGAAATCGCCGAAGAAATGATTAAGTATTTTATCCGCAAAGTTCACAATCGCCGTACTTTTGCTTCTCCGATGATTATTGTCTGCGTGCCGTCGGGTTCGACAGCGGTCGAAAGAAGAGCAATTCAGGAATCTGCCGAAGCAGCCGGTGCGCGCAAGGTCTGGTTGATTGAGGAGCCGATGGCTGCCGCAATAGGTGCCGATTTGCCGGTAACGGAACCGACCGGAAGCATGGTCGTTGATATCGGCGGCGGTACGACCGAGGTTGCCGTTTTGTCTTTGGGCGGTATTGTTTATGCCCGATCTGTCCGTGTCGGCGGCGACAAAATGGACAGCGCAATTATTTCCTATATCCGCCGCAACCATAATCTGCTGGTCGGTGAAGGAAGTGCCGAAAAGATAAAGAAAGAAATCGGGTCTGCCTGCCCGCCGGAAAAAGGTGAAGGTCGCACGGTTGAAATTAAGGGGCGCGACTTGATGAACGGCGTACCGAAAGAAATCATCATTACCGAACGCCAGGTGGCCGAGAGCTTGGCCGAACCCGTTTCTCAGATTGTTGAGGCGGTTAAGGTTGCTTTGGAAAATACGGCACCGGAACTGGCTGCCGATATTGTCGATAAGGGCATTGTTCTAACCGGCGGCGGTGCGTTGTTGTCAAATCTGGATCAGGTGTTGCGCAATGCGACCGGTTTACCGGTTTCAATCGCCGAAAATCCGCTGGCTTGCGTGGTTAAGGGAACCGGTAAGGCTTTGGATGAGATTAGAAAACTGAAAGGTATTCTCTCCACAATGTACTAATCCGAACTCGGATGGCAGATTGTCAGAGCTTTGCAGATGAGAAACGGACGCTTCCGGGTGTCGATTTTCTGCTTTTAAAGTTTTTCTGAGGTCTGCCATCCGGGTTCTTATATCGTTAACCGGATAAAGCAGATGAAGCGTCGCAAGGTCTTATTTATACAGCTTAGTCAGATCAGACTTTTGGCCAAAAAGTTTGCTATCGTGATTTTGTTTCTTTCGGCCTTTATAATGATGCTGGTTAACAAGACCGATACGGTTATAATCGAAAAAACTTCATCTATGGCGACGGACGTCGTCAGTCCGCTGATTGACGTATTGGTGGTTCCGGCTCGAACCCTGGCCGGCGTTTTTGACTATTTTCGGGATTTGAGCAAAATATATGATGATAACCAGAAACTGCGTTCGGAGAACAGTCGGCTGCAGGTTATCAGCGATAAGGCGCGGGCTTTGGAGATTGAAAACAAGCTGTTGTCCCGGCTTTTGAATTATACGCCGCCGCCGAATGCCAAGTTTGTAACAGCAAGAGTTATTGCCGAAGAAGGAGATGCTTTTTCTCATTCGATTATTGCTTATACGGGACGAAACAGCGGCGTGAAAAAAGGGCAGGTCGTTATGAGTGACAACGGGGTTATCGGGCGTGTCGACAGGCCGGGAGAAATGTATTCTAAAATTATTCTGATTACCGACATTAACTCGAAAATTCCGGTTATGGTTGAGAGAACCCGTGTCCGCGGCATTTTGTCCGGAGATAATACAAGTGTGCCGAAGATGATATTTATTCCGCTTTCGGCAAAACTGACGGTCGGGGATCGGATTATTACTTCCGGCGTGGCCGGTGTTTTTCCGCCGGGTCTGCCGGTCGGGAAAATAAGCTCCATTGAAAAAAACAGTGTTAAAATCGAGACTTTCGGTAATCTTGACCGTTTGGAATATGTGAAAATCATTGATTACGGCTTAGATGACGGGACATCTGTCGAAACGGCCGCGGAAGAGGCTGGCGAATGAATGACGAATGGGGCGAAACTCTGACCTTGTATCTTCAGCGGCTGCTGCCTTTGCTGTTTTCGCTGTTGCTGCTGCTTGTTTCCTATGTTCCGTTTAATTTGCCTGTTTCCAACAATATTCGGCCGGCGGCAGGCATGATATGCGTTTATTTCTGGCTTTTATATCGTCCTGATGTTTTTAATCTGCTGTCGGTTTATTTTTTGGGATTGACGGAAGACATTATCAGTTCGGCACCGTTTGGTTCAAATATTTTTGCCCTGCTGGTTATGTATGTGCTGGTAACGAATCTTTCCCGTTTTTTTAACGCCAAGCCTTTTATCATTATCTGGTATGGTTTTGCCTTGCTGTCGCTGGTAACGTTTTTAAGCCGCTGGCTGCTGGTTTCGGTTTATTACAGCCATTTTCTGCCGCTGGCGACGGTTATGTTCAGTTATCTGGTAACGGCGGCGGTTTATCCGATTTTGAGCCTGCTTAACGCATTTGTGCAGAACCGGCTGATGACGGACGAGGAATGACATGAACCGCGACAACGATAAAGGAAAAGTTCTTATCCGGCGCTCGCTGATTATGGCGCTGATAAAGTTTTTGCTGTTGATGGTTATTATCGTTCGGCTGTATTACCTGCAGGTTTATCAGGCAGACCGTTATAAAACGCTGGCTGACGAAAACCGGATTTCAACCCGGTTGCTGGTGCCGCCGCGGGGAATTATTTATGATCGAAACGGGGTAACAATTGCCAGTAATCAGCAGAATTTTCAGGCACTGATTGTTGCCGAGCAGGCACCTAATGTTCAGGAAACACTGGATGCTTTCAAAAAAATTATGCCGTTGAGTGCAGCCGAGGAAGAGCGAATAAAAAAAGATTTGAAGCGTAATCGCAGTTTTGTTCCGATTAAAATCCGCGATAATCTGTCGTGGGAGGAGGTTTCCAAAATTCAGCTCAACGCGCCGGATTTGCCTGGAATCGTTATTGATGAGGGGTTGACCCGCTATTATCCTTTCGGTGCGGCCATGGCGCATATTCTGGGGTATGTTTCTTCGGTTTCCGATAAAGATGTTAAAGATGATCCGCTGTTGGAAGTTCCGGGTTTTAAAATCGGCAAGTCGGGAATCGAAAAATATCTGGAGAAAGATTTACGCGGAGAGAGCGGAAACCTTAAGCTGGAGGTAAACGCTTACGGGCGAATTATGAAAGAAATCGAGCGTGTGGACGGTATTCCGGGCAAAGACGTGCAGTTGACGATAGATTCACGCCTGCAGCAGAAAGCTTTTGAGCTTTTTGGGGAAGAGAGCGGTGCGGCGGTTTTGCTTGACGTTCATACCGGCGAGATACTGGCTTTTGTTTCGGCGCCGTCTTTTGATCCGAATATGATGACGCAGGGCTTGAGCACCAAAGATTGGAATGCCTTGTTGCATAATGAAAGGAATCCGCTGACTGACAAAGCGATTTCCGGGCAATATTCGCCGGGATCGACATTCAAAATGATTGTGGCACTGGCTGCTCTGGAGGCCGGAATTATTAAGCCGGAGACCCGTACCTATTGTGCCGGCAAAATGTTTTTGGGTAATCATGCCTTTCATTGCTGGAAAAAAGAAGGGCACGGGCATCTTAATGTTGTCGAGGCTTTGCAGCATTCCTGCGATATCTTCTTTTATGAAACGGCGCAGAAGCTTGGTATTGAAAAAATTGCCGACATGGCTCGCAGATTTGGGCTTGGCTCTAAAATTAACGTCGGGCTGGAAAACGAAAAGGCCGGATTGATTCCGGATAAGGAATGGAAACTCAAACGGTTCGGCGAACCCTGGCAGCAAGGCGAAAGCCTGATTTCCGGCATCGGACAGGGATATATTCTGACGACGCCTCTGCAGCTTGCAACCATGACGGCGCGTCTGGTTAACGGCGGTTACGAAATCAAACCGACGTTTCTTAAAGTTTCGGACAAAGAGAAAAATAAAATCAAAAAGATTGATGTTTCTCCGGCCAATCTTGAATTGGTCAAAGAAGGCATGTATGCTGTCGTTAACAAGCCGGGCGGCACCGCATGGCGCTCGCAGTTTGATTATCACGGCGAGAGAATGGGCGGCAAAACGGGAACGACGCAGGTTCGCCGGATTACCATGAAAGAACGGCGCGAAGGCATAAAAAAAGAAAGTGAGCTTCCCTGGAGGCTGCGCAATCATGCATTGTTTGTGGGCTATGCGCCACACGATAATCCGAAATATGCCGTGGCCGTATTGGTTGAACACGGCGGCGGCGGATCTTCGGTTGCCGCTCCGCTGGCCGGTAAAATTCTCAAGGAAGCGGTTATGCTGGATCCCACCCGGGAAGAAATTCATTAGGAGCAGGTTTGGATATGTATAAGCCTTATGAAACGAGTTTCAGAAATCAGAGCATGACAATTCGCGAAAAACTTTACAATATCAGTTTTTCGTATGTTTTGTTTATTGTAATTCTGGCGGCCATCGGTGTTATTATGCTTTATTCGGCGGCCAACGGCAACTGGAAGCCCTGGGCGATTAATCAGCTGATACGTTTCGGTATGGGCTTTGCGGTTATGATTGTTTTGGCCTTGACGGATATTAAGCTGCTTTTGCGTTATGCCTATGTTTTTTATTTTCTGACGTTGATTTTGCTGGTTGTGGTGGAAATTGCCGGACATACGGGCATGGGTGCAACCCGCTGGATTAATCTTGGGTTTATTAAACTGCAGCCGTCAGAGTTTATGAAGATTGCCATGGTACTTGTTTTAGCACGCTATTTTCACACATCCTCCCTGCAGAGCATTGAAAGCGTGCGCGGGATTATTCCGCCGTTGCTGATGGCCGTTTTCCCGGCGTTTCTGATTATTTTGCAGCCGGATTTGGGAACGGCGTTGATGCTTATTTTTACAACGGCGGCGGTCTTCTTTGTGGTCGGCGTGCAGATTTGGAAATTTGTCGTTGTTTTTATCGGCGGCGTGATAACCATTCCATTTGCCTGGCATTTTCTGCATGATTATCAGCAGAATCGCGTGCTGACTTTTTTGAACCCGGAACGGGATCCGCTGGGCGCCGGATATCATATTATCCAATCAAAAATTGCGTTGGGATCCGGCGGTGTTTTCGGCAAGGGTTTTTTGAAGGGCTCTCAGAGTCATTTGAACTTTTTGCCGGAAAAGCATACCGATTTTATTTTTACGATGTTGTCCGAGGAATTCGGTATGGTCGGCGCGGTTCTGGTCGTGGTTTTGAATATGCTGATATTGGCCTACAGTTACTCTTTTGCGCTTAAAAGCACGAGTTATTTCGGCAAGCTGTTGGCCATCGGTTTGGCGACAAACTATTTTATGTATGTGTTCATCAATATTGCAATGGTTTTGGGACTGTTGCCGGTGGTCGGTATTCCGCTGCCGCTGATTTCCTACGGCGGTACGGTTATGCTCTCAATTATGGCTTCTTTCGGAATTATTCTTTGCGTACATATTAACCGAAACGTTCCGCTCGGCAAGGATTAAACCCGCACAACGAGAGGTCAGTCCATTTCGCGGGGCGGAATACGTGCAGGAAGCGCCAGCATCGGTTTTGCCCGTGTGGTTTTTTGTTCTTTGTCTCCGGCAGCTTGTTTTTTCTGCAGGCTTTCTTTGATTTGTTCAACGTTTTTGCCCGGGGTAATGTCGCCGTTGTAGATGCCGAGCTTGATTTTGACTTTATTAGGCAACGATTTCAGGTAAGGCGCATTGACATTTATTTTTTCCGGCGCGCCTTTGACTTTCATGTCAAATTCCAATGCGGCGGCAAGCAATTTGTCGCGAAATTCTTCGGTTTTGATGTCTTTGAATGAAATGATTTTGATGCCGTTTCTGCGGTTGGCTTCCATCATCATTCTGAAATATTCATAGTCCGGCGTGCCTCCGTCTTTGGCGCCCATGTTTACCTTGACGCTGCCGCGGCGGTCACTTTTTTCAAAGCTGTAGCGCACACCGGCGTCTTGCGGATTTTCTGCAGCATAGGACTCGGCGGGAACAACATCAATGACGACCGAATTTTTATCTGCTTTTACGGCCGTAACCGTACGTTTGGGCTGTCCGTTTCCGTCCAAATCCTTTTGGCAGTATTCTTTGAGAGGCTTAACCCATCTGTCGGCGAAAGAAGCTTCGATGACGGCGGGTAACGATTCCTCTTTGGCAACGGGAACAAGCATATTGTTGATTTCCGCCTGCGGCCGTTCTTCTTTTTTATGTACCAGTTTTGACAATTCTTCCGGAGCAATGAAGCCTTTTCCTTTGACATATAATCTGGCCAGCGTATTGAGGTTGGTTATTTCATAACCCTGATCCAAAAGATTTTTGCGGTATTCTTCAAAAGGTGTTTTGTCCGGACTTTGCTGTTTGGGCGGGGTTGGCTTGTCGACAGTTTCTTTTTTCTGACTGTTTTCCGGTGTCTTGGGGGCAGAAGCAGAGTTCTCCCGGTTATTCGGGCGGGATGTCTTTTCTGTTTTTCTGTCGTTTCTGCGTTCAGAATCCCTGGGGTCTTTGGTCGTGCTGCGGGGATTGCGTTCGGGTGGCGTTACAAAGTTACGGATCTGTTCATTGCTCAGATGTCCGCGAATTGAACGGAAAGTTTCCCACAGGCCGGCCTCGTCATTAATCGTAAAACCTTTTTCCTGAAGCCGTTTTTTATATTCCTCAAAGCGTTCGTGTTGTGTCTTGCGCGGTTTTTTTTCTTTGTTTTCTTCTGTTTTGGGGGTTGCTTCGGTATGTTCGGAGACAATTTCGTCGCGCGGAAGACCTGCCAGATCTTCAAAACTATTGAACGTTGTTTGTTTTTTATCTTTGGGTTGGGGCTTGGATGAAGGCTGTTCCGCCGCTGATGTCTTTCTTTTGTCAGTTGCTTCTTTTGTCGGAGATTTTGTTGCTGCGGGTTCTTCAACGCAGTTTTGATAGATGCGTGCCGGCATTCTTTCTTCACCGTAAATCTTGAATGCCATTTTCAGGGCTTTTTCGTTTTTTATTCTTGCCCCCAGAGAAATAAGCGTATTGCGGTATTCTTCAAATCTGACTTCCCATTCTTCTTTTTTTGGCGGCATGCTGCTTCCTCCTCAAATCCAAGTATGAAAGTAATATAGCACAAAAAAAGTTTTTTGTCTAATTTTTTATTCCCGATTGAGCAGTTGTTTGAATTCCGTTAAGGTTTGGGCCATGAGGTAAGGATTGCATTGCTTTTCTGTGTTAAGGGCAATCGGGCCGGCCGGCAGTCCGCGGCGAAGGCGCTTCTGCGCTTCAGTAATGTAATTTTGGAGAATCGGGTTGTTCAAGTTAAGGTGAAGAGCGAAAGGCAGGCTTTGCAGGGTATATTCGTGGCCGGGGTAAAACAGCGTATCACCCGGCAGATTTTTAATTTTGTTCAGAGAAGAGAACATTTCTTCGGCGCTTCCCTCAAATAAACCGCCAATACAGAGATTAAACAGCGTGTCGCCGGTAAAGAGAGCCTTGTCGTTCGGAAAATACCAGAGAATGTGACCGATGGTGTGTCCGTCAACGCGGATAATTTCGGCCTTGCTTTTTCCAAGCATCCAGAACTGACCGTCGGAAACGGTTTCGTCAATTCCGGGAATCCGGTTTTTGTCGTATTCGGCGCCAATGACGTTGGCCTGATAATAGTTCTTGATTTCAAGGTTTGCTTCGGTGTGGTCAAAATGATGGTGCGTGTTGAGGATATATGACGGTTTGTGACCGAGCTCGTTGCAGCGGGCAATTACGGGTTCCGCTTCCGAGGGGTCAACAATGGCGGAAATTCCGGTTTCGCGGTCGGTCAGCAAATATGAATAGTTATTCATATAGCCGGCGCGGCACAAGATTGTTTCTATGTCTAAACTCATTTTAATCCTTGTTTGTTTTTCTCAGAGATAGTCGTCCGGATTTATTTCGTCAATCTGTTGTGGCGAAATATATTGTTCGGCATAATCCATATAAACCTTACTGGTAATGAAAACTTTGTACAAGTCAGGGTCAATGTGGCCGGTATTTTTCATTTCCTGCATAATGCGCAGGACTTCGGAAAGCTTTTTGGGTTCTTTATACGGGCGGTCGTTGGCGGTCAGCGCTTCAAAGATGTCGGCTATGGCCATGATTTTGGCCGGGACGGACATCTCATCGCCGGTCAACCCGTTTGGATAGCCTTTGCCGTCGACGCGTTCGTGATGGGCGCCAGCATATTCGACAACCTTAGACAATTCTTTGGGAAAAGGAAGCGCTTTGAGCATATCTATTGTTACGACAATATGTTCGTTAATTTTTTCGCGCTCCTCTTTGTTGATGGTTCCCTGCCTGATTTCGAGATTGTAAAGCTCGCCGCGATTATATTGGCCGAAAATGTGGTCGTCACGGTTTTGGAGCAGGTTTTCCCAGCTCGGACGTTCGTAAAGCTCCGGCCACCGGACATTGTCGCGTTCGGCCCAGGACAGGCCGAGCATACGGTTGAAGTAGCGAATGAATTTTATTTTGGAAAGCTGCTCCAGACGTTGAATGTCCTCATCTGTCAGAGGTGCGTCGCCGATGTTGCAATCGGCAATGAAAGCAAAGTCGTTTTCAAGCTGTTTGACTTTGCTGACAAATTCGGCTTGGAGATTTTCCTGTTTATCGACGTTGTTCAAACGTTTTTTAAGGTATTCGATATGAGCATCGCGGCGTAAAATTTCAAAACGGTCGCGGATTTCGTGAATGCGGTTGTAAATGGTTTCCAGCTTGGTGGCTTTGTCAACAATATATTCCGGCGTCGTGACCTTGCCGCAATCATGCAGCCAGGAGGCAATATGCAGGGCATACCAGTCTTCCGGGGTCATTTCAAAATTGCGCAACGGGCCGCTGTCTTCCTGAACTGCGGCGGTGGCCAGCATGCGGGCGATAACGGGGACGCGCTGGCAATGGGCCCCGGTGTAGGGTGATTTGGCATCTATGGCACGGGCCAGGACTTCAATAAATGATTCGAGGAGTTGTCCGTAGGCTTCATTCATCCGCCGGTTTTCAAGTATCAGGCCGGCCAGAGAAAGAACCGACTGGATTGTCTTTTGCATTTCGGACGTAAAAACAACGGTTTTACCGTTGTAATCCTGCGGATTGACAAATTGGGCAATGCCGACGATGTTTTCTTTGCGACTGATAATCGGCAGTGTGAGAACAGAAATTGTCCGATAGGAATTCGCTTCGTCGTAGGTAATGAAGAAAGTATTGTCCAAATCAGGCGTGCCGTATAAGTTGGCGGTGTTGACAATTTCATTATTAAAATAGCAATTTTCAACCAGAGATTTTGGTGTTTTGTTTTTGCGTTCTGGCAGGTATACGGTTTGGAAAAAGGTCAGATTATCAGAGCCGCGCAGCGACAAACGCTGTGAGCGGTTAAAACTGTAGTCCAGACTGAGAAAATTGTCATCGTTGAGGGTATAGAAAAAGCCGCAGTCCGCATTGCATATGTTAGCGGCCGTTTCCATAATGTTTTCAATAACAACGGTAAAATCTTTCTCGGAAATGAGAAGATCGTTCAGTTTTAACAAATCGGGCAGAATGTCTGCGTTGGCGGCCAAAATTTTTTCCTCTGCTAATTAATTATCATATTATATAGACAGGGGCTCGATATAATCAAGAATTTTTGCAAAACGTGCACATCTTAGCAAAGATATGTCAGCTGATGCGGGAAATCAGATAATTAACGTCCGCTTCGCTGAGATCTTCGCCGGCGCTACCGAAAGTGAGGATACGCTCAATGACTTTATGAATAAACGAACTGCGGTCAGAGCGACGGCAGTCAAAGCGAATGTCTTTGATGACATTAAGCGCGCTGAAAACGGCCGGAAACATACTCTTTGGTATAAAAGCCTTGCGCAGCAGGTTGCGAATCATGAAATCAAGCTGGGTATTGTATAAGATTTTACGAACTTCGGTAATCGGTGTATTGGACAAGTAAACCAGCGCATATTCAAAAAATTTCAAATCACCCATGCAGATGGCGCGCACGACTAAAGTCGGCGTCAGGCGGTTGGCGGTATATAATTGATGCACAAGCTCTTCAATTTGTTTGTCCGAGCTGTATTCTTCGGAAATTTTTAGAGTGGCTTTTTCTTTGACCTGTTCGATGATGTCCGTGGCGATGTCGTCAGGCAGGTTGTGCGATACAATCAAGTGCTGTTGCAGTTCTTCGGAAAGGTAGTTGACAATTTTCTCTATGACCGTTACCGGAAGTTCGGCACGATAAACCAGCCGTTTTTTGATATTGTCGCTTTCCGAATATTTTTGCACAATACTGGTATATGTGCTTTCCATAATTTTGGCTGAATCGTTCGAAATAAGGGTGCCAACCACTTCTTCGGGGCATTTGTCGACGATATACTGTGAGATGTCTTCGGAAAGGTTTTGACGCTGGGCAACGGCTTTTTGCTTGTCAATATTCTGCATTTCGAGAATGCTAATCAGATCTTCCCGGGTCAGGTTGGCATAGTGTTTGATGAACGGAACGGCAACGCTGGCCTGATCGTTTATCAGTTTGAAAGCAATGTCGCGGGGAATGCTTTTGCAGTTTTTCAGGCTGTCGGAAAGAATTTCGCGGACTTTGACTTCAATATCCTCAACCATGATGCGGAAAATATCTTCGGCCAGTTTGAGGCCTTTTTCAGTAATTTGGCCGCCTTCGTAATAGGCCGTAACTTTACGGGCCGTATTGCCTTTGTTTTCTACGGAGAGGTTCTGGGATAAAAGTTTTATGTCATTTGAGGTTAAGACGTTCTTATCCATGGGGCAACCTGCATCTGGTTATCATATCTCTTATGATAATGTATTATTGTACAAAAACCTTATTAATTTTTTGTTACAAATCTACTATATAATACGCGGTCTTTGTATTTAGTCAAATTTTTTTTATTTTTTTGTCTTCGCTTTTCGGAAGCTTTACAAAGCCGAGTTCTGCTTCATCGAAGTTTGTCAGCTCGTAAAAAGTTATGGTATAATCCAACAGACCGGCAAAGTTTTTAAGGTTGGTGCCGAAGAGCATGGTGTGTGCCAGAGCTCGTCCGAAGACCGGTTTTTCACGATATTCGATGGCCGCACGGTAGGAGCGCATTTGTTCATAGTTGACGTTGCTGTTTAAATGCAGCGCATAAGATTTCATGGAATCATAAAGGCTGGGGAACGTTTTGTAACGGTAGCTTTGATCTTGTTTGTCGTCTTCTGGTTTCAGTCCTTTGTCCGTGTACCAATCAAGTTCTTTGTAAAGAGAATTTCCTTCGCGGACAATACGGTTGGTTCCCCAATCGCTTTCGATAGCCGCTGCGGCCATCAGCAAGGAGGGAGGAATAACATCGGCTTTAAGTTCCAATTGTTTGAGCAGAATGTCATAGCGCCGACGGCCTTTCATGCGGGTAAATATATCATATTTGACGGCCTTTTCTTCAACGAACTTTTCCTGTTCGGGAGTGAGGTCGGCACCTTCCAGGAAAGCGGCACGCAGTTCGCGGATTGCCAGCCGTTCTTCTTTTTGTTCTTCGCTTAGTTTCAGTGCCAGCGGACCGAGTATTTGCAAAAACAGTTTGTTGCGCTGATTTGCGTCGGAGATTTGATTGAAATCCGTCGGCAGATTGGTCAGAAAAATCGGCGGATAAATCCAATCCGGCATATAAATGTAGTCTTTATATTCGTACAACTCATATTGTTTTTCAAGCTGGGCGACTGTAACATCGGTCAGGTAAAGTCCGTCCGGGCGGAGATCGATTTCGGCCTTGGCCGCGGCGGAAGCGGTCAGAAGAAAAGCGAGCAGATATAACCGGAGGAAAATATTTTTCATTTAAGCATCTTTATCGTAGTTCTCGACGGATTTGACTTCGGGAATATAGGTTTTGAGAATTTTTTCAACACCTTCTTTCAAGGTGACCAAAGCATAGGGACAGCCTTTGCAGTTTCCCTGCAGTTCGACATAAACAACGCCGTTTGCAAATTTTTTGAAGACGATATCGCCGCCGTCCTGACGAATGGCCGGACGAATGCGGGCATTTATCAGGCTGGTGATTTCGCGAATGATGTTTTCGGGGCTGCGGTCTGTCGGATTTTCGACGACAGCCTGTTCGCCTGTGGCAAAGAAGTCCATGATTTCCGCGAGTATCTGCGGTTTGAGATCGTCCCAGGAGGCATTGTCTTCTTTTGTAACCGAAACCATGTCCGAGGTCAGAAAAACCGATTTGATGCCGCCAATGTCAAAAATGGCTTCGGCCAGCGGGGAGCGGCGCAGGGATTTGGCATCGATAAATTCGGCGGTGCCGGAACGCATAACTTTTTCGGCCGGAAAAAAGTTGATGACGTTGGAATCGGGAGTAGTCTGAGTTTCAATGAGCATGGGTTATTCCTTGTTTGGTGAGGAGATGTTTATTTTGTCGTTAATCCGGTTCATCAGTGTCTGGGCTTTCAGAATGTAGAAGCCCAACGCGGCAAGATGGTTGGGCGCGCCAAAGCTGTCAAGACGGCCGTTTCTGATAACGGAAGGGTTGATTTTTGATGCGTCTTCCAAGGCTTTGAGCATAGACGTCCAAATGCTGTAAGCATCTTTTTTGACAATGATTTCCTTATAGTCTCTGCCGAGTGCGTTAAACAGCAGGTAATAGGCATAGGCTTTGCCCTGTCCGTAGTAAAAAACATCATCGGCTTTGTTGTCTATGAAATCGGCGCTGTTTTCGCGGATTTGCCGTTCAAGCCGCCGGGAGGCCGTTTGCCAGAGATCGTTGCCTGCCGAGGAAAGCAGGCGGGATAATTCTTCGGGGCTCTTATACCAAATTTCGCTGCCGCCGGCCAGCGACGCATTGAATTTTATCAGGTGTTTGCGCGCTTTCCGGTATTGGGTGTTGGCCGAAGGAACGGGACGCAGCCTGTTGGCGGGCGAAAACATCCAGATTGTTCCCGGATATTTGAGCAATTCGGCAGCCTCCTGCAAGTGGTGCGGCGAATCGCCGTTGATGACGAGTTTTCCGTTTTGGCGAGCCATGACGGCGGAAAATTTGGCCAGAGAATCGAACATACCGAGTTGAAAGGCCGGCATATTATCGAGAAAATAGGATGGGAAAAAGAAGGGCAGGTTCGGCGTCCACATTTTTTCGTTGACTTCCCGGTTGATGATGAAAGCCATCATGTCTACGGCCGCTGATTGTCCGGTTTCGGGCTCTTTTATTTCGTAAGAGGTATCGGTATCTATTTTGCTGACCATCATGCCGCCGATCGGATAATAAAGAAAAATGAGGGCGGCCAAGGCAATCAGAATAATGTGCCACCAGGAACTGACAAACAAAATCAGATAGTCCGGAAGCCGGGCAAGACGGGGCGAAATCTTTTGCCTGAAAAGAGTTTTTATTCGCGCCGGCAAATCCTTAAGCTGAAGTTTTGACATCTTGTTTCCTTTTGTTTTTTAGCGTTTTTAATATTTCGCCGATATCCAGTACCCGGGTCAGTTTTGCGAAAAGCAGAAAACCGGCAAGTCCCGTCAGTCCCAAAAGTACCAGAACAGCCATTTTGGGCAGGAGCGGAAGCGTCAGCCAATCTCCCGTACAATGATTAATGCCGGCCTGAACACCAAGCATTATAATTCCCATCAACAGCGAAGACAAGGCAATCAGCAATATTTTTTTTATCAGTTTCGGAGAAAAAGTCCAGTAACCGCGTTTTTGGAGACCGCGAACATATTGCCAAAGTGAAATGACGGCGGCCAACGTGGTGGCGGCGGCAATGCCGACATGCCCGAACGGACGCATCAGAAGCAGGGCAAACAAAAGATTGGCAATAAGGACAACAACAGAATATTTGACCGGGGTTTTGGTGTCGCCGCGGGCAAAAAAGTTTGGTGCCAGAGCTTTGACGATGACATAAAGCGGCAAACCGACGGCGTAGGCTATCAGCGCTCTGGCCGTCATCAGGGTATCAGCGGTACCGAACTTGCCGTGCTGAAAGAGAATGTTAATAATCGGCTCGGCAAGAATAACCAGCATAACGGCGGCGGGAAGGGACAACAAAACGCCGTATTCGACGGCCTTATCCTGCGTTTGACGGGCTTCTTCCGCGTTGCCCGTTTTTAACTGGCGGGAAAGTATCGGCAGCAACGCGACACCGATGGCTGCGCCGACAACTCCCAGGGGAAGCTGCTGCATGCGGTTGGCGTAATAGAGCCAGGAAATGGCGCCGGTTCCGACCAGTGAGACCAGGACAGTGTCAACGAACATGTTAATTTGATAAACGCCGGCTCCGAGCATTCCCGGGGCTATGCGGCGGAAGAGCGTTTTAATTTCCGGTTCGCGAATCAGCCTAGGGATATTCAGGTGAGGGCGTATGAAGACACCTTCTTTGTGCAGGAAGCGGCTTAGCCAGAGTATTTCGAGAAAACCGGCAACCGTGACGCCGACGGCAATGCCGTGTGCCGGAGAAAGACCAAAAGGCGCAAACAGAAAAGCCGAAACAGCCATCATCAGGTTGAGAATTACCGGAGAGGCGGCCGGTGCGGCAAAGCGGCCGAGGGAATTGAGAATGCCGGATTGAAAAGAGACAATGGAAACAAACAACAGAAAAGGAAAGGTTATACGCGAGAGCACAACGGCCAGTTCAACCTTGCCGCCGTTTTCGGCGAATCCCGGGGCCAGAACAACGACAACGGCCGGCATGAATATTTCCATCAGGATAATGAACAGAGTCAGGAAAAATACCAGGACGGAAATGGCCTGTGCGGCAAATTTGATGCCGTTTTCTCGTTCGCCGACGGCCAGTTTTTGCGAAAGCATCGGAACAAAGGCGGTTGTGAAAGCGCCTTCGCCGAAAAGGCTGCGGAAGAAGTTGGGCAGTTTGAAAGCGACGAAAAAAGCGTCGGAGACGGCGCCGGCACCAAGCACATTGGCAAGCACCATATCTCTGACAAAACCGGTGATACGGCTGATAAGCGTAAAGCCTCCGAAGGCGGCGATTGATTTGAACAGTGACATATTTTTCCGTCGATTTTTTCTAAAAAACTGTTATTTGTTAAGACAATTTTATTGATTTGCCGATAGTATATTGTATAAATAGCTAATAATCTATTTATATTGTGCAGTTTCCGACAAGTTTATTGTTGACAAAATGGGTTTAAATTGCGATAATAGACAAAAAGAACGGAAGAAATTTTAGGAGAAGATTGATGTCTGAGTTAAAAGAAAAAGCCGAAAGGGCAAAAGAGAAAGTTTACAGAAAACGCTTTATCAATAAGATGGTGGAGCATGTCGGAACAACTGTGCTTCAGGAAGATGGAAAAGCCGTCGGCAAAAGAGCTGAACGCGGCGAATATTTTATTGCTCGTGTTAACAAAGTTTGGGGAAATGTTATGGACAGATTTCCGGCCGGAGAGCATAATCCTTATAATGACGAGAAGAGCAAGTCGCCGGTTCCGGAGAGCCTGAGAATTGTCAAAGGTCTGGAGGCCGGAGATATTGACAAAATGGCCGAGCATGACAGACGTAAAGTTAAAGAAATGTCATTCAGCAAAGAAGCGGAGGTGCAGAGAGGTTAACCACTGTCAGACTCATCTTCTTCGGAAAGTTTTTAAGATCCGCGGAATGCGGGGCTTATTTTTTTGTACAAAAACAGCCTGATAAAATCAGGCTGTTTTTGTTTAATTTAAGAAGCTATGTCCGGTTTGGCGCGTTTGCGGGCAATTGGGTCGAGAATCCGTTTGCGCAGGCGGATGGTTTTCGGCGTTACTTCCAAAAGTTCGTCAGCCTGAATGTAGGACAATCCCTGTTCCAGCGTGAGTTTGCGTGGCGGAACCAAATCAATCGCCTCGTCTTTGCCGGCGGCGCGGATATTGGTCAGTTGTTTGGCCTTGGTCGGGTTGACCTCCAAATCGTTGGACTTGGTATGTTCGCCGATAATCATGCCGACATATACCGGAACGCCGGCGTCAATGAACATCGGGCCGCGATCCTGAAGTTTCCAGAGAGAATAGGCGACGGCTGTACCGGCTTCGCTGGAAATGAGCACGCCGTTGCGACGGGCGTCGATGTCTCCTTTGTACGGTTCATAGGCGTAAAAACTGCGGTTCATGACGCCGGTGCCGCGCGTATCCGTTAAAAATTCGGAGTGATAGCCGATGAGGCCGCGGGACGGTGCATGGAAAATCAGGCGCACTTTGTTACCGACCTGAGAGGGAATCATCTCAATCAGTTCGGCACGTTTCTGGCCGAGTTTTTCGACAACAACGCCGGAAAATTCTTCATCAACATCAACGACTACTTCTTCAACCGGTTCCAGCAGTTGTCCGTTTTCGTCTTTTTTCATCAGTACGCGCGGGCGGGAGATGGAAAGTTCGAAGCCCTCGCGGCGCATGGTTTCAATCAATACGCCGAGCTGAAGTTCGCCGCGGCCGGCAACTTCGAAAGAATCGGTCGAATCGGTTTTGGATATGCGCAGGGCAATGTTTCCCTCGGCTTCTTTGCAAAGGCGATCCCAAATCATGCGGGAGGTAACTTTGTCGCCTTCGCGTCCGGCCAAGGGCGAATCGTTGACCGAGAAAGTCATGGCCAGGGTCGGCGGATCAATCGGCTGCGCGTGTATGGCCTCGGTTACTTCCGGTGCACAGATGGTGTCGGCAACCGTTCCTTTGACAATACCGGCAACGGCGACAATGTCTCCGGCATGGGCTTCTTCTTTGCTGACGCGGTTGAGCCCTTCATAGGCCAGAATTTTGGTAATGCGGGTGCGTTCGACTTCGCCCTGTTCGTTGATGACTTTGACCGAATCATTTACTTTCAGACTGCCGGAATGGATTTTTCCGGTCAGAATACGTCCGATGAATTTGTCTGCTTCCAGCGTGGTGGCCAGCATGGAAAACGGTTTGTCCGGTTCACAGACGGGTTCCGGAACATAAGACAGAATCAGTTCAAACAGCGGCGAGAGGTCTTTCTTTTCGTCGTTCATGTCTTTAACTGCCCAGCCGTTGCGTCCCGAGGCATAGAGAACAGGAAAGTCAAGTTGCTCATCGCTGGCGTTGAGGCTGACAAACAGATCGAAAACTTCGTTTAAGACTTCATCGACGCGGGCATCGGGCTTATCGGCCTTGTTGATGACGACAATCGGCTTGAGACCGACTTTTAAGGCCTTGCCGAGAACAAATTTGGTTTGCGGCATCGGGCCTTCCGAAGAATCGACGAGCAGGACGACGCCGTCGACCATGGACATAATGCGCTCGACCTCACCGCCGAAGTCCGCGTGACCCGGAGTGTCGACAATATTAATATGCGTATCTTTCCATTGGACGGAAGTGCATTTGGACAGAATGGTAATGCCGCGTTCCCTTTCCAGGTCGTTGCTGTCCATGACGCAGGTTTCGACTTTCTGGTTTTCGCGGAAGGTACCACTCTGTTTCAGGAGGCCATCAACCAAAGTGGTTTTGCCGTGGTCGACGTGGGCAATAATGGCGATATTTCTTCTTTTCATCTTTATTTCTTTCCTAAAAACTGGTCGTGTCATGAGCCTGACCGCCCATGTACCGCCTTGTACACATTGCCGGGTTCCGTTTATCGGAGCCGTTGTCTGGAGAAAAATGTGTACTTTAAAATTCCGGCAGTAATCAAATTCGCCCTACAATACCGCTTTAAAATTAAAATTCAAGAGATTAGTGCGGTATCTGATTGAAAAGTTGGCCATTTTTCTCCCCGTGGGATTTTAAGCTCTTTTACCGTATTGGCGGAGGCGGTTGCGGACAAAACCGCGAAGCGAAACCTCCGGCCGGGCACCGTAGTGGCTGATGATTTCAGCCGCACAGATGCCGCCAATCATGGCGCAGGTACCAAGGCTGCGCTCTTGTGTGACGCCATACAGAAAACCTGCGGCGTACAAATCGCCGGCTCCGGTCGAATCGACGACGTCATCGACCTTTTCCGCTTCGACAAAGATTTTGACACGACCGTTGACAACGACCGAACCTTTGGCGTTGCGGGTTATGGCGGCAATCTCGACCAGCGGTTTGACCAAATCGAGCGCTTTGTAGAAATCGTCTTCGGCAAAGAGGGTTTTGAGTTCTTCTTCGTTGCCGAAAAGAATGTCGACATGGTCTTTTATCAAATTGATGATTTCGTCCCGATTGCGCAAAATGCAGGATTTATCCGACAGGCTGAAAGCAACTTTGCGGTTGTGTTTATGCGCCAGTTCGCAGGCTTTGATGACGGCTTCCTTGGCTGAGCCTTCGTCCCAAAGGTAGCCTTCCAGATAGGTGATTTTTGCGGCGCCGATGGTTTCTTCGTCAATGTCGTCGGAAGTCAGTCGTTTGGAAGCGCCGAGGTAGGTAAACATGGAGCGTTCGGCGTCCGGAGTGACCAGAACAATGCTGCGGCCGGTGGAAGGACCCTCGGTCAGCGGTTTGGTAAAGAAGTCGATGCCGGCGGCGCCGATGTTGCGCTGAAATTCCTGTCCGAGTTCGTCGTCATGGACTTTGCCGATGAAAGCGCAGTCGGAACCCAGGGAAGCAAGGCCGGAAACGGTATTGGCCGCCGAACCGCCGGAAACTTCGCGCTCGGGGATAAGATCCGCATAGATTTTGCCGGCGTCGGCCGCTTCAACCAGTGTCATGCCGCCTTTGTGCAGGTCACGTTCTTTGAGAAAACCGTCGCCGACTTTGGCCAGAACGTCGACAATGGCATTGCCGATGCCGACGACGTCATAAAGAATAGAATCTTTGTTCATCATGTTATCCTAATTTCAGTTGTTTTAGAGAAGTTTTAATATGCTTTGGGCAAACAAGCAAGAGGGCAAATAAAAAAAAGACCTTTGAACAAAGGCCTTTTTCAACAAATTGTTCCGACAAACGGATTATTCGTTAGCGTTCGGCCAGTTGGCGGCGTTTTCGGCGTTGAATTTAACCCATTTTTCGTCGGCTTCGTCATCGGGAGCGATTGCTTCCTGCGGGCATTCGGAAATGCACACGCCGCAGCTGATGCAGGTATCGGGATCAATAACCAGCTGGGTTTCGCCTTCATGGAAAGCGTCTACCGGGCAAACGTCTACGCAGGATTTGCATTTGACGCAAGCGTCACTAACAACAGAAACCATGATATAACTCCTAAAAATTAATTGTAAACATCGGCTTCAATTTAGCAATTTTATCCCGAAATGCAAGTAAAAAAGTCGGCAGGGGGATTTTTTTGCGCCGGCAAACTTGCGAAACGGTGCTCTGCTTCCCATATATTGGTTAAATCAGAAAAAATATTGTTCGGGAGAAAAATAATGAGCGATAAGATGAATTTTCAGGCCGATGTCAGTAAAATGCTCGATATCGTGGTTAATTCGCTGTATTCGGAAAAGCAGATTTTTTTACGCGAATTGATTTCGAATGCCAGCGATGCCTGCGACAAACTGAAATATATGGCGCTGACACATCCGGACATTGCCAAGGAATCCGGCGAGATGAAGATATGGATTACGCCGGATGCGGAGAAAAACACGCTGACGGTTGCCGATAACGGAATCGGCATGAACCGTGACGATTTGATTAACCATCTGGGCACGATTGCCAAATCAGGCACTGCCGATTTTGTGAAAAACGCTTCCGACAACGGTTCGGCAGTGGACTTAATCGGACAGTTCGGCGTCGGGTTTTATTCGGCGTTTATGGTGGCCGACAAGGTTGAAATTCTGACCCGGCGCGCCGGCGAGGACAAAGCCTGGTTCTGGGTTTCCAACGGTGTGGACGGCTTTGAAATCCGTGAGGCGGAGAAGAAAACAAACGGTACGGAAATCAAGCTGTTTTTGAAAAAAGACGAGAAAAACTATACCGACAGCATTTATCTGCGGCAGATTATCCGTACGTATTCCGACCATATCAATTATCCGATTGTGCTGTGTCTGGGCAAGGCCGGCGAAGAAACAGTTAACAGCGCTTCGGCTTTGTGGACGCGCAACAAGGCCGAGATTACGCCGGAACAATATAAGGAATTTTATCATCATGTTTCCAAGAATTTTGACGACCCGTGGATGACGCTGCATTTCAAGGCTGAGGGCAGTATTGAATATACCGGACTGCTTTATATTCCCGGAACGGCGCCGTATGATCTGTTTCAACCGGATCGCAAGCAGGGGCTGAAGCTTTATGTCAACCGCGTGTTTATTTCTGAAAAGGTTGAAGAGCTGCTGCCGTCGTATCTGCGTTTTGTGCGCGGCATTATCGACTCGTCGGATCTGCCGCTGAACATTTCCCGCGAGATGCTGCAACAGTCGCCGCTGATTGCCAAAATCCGGCAGGGAACGGTTTCCAGAATTCTCAAGGAGTTGAAAAAACGCAGCAAAGATTATGATGACTACAAAAAATTCTGGGATGCTTTCGGCATTGCCTTTAAGGAAGGCATTTACGAAGATTTTGCCAATCGCGAAGAAATTGCCGCGTTGTCGCGCTTTGTTTCGACCAACGACATTGAAAAACTGACTTCGCTTGACGATTATATCGGCCGTGCCAAACCGGAACAAAAAGCGATTTATTACATTACCGGTGACGACGTCAAGACGCTGGTCAATAATCCGCAGTTGGAAGCCTTTAAGGAAAAAGGGCTGGAGGTTTTGCTGCTGACCGATCCGATTGACGAGTTCTGGACGCAGACGCTCGGAACATACAAGACTTTTGCGGTTAAACATATTTCGCAGGCAGATGTCGACCTGTCGTTTAAGCGTGAGGGCAAAAAGGCGGAAGAAGGCAATTTGAAAAAGCTGACCGATTTGCTCGGCGAAATGTTTAAGAACGAAGTCGGCAAGGTTACGACCACCGACAAACTGACCAAATCGCCGGTCAGCCTGACGGTTGAAGCCGGGCAGATGAGCATTCATCTGGAACGTTTGATGCGCAACCATCAGCAACAAACGGCTTTTGCCAGCACGCGAATTCTGGAGCTGAATCCGTATCATCCGCTGATTATCAAACTGGCGGAAGCCATGGGTGACGAGGCATTGAAGCCGAAAGTCGAAGAAGTGTCGCGGCTGCTGTTGGATCAGGCGAAAATTGCCGAGGGCGAATGTATCAGCGACCCGTCTTTTTACAGCGAGAAGATGAGCGAATATATTCTCAAGTCGTTTTAACTTTAATCGGAAAAAGCTCCCTTCGGGGAGCTTTTTTTTGAAATGTTCAGTCAACCAGTTCCACTTTCAGACGCTTGTTCAGGCGGAAACAAATATTGTTTACTTCGCCGAGAAAGCGCAATTTACCGCTTAAATGATCTTCGACAACGGTCAGCGGTATTTTGCTTTGTTCGCTGAATTCTTCCGGCGTCAGCCCCTGCTCTGCCAGAGCCCGGCGGAAACTTTCGCCGTACTCTAAACGCAGTTGTTGCAAATTCTGTTTTCTGATTTCGTGTTCCATAACTTCCTCCGTTAAAAGGTTTTGTTAAAAACAAAACCGCTCTCAAAATGAGAGCGGAGGAGCTTCAAACTGTATAGAGACAGCACGCTTATTCGTCCGCAAAAGCGGCTTATTTCGCGTCATCCTCCATAGATGGAGGTTATATAATCGGTTCTCTATAAGGAGCTTGAAGGCTCCGCCACAAGTCTAACCATTCTTATGGCAGGACTGATTATAAAGGCAAAAAACTATTTTGCAATTAATATTCGGTCATTAAATTGATTTTAATCTTTTGACGCTATGCTCCGGGTAGCGTAACAAACAGGAATATTGCAATGATTTATGCGGCTTACGGCCTTGTCTTCGGCCTTCTTATCCCTTATCTGGCCCGGCGTTTCAGCAAGTTTATGCCGGCAACCCCGGCGTATGCGCTTTATCGAATCCTCCGGCCGGTTCGCAGCGTTTCGCGCGCCAAACGTTCCGGAAATCCGTCATACCGACGGCTGATGACCAAGTATCGCATGCGCAGCATCGGCTGGGGAATCGTTGCCGCGGCAATCAGCTATCTGGCTGCAGAGCGTTTCAGCGACGTTTATATCGTCTGGTATCTGGGGTTGATTTGGACGCTGCTGCTCTTAACCGAAATCGACAACCGCATGATGCTGCTGCCGGATATTCTGACCGTGCCGCTGCTGATTGCCGGTTTTGCCTATTCGGTTTTTGTCAGTCAGTGGGTTATTCCGCCCGAGAGCGTGCTCGGCGCCGTAACCGGGTATATGCTGCCGGTAATTGCCAGTGCGTTTCTGGTTTGGAAAAACAAAGACGCTTTCGGCGGCGGCGATATTAAGTTGTTGGCCGCGCTGGGTGCCTGGCTGGGTATGGAGCTGGTAATTTATACGATGATTCTGGCCAGCCTGTTGTTTGTGCTGTATGCTTTGTTTCGTCGGATGCGGGTCGGTGCTTTCGGCCCGGCAATTACGGTTGCCGCAATAATGATTGCTTTTTACTTTTTCTAGGCTAAAATGAAAAACAGATAAATTTTTGAGGATATTGACCATGAAGAAAAGTGCAGTTGAAACCGACAGACGCAGAGTGAAAAAACTGGTGGAAGGCAAAAATTTTGACTTCCTGATCATGTCTCTGATTTGTATGGACGCGGTTATTCTGGGTTTGATGACTTCGGAAGAGATGAATCTTTTCTTTGACGGCGGCTTGTTTATTCTTGACCGTCTGTTTATGGCCATCTTTATTATCGAAATGATTATGAAGATTTTTGCTTTCGGCAAAAAGTTCTTCAAGTCGGGTTGGAATGTGTTCGATTTTACGGTAATTGTGATTTCGTCGGTTCCTTTTGCCAGCTATTTTATCATTCTCAGGACGTTTCGTCTGTTTCGTCTGCTGCGTTATGTCAACAAATTTACGCGGCTTAAGCAGATGATTAACATCTTTATCGCGCTGCTGCCGAACTTTATGGCCATGTTGTTGGTGATGGCGGTTTTTGTTTATGTTTTTGCAATTATGGCCGTTTGTCTGTTCGGTGACGTCTTTATCGAGTTTTCCAATCTCGGGTCTTCGCTGTTTGCTCTGTTGCAGGTTGTGACTCTGGACGGCTGGGCTTCGAACATTGCGCGTCCGGTCATGGCGGTTTTCCCCCATTCGTGGCTGTTCTTTGTTTCGTTTGTCTTCATCTCGTTTCTTATTTCCATTTCGTTCCTGATGAGTGTCGTTGCAGAGGTTGTGAAGAGGGCGTTTAATCTTAAGTCCCGCCTTTAAAACCTCGTATAACGGGTGTCTAGTACAGATTTTGCGAGCTGAAAAAATGCTCACATACGTTTATGTATGCTCCGCTTTTTTCACTCTTAAATCTTACTATACACCTCGTTCTCCGAGGTTTTTGAAAACCTCGTATAGCGGGGAACTAATACAGGATTAGCGGGTAAAATAAATGCTCACATACGTTTATGTATGCTCCGCTTTTTTCACTCTTAAATCTTACTATACACCTCGTTCTCCGAGGTTTTTGAAAACCTCGTATAGCGGGGAACTAATACAGGATTAGCGGGTAAAATAAATGCTCATGTACTAATATGTACATTCCGCTTTATTTTCCCTAAATCCTTATTATTTCCCTCGTTCTCCGAGGTTTTTGTAAAAGTTTGTATAATGGGCGTCTAGCACAGAAACCTATAAATAAAAGCAACGCCTCCGGCTTAAAAGCGGGAGGCGTTTTTGGTGTTCAGAAATTTTACATTTGGGCACGGCCTTCTTCAAATTCGTCAAGCAGATAATCTATAATTTGTTCGGTTTCCTCATCATATTTCATTTTTGAGGAGATTACCAAAAGAGTCATTGCCTGCCGCATGAAGACCTGCGTTTTTTTGTCGTTGCACATATCGGAAACTCTGATTTCGTCAAGGATGTGGTTTATGAGAGCTTTTTCCCTTTGTTTGACAATGTTGGCAAAAGAATCATAACCTGTCTGATATTTGACGACCAGGGCATCGGCATATGCTTTGAGCGTCGGAATGTTGGTTCGTTCGTAATAAGCCTTGGCAAAGGCATAAACGAGCGTTTTGTATGTTCCTCCGCTCAATTTGCTGTGCAACTGCGGTCTGAACAGCAGTTCGATTATCAGCTGATTGTCTTTTTTCAGCCGCCGCCAGAATTTCTCATATCCGCGATTGTGATATTTTTGCTCACTGGCGAAAATTTTATATACGTCGGCAGTGTAGTGCAAATTGCCGAGACTTTTAAAAACCCGCTTGCGGATGTTCTGATTTTCCATAACTTTTAAAATTTTTTGTTAAATATGTCATAGTAATCCAGTATGCTCAGCAGTAGCTTCATGTCCACGACGCAGTCTGGAAACAGGCAGACAACGGTCAGGTATCGTTTGAAGACGGGCTGAGTTTCGTTATTTAAGTAAATCTGTATGAGCCAGCAGAGCATGTCATGTTCTGCCTCATGCAGTTTGTTACTGGGTTTGTGAACGGAATAACCCGTTTCAACTTCCTCCTGCAGCGCCTGAAGATATCGCCGCAATGTCTCGTCTTTTTCGGCCAGAGTAAATTTTTGCAAAAGCGCGAACGGCGTTTCGGAAAAATCAATCGGACCGACAACATTCAAAAGCTGTTTTTTTAAGTCTTGCTTGTTCATATTTCTGAAAATTTTGAAGTTAATATATTCATGATAATATAAATAGGAACTTTATTATTAGAATATTTGGCTTTTTTTGTCAAAAACAAATTGCAAAGCCGGGCGGATTTTTTTTGCTTCCGCGCTTGACAATGCTTTGACGAAACACTAACTAAAGTACTAGAAATTTTTAATTCTGCTTAAACCAATCTATTGAAGGAGCTGAAAAAATTATGAAAATCAAACCGTTACATGATCGTGTCGTCGTCAAAAGACTGGATGAACTGACAAAGACTTCCGGCGGTATCATTATTCCGGATACGGCAAAAGAGAAACCGAGCGAAGGTATTGTCGAAGCCGTCGGTGACGGAGCCCGCACCGAAGACGGAAAAATTATTCCGATGTGTGTTAAGGTCGGCGACAAGGTTCTGTTTGCCAAATGGGGCGGCACCGAAGTCAAGCTGAACGGTGAAGACCGGTTGATTATGAAAGAGTCAGATATTCTGGCTGTCGTTGAAGAATAACAGTTGTCAAAGAAAAGGAAGATAAGCAATGGCTGCTAAAGATATTAAATTTGGAACGGATGCTCGGGCAAAAATGCTCAAGGGCGTTGAGATTCTGGCAAAAACGGTTAAAGTTACTTTGGGTCCCAAAGGCCGCAATGTTGTTTTGGATAAATCTTACGGTGCACCGAAAATTACCAAAGACGGCGTTTCGGTTGCCAAAGAAGTTGAACTCAGCGACAAATTTGAAAACATGGGCGCTCAACTGATTAAGGAAGTTGCTCAGAAGACTGCCGACAAGGCCGGTGACGGCACCACAACCGCCACGGTTCTGGCCGAAGCCATTATTCGCGAAGGCACAAAAGCCGTTGCCGCGGGTATGAATCCGATGGATTTGAAACGCGGTATCGACATGGCGGTCGAAGCAGTTGTTGCCGACGTTAAGTCACGTTCAAAGGAAATCAAAACTTCTGAAGAAATTGCGCAGGTCGGTACCATTTCGGCAAACGGCGACCGGTCAATCGGCGAATATCTGGCGCGTGCGATGGAAAAAGTCGGCAACGAAGGCGTTATTACGGTTGAAGATGCCAAAGGCTTGGAAACCGAGCTGGAGGTTGTCGAAGGCATGCAGTTTGACCGCGGTTATCTGTCACCGTATTTCATTACCAACCCGGAGAAGATGAATGTCGAATTTGAAAATCCGTATATCTTGCTCTATGACCAGAAAATTTCCAATCTGCAGCCGCTGATTCCGGTTTTGGAAGCCATTGTTCAGTCCGGACGTGCACTGCTGATTGTTGCCGAAGATATTGAAGGCGAAGCTCTGGCAACTCTGGTCGTCAACCGTATCCGCGGCGGTCTTAAGGTTTGTGCCGTTAAGGCTCCTGGTTTCGGCGACCGCCGTAAGGCCATGTTGCAGGATATTGCCATTTTGACCGGCGGACAGGTTATTTCCGACGAGTTGGGCATGAAGATTGAAAATGTTACGCTTGATATGTTGGGAACGGCCAAACGTGTTGAAATTACCAAAGAAGACACGACGATTATCGACGGTGCCGGCGAAAAGGATCTGATTGCTGCCCGTGCCGCGCAGATTCGCAAAGAAATTGAAGAAACAACCTCGGATTATGATCGTGAAAAACTTCAGGAAAGACTGGCCAAACTTTCCGGCGGTGTCGCGGTTATTAAAGTCGGTGGTGCTTCCGAAGTTGAGGTTAAGGAAAAGAAAGACCGTATTGACGATGCTCTGCATGCGACGCGTGCCGCGGTTAAAGAAGGCGTTGTTGCCGGCGGCGGTGTAGCTCTGTTGTATGCCGGCAAAGCGCTGGATACACTGGTTCCGGCAAATCAGGATCAGAAAGTCGGTATTGAGATTATCCGCAAGGCCACACAGGCGCCGATACGTCAGATTGTTGAAAACTCTGGTGTTGATGGCGCGGTTGTTGCCGGAAAGCTGCTGGAAAGCACGGATACCAACTATGGTTACAATGCTCAAACCGGTGAATATACCGATATGGTCAAAGCCGGTATTATCGACCCGACCAAGGTCGTTCGTACGGCTTTGCAGGATGCCGCTTCGGTCGGCGGTCTGCTGATTACGACCGAGGCTATGGTTACCGAGGCTCCGCAAAAAGAATGTCACTGCGGTGAAGCCGGCGGCGCGGCTATGCCCGGCGGTATGGGCGGCATGGGTTTCTAAAATCCGGCAAAAGGTAAGTCCGAAAAAAGAGTCCTTAGTTAAGGGCTCTTTTTTTATAAAATATTAATCCGGAGAGTTTATGCTGGAGAAAAAGAGGAACCGGAAATGGATTTTGAGAATCTGGAAGAACTTAAAGCACTGCGGGCGCGGGGAATTTTAAGCGAGGAACAATACAAAACCTATTATCGCCAAATGACGCGGCGGCTGGTGAGTGACCGGAAAGAGGAGGCGCGCAGCAGAAACGGTCTGATCTATCTGTTGCTGGCGTATTTTACCGGTGTTATCGGGTTGCATAATTTCTATGCCGGATATTATAAACGCGGCGGTATACAGCTTTTTTTGACCTTGATTTCCTTTTATATGTTTTATATTCCGCTGTTGATAACGTCATTTTGGGCATTGGCGGAGTTTTTGTTTGTTAATCACGGTGCCAACGGCATGCGGTTTCGCGGCAGTCGGGCGGCTATCTGGCTGTGTCGTTTGGCCGGAATGGTTTTTTTGTTTTTTTATGCCAGGAAATATGAGGTTATTTAGGTGTTTAACCCCGCTGTTGTGAAAAAATGAAAAAAAATTGAAATTAGGGCTTGCATTTTTCTTCGGATATGATAATTAATATTTCGTTCTACAAAATGCGGGTATAGCTCAGGGGTAGAGCGCAACCTTGCCAAGGTTGATGTCGAGGGTTCAAATCCCTTTGCCCGCTCCATTTTCAAGGCCTTGTAAAAACAAGGCCTTTTTATGCTTTAAAGCAAAGGGATTTTTCAAATCTCTGTCTGGCTCGCAGGTTCATTGACATTTACCAACTCGCTGTGGTCACTCGTTTTATAAATATTTTATCGCCGGGCGCTTGAAAGGGCGAAAAACTGCCAATTAATTGTTATCAGATTTTATTTTTCTGTTATAAATTAATAATCAGGTTATAAAAATGAGAGAAAGTTAATGACAGAAAATTTGTTTGACCGGATATTGATACCGGTAAGGCTCAGGAAGTCGGATATCTGCGGCCGTGTTCCGTTGGAAGAGTTTTTCAGCGATAAATCGCGGATAATTTATTCATCGTCTTTTCGGCGGTTGCAGCAAAAGGCACAGGTTTTTTCTTTGGAACTTAATTCAAGCGTGCGTTCTCGGCTGTCTCATTCGCTTGAAGTGGCCGATGTCGGAAAAATTCTGGCCAGCCGGATAGCACGGCAGTTATGGGCCGACGGAAAAATAAGCGCGGAAAACGCCGTCGAAATTCCGGCGGTTGTTGAAAACGCCTGTCTGATGCACGATATCGGCAATCCGCCGTTCGGGCACTTCGGTGAAGCCGCTTTGATTAAATGGGCAAAGGATTTGCTGCCGATATATGCCGGAGAAGCTTGTATTGATGTGAAGAAAGCGACACCGTTACTGGCGGATTTTTATGAATTTGACGGGAATCCCCAAGGAATCAGAATTATCAGCCGGCTGCATTGCGAAAAAGATGAATTTGCACTGAATTTGACTATTCCTTCGTTGTTGGCCGCGGTTAAATATGCCCGGGCACCGGGAGAGCCGACCGGCGGGCAGAAAATTAAGAAAAAGGCCGGTTATTTTAAGACGGAAGAGCCTTTGATTGAAAAGGCCTGCAAGTTGGCCGGTTGGGAAAAAGGACGGCGTTATCCGCTGACATATATTATGGAAGCAGCAGACGATATATCGTATTGTTTGAGCGATGTGTCCGATGCCGTAAAAAAGAAAATTGTTTCGCCGGAAGAATTTTTGGCATCATTTCAGCACATTTGGCAAGAGCGTTATGGTAATGAAGAAATTCCGGTTGCCGGTTTACGAGCAGAAAAAGATAAAGATAAAGGTTTTGGTGCGGGTGTCTGCATTGATATCAGTCACAAAGCGGTGGACGCTGCGGCAGCGGAATTTGTTGCCAGATACGAGGAGTTTTGCAGCGGAACGGCAGATGAGCTGATTACCAAAGATATGCCGATTGGACGTGTTTTGGATGTGATTAAAACTTTTTCCGCCAAGTATATTTATCAGTCGGAAGAAGCGGAAAGTATAGAACTTTCCGGATTTTCGGTTATTACCGGTTTGCTTAACAGATATTTTTCGCGTCTGTTGAGACTGTCGCGGGAAGATTTCGCGTCTTTTGTTGAAGGAAAAACGGTTAAAGGGCTTGCGTATGAAAAGCATTTGTTTAACCGGTTGTCCAAAAGATGTATTCAGAGCTATCAATATCAGCTTCAGGACTGGCTGAATGATGTCCGGGCCGTTGAAAAATATGGTGCCGATGTTCTGGAATGGTGGCTCAGGGTTCATCTTATCGTTGACCATGTGAGCGGAATGACGGACAACTTTGCTTTGTTTGAATATCAAATGCTTGAAGGCATAAGAATTAATAATTAAATATGAAAAAACGAGTTGTTTAGGGAGGCGGTTATGGAAGAAAAATTTCTGCATTTGGCTGAAAAACGCCGGTCGATTTATAATTTGGGAAAAAATAAAGTTTTGGCGGACGGAGAGATTGTCCGACTGGTTGAGAATATGGTTAAGAATTGTCCGACGGCGTTTAATTCTCAGTCGGGACGGGTTGTTGTTCTTTTGGGCGAAAATCATCATAAACTCTGGAATATTGTTAAAGATGTGTTGAAAACGAAAGTTCCGGCAGAGGCCTTTGGCAAAACGGAGGAGAAAATGAATTCGTTTGCGGCCGGTTACGGAACGGTTTTGTTTTTTATTGATGATCAGATAACGGCGGATTTACAGGCAAAATTCCCGTTATATGCCGATAATTTTCCGGTTTGGGCCGAACAGGCAAACGGCATTTTGCAATATATGGTCTGGACGGCATTGGCTGAACAAAATGTCGGCGCCAGTTTGCAGCATTATAATCCGTTGATTGATGATAAAGTTCGCGAAGAATGGTTGTTGCCGAAAAGTTGGCGGCTGAGGGCTCAGATGCCGTTTGGCAGCATCGGTGCCGCGGCAGAGGCCAAAACTTATTTGCCTTTGGATATGCGGGTTAAGGTGTTTGATTGAATTTGTGCATTGAGGCCAAAAAAATTTCAAAACCGTGAAATTTGACTTGCAAATTATTTGATTTGATTTTATTAAGGTGTAGTCGACTGTGGAGAGATGGCAGAGTGGTCGAATGCGGTTGACTCGAAATCAATTGTACTCCTATCGGGGTACCTAGGGTTCGAATCCCTATCTCTCCGCCATTTACAACAAAGCCCGCCTTGTGCGGGTTTTGTTGTAAATGATGAGGAAGGTTGGATTTGAACCCTAGAGATAGGGTTCGACTACCAGCGAAAGGCGGACGGGAGTACGCCGGTCGGCTTGGAAAGCCGATGAGTGCCTGTGCAACTCAAGCTTTAGCGCAGAGTAATCCCTATCTCTCCGCCATTTTGATTAAAAAGACGCTGGATAACAGCGTCTTTTTTCGTATCCGGCGGAAACGCTGGCTTTGTCGGCGGTTGACTTTGCCGAAATGACTATGGTAAGCTCGTTTTATGTTGGAAAGTGCAAAATTTCCGGCAGTTACATACATTGCCGATTTTGGGAGAGTCACTTGAGAGGAAAATATGCAAGGAGTAGATAAAAATGCTATAATAGATAATGTTTGGCAATATTCTCACTATTACGCTCAATCTTTACAAACGTGTGAAATTCTGTATAAAGAAGGTCAAGGAATAGCTTGCTTAAATGTTTTATTTAATGTATTTGAAAATGTATCGAAATCAGTTATTGAGAATTATGATATGAAGTTTTACAATGTTCTACAAACATTGTTTACCCAAAATATTATAGATGGAAAGGAATTTGATTTTCTTAATAATGAAAATTTGAGTGTAAGAAAAATAAGAAACTTATTGATGCATGCTGATGTATTTTCTTTGGGATTTGAAAAAGAAGGTATTTTTTATCCATTCTACGAAAATGACACACTTTTGATGCTTTATAATGATTTATCTTGGGAAATTTTTTATATTATAAATAAGATAGTTTTGTATAAACTTAATCACTGAAATATTTCTTTTTCCTGTTCTTCAAAGCTTAGGTTTTTAGAGGCGATATCGAAAAGAGTTTGCAGATTGATGGTTAGTGTTCCGGAGAGAAGTTGATTGACTATTCTTGGCGAGAGATAAGCAAGGTTGAGATATTTGTAAATTGTACGCTTGGTCATTTTCTCCTGTTTCATGATGTCTTCCATCCGGATGCCTTTTTCATATAGTTTCTTAAATTTCCATGCATAGGCAAAGGCTCTGACGATCAGGCGGTTGTTGTCATTGATGCTCATCAGTCCGACCTTTCCGGCGTTGTAGACATTGCTTGACAGCCCTCGGTTGATGATGACCTGTTTTTCATAGATGATTTGGTTGTTGGTATTATCAGCAATAACTTCCAGCGGGTTGTTGCTTTCATTCAGCGAATCGCCGGTATAGGCCGAGAGGATTATCGGATCGGTATTAAAGAAGAAGGTTAAGAGATCTTTTTGATAGATGATTTTATTGATGAAGTTGCGGATAAAATTGCGTTGCGCGAAATAGTCCATATCGTTGAAGTTTATCAGTTTTAAAGCCATTGCGCTGTCTTTGTTTAAGCCATTGAGATTGCCGTTAAGAATCTCAATAATGGCATCTTTAGCGAGCTTATCAATTTGCTCCGTGGGTAGGAACAAACCCTTAATAGAATAGTAATGTCGTTTGGTAGCTTTCTTTTTACTGTTGGCCTGATTGGTAAAAATTGTGCCGTTAGCATCAAACAGTTTTCCAGTCAGCAGATTATTGTTTCTGTTCCTTGTATGATTAGAGCTGTTGTCATTTTCTTTGAGCTTGTTTTGTACCTTTTCCCACAGATCTTTTGATATGATAGCTTCATGCTGTCCTTTAAATGCTTGTCCGGTGCGTTTGTTCTCAATCATGCCGAGGTATAATTTTTCATGCAGCAAGCGGTGGAGCGCGGATATTTTAAAAGGTTTTCCGCCTCTCTGTTCCCCCTTGTTGGTTATCCAGCTTTTATGTTTGAAACCTTTTATTTCAGCAAATTTCTCAAGCTCCGCCAGCGAGCTACATTGCAGATAGTCTTCAAAAATGCTATGCACCTGTTCGGCTTCGACGGGATTAATGACCAGTTTTTTATCTATAATATCATAACCTAGTTTAGGTATTCCTCCAGTCCATAGGCCTTTGGCTTTACTGGCACGGATTTTATCACGGACACGTTCCGAAGACACCTCTCGCTCAAATTGAGCAAATGATAGCAGCATGTTTAGCGTTAGCTTGCCCATGGAAGTCGACGTGTCAAAGGCTTGAGTAATTGAAACAAAGCTGCAACCATATTTATCAAATTCTTTCATCATATTATGGAAGTCCATAATTGAGCGGGATAAACGGTCGACTTTATAAACCACCACTGTCTGTATTAATCCATGTCGAATATCTTCAAGCATTTGTTTTAAGGCCGGACGTTCCATAGTGCCACCGGAAATGCCGCCGTCGGTATAAGTTTTGAAATATTCCCAGTTGTTAAAGGCTTGTGATAATATATAGCTTCGGCATGCTTCTTCTTGATTATGCAATGAATTAAACTCAAGCTCCAATCCTTTTTCGGTAGATTTACGAACATAGACGGCACAATTTATTCTAGTCATGTGTTGCCTCCTTTAATGCTCGTTTGTTGTTTAAGCCAAAGAAGTCATAGCCTGATACTTTTATTCCACATATTTCTTTGGCAACCGCCGATAGAGTTTTATAATGTTTGCCCTCAAAAATAAAATCATTTGCTTCATTTATAATAACTTTGTATTGATGGTTGCGGAAGGTTTTAGTAATTTCTGTTCCCGGATGAAGGTTATATTTGGTTTTGTATACCTTAATCATACATTCATCAGGGTTTTCAGCATATTTTTCTAACTTAATTAGGTGTTTGCGTTCAATCTTAAGATTGGCATTTTCGCAAGCAATATAATACCACAATGCTCTAAGCTGGTGATTGTAAGGGCTGTTTACATAACGCTCCCAAAGCTCAGCCTGCTTTTTTTGTGATAATTTTTTTAGCTCTTCGATGTTTTTGGGTAGATGAATTTTCCTTTTCATACAAAATCTCCCTTATTTTGCTTAATTTGTCTCGGGAACTTTTATCTTTGTTCCTTGCTAACAGTAACGCTTGCAAAAACAAGGAAGTCAAATCAAATAGTGCCGAATCGGAGATTTTGGGTCGACCATTCGGATTTCCAGATTTTCCTTTTTGAAATTGGTGTGCTATAGGCGGTTTTTTATACATTAAGAGCCTCCATATTGTTGCATGAAGGCTCTTTCATTGTCTTAAGTCAAGTTTTATTAATGTCTTAGTTTCCTTGGATCTCGCATAGGATGTACTTTATAGGTTGATCGATGTCCACTAGTGTAAAAATGATTGCCGGTGGCTATATATGGTTTGATTTGCGGATTTTGTATCTCTGAAGATAAAAAGCACACTGCTTGACTCAAGGCATCACATTGATCCTTAAATCTTGATTTTGGAAATGTTAAAAGCTCTTTTTCAAAAGTTTGATACCATATTCCGGCTTGATTAGGAAATAACAGTCTTTGTTGCTCTATTGCTAGAGATACCGCTTGCATACGTGAAATTTTGTCTTGCTCGGCTCTGATTGCATGTGGAGATAGACCATATTCTCCTCTTAAAACTTGGATAAGTTGTGTCCCGGATGTGGCATCTTCAATAAGGATATCCGGCTTTTGCTTAAATAAATCAATACATTGATCATTCATTCTATCTACTGTTTTTACTAGTTCTGGAAAATTGAGCCGATAGCGATTAGCTTCTATCAAATAATATTTGCGGTTGTAATCAACACCAAGTAAGACGTATGCAGAATATGCATTGTCAAAGCCATCTTTACTTGCCGTATCCCAAGACAAAATGATTTGCTTTAATGCTGGCAGCTCATTATAAAAGTACATCCAGTCCTTTTTTACCATTCCACCACTTTGGGGAACGGGATTTTGTTGGTATTGCCCTGCAAAGGCAAATTCGCCTAAAGAATCTTGCAATTCTTTAATCGTTTCAAGGTTTTCTCTCTGTGGATGCAAAAGATCTCCAGGATGTCGCTCGATTGTAAGCGTTGTTTGTGTAAATTGATTTTTTAAAATCCATGTTTCGTCTTCTTCCGCAATGACGGGGAGTTTGATGAGTTTAAACTTTTTATCGCTTTCAAGCAAAAATCCGGTCATGTCATTTTCATGTAAGCGCTGCATAATCAGAATGATTTTTCCTTCAACTTTATTGTTGAGACGGGAATATAGTGTTGATCGGTACCAGTCGTTAACTTTATCTCTGATATTATCTGACATTGCATCTGTCGGTTTTATGGGGTCGTCAATTATAATCCAATCAGCTCCTCGTCCGGTTAATGTGCCGTTTATGGAGGTAGAAAATCTTCCACCTCCTTTAGTAGTTTCAAAATCTGATGTTGATTTTTTATTGCTGCTTAACACTGTTTCGGGAAATAGCTCTTGATACCATTGTGAGGTAATTATTCTGCGACAATCATTAGCATGTTTTGCCGCCAAATCATCCGAATAACTTACGCAGATAATAGAGCTTTGCGGATTATGTCCTAAAATAAAAGCCGGAAGCGCAACCGAACAGATTATGGATTTTAAATATCGTGGTGGAATGTTAATTATTAAACGCGTTTCTTGACCATTTATCATTTGTGCTAATTCTTGGCAAATAAGATCAATATGCCAATTATCAAGATATTGAGCCGAGGGTGATACATCAAAAAACACTTTTGTGACAAATGATTTTAGATCTGAACGTAAAATGGCCTTAAGCAAGTCTTGGTTATTCATCGATATCATTGTACAGCTCCTGAAGTAAAAATGTTTCGTACAAACATCTTAAGAAGACGTTGCGTTTTTTAGCTAATGAAAAACCTTTGTGAGATAAGCTCAACTTCATTTCTTGAATGGCGCTTGATGCTGTTTTAGATTGTTTGCCCGATGGAAAAGAAAGACAAGCTCGCATCATCTCCAGCCGAGGTTCAATATATTCAGATGGTTTGTCTTGTAATTCCCAAAGCAATTTTTCAAAAATGTCTTTAGGAAATTCAGGTCTTTTTACTTTACTTTCGGCATCCTGAGCAATTTTTATCTTTTTCAAACTGCAAGTTTTATCAAGCATATCAAGCAATAATTGCTGAAAATCT
Organism: uncultured Alphaproteobacteria bacterium; assembly: GCA_944391505.1. Classification (GTDB taxonomy): domain Bacteria; phylum Pseudomonadota; class Alphaproteobacteria; order RF32; family CAG-239; genus Scatacola_A. The sequence continues at coordinate 64,373 of CALXTV010000001.1, read as the reverse complement.
TTTTGTTCTTCTGAACTCAACGACCGGAAATCTTTTGCAAGATTTTGCAGTAGTTGCTTCGGAGAAGAAGCATTGTGACTTATTTGTTCTAAAAAAAGTATTGATTTTGTTTTGTTTAGATTAAAGTTCACCATTTTCGGTCTCCTTATTTTGCAAAAAATTATTAATTATGCTTAAATCATCAGCTTTAAGTGAAGCTCTTTTTTGTTCTTTCTCTTCTTGTCTGGCATCGACAGCCAACAAATGAGGAAATAAATCGCGGATGGCTTTTGTATCGCCTTTAACCGCAGAATTGACTGCCTGCAAAAGAATCGCTACCTTTTTTGAAATTTTGATTTGCTTACCATCTTGGACGATTGAAACCTTCTGCTCCAAAATATCTTCCAATAGCTTATACGTATTTCGGCTGTACTTAGGGCGCCCCGAAGGATTGCCGCTTTTCCCTTTCTGAAAGCGGGAATGTTGTGGTGGATTGCAATAGCCAACATCATAAGTCTTATTAGTCATGAGTGTCTCCTGATTTTAGTTCTTCCAATAATTGATTGTATGTCTTACCGTCTTTTTCACGGACAGCATCAATCTTGAAGATATTTTGAAAACGTCTGATTGTGGTATCGATATAAAGCATCTCGCATTCAATGCCATAGCAGATCCTGTGTGCTTTCTCGGCAGCAATTAAACTTGAGCCAGAACCTAAAAACGAATCTAAAACTAAATCACCACGCTTGGTTACATCTAAAATAGCATCATAAAGCATTTCTACGGGTTTTACTGTCGGATGCATTTTTAAGTCTTGTCGATGACGACCAAAACTATTTACTCCGGGATAATTCCAAACATTTGTTCGGTAGCGACCATTTTTGCCAAGCTCAACATTATTAGTGTGACTTTTATTTCCTTTTTTGAAAATAAAACACAGTTCATATCCTGAACGGAATAGACTTCCCATGCCGCCAGTTCCTTTGTTCCACACACAAAGGTTAATCAATGAGTCAAAAACATTTTTTCCTGCAACCGATATATGAAGAATATGTCGCCAGTCCATAAAGTTATAGTGAAGAGAGCCTTCTTGTGAAAAAGAGGCGCAAAGTCTGAAGTTTGTTTCTAAAAATTTGATAAATTGATCATCAGTCATTTCACCAGAGGCAAAAGCAAATTCTTTATGCTTGGTTTTGCCGCTTCCGCAAACATGTCCGTTAATGGCAACATTAAAAGGAGGATCTTGCAAAACCATCTTTGCTTTTTGAGTTTGCATCAATTTTGAGAAGGTTTCTTCATCTTGAGAATTGCCGCAGATAATCCGATGATTGCCAAGGTGCCAAATATCTCCTGGCTGCGTAATTATTTCATTTTCAGGAACAAAAGGATCAGTGTTAAGCTGCTTATCAATTTTATGTGAATTGCCGGTATCATCAAGCAACACATCTAACTCGACAGAACTAAAACCGGTGATCGTTATGTCAAAATCATTACACATGCTTTCTAACTCAGAAAGTTCAAGTTTGAGAATGTCTTCATTCCATCCGCCTTTTTCAGCAATTTTGTTATCAGCAAGACGGTATGCACGTTTTTGAACTTCAGACAAATGAGTTAGCCTGATGGCAGGAACTTCTGTCAATCCGACAATTTTGGCAGCTTCTAATCGGCCATGCCCGGCAATGATTTCGTTTTTCTCATCAATCAAAATGGGGGAATTAAAGCCAAATTGTTTAATTGACGAAGCTAAGGCTTGAAGCTGCTCTTCATTATGTACTTTGGCATTGTTATGATATGTTTTTAACGAAGTAAGGTTTATATTTTCAATAATTAATGAATTGTCCATTAACTTTCTCCTTTCTTATTGAAAAAATGAATTTGTACCTAAACCGCAAATGGTATAAGTAAAAAAAGATTGATTTTATTCGGAGAAATGTTAAGATAACTCTTGATTGGAGATGTTAATTTTTAACATTTCTTCTGAGGTTGGGAAATAGCGGTTTCTTAACCTCTTTTTTTTATTGTCAACAGTTCATTGGTCTATCTCCTTTCTGTCTTGGTGTTTAAGTTTATTATCAAAAAGTCTTTATCCTTTTCATCTTGTGATACTTCACAAAAATATGTAGTTGAGTAGTCAATCTGATAGGCTTTGAAGAAGCTTTTAACCGATAAAAACATACCGGAGTTGTCACGTCTTTGGACTTTTAGACTGTTTTCTGTCTCTGAATTCAAAAATTTTATGCCAATAAGCGCCTTTTCCGAATCGTAAAAAAGTTCTGCAAAGTTTTTTGTTTGTAAGCCAAAAGCAGAGATTGCAGCCTCATTCAGGCTAAGTCTTCCGAGCGTTGAAATTGATGCAGTTGGGAAGTTTTTTTTGGTTTGGATAATAAATTTTTCAAATGCCATAGAGCCCTCCTTACCTTCTTATGTGCTTATGTATATCAAAGTATATTATAAATGTCAATACTTTTATTTAAGTGTATTTATGTATATTATATACGTTGTTTTCCATTGTATAACAAAAAATGCCGAGTAAGTACTCGGCATTTTCAATTATAACTAAGCTGAAATTTTAATCAAAAATCGGTTTGATAAAAAAATGCATGATTGCTGCGGCCATTGCCGGAGAAACTGGCATTTCGTAATCAAGAGGAATTTTATCAATTTCCATAACTGTATTTCCTCGTCTCGTTTTTATTCTTGAGCCGCTAATTTCTCCTAAAGTTAAACCTCGACTATCCTTGATTCTATCTCCAGATATTTCTGCGAGGCGGGATCCTCTAGCATCTCTTAGGGTATTTCTTTGAACCGTACCAACTTTCATTCCTCTTTCATCTCGAACGACTCCGGTTCTTTCTATTTTAAAATTTCTCATGTCTTTTTCCTTTCGGTTTGAGTTGAAGTTTAAGCTGCTGCTAAGTATAAAATCATTACATAATCAAGCATTTTTATTATTGTTCGAGCATCTTCAGGTGTATCAAGATCTCGGGTCTTTATTTTAACATGGATTTGATGATGTTTGGGATCTCCACTTGCCTCAAATAATTCTTTACCAAATTTGGCACTAATACAATTTGCTGTTCGATATATGAGTTTATCTATTTCTGCCTCTACATTACTGTCTTTAGCCTTGGCTCGTGCCATAAATGTACTTTTGTTCATAAAGAAAATAATTTTATCATTAGTTGTAAATGTGTGGGGAAGTTGAACAAACACACCTTTTTGATACTTTTTGTCGTCTTGAAAATCTTCTCCAATATCAAAAATGTGATCATGATCCGACAAAATAAAATATCTGTCAGCATTTTCAACCTGAAAACGGTTCTCTTTAGAAATCAGTGGGCGATTGCGTTGCATCCATGCTTGAAGCTCTTCATCAAAAACTTTTTTGAAAGTTTCCTTTTTTTTACTCTGGCTTAAGATACTTTTAACGGCAACAAAAAAGACTAAAACCGATACAATAATTTCTGAAAAGTCTTTTATAAAATCAGCTGTTGTGCTTAAATCTATTTCAAAAAAGACAAATCTAAAAATAATTGCGGCCATGGCGACAGTAGATGCAATACCACCGATTATAAGTTCTAAGTTGTTTTTTAAATCCATTTACTTTGTCCTTATATTGTAAATATTTGATTATCTTCATAAATAACTACATTATTGAATAGCTTTTTGAACTCTTGTGGGAGAAAAGTATGAATCGGAACCAATTGATGAGGATTAAGAGCTGATGCAAATTTTTGAAGACTTGGAATATCTGCATGTCCTGAGGTGTGAATATCAAACATATTAACCCCTTTATTTTGAATTAGTTCCAGTCGCTCTTTATATAGTTCTTTATAACCATCCCACATGGAATAAATAAATGAAGCTTCATTATTTAAAAGGAAACTGTTTTTTAGCATATTAAATATCTGGCCGCCCAAAAGGATTGTGTATTTATCGGGAGACTTTTCTATCATTTCAACAGATATTTCATGTTTTCTTGTAACTGATTGGCTCATTTTTTTAACATCCGGCCATGTAAAATTTGGTAAATGTGAATTTTCTAAACATTGCAGAATATGTCCTGTATACCCAGACATTACCAATGTGCGGTTACTTTTTTTGCATGCTCGGTAGATGGTAACAATTCTATCAATGTTTTGCGAAGATGTTTGAATAAGGCTTATCCCCCTTGTTTGTTTAAATATATCAAAAAACTTTTCTTCCAACTCGGTTTCACTTTCGTATTGCTCGGATTTATCTCGTCCTAAACAAGAGCCTTCCATTAATAATGTATCTATATGTTGCGGAGGATTTTTAATGAATGATTCAAATAATTTGGATTTTCGACCATGTGCACGAAAATCTCCGCTGTAAAACAAACGTTTGCCGTCAGCTTCAATTAAAAAAGCATAAGCCTCATAGGCCGAATGATCAACCAAATAGGGTGTAATGTTGAAGCTCCCGATTTTAAAACTTTTTTGATTTTCAAAGATATTGATATTGCTAAAGACAAATGCGTCAGGAATATTATGCTGTGTGGCAACTTCCATTATTTTTGATGTCGCATGGCTCATAAAAACAGGGATGTCTTTATCAATATGTAATCCTAAGGCATAATGATCTTGATGGGGATGAGATATTAAGATACCTAGCAAATCAGGTGTCTTATGTTTAAGACCGTCAATTTGAGGAAGAAGGTCTTGAGTATTTTCCTCTGCATCAAGAGGTAACCCAATATCTATAATCAACCTTTGTTGATTATCTGCTATAATTTCAACAGCAGATCCTCCGATTTGGTTTGCTCCTCTTCTAATACATGCCTTCATTTTAGTTCCTTATTTTTTATCTAATATATTATCTATAGTAATCATTCCGTTACTATATAAGCCATATCCGACAAAAGATGACGTAGCAAATTTCAATTCAAAAGGAAGCTCATTACTATATTTCTTGTTAATACTGGGAAAAAGATTTAATTCATTGCGTAATACTGTTGAGTTTTGATTATAGTTGGCAAGAATAAAAATTAATTGAGGCTTGGTTGAGCGAGACAAAGTTATTTCGTGTTTATTATGAGGAATATTCCATAATCCCAAGTCTCGCTGTTGAGCTATCACTTTTTCAATATCTTGGATAAATTGTTCTTTTTCATTATTCTTGGTAAGATTATTCAAAAATTCAATAACCGATTCATAATGCTTTACAATACCGGAAGTCCCTCCAATAGCATTATTGCCGGCTTTAACTTCAATGAACGCTAGTTGTAGGTCATGGCCGTTTTTGCGTTTGTTTTTAGGCCAATAGACAGCTAATGCATCAAATCTACCATCAAATTCCGACTGAGTATATTCTATATCAATAATAAAGTAATCGGTTTCATTGCAGATAGAGCTTGTGTTGTTTTCTTTAACAATCGCTTGTTGAACTTCCTTTTCAAGTTTATTAATTTGTTTAGTTTTATTGTAGGAACTCAAGGCAAATTTTGCATTTTTGAAATATTCTATCCAATTTGTATTATCGTTTGGAGGAATAATGCCGTAGTTTTTATCAACATCATATTCGCCATTTTCGGATATTTCCAATATACGCATACTCTTATAATATATGGTAATATAATCACCTCGCAGGCACATAATTAAATCATCGTCTTGCTTTACAGTTTGTAGGATGTTTTGATACTTTCCGCTTTTAAACTCATAAAAAAATTTTTCAGATATTGCTCGATTTTTCATTATGTTAGCCTATAGATTTTTATTTTATTAAGTAAAACTTCTATTACATAAAAATTATACAAGTTTTACTCCGCTTTCAAGCAAAAACTTTAAGCTAAACTTCTAATTATGGGGTAAAACATGAAGAAAAAGATCGGGTTAAGAATTAAGGCTATTAGACAAGCGGCTAAAATGACACAAGAAGTTTTAGCTGAGCGATGTGATGTTTCTGTTGAGGCTATATCAAACATAGAAAGAGGTGTCAATTATCCACATTTTGAGACCTTGGTCGATATAACAAAAGCTCTTAATTGCCGATTAAGCATGATTTTAGATGATAATGTTGATGACAACATTAGCCCCAAACGTGCAGCTGAAGAGTCCTTGTTGATTGCAAATATTAGGCACCTTTCGGATGAACAAATTCATACCTTATCCAAATTTATTGAAGTTTTGAAATAACTCAAGTATTTTTCTATTATTTTCTGGATGCTTAAGCATTAAGATCTATATTTCTTACTTTATTAATATATTTTTTAACTTGTAGATAATTATCTCTTTGCACATAAGCATCTGTATATTTAAAGTTATGCAGCTTTAGATAAATGGCTTGTATTATCTTCAATAACAGCATCTTCAATATCATAGTTTTTATCAAGCATAGCAATCAAACAGCGGCCAATGTGATAACTTAAATTTACTGGTACAGCATTCCCTATTTGTTTGTATTGAGCTCCCATAGATCCCTTAAATTCCCAAGTGTCCGGGAATGTCTGGATTCTGGCGTATTCCCTAATAGTTAATGGTCGAGTTTCTTCAGGATGACATCTTTCTGTTTGTTTTTGTGCAGGAGCACAGGTCAAGGTTAGGCTTGGCTCATCCCAAGAAAGGCGTCTTGCCATACCAGTTTTTCCTCCAGAAAGGTAAAAACTTCCTTTCATATATTCTTTTTGTAACTCTATTGGAAGATCTCTCCAATATCCACCTTCTGGAACCTGAGAAAGAATCTCAGCTTTTCTTTTTGGATAGCTTTGCCCTTCTGATTTTGGGCAATTTTTCAATGCAGCTCTTAAAGAGACTGTATAATTTTTTTCTTTAGGGAAAATGAAAGGTAAATCTAAATCTTTTCTAATTCCTATTATAATTAAACGTTCTCTTTTTTGTGGAACATCAAGATATTGCGCTCTTAACAGCTTATATCTTACATTATAACCAAGTTCTGTTAGCGTATTTATCATAGTTTGAAGAGTTCTGCCATTATCATGTTTTAATAATCCTTTGACATTTTCTCCAACAGCAATCTTTGGCATTGTTTCTTTAACACATCTTGCAAATTCAAAAAATAGTGTTCCTCGTGTGTCTTCAAACCCCATGCTTTTTCCCGCATAACTAAAGGCTTGGCAAGGGAAACCAGCTTGCACGATATCAACTTTACCTTTCCAAGATGAAAAATCGACATTATGTATATCAGCATGAACAATATTTGTGCCTTTAGGGAAGTTATTTCTTAAGGTTTCTACGCAGTTTTTATCAAATTCATTTAGAAGTACATGGTGTATTCCAGCATTTTCGAAGCCTAGAGCTGTCCCTCCTGCACCGGCAAACAACTCTATTGCTGTATAAGATGAGGGTATTTCATTTTTTAATACTTTAAATTCTGCTTCAGATTTGTCGTTTAATTTTTTTAGAAGTACTTTTACTTCATCTTCATCAAAGATTCTATGGTTTTTATCCGATCTTTCTGCTTTTATCAGGCCTTTTTTCTCCCATCTTCTGATTGTATCGATTGAAAGATTAAGTTTTTGGCTAACTTCATGAATAGATAACTGCATAAGACACTCCTTGATTCAATAAAGGAACAATAAAATAACCCTTGCATATATGCAAGGGTTATTAGGATAGCTGTAGATAAGTTAAAATATCGTTATTGATTATATTTTTCTTCTATTTCTGTAGATAGCTGCCTAATTGCATTATTTAATAATTCGGTTCCATCGACCTCTGTTGCAATAGACGCAATTTCATTTATTAATTCATCATAAAAGCTGGGATCCCCGGTTAAATGGTGCCAAAAATCTTTGCCGACATATACTGGATGCGAACGATCAATTGTCCGATACATTTGTGATAAATCATCACTTTTTCCATAAAAAACACCAACAATACAATCAATATCAGCATTAAATTCGCGTAAACCATTGGTGCGGGCTATACGACGAATAGATTCAAAATGATTTTTAATAGTTGTAATATCATCATTATTAATGGTGTTAGGCCCAGCTTTTATTTGGCAATATTTGCGGCGATTATCTATTTGGTCAATAAATTCAATATCTATACCAGGAGTAGTGGATGCAAAACCACTAAGCACATCTTTGCAAAAAGCCTGCATTTGTGTACCGAATGTAGTATTTATTGATGTTCCTAAAACCCTAGGATATATTAGAGCCTTTGCTATGCTAGAAGCGTTACAATTACCAAAAGCAAAGTTTGCTAGATATTTTTCTAAAAAAGGATTCGGTTGAAAAGCCGATAATTTACCTAATCTTTCTGTATTCCTTTTATGATTATCAACAATTTTCTCTCTAAAAAAATCCTTTGCTTTTGCTAGTATTTCTCTTTTTTCTGCCTCAGTCATAGCTATTTCCTATGTTGTTTTTACTAATATATTGAAATTATACTGGCGATTATTGAAAACACAATCATTAAATTAGTTAAAAGAAAAATTCTTGACTCTATAGCAAGCATGCAATATAAAAAATATCAGCAAGCATAAAAAAGAGGTATAAATATGAATGTAAATCAAATTAAAGGTGGTAAGGTTAGAGCAAAAAAATTATCATCAGAACAACGTAGAGAGATAGCAGTAAAAGCGGCACAATCAAGATGGCAAAAAAGTGCTACTAATGAAAGCAATTTTCCTAAGACTCTATATACTGGAGTGCTTCCTATTGGCGATGTGGAAATAGATTGTGCTGTATTAGATGATGGTCGGAGAGTTTTAACCGCAACATCTATATTTAATGCTTTTGATCGAACTAGAAAAGGTATGAATTCAAGGCTCGAAATTGAAGGAACAAAAATACCTCCATTTTTGGCCGCAAAAAACTTAGAAAAATATATAACTTCAGAAGTTATTGAGAAAGCCACCCCAATCACATATATTGATGGGTCTATAGAAAAAACAGGTTATTTGGCTAGTATATTACCTAAAATGTGTGAAGTTTATCTCAATGCACGTAGAGACAACCAATTAACAGCTTCACAAAAGAAACTTGCAGAGAAATCTGAAATTCTATTAATGGCTTTTGCTCAAGTTGGTATAGATGCATTAATTGACGAAGCAACGGGTTACCAATATGACAGAAAACACGATGCATTAAGGATATTGTTAGCAAAATATATTGAAGAAGGTTTACAAAAATGGATTAAAACATTTCCGGATGCTTTTTTTGCTGAACTAGATCGTCTTTATAATAACGGAATCACTATTTCTCGTAAAAGGCCGATGTATTATGGAAACTTTATAAATAAATATGTGTATGAGCCAATAGAACACGGATATATAAAAGAAGAACTTAATAAGAAGAATATAAAAAAAGATGGAAAAAGAATTGCTCAGTTTCATAGGTGGTTAACTGAAGAGGGAAGAAATATCCTTATTTTACAGATTGGTAGGGTTTCAGCTCTTATGGAGATTAGTAAAAATATAGAGGCATTTAAAAGAAAAGTTGAAAAACAAAAGGAAATCTCTGTAGCTCCGTATCTATTTGAAGAGATGAATGAAATTGAATAAGTTTCATTCTCTTATGGGGGCATCATTAAGGGATTCCTACTAATGGGCAGAATATTTGAGGTTTAGATTTTTTCGAAGATAATGTGGAACGGATTATTAATAATATGGATGATATTGTGAAATATGTGCGTTTTCCAGATTGGCAGGATACAACAACCGGAAAACAAGAGATCAAAAAAGCCTTACGTAGTATCATCTGGATAAAATATAAAATAAAAGATAAAGACGTCTTAGATAAGGTATATCAATACATTGAGCAATATTACTAAATTGTTTAAAGGAATTTGAAATAATGGTATTTAATGTTACACAAACAGTGGACGATAAAATTGAAATAAGTGTAATTGATATTGAAACTATTACAGAGGAATTGAAACAGTTTATTGATGAAAATATTCATCAAATATGTATTGGAGAAGACGGAGATCTATCAACCATAAAATTGGATTTAAAAGGCCGCATAGAAAGATGGGGAGATCAAAACAAAATAATAGGCTCTATAGCGGAGTTTTTTATACATTTATATTTAAAATATAAAGGCTATAAACAAGAGTGTTTATTTTTTAATCTTGAGGAAAATTCTTTGAAAAAGGGATTCGATGGATTGTATTCTATAGAAGATGATCTTTGGTTTATGGAAAGTAAATCTGGATTGATAACTACTTCTGGTATAACGCATGCCTCTAAGATAAGAGAAGCGTATAATGACGTCAAAGCAAAAATAACTACAGAAGTGAGTAATAATCCTTGGTTGAATGCATATAATCATGCAAGAGCAGTAGGAACTAAAAAAGAGTTGAGAGATAGATTAAAAAGTTTGTCAGATGATTTTATCAATCATCGTTATCAAAGTATTGATGACAATAACATTATACCAAGTGCAACAATATTTTTGAATGGAGTTTGGACGCCACAGAATCATGATGAAATAGTACAATCAATTAAGAGAATTTCTATATTACAAGGAAAAAAAATTCATGTTATTTGTGTTACTCAAAATAGTTATGAAATGTTTATGCAGTATTTAGGAGCTGAGAATGAGTGAAGCCACAAAAATATCAAATCTTAAAACTATTTCCTCCATTCAAAATGTTATAAATAAATTATTTCTATCTCAGCATTTAGATAATGCAGAAAAACAGTTTGTTTTAAGTTTAGCTATTGTTTTAATAAAGCAATATCAAAAAGATAAAAGTTATAAAACTTCTTTTGAATTGGCATATTTTATTATATTAAAATATTCAATTTTATTTCATGATTGGCAACCATTATATGATTTATCTGTAAATTTTGGATTTTACCCAATCTCAAATGCTATTATAAACAATAAGGGAATAATATCTGATATAACTACTGAAACTTTAACTGTAGCTACCGAGACTTTTTTTGGTAATGACGGTATTATCGAAACAAAAGAACAAAATATATCAAGAAAAGAGCTATTATCTACGGATCAATCATATGTAAGTTATATTGCTCCAACGTCTTTTGGAAAAAGTAAACTTATTATAGAACATATAAAACAACATATTAATACTTATAGTAAAATAGCTGTAATTGTTCCTACAAAATCACTATTGATGCAGACGTATAGGAATATAAAAAAGGCATTCCCTCGTATTCGTGTGTTAATACATGATGAAATGTATAATGAAAGCGACAATTGTTTTATCTCAGTATTTACTCAAGAAAGAGCTTTAAGATTGTTGGAAAAATACAATAGTTTGTGTTTTGATATTTTATATGTGGATGAAGCTCATAAATTATTAGAAAATACTGATAGAAGCATTTTATTAGCTAGGCTTATAAGGTTAGTAAAGCATAGAAATAATCGTGCAAAAATGTTATATTTATCGCCATTAGTACAAGATAGTAAAAACATTTCTTTATCAGATCAGGAAATACGGGAGTATAAAATAGCTTTCAATATTAAAGTTCCTATAGTATACGAATATGCAGATAACGGAGATGTTTTTATTTATAACCGTTTTTTTAACGCTTTAATTAAAGATGCTCATTTTGACGGAAGTTATTTGCAATATATAGAAAATAAAGCTACTGATAAAAATTTTATATATTTATATACTCCTCGTAAAATTGAACATTTTGCGAAGACTTTGTTTGAAACTATATCACAAGAAATTGATTGTCCTGAAATTCATCAGGTTATTGAAAGTCTTAATAAACATGTTCATAAAGATTTTTATGTGTCTAAGTATTTGCAGAAAGGAATCATTTATATTCATGGAAAGTTACCGGATGATATAAAAGATTATTTGGAATTTAAGTTTAATAGAATTCCGCAGATAAAATACCTGATTGCAAATAATGTGATACTAGAAGGCATTAATTTACCTTTTGACTCATTGTTTATAGTAGATTCTCGTAATTTAAATAAAAATTCTTTAATAAATTTAATAGGACGAGTTAATCGTTTAAATATGGTATTTACAAACTCTATTGATGATTTATCCAAATTGATGCCTAAGGTGCATTTTGTTGAAAATCATGGGGAATTTTGTACTTGTAGTATGGAAAATAAAATAAAACTTTTAAAAACGTCTGATTTTCAGGATGACATTCAAAATCCATTACTAGATAACTTTAATATTGAAAATAAAAAAATAGAAGAAAAAGTAGTACTGGAAGAGATAATTAATAATGAAAATTTTATATTTCAGGAGACAGACGATAATATTTTATTACTTAAACAAAATATGCTAAAGCTTAGCATGAATACAATTTATAATCTTTCAAATGATTTATGTTCTGAGATTTGGCTAAGAATTAGTAGATATAAAGAAAGATATGGAACTCTTTCTGATCAAAGATATGTATTTGATTTGCTAAATTATGTTTTTATCGGTCAATTAAATGCTTTAATTAAAGACGATGAATTTAAACGTTTGGATAATGAAATAAGTAGAAATTATTATCATAAATTAATAGTTAAACATCGAAAACTTTCATTGAAAGAAAAAATTTCGTTAACGGCAAGATATTTATATCGCATTAAAAGATTAAGTACAAATCCTTTTCTATATGTTGGGTCATCTTATGGAGAATGTGATGATAGAGGTAATATTTCCGGTTATAATAATTTCTATGTCAATCTTAGGTCGAAAAATTATTCTTATATAGTTAATTTATCTATAATAAAAATAAAGTTAGAAGATGACTTTATCAGTTTTAAATTAAATAAGTTTTTTCAGTTAATGTTAGATTATGAACTTATATCTCAGCAACTTTATAATGATTTGGTATATGGCACAAACGATCCTTTAATATTATCTTTAAGCAAATTGGGATTAAGTTTGCATGTTATAAATAAATTAGTTAAAGATGACCAAATATGTAATTTGTCAATAGATGAATATAAAAATTTAACTTATAATGAAAAATTTTTAGAATATAAAAATGCTTCGGATGACTTTTTTAGATTCGAATTGAATAAGTTTTTACCATAAAGAAATATTTTTATTCAAATGCTTTTAATAGCCTTTGTGTAAGGATTTTTTTGCGTTCTTCAATAAATTTACGAAAATCTTTAATATCGATAAATTTAGAAGGGATTAGCTGTTCTTTACAATTTATATTGTTTTTTTCTATCCATTCTTTTAAAGATTTTTTATTTTTTGCTTCGTTGTCATTACCATAAAGTAATTGAAGATTTAGAATGCTATTCCAGTTATTTTTATCTTGATAGAATTTGAGGTCATCCTCTGACAGATTTAGTTTCTTAAGTTCTTTTTTGCTAAAGCAATATTCGGGGTGAAGGTGATCTTTGTGCTTTGTTGCTCTATAATCTGAACCATCATATAGTAAAGATAAAATTGGAAAGGCATATCTAGATTCCTTTTGTTCAAACAATAAGCTCTCTATAAATTCATTATCAACTTTTAATGATTTTCTTTTTCCTTCTAGATTCTCTTTTATTTCTTCTAGAGGAAAGTTACGAGATTTAGATCTTTGTATTACATCACGAATCTCTTTTAAAATTGAATCAGATTGGCCTCCAAATATCTTTTTTAGAAATACAATATTTAGCCATTTTAAAATAATAAGTCTATCTTGTTTATACGCCACCTTATCACAAAATTGTTTGGTTTTTCCAGAGTGATTTAAATAATAAACAATTAAGGCAATTGCATTGTATGATGTAATTGTATTATCATTATGGCCGTAATTTTTTAATAATGTAAAAGCTTCTTTAATTGTAGCCTTTAACCCTCCTTCAGAATTCCATTCTTTTTCAAATTGAAATAAACATTCAGAAGATAAATTATTAACTTTAAATTTTATATCTTTGCTATAAGCGAGGAGAGCGCATCGAACAATGAATTCTTTCGAAAAATTATAAAATCCCATGTTTTTTATTTCTTTTTCTAAATTATTAAATTCTGTTCTTGCATCAACGGAAGTCCAAGTTGAAATAATTGTAGATATTAGCAGATCTGAAAAAGATAATTTTTCTCCTCCGCTATTTGTTCTTATAAAGATTTTTAGTGCTTTATCATAATCTTCTGTTTCTTCAAGATAATAGTTGATTAAAGGTTTGTTATAAATAATCTCATATAACTTTGCTATGGTATCATGAGCAAATTTGTTGTTGGGAAACTGTTCTTCTAATGTTTTTATGAGACAGGATACATCTTTGTATTTTCTGTTAAAATGTCTCCTACTTTAAAGAAACGTGAGGAACCACCTAAGTTATTAAACTCTTGTTCTGTTAAAAAGTAGAAGCCATATTCTCTTTCATCATCATATTCAGCAATATTTTTATGTTCTTCTTCTGTATATTCTTTATATTTTTTCCAGATATCTAAATATAATTTTCGTTCTGGATAGTTATCTAAATTATCCCAGTGAGCATAAGGTTTTTTATATGCATAAGATCCTTTTAGCCCAAGATATAGCGCTGTTAGTCTTTGTTGTCCATCCAGTACAGCACAAAAGTCATTTACTCCATTTGTATTAAAAGAATCAGCAGTTTCGTGGTAATATTCAATATATTTAGTTAGAAATTGGTAATATTTATACTGATTTTTATTCTCAGCATTATCTACCTTCCAGAAAAGGAATGAGTTTATTGGAAAATCGCACATTAAAGAATCAAATAATAATTCTATATCATCTGCACTCCATACAAATTCTCTTTGGATTGCAGGTAGTAATAGTTCTCTCTTATCTATTCTTTCTAGGGCTTTTTTAATTGTTAAAGGCGCTTGAAAACTCATTTTTGTTTCCTAATTCTTTCAATAATCAATAATATATATTGTTACTATTGTACTTTGCAAAAAGCAATTCCTAATTGTAAATTTTCCCTGTATTTAATTTTAAATTCCCTGATAATTTAGGGAGAGATGTTTTGGTAAGCTAAGCAATTCAAGGTAAATATGGTGGTATGAGGGGAGAGAAACAAGATAAAATTCCCTGTAGATTCCCTGTTATTTGGGATTGGAGTGTTTTTGATTTAGTATGCTTAATACCGTTGAGGTTTACTACACCGCCATTTACAACAAAGCCCGCCTTGTGCGGGTTTTGTTGTAAATGATGAGGAAGGTTGGATTTGAACCCTAGAGATAGGGTTCGACTACCAGCGAAAGGCGGACGGGAGTACGCCGGTCGGCTTGGAAAGCCGATGAGTGCCTGTGCAACTCAAGCTTTAGCGCAGAGTAATCCCTATCTCTCCGCCATTTTGATTAAAAAGACGCTAGATAACAGCGTCTTTTTTCGTATCCGCGGAAATTCGGTTACTAAAAAAGGGGATGACTATCTGTTGAAAAAACAGTTCGTCAGAGCCCCACTCGAAATTTTTCGATTATTATAGCTTCCTTTCCAAATCAGATACATAACCAAAAAATTCCTTGCATAAATACTATTAATTGATAAGCTTAAAGTCAATAGTATTTTGGGAATGGCGCAATGAAAAAAAAGATTTTTGGTTTTGATTTGGGAATTGCCTCAATAGGTTGGGCTGTTGTCGAATTTGACAATGAATATTTTAATTCGGAAACGGGAGAAGTTGTTGAAGGCAGGGTTATAAAATCCGGTGTCAGGTGTTTCCCGGTTGCTGAGAATCCCAAAGATGGTTCTTCTTTGGCTGCACCGCGACGGGAGAAACGTCTGGCAAGGCGCATATGTCGGCGTAAAGCAAGACGTATGGAAGGCATAAAAAGGCTCTTTGTTGCCAAACATTTGATTTCTGATTTGAATGAATTGAATGCTCTTTATGCTGGGCAGTGTGGTGGAGATGTTTGGGATTTGCGCGTAAAAGGGATATCCGAAAAACTTTCGAAAGAGGAGCTTTTGCGGGTTTTAACCCATTTGGCCAAGCATCGAGGTTTTAAATCTTACAGAAAAGCCGAAGAAAAATATGATGCTGAGGGTGGAAAAGTACTTGAGGCAATTAATGAAAATAAAAAATTATTGTCAGACGGGAAAACTTTGGCTCAAGTTATTGTTGAAAGAGCAGGTAAAACAGGAAAAAAACGAAATTATACGGAAACAGATTCAAAAGGGGTAAGGGCTGTATACAATAATTCAATTCCCAGGACGGAAATTGAACGAGAGCTAGATTTAATTTATGCGCAACAAAAACAATACGGTATTTTCAGTGAGGATTTATTTAATGATTTTAAAAAGATAGCTTTCAGGTATAAGCCTATGGGAAGTATTGCCCAAATGGTTGGTTTCTGCAGCTTTGAAAAAGGGGAAAAAAGGGCGCCTAAAGAGGCTCCAAGTTCTGAAATTTTTGTAGCATTAGGGAAAATTAATAATTTGGCTGTTTATGAAAATGGTCAAAAAAGGTTTTTGTCTTTAGAAGAAAAAAATGCTTTATTAGAACTGCTTTATAATACTCAAAAAGTAAAATATCAGACAATTTCCAAAAAGATTCTAGGTGGAAAAAATATTCAATTCGCAGATGTTGATTATAGCCGGACAGAGAAAAGAACCAAAGATGGCGCTGTCAAAGAAATTAATCCTGAAGATGTCGTGTTTTATGAAATGAAAGGCTGGCATAAATTAAAATCGTTATTTGAAAAAGATGAGTGGCGTGAGATTAGTTTGAATATTCCGCTGTTGGATAAGGTTGTTAATGTTATAGCCAGTGAAAAAAATGATGAAAATATTATCAAAGAATTGAGGGAGATCGGAATTCCCGATAAATATCTTGAGAAGTTTGCTTCTTTTGTGACTGATAAATTTATTAATTTATCTTTTAAAGCCTTATATAAAATTATTCCTTATATGAAGCAAGGGATGAAGTATAATGAGGCTTGTGAAAAGGCCGGATATGATTTTAGAAAAAGTGCTGATAAACTGGTTGAAAAAAAGGGAATTTTGTTGAGTGTCATTCCTGCCGAAAAACAAACAAAGGTTCCGGTTGTTAATCGCACTGTGGCGCAATTTCGAAAAGTTTATAATGCAATGGTGCGGCAATTTGGTGTTCCGGATCAGATCAATATTGAGACTGGGCGTGATTTAAAAAAGAATTTTGAAGAAAGGCGAAAAATTATTAATAAAAATAAGGAGAATGAGCAGGAAAAGCAAGAGGCAAAAGAGGAACTTCAAAGGGAAAGTATTAGCGGAACTTCTAAAAATATCTTAAAATATCGTTTGTATCAGGAACAGGACGGAAAATGTATTTACTCCGGCAAGCCGATAGATCTGCGTCGTCTGGATGAAGAGGGCTATTTAGATGTAGATCATATTATTCCATATTCTCGATCTTTAGATGATTCTTTTAATAATAAGGTGTTATGTCTTTCGTCGGAGAACAGGATGAAGGGAAATAAGACACCGTTTGAATATATTCAAGATAAAAACGCCTGGGAAGAATTTGAAGCGAGAGTTCGTTTATTACGTAATAATAAGAAAAAAGAAGCCTTATTGAATAAGACTTTTGATGATAGAGAATTGGAATTTAGAGAGAGAAATGCCAATGACAACAATTATATTGCACGGTATATTAAACAGTATTTGGAAGATGGTCTTGATTTCAGCACGGCGAATCGTAAGGATATCAAAAATAGGGTGCAAATGCGGACAGGGGCATTAACGTCATATCTGCGTCATTGCTGGGGGTTGAAAAAAGATCGTAATGAAAGTGACAGGCATCACGCACAAGACGCTATTGTTATTGCGTGTGCAACTCAGGGAATGGTTAAATATTTGTCGACGGTCTCGTCTTTGTGGGAAAATAAGTGGCAAATTGCTCAGACTAAAGAAAATGGCGAGGCTTGGTATAAGTCGCTTAAATATAAATTTTTGGAACCGTGGCATGGTTTTAGAGAAAGTGTTGAACAATCATTGAATGAAATATTTGTTTCTCGTCCGCCGCGAAAAACCGCTACGGGTGAGGTACATCAAGAAACAATTCGTTCGCTAAATCCTTCGCATAAAAATTATAGTGAAAAAGATATAAAATCAGGCGTTAAAGTCCGAGGCGGGTTGGCTAACAATGGAGCAATGTTGCGAACAGACGTGTTTGTGAAAAAAAATAAAAAAGGCAAGGATGAGTTTTACCTTGTGCCGATTTATTTATCTGATATGGGCAAGGAACTGCCAAACAAAGCTATTGTTCAGTTGAAGTTTGAGGATGAATGGTTGCCTGTTGATGAAAGTTTTTCTTTTATGTTTAGTCTTTATATGGATGATTTGATCAAGGTTAAAAAGGGAGAAAAGGAAATATTTGGCTATTTTAAAGGAACAGATAGAGCTACCGGTGCAGTTTCTATCAGAGTTCATGATAGAGAGTTGGTATATAGGGGAATAGGAGTAAAAACTCAAGAATCTTTTCAAAAATATTCTGTAGATCCCTTGGGAAATATAACTGAAGTCAAACATGAAATGAGGCTTCCTTTGACTCTAATGAAATCTAACGCTCAAAGGCGTAAAGAGCGGCAACAGAAAGGATGACTTATGGGATGGCGGATTGTTCAAATAACTAAACCCTGCCGGTTGAGCATCAAAGATAAGCAGCTTCTTTATGTGCCTCAGGAGGGAGATGGTTTGAAAATTCCGCTGGAAGATATTTCGGTTCTTATTTTGGAAAATAAACAAATTTCTTTGAATAACTATTTGTTTTCAGAATTGTCTGAATATGATATTGTTCTTTTTACTTGTGATGGCAGTCATTTGCCCTCAGGCGTGTTCTTTCCTTTTCATAATCATTCTCGCTATTCTGAAATTGCCTGGCTGCAGATTGGAGTGTCTGAGCCTTTGAAAAAACGTTTGTGGCAGGAAATTGTTAAAGCCAAAATTAACAATCAGGCGATGTGTCTAGAGATTCTTAATTGTGTTAATTTTTCAAAGTTACGAGAAATCTCAAAACAGGTACAATCAGGAGACGCCAAAAATTCTGAGGCTTTTGCGGCAGGTATCTATTGGAAAAGTTTATTTGAAAACTTTAATCGCAATGATGATACGGATATTCGTAATTCGGCTTTAAATTATGGTTATGCTATTATTCGTGGTTGTATGGCCCGATCTGTTGTCGGTTCGGGTTTGCAACCTTGTTTTGGTATTCATCATGCAAATAAACTAAACCAATTTAATTTGGTTGATGATTTAATGGAGCCTTTTCGTCCTTTTATTGATTATCAGGTAAGTAAAATGAATATGGCTGGTAAAACAGAGCTGGCATCTTTGGATAAAAATTATTTGGTTGGCAGTTTAATGCAAAACTGCATTTTTAATAACGAAGAAGTCAGTCTTTTAAAAGCCTGTGAGTTGTTGGCAATTAGTTTCGTAAAATCAATAAGGCAAAAAGATATTAAGTGTTTACAGATACCAATATTAAAAAAATTGCCGCTTTTTGAATGAGGCTGTGGATAAATGGCTGTCGGAGGAGAACGATATATGCGAATGATTGTGTTTTTTGATCTTCCGACGTTGACCAAAACTGACCGGCGTAATGCGAGTCGCTTTAGGAATTTCCTTGTGAAAGACGGATATATAATGTTGCAATTATCTGTTTATTCGCGAATTTGTAAAGGTCAAGATGATGTGGATAAACATGCAAAGCGGCTAAAATCCTTGATTCCAAAGGAAGGAAGCGTTAGAATGTTAACGATAACAGAAAAACAATATACCTCGATGGAAATTTTAGTTGGAACCTTAAAAAAAGAGGAAGAAATAGGTGATAAGCAGCTTTTATTGCTTTAGTTTTGTACTTCGAAAAAGGAATAACCTGTTGAGAAATCAACAGGTTATTTAGTATGTAGTATAGCATATCTGATTTGGAAAGGAAGCTATAACTTTCCGAGGTTTTCAATTTCTTTAATTTTAAGTATAGCATATCTGATTTGGAAAGGAAGCTATAACTTAATTGCTTTGTTTCTTTCATATACTTTTAGTATAGCATATCTGATTTGGAAAGGAAGCTATAACACAGACAGGCATCGTCGAACCAGAATATCAAGTATAGCATATCTGATTTGGAAAGGAAGCTATAACTGCTTCCAAAATTGCGTTTGCTAAAGCTTGAGTATAGCATATCTGATTTGGAAAGGAAGCTATAACTCCTCCAATCATATTATTCATCCGAAAGTTAGTATAGCATATCTGATTTGGAAAGGAAGCTATAACAACATTCCGGTTAACATATTCTCTTCAGATAGTATAGCATATCTGATTTGGAAAGGAAGCTATAACAAATATGATTTCATTATTTTCATATTTTTCAGTATAGCATATCTGATTTGGAAAGGAAGCTATAACGTTTTCCACAGTCTCCAGTCTCTTTTTTTTAGTATAGCATATCTGATTTGGAAAGGAAGCTATAACTCTGTACCAAAAGGAAGAGAAGCTAAGAGAAGTATAGCATATCTGATTTGGAAAGGAAGCTATAACAGGATTTGTAAGCCAATCATTGTCTGAGTAAGTATAGCATATCTGATTTGGAAAGGAAGCTATAACTCCATCCAAAGATTATGGCGTGATAATGTGAGTATAGCATATCTGATTTGGAAAGGAAGCTATAACTCCATCCAAAGATTATGGCGTGATAATGTGAGTATAGCATATCTGATTTGGAAAGGAAGCTATAACTCCAACTGTTTGAATATTACTTATGAATGAAGTATAGCATATCTGATTTGGAAAGGAAGCTATAACAGACGTAATCCCACGCATACGACCAATTTTAGTATAGCATATCTGATTTGGAAAGGAAGCTATAACAAGACCAGCAGCCATAAGACGTTTCATTTGAGTATAGCATATCTGATTTGGAAAGGAAGCTATAACATCCGTCGGGTCAAATGTGACTGTGGTGCCAGTATAGCATATCTGATTTGGAAAGGAAGCTATAACTCTTTAATGTCTGGTCTTTTGTGATAAAAAAGTATAGCATATCTGATTTGGAAAGGAAGCTATAACTGAGTTTTGGCAGGCTGTATTTATTGATCTAGTATAGCATATCTGATTTGGAAAGGAAGCTATAACCCATTCATTATCTGAATAGACTTTTGCGCTAGTATAGCATATCTGATTTGGAAAGGAAGCTATAACTGCCGCTGTTCGGGCATAAATTCTTCTGTCAGTATAGCATATCTGATTTGGAAAGGAAGCTATAACTTCTGACCATTTCGTGACGATGAACTGACAAGTATAGCATATCTGATTTGGAAAGGAAGCTATAACTCATTAATTCTTTTAATCCAAAAGATGATTAGTATAGCATATCTGATTTGGAAAGGAAGCTATAACATCACCGCGCCAAACGTTGCGGTTCTCATTAGTATAGCATATCTGATTTGGAAAGGAAGCTATAACGTCTGTCGGGTCAAATGTGACTGTGGTGCCAGTATAGCATATCTGATTTGGAAAGGAAGCTATAACAAATAATTTGGTGTTTCGTACTTCCGAACCAGTATAGCATATCTGATTTGGAAAGGAAGCTATAACGGAAGTTAACCAGGTCGGCGGCGAAAACCGAGTATAGCATATCTGATTTGGAAAGGAAGCTATAACGCAAGCGACCCATGTTCAAGCTAAACACGTAGTATAGCATATCTGATTTGGAAAGGAAGCTATAACATACTGGTAAGCATAAATGCCGACAATAACAGTATAGCATATCTGATTTGGAAAGGAAGCTATAACTGGCTTCAATGATGGCTTTTAATCCGGCCAAGTATAGCATATCTGATTTGGAAAGGAAGCTATAACATAAAGACTACAAAGGAAAATATTCAAAAGAGTATAGCATATCTGATTTGGAAAGGAAGCTATAACTTAATTTCTTGCAAAGCTGAATCTTCCGGAAGTATAGCATATCTGATTTGGAAAGGAAGCTATAACCGGGCTTTTGTGGTTTTTCCGCACCCCGAAAGTATAGCATATCTGATTTGGAAAGGAAGCTATAACTATGCAAACACGGTTCACATTCATGGTGTTAGTATAGCATATCTGATTTGGAAAGGAAGCTATAACAATTGGGATGAGCATGCCTGTATTAAGTGTAGTATAGCATATCTGATTTGGAAAGGAAGCTATAACGAACCCTATTAGGTAGAAAGGTTTTTTTAAAGTATAGCATATCTGATTTGGAAAGGAAGCTATAACATCGGCGTCTACATTCTGAATTTGTGCAGTAGTATAGCATATCTGATTTGGAAAGGAAGCTATAACCCGGTTCAATGATGCCTGATTGTGTGTCTAAGTATAGCATATCTGATTTGGAAAGGAAGCTAAATGTCTCCCTCGATTTAATGGATATTGTGTTGTTATGGTTAGGATAACTCACTCAAAGGTTAGTATTATACGAAATTGTTAGTATTGCGAAATGAGAAGTTTGGATTAAGGTATATACGGTTTGATTTGATTATGACGAAAGGAGCAGCAATGACTAAAAAAATCGTGATTTTGAACGGAAGTCCGCGGCAAAACGGCAATACCAAGGCTTTAATTGAAGCCTTTACGGAAGGAGCTCAAAGCAAGGGACATGAAGTAAAATGTTTTGATTTGCAAAAAATGAATATTCATGGCTGTTTGGGTTGCTTTGGCGGCGGTAAAGACAAAAGCAGTCCGTGTGTGCAGAAAGACGATATGCAGAAAATTTATCCGGAATATGCTGCGGCCGATATTTTGGTCTTGGCTTCGCCGATGTATTATTGGAGTATTTCAGGCCAACTGAAATGTGCCTTTGACCGTTTATTTGCCGTCGCCGAATGTAATGAAAATTATGAAAATCCGAAGAAAGGGTGTCTTTTGTTAATGGCGGCCGAAGGTGATACGCTGGATAATGCAAAACCGGTTAAAGATTATTTTAATGCGTTGCTTGCGCAAATGGGGTGGGATAATCTCGGATGCGTTATTGCCGGCGGCGTGTTTAAAATTGGTGATATTAAAGGTCATAAGGCTTTGTCTGAGGCAAAAGATTTAGGAGCTTCCCTATGATTTAATTTTCGGACGGTTTTGGTCTCCCCAATCACAAAGTTCGAACAGCATCGGTATCAGAGATTTTCCTTTGGCAGACAGGCTGTATTCGACTTTGGGCGGCATTTGCGGGTATACTTTGCGGAGAATCAGACCGTCCGCTTCAAGTTCTTTTAAGGTAGAACTCAGCATTTTGAAAGAAATTTTGCCAATCAGCCGATACAGCGCATTGTGTCGCAGGACCCCGAACTCGCCCAGCCAATAGAGAATTATCATTTTATATTTGCCACCGATGATGGACATGGTATAGCCAAAACCGGTGTCTTCGATTTTGATGTTGGGTT
Organism: uncultured Alphaproteobacteria bacterium; assembly: GCA_944391505.1. Classification (GTDB taxonomy): domain Bacteria; phylum Pseudomonadota; class Alphaproteobacteria; order RF32; family CAG-239; genus Scatacola_A. The sequence goes on along the minus strand of CALXTV010000001.1, from coordinate 41,175 downwards.
CTATGCAATGCTGCATTTTATACTCTCCTGCGAGACGATATTAAACAAAAAGATGATACCTTTGTTTGGCGATATGAGCAAGAAGTTTTAGGTATGATGAAAAATACGGAACCGATGTTGCCGGTTCCGTATTGTCGTTTCAGGAGTTATATTTGATGTTTAATTTTTGTGTTGACTTATTTATTGAGAATGATAATCTTTCTCAATAAATAAATTTATAAAATTTTCTTTGCATTGTGTCAATCTTTTTTATGGATAAATTTATGTCGGCTTTTGAAAAAACATTTCGGGAAAGGGGAATCAGCCTGACGTCCTCGCGTTTGGCATTGTTTTCGGTATTGGAAAAAGCCCGGGGACATTTGACGGTGGACGAAATATTGAGCAGAGCCAGAAAAAAGGACAGAACTCTGGGGTTGGCAACAGTATATCGTACACTGAATTTGCTTTGCGCGCTCGGACTGATTGAAAAACACGAATTTCCGAATATGGAGGCGACTTATGAAAGAGTTTCGGAGACGGAACATCATCACCACCACATAATAGACGTTCGGAGCGGCGCAATTACGGAGTTTTCGGCAGATGAACTAGATGTTGTGCTGGAAAAAATTGCGGCGGCGTACGGTTATAAAATGCAGGGGCATAAAATTGAAATTTATGGTGAAAAAATTATATTGGACGAGGCCTCGCCGAAAGGGAAGGTATAAGGTGCTCAGAGCAGATTTATGCTTTGGTTGGTGCGGGCGATGTCGGCCGTAAGTTTTTTTGTTTGTTCGGGAAGCTGGGCGTTTTCGAAAATATACAGGGCGTCGTGGAAATATTCAAGCGCTTCTTCCAAAGCTGCACGATCCTCTTTGTTTTTGCCAATGCGGTAATAGATGTTGCCGATGTTTTCCGAACATTCGGCCCAGAGCAGCGGGTCGCGCCGCTCGGTAATGACTTTTTGGCGGTTTTTATAGCTGGTAATCGCCAGTTCCGAAATGTCTTCGCTTTTGGTAAACGAGCCAAGCAGCGACAAAAGGTAGCCGAGTTGTCCCTGAATCTCTGCCCAAAATTCCGGAAATAAAGCGTAAGTATAAATTTTTTCGGCTTCGCGAAGCTGAAAAACGGCATCGCGAAGCGCCTGAAGATCTTCTTTTTGGCGCCAGTAATTGAAGAACAGTTTGGACAACTTATAGGAAATATAGCCGTAATCGTAGGGGTAGGTGTATTTGCCGAGGTATTTTTGTGCCAGCCGATAATATTCAATGGCTCCTTTGAAATATGAGGCAGGATTTTTTTCCATATAGCGTGTGGCGCAATCATAAAGCTGTCCGAGGTGGTTATAAATGCAGCCCAGATGAATTGGCGAGGTTATCAAATCCTGATGCTTGACCGCTGTATCAAAAAGGCCTTTGACAATTTTGAAATCATGTCCGTCGGATTTGTCAAAGGCGTAACTGAAGTAAATAATGCCCAAAAAATTCATGATATAAGGCATATATTCTATGGAAAGCGTTTTGGCAGAATTGTCTTTTGACAATCGGTCGATGATTTTTTTCAACAGGTAGCGCTTGTAAATCTTTGCCTGTGCGCCGGAAGTCTTTACAGCGCTGAGCAACCCTCCGTAGATGAGGCTGATAACGGCCTCCGGGTAAATTTCGTTTTCCGGTCTGGCCGGAATATACAGGCTGTCCATCAGAGAGACAAAGGTCAGTTCTTCGTCTTCGTACTGACTGGGAACCTGAAAGTTAAGGCGGATGCGGTTGCCTTCCCGACAGCCCCAGAGCAAAACGTCGGCTCCGGTCTTATCTAAAATGGCTTGTCCTTTGTCAATGAGGTCGAACAGTGTCCGGCTTTCCAGATTAAGGAAGCTTTTGTTAAATGGTTCATCAAAATAGCCGACTTCGATACCTTCTCTGGCCGACAGCTGCCGGGCAATTATTTCGCCACTGCTGCCTTCGACGTTGTCGCTGAATTCGATGACTTTTATTTTGAAACGCGGCATGGCGGCCGGAACGGTTCCGGTTGTTTCGGCAGAACGGCCGCCGGAATTTTGAAAAAGTTTTTTTAATGCGCCGAAAAGTTCCATTTTTTTGCAAAAGTCCCTTTAGCGAATTATCTTTTTTATATCTTCCACGTTTTCTTTGATGTCGCGAAGAACTTCACGATTTAAATCCTTGAAACTTTGCGGTGGTTCCTGCCAGTTGTTCAGTTTGCCCATGAACCAAAGCGTGATGAATACGGCGGCCGTCGGCAGAGAATAATTGTTGGGCGCGTAAAGTTGAAAACTGCCCAATATCAGCAAAATGATCATAAGCTTGCCGATGTTTTGGCAGATTTCGGCCGGCGAAAGGCCGGATACGTTTAGGCGGTCATAAAGCGTGTTGGCGACAAGACTTCCCTCTTTGGAGAGTAATTTGCGACCGACGGCCCAGCATATTTCCAGAATATAATACGTGATATAGATTAAAGCGCAACTGGCCGTACCTTCGCGTCCAGACAGAATTATCAGCCAGCCGAGCAAAAAGCCGAGCGAAACACAGGCACTGTCTTTGAGCAGGAGTTTTGCCGGATACCAGTTGTAGATGAGCAGCGCGGTTAAGGCGCCGAGCAGGGCGGCGGCAAAATTTCCGTACAAAAACGGAAGGCCGCCGAGGACAAAAAGTATGACCAAGCCGCCGGTCAGCCCGGTTGCCTGCAGTACGGCAACGCCCTCCAAACCGTTCATATAGCGGAAACACCAGGCAAATCCGGTCCAGAGGATAACAATGCACAAGCGGTCACCCCAGAACGGCAGATTGTTTTGAAAAAGTGTGAAGTCTGCGGGAAGAAAAGCCGTACATAAGATGATGCCGGCAATGAGAACAGGAAAAGTCAGACGGGAGGTTTTGGCAAACAGGGAAACGAAATATATACCTGTCATTGATATCAGAGAGGGCAGCATATCCGTCCAGTTCAGAGGATATATCTGGTCATAAGCCGGTCCGGAAAAGGCAAACAGAAGAATGAAAGCCGTAACGGTTGTCAGCAGAACCGGCAGGAAAGAATCGCCGTACCATTTGTTTCCGGAAACGGGAGCCGACGACGTTTGTCCGGATACGATCAGGCGTAACCCGATCAGGACGGCAAGAAAACAAACCAGAAAAGCGGCAATCGTGATAAGATATGTAAAATCCATAACCCGGACCTTTTTGATAATTGAAACGGTTATTCCCTTTTATAATCCGTTTCTTCTTTTTCTTCAACCGGGAAAGCGTTTTTATACTAAGATTAAGTTATAAATCTGTTTGAGGATTTTATTTAGCCTGCTGTCCATAAAACGGGTTTTGCCGCTGCGGGCGGCGTTCATCAGAACTGAGCTGATGAGGTTGGTCTCCCCGCAGCCGCTGCCGTTGATTTCGTCCTGAAGCGGAAAGCGGTAGTTCATCGGCACGGCGTAAAGTTTTTTGACCAGGGCGTCTTTGTTCAGCTCCAGGCCTTCGCCGGCGGCGATTTCGGCGGTTTCGGCAATCAGCAGCGGAATTTGGTCGCGCAGCTGTTTGTCTTTGGTTATGTCGAAGAGGTTTTTGTTGTTGAGGGCAGCCAGAAGCGAACCGACGGCATAGGGTGCAAAAAACTCCCAATAGCAAAGGGACGTGTCTGTCTCATAACTTATATTCAGTCCGGTGTAGGAGAAGAGTTCAGGAAACGGATTTTCTTTTTCCCAGTTAATGTTTTTGCAGATTTTGATTTGCGGTGCGCGGCCATACAAAAAGACCTGTTGGTTTTCCATCTGCAGATAACCGTCGAAAAAGGCGCGGAAAAGATTTCCGCCGACCACGGCTTCTAGATAATTGATGTCTTTCAGCGGCGTGAAACACAAAACGGGTGCGCCGCCAATTTTGGTTTTTGAAACGGCCGCGAGGGAAGAATTGATGTGTCCGGCGTCGGCCGTAATGATGACCAGTTTCGGTTCTTCCTTTATCCAGAACGAGGTTGTAAATTTGTAACGGCTGAGTTTGAGACTGCTGTCTTCTTTGAGGCTGATGCCGTTGGTTGAAAGGCTGACATTGTTTCCTTTGCCGGCAATGACAATGACATTGTGTCCGGCATCGGTTATTTTGGCGGCCAGATAGCAGGTGAGGGCGTTGTCGCCGATGATGTAGACCGGGCGTGTGTCGGAAGGAAGGCTTTTAACATCGTCTTCCTCGGTTGTTTCGTGGTCGATTTCCGCCTCAAGAGAGGCGGGTTTGGCATTAAAAATATCTTTACGAAAAAACATTCAGGCAACCTTTTGCAGTTTGGCAATGAAAAAAGAATCGAGACCGCCGCAGTCCGCCAGATGAAAGGGCAAAGTGCGGATACAGCCTTCGGGTGTGAATATCTCGGAAATATCTGGACCTTCGCAGCAGCAAATATTTTTGGGGGAAAGTTTGCAAAGTTTGAAATTGTCGTGCTTTTCCAAGAAACTTTTTATTTGTTCTTCTCCTTCCGCTTTGGCTATTGAGCAGACGCAGTAGACCAGAAAGCCGCCGATATTGAGAGCCGAAGAAGCGGCATTGAGCAGTTTTTGCTGCAGGATAATTTGTTTTTCAATGTCTGCGGTTGTCTTGATGTGGACCAGTTCCGGGTGACGACGAAGGGTTCCGGTGGCCGAACAGGGGGCATCAAGGAGAATGGCGTCAAACGGTTTTCCCTTATAATTTTGCAAATAGTCTGTGCCGTCGGCACAGATTGTTTCCGGGAGCGGAAAATGCAGGCGCGCCATATTGTCACGCAATTTCTTAAGCCGGGTTTCGGAAATGTCCAGAGAGGTTACCTCGGCGCCGCCGTTGATGAGCTGGGCGGTTTTGCCGCCGGGGGCGGCGCACATATCCAGAATTTTCAGGCCGCAAATGTCTCCGAGACATTTGGCCGGCAGAGCCGCGGCCGCATCCTGAACCCACCAACCGCCGCTTTCATATCCTTCGATTTCGGAAATGCGGCCGCCGTTTTTCAGTCTGACGGAACCGGTCGGCAGCAGCAAACCGCCGAGCTTTTGTGCCCAGCCCGCCGGATCGCTTTTGACCGTAAGGTCAAGCGCCGGTTCCTGCAATGAGGCCGCCTGTATTTGGGAAACGGTTCTTTTGCCGTAGGCGTGATTGAGAATCCGGTAAAATTCGGAAGTGAAAAATTCGCCGGCATCGCGACTTTTCAGTTCTTCGCGATCGGTACAGGCTTTGCGGAGGACGGCATTGGCGAATCCGGCAACGTATTTGTCCGTTCTTTTTTTGATTATTTCAACCCAGCTGTTGATGACGGCATAATCCGGAGTTTCCATAAACAGAATTTCGGTCAGGCCGAGCAACAGGGCAAATTCGGCGAAAGCTGCTTTTTCCGGAAGTTTTTTGCGGGCATATTGTTTGAGAACCTTTTTGATGAAGACCAGCCGGCGCAATGCCGTCAAAACCAGCATATTGGCAAAAGCGGCATCTTTGCCCGCAAGCGAATCGGCTTCATTTTTAACTTCGCTGAAAAAGGCCTTTTCGGTCAGAACTTTTTGAAGCATTTCGGCGGCGGTTTGACGGGGGGCTGACATCGTCTGTTCCTTATCAAAAGTGATTTTTGCTTATCTTATGCAAAAGCCGTATGAATTACAAGTGAGAAAATGGCGTAAGTGACTTGTCTTTTCATGAAAAGTATTATACTTTGGGTGCAATGTGGTAATTTGAGAGAAAGGTTTGTCCGATGAGAAAGCAATTAAGCTCGGTTCTCGCTGCAATGCTGATGGTTTCCGGTTGTTCGCAACTGCCGTCGATGTCATCTCTTAATCCGTTTTCCGACGATGCCGCCGCCGAAGTTGAAAAAGAGGCGCCGGTCGAGGAGATTGTCGGTGTCAATCCGTATTTGTGGCAGGCGGCACTCGGCAAATTGGCCTTTATGCCCCTGGCATCGGCGGATTCTGCCGGCGGGGTGATTATTACCGATTGGGCGGCGATGGACGACATTCAGAACGAACAGTTCAAAATTACCGTCAATATTTTGTCTCGCAATCTGCGTGCCGACTGTCTGAAAGTGGCTGTTTTTAAACGCGTTTTGCGTGACGGTGCATGGGTTAACGAAACTCCGGACAAAAGATTGTCCGGGGAGATTGAAAATGCGATCCTGACCCAGGCCAGAAAACTGTACAGAAGAGATTTAGCGGCTAGAGAGGAATAAACAAAAATGACCGAAAAGAACGCCAGATACAACGGCAAAGCAAGTTTTGAAGAGTGGCGCAAGGAATGGGCGCTGGAAGACAGATACAATTTTCATACCATTGAGAAAAAATGGCAGAAGATATGGGACGACGAGAAAGCTTACAAGGTTGAAATCGATCATAATAAAGAGAAGTTTTACGCTCTGGTCGAGTTCCCGTATCCGTCCGGTGCCGGTTTGCATGTAGGGCATCCGCGCTCTTATACCGCTTTGGACGTAATTGCCCGCAAAAAACGCATGCAGGGTTTTAACGTTTTGTATCCGATGGGCTTTGACGCTTTCGGGCTGCCGGCTGAAAACTATGCCATCAAGACCGGTGTGCACCCTGCGGTTTCAACGCAGGCAAACATCAAAACCTTTACAAAACAACTGAAATCGCTCGGCTTCAGCTTTGACTGGGACAGATGTATCGATACGTCGTCTCCGGAATACTTTAAATGGACGCAATGGATGTTCATTAAGTTTTTTGAAAAAGGTTTGGCTTACAAAGACAAAATTGCCATCAACTGGTGTCCGTCCTGCAAGGTCGGTCTGGCTAACGAAGAAGTTGTCAACGGCTGCTGCGAGCGTTGCGGGGCGCAAGTGGTGCGCAAGAACAAAGAACAGTGGATGATTGCGATTACCAAATATGCAGACCGGCTGATTAACGATTTGGAAGGGTTGGACTTTATTGACCGCGTTAAGTCGCAACAGGTGAACTGGATCGGTCGTTCGGAAGGTGCCGAGCTTGACTTTGGCCTGACCGACAAAAACGGTACGCCTCTTGGCGACAAGAAGCTGACCGTTTTCACAACGCGTCCGGATACGGCTTTCGGGGTGACTTATATGGTTCTGGCGCCTGAACACGAGTATGTCGGTGCGCTGGCGGATAAGTTTGAAAATGCCGAGGAAATCAGAGCCTATGTCGCCGAGACGGCCAAGAAGTCGGATTTGCAACGTACGGCAAACGATTCCAAAACCGGTGTCGAACTGAAGGGAATCAAAGCGAAGAATCCGTATAACGGTGCATTGATTCCGGTATTTATTTCCGATTATGTTCTGACGGGATATGGTACCGGTGCGATTATGGCGGTGCCGGCGCATGATCAGCGCGACTATGATTTTGCAAAAGTTTTCAATTTGCCGATTATTCAGGTTCTGGAAGGCGGCGATATTTCCGAAAAGGCATGGGAAGAGGACGGTGCACACATCAATTCCGGCTTCCTGAACGGCATGAACAAGGAAGAAGGCATGAAAGCCGCCATAAAATATGCCGAGGAGCATGGTTTCGGCCGCTCAAAAGTCAATTTCAAGCTGCGCGATTGGGTTTTCTCTCGTCAGCGTTATTGGGGCGAGCCGATACCGATGGTTTATTGCGAAAAATGCGGTTGGCAGCCGATACCTGAATCGGAGCTGCCGCTGACGCTGCCGCCGGTTCCGGACTATCATCCGAACGATGAGGGCGAATCGCCGTTGTCCAAAGCAGGCGACTGGCTGAACGCCAAATGTCCGAAGTGCGGCGGTCATGCGCGCCGGGAAACGGATACCATGCCGAACTGGGCCGGTTCTTCCTGGTATTTTCTGCGTTATTGTGATCCGCACAACGATAAGGAATTTGCGTCTAAGGAAGCTTTGGATTACTGGATGAATGTCGATTGGTACAACGGCGGTATGGAACATACGACGTTGCACCTGCTGTATTCACGCTTCTGGCATAAGTTTTTGTATGACTGTGGTTTGGTGCCGACTAAAGAGCCCTATAACAAGCGGACTTCGCACGGTATGATTCTGGCCGAGAACGGCGAGAAAATGTCAAAGTCGCGCGGCAATGTCATTAATCCGGACGATATCGTTGATGCTTACGGCGCAGATACGTTCCGTCTGTATGAAATGTTCATCGGTCCGTTTGACCAGGTTGCAATGTGGTCGGACGAGAGCTTGATGGGCGTTTATCGTTTTGTCAGCAAGGTCTATGCGCTGATGAAGAAAGTTTATGATGTTCAGCCGGGTGAGAAAGACCTGCGCGCGATGCACAAGTGCATTCTTGAGGTAACCGAGCGTATTGACCAGATGAAGTTCAATACGGCGGTATCGTCACTGATGACCTATGTTAACTATATGTCCGGTCTGGAAAAAGTTCCGGCAGAACTGTATCTGACGTTGCTGAAGCTGATGGCGCCGTTTACGCCGCATTTGGCCGAGGAAATGTGGGCGCGCATGGGCAAACAGTCTCTGATTATTACCGAAAGCTGGCCACAGGGGGATGCCAAGCTGGCGCAGGACGATGTGGTGACGATTGCGGTTCAGGTCTGCGGCAAAATGCGTGGCACGATTGAAATGCCGAAAGACGCTTCCAAAGAAGATCTTGAGAAAGCGGCGCTGAATGTTGATAATGTCAAGCGCCAGCTGGAAGGATTGGAGGTCGTCAAGATTATCGTTGTTCCGAATAAAATCGTCAATATTGTTGCCAAAGCGGCTGCGGCTTAATGTCTGGGAGGCTGAAAATGAGAAAATACCAGGTGCTGTTATTGTTTTTGCTGTTGTCCGGCTGTGGTTTCCAACCGTTGTATGTGGAAAAGAAACATGACAATGTCTGGTATTTCTCGGGTGATTTTGATACGTCGATTTCGCAGGAAATGTCGCAGGTTAAGGTGGAGCCGATTGAGGAGCGTTTTGGCCAGATTGTTCGAAACGAACTTTTAGACAGTCTGACACCGCGCGGTGTTCCGGCACGTCCGAAATACAGGCTGTATGTGGAGCTGACGGATAAGCAGATTGTTCAGCAGGCCCTGCGCAACGATATTACGGCGACCCGCGAGCAGGTTAAATATCAGGTGGATTATGTGTTGTATGACGCGCAAAGCGATGAGGAACTTGTACAGGGTAACAGTATTGCCTATTCCAGTTATGATATTATGTCGAACCCTTATTCCACAACGATTGCCGAGAAAAAAGGCGAAAAGGATTGTGCACAGATTATTGCCAATGACATAGCCCTGCGTCTGGGTGCATATTTCCACTCAAGGAAAACCGGCTTGGGGGACAGCAGTGCAATTTAAGCAGGCGCAAATAGACAAGTATCTTAAAAAGCCGGACGATGTTTTGCGTTGCGTGGTGATTTATGGCAGCAACGAAGGGCTGCAGGCCGAGTATGTTAAAAAGTTTACGGCGGCAATCTGTTCCGATTTATACGATCCGTTCCGGGTTGTTTATCTGAACGGCGGCGATGTTAACGGTGATCCGGGAATTTTGTTCGGCGAATATAACGGTCAGTCGCTGATGGGTGGCCGCCGGGTTATTGTTATCCGGGACGGAGACAATAATCTGACCAAGCATATTAAGGCTTTGTTTGAAAACAGCATTTCCGATACGCTGCTGATTGTTTCCTCGGGAAGCCTGAATAAAAAATCTTCGTTGGTCAAGCTGGCGGAAGAAAGCGATATAATGGCGGCGATTGCTTGCTATGAAGATCGTGATGAGGACATTTTCAATTCAACCCGTGCCAAATTTATCGAAAACGGCATTACCATCGGCAATGAGGCTTTGCAGTTGTTGTGTGCAAGGCTTTCCAATGACCGAATGAGCAATTCCGGAGAAATTGAGAAACTGATAACGTATCTCGGCGATCATAAAAACGTGACGGTTGAAGACGTGCAGAAAATTATCAGTGATGCGTCGTCTTCCTCCGGTGACGATGTTTGTTTTGCCGCTGCGGGCGGTTATGCGGATAAAGCGCTGGCCGCATTTAACAAGCTGGTTAACGAAGGAAACGAACCGATTTCAATTATTCGCAGTCTGACGTATCATTTTAACAAGATTCTGACCTGCAAAGCGTATATGGAAAACGGCGATACTGTGGATAAGGCGGTTTTCAAGCTGCAGCCGCGGATTATCTTTTTTCGCGAATCGAGTTTTAAACGGCAGGTCAGCATCTGGCCGCGTGAAAAATTGCTCAGTGTGCTGGAACTGTTGTATAAATGTGAACGTGACTGCAAAACGACCAATATGCCGGTCGCGGAGATTGTTTCTTATACCTTGATGCAGATTGCTTCCGCGGCCAGAAAACTGGCGTGATGGATATTTGGGAAATTATTTGGCGGCCGTAAAGGCTTTTTCAAAAATGCGATTTTGCAGTTGGAGGTATTTCTGTAATGTTTCGGGGGCGATGTCTCCGGTGCGGCTGAAATAGGTATAGCCGTTTTTTATCAGCTTCCGGATATAGAGTTTGTTATACAAAAAAGCGAACGGAATTGCGGCCAGGCCGGCGGTGGCAATCTGTGAAGCAAGGATTCCTATGCTCCATAACCAGTCTTTGCGGTGCAAGGGAATCAGAAAACCAAACAGCAAAACGGCCCAGGAAAATCCGGTTGGGACAGCTTTGATGTTTTCGGTGCGCGGGTTTTTGAAAATTAATTTTGTGCCAGCCATGTCGGTCCTCAATTATAATTTTTCTTAATTGTACAACAGAGTTATTGATTATTCTTTAATGTCGGAAAAATTTGTTCTCTCCCTGTGAAGGGAGAGAACAGGAGTTATTTGCTGATTTCTTTGACCAGATGTTCTTCCGTGCGGCAACAGGTGGCGGCAGAGTAAGCCACAATCAGAGCGGAAAGTCCGACCAGCATATAGATAATGCGTGATAAAATGCTCATGCTGCCAAAGAGAAACGCGACCAGGTTGAAGTCGAAAAATCCGACCAGACCCCAGTTAAGGGCGCCGATGATGGTCAGAATCAGCGAAGTCTTTCTTAAGTATTCCATTGTTGTCTCCTAAAAAATATTTCAAAAACCGTACTTTTATGATATATGTGCCCCGAATGTATTTTCAACGGAGACCGTCCGAATGTTTAGCGACAAATTTATGACGTTTATTGAAATGTGGCGGAAAGAATATGCCATCGAACGCAGTATTGATGAAAAAATCTGCGCGGACAAGAACGGAAATCCCATTCCCTGGTATACTTATCCGGCAATCGAATATTTGTCGCAGTTCGATTACTCCGAAAAAAGGGTTTTTGAATACGGCTGCGGTTCGTCGTCATTGTTTTGGGCAGAGCGGGCGAAAAAAGTCGTCAGTATTGAAGATGATCCGGAATGGTTTGCCAAGTGGCGCGAAACATTTAATCATCCGAATCTGACGGTTTGTCGGCGTGATGAAGGTGAAGCATATTTTAATGCTATTTTTGAAAGTTCCGAGGCGTTTGATGTGATTGTTATTGACGGCAAATGCCGTGCTGATTGTGCCGCTGCCGCAATTAGAAAATTGGCGCCGGGCGGCATGATTATTCTTGACGACAGCGACAGGGTCAATACGTCTCAAGAATATGTCAGGGCCGTCGGGGAATTACGGTCGGCAAATTTGCTGCAAGTTGATTTTTATGGCTTTTGTCCGATGAACGTTTATACCAAAACAACGTCAGTTTTTTTCCGCCGCGATTTTGATTTTAAATCTTTGCATGCGGTTCAACCGATAAACGGTCTTGGAAATTTGTGGTCAATGGGACGCAAAAAACGTAAGCAGTTTTTTAAATCAAACTGTTGATTTCGGCTTTGAGTTCGTCCAAACCGTGTTTCTTTTCCGAACTGGTTGCCAGAATGTCGACATAAGCCGCGCCGTGTTTTTTGATGATTTCTTCGGTTTTTTTGATTGTTTCGGCCAGAGCTTTAGCGCTGATTTTGTCGGTTTTGGTCAGGACTATCTGATAAGTGACGGCGGCTTTGTCGAGCAGTTCCATTGTTTCTTCGTCGACTTTTTTGATGCCGTGCCGAGAATCGATAAGCAGAAAAACCCGTTTGAGATTTACCCGTCCCTGCAGATAGGTGAAAATGAGTTTCTGCCATGATTTAACCATGTTTTCCGGCGCCTGAGCAAAACCGTAGCCGGGCAAGTCGACCAGGTGGATTTTGTTGTCCAGATTGAAGTAGTTGAGCTGCTGGGTGCGTCCGGGAGTTGAGGAGGTTTTCGCCAGCTTGCGCTGATTGAACAGGGCGTTGATGAGACTGGATTTACCAACATTGGAACGGCCGGCAAAGGCAACTTCGCCCATTTCGGTCAGCGGAAGCTGGTCCAGTTTGGCAACGCTCAGCACAAAATTGCAGGGCTTGTTGAACAGGGCTTGGGCTTCGTTAATTTGCTCGGGGCTGAACTTGTCCGGCCGGCCGTTTTCCATTTATTTTACTCCGTTTTTTTTCATAATCGCTTTTTGCTGAATGATGGAGAGAATATTGCTCAGCGTCCAGTAGATGACCAGACCGGAAGCAAAATGTCCGAGCATAAAAGTGAAAATTATCGGCATCATGGCAAACATGCGCGCCTGATCTTTGTTGGTGGGCGCCGGGTTAAGCTTTTGCTGTATCCACATGGTCAGTCCCATCAGGATCGGCCAGACGCCGATGTCGAGCAGGCCGGGAATCGGCAAATGTGTCCAGACGGAAAGCGTCAACGGATCCGGCGCGGAAAGATCTTTAATCCAGCCGATGAACGGTGCGTGGCGGATTTCGATGGAGATGTTCAAAACCTTGTACAGGGAGAAAAAGACCGGAATCTGAATGAGCATCGGCAGGCATCCGGCCGCCGGATTGATTTTTTCGCGGCGATAAAGTTCCAGCGTTTCCTGCTGAAGCTTCATTTTGTCATCGCCGTATCTTTCCTGCAATTCTTTAATCCGAGGCTGTACTTTTTTCATTTTGGACATGCTCTCGTAAGACTTGTTGGCAATCGGGAACATCAGAAAACGAAGCAGAGCGGCAAACAGCAGAATAGCCCAGCCCATGTTTCCGATGAAGTTGTAAAGGAAATCGAGAATATAGAAAAATGGTTTGGTCAGGAAGTAGTACCAGCCGAAGTCAACGGCAAGGTCGAACTTGGGAATGTTAAACTGTTTGGTATAGTTGTCCAAAAGTTTAATCTCTTTGGCGCCGGCAAACATTTTAACCGTATTGGTGCCTACGGAACCGGAGGCTATATTTACCGGTGCGCCGACATAGTCTGCCTGATAGGTGTCTTTGCCCGTGTTGCTGAATTTGACCGTGCCTTTTTGGGCGTTGTTCATGACAAAGGCCGAAAACCAGTAACGGTCAGAAAATCCGGCCCAACCGCCGGTGGTCTTAAAGTCTTCTTTTTTGCCGTCTTCAAGATCTTTGTATTTGATTTCTTTTAAGTTATTGTCGACAACGCCGATGAGGCCTTCGTGAACGACACTGCTGGCTGTCTCCTGATTGTGGATGCGGCTGATTAAACCGTAAGGATAAAGGGTTATGTTGCGTCCGGTATTATTTTCGACACTTTGTTCAATGCTGAACATATAGTTGTCGTCCAGACTGATGCGGCGGATAAAGGTTAGCCCCTGGCCGTTGTTCCATTCCAGCGTTACCGGTGTTTGAGGCGTTAATTCCCGGCCTTTGACGGTCCACAGCGTATCGGCGTTAGGGGTGCGGATGCTACCGTCTTGCGACAGCCAGCCAAATTCGGCGTAATAGGGTGAGGCAGTTTTGGCCGGCGCAAAAAGTTCGACGTCGGCGCTGTCTTCTTCCAGCGTTTGTTTATATTTGTTAAGCAAAAGTTCGTCAAAGCGGGCACCTTTAATTCGGATAGAACCGCTGACGGCAGCGTTTTCGATTTTTATCCGGGCGTCTTGGCCGATAACTTCAGAGATTTCCAGCGGTGTTTCCGGTAGACTGTCCGTCGTTTGAGCTTCCTCTTTTGCTGAGAGGTTTTCAACAACGGGGGCTTCCGGCACGGACTGCGTTACCGCGGGCTTGCGCGGAAAAAAATAATTAGTGGCGAAAATAACGGCAATTGACAGGATAACGGCCCAGTAAATGCCTTTCATTTCTTCTTTCATTTTCTTCAAAATCTCCTCAGTTGACAACCGGCCCAAAGGTCGCGGCGTCTTTGTTTTCTTCTTAAGATTTTCTACTGTATAATTAGGTTTTAGGCAAGCAAATATCCAGCCTTATTCCTTTTTTTCTTTTTCTCTTTTCGGCGGAACGGGGTCGTAACCCGAACCACCCCAAGGGTGACAACGCAAAATGCGGCGGATGCCGAGATACAGTCCTTTGATGACGCCGTGAACGGAGATGGCCTCGATCATATACTGCGAACAGGTCGGACGAAAGCGGCAAACCCCCGGGCAAAGCGGCGAGAGAAATTTCTGGTAAATCTTAATCGGCCAAATCAGCAGGTTTTTCAGAAACCGGTTCATGTCTTTTTTCTTCCGGATAAAGCTGTTTGTGAAGTTTTTTCAGTCCGTAGCAAAGATCGCCTTTCAGCTTGTCAAAGGGGCAGTCTGCCGTGTTGTATCGGCCGATAAGGACATAATCGACGCCGGGACGTGCTCTGTCGGGAAAGAGTTCACGAACGGCCGCACGCATGCGACGACGGGTGCGGTTGCGAATGTGAGCTTTTCCGATTTTTTTTGTGGTGGTATATCCGGCCCGGCAGGTATTTTCCGGTGCAGATAAACTTTGAGCCGCCTGCAATATGAGTGTCGAAGTTGCTGCTTTGACACCTTTTGCGGCGACTCTTACAAAATCTTTCCGTTTTTTTAAAATCAAAACTTCAGACATAGGTTTGCAGCCTAAGCCGAAAGATTTTTACGTCCTCTGCTGCGACGGGCGGCAATAACCTTGCGACCGCCGGCGGTGGCCATGCGGGCACGAAAACCATGGCGACGTGCTCTGACCAGTTTGCTGGGTTGATAAGTTCTTTTCATTTCTTTTCTCCGGTTTAATGCCGGCTTTGACCGGCCGTTTTTATTGATTATTTAAGCCTTAAGCTTTAATGTTAAGGCCTCGGGTGACTATGCTTATAACAGTTTTTGTCGGCAAGTCAATGATTTTTTGCAAAAAAAAGGCTCTGTTTTTACAGAGCCCTGAAATAATGCCTTGTTTAACGGCGATCGCCGAACAGTCTGAGCAGCGCCAGAAACAGGTTGATAAAATCAAGATACAGTTCCAAAGCACCGGCAATGGCCTTGCGGGAAAGCGTGTCGCCGGTATCGGCGCTGAGGTACATACTGCGGATTTTCTGCGTGTCATAAGCAGTCAGACCGGTGAAGATGACAACGGTCAGAATCGACAAAGCAAAGCTTAGACCGGAACTCTTCATGAAAATGTTAACTATGGAGGCGATGACGACACCCCACAGCCCCATAATCATGAACGATCCCATGGCGGTCAGATCTTTTTTGGTGGTGTAGCCGTAAATGCTCATTCCGCCGAAAGTGGCGGCAGTTATCAAAAACAAACGTGTAATGCTGTCGCCGGTGTAAGTCAGGAAAATCGGCGCCAGAGAAATGCCCATGACGGCAGAAAAGCCCCAGAAAACGCCCTGAACTTGCGCAAGAGTGCCGCGGTTAATGACCCAGCTGAACGCAAAAATCATTAAAAACGGCGCCAGCAGAAACAGCCAGCCCAATCCGGACAGGCTTGCTCCCTGCGGTGTAATGTTAAAAAACAATTTCAGCAGCGAAGTATTGGCGACCAAATAGGCGGCAAAGGCGGTCAGGCACAGACCTGCTGCCATGTAATTATATATTTTGAGCATATACTGACGAAGACCTTCGTCCACGATTGTCGCCGGTTTGGCGCTGACGGCCGTAAAATTTTTATTCTCTAACATTTAAGTTATTCTCCATGTAGTTTAAGTCTATTTAAAATATAAGGAGCGTTTATCTAATTATCAAGACTTTTGTTATTCGTAACGATACAGTTCCTTGCTATGCAGGCGCAGCCAGACTTTGCCGGCTTCTGCCTCTGGATAAAGTTCGCGGACGCAGCGCCAAAATTCCCGGGAATGATCCTGATGTTTGAGATGAGCGACTTCGTGGGCGATCAGATAGTTGATGACTGTTTCGGGGGCGAGGGCAATTCGCCAGCTGTAGTTTATGTTGTGCATGGATGAGCAACTTCCCCAACGGGATTTGGTATCCTTGATTGTAACGTCATTCAACGGGCAGCCGAGCCGATCGGCAAGAATTTTTGACCGACGGTAAAATTCGGTTTTGGCCTGAATTTTTATATAGTCTTTCACTCGACGGTGCAAAAATTCAGAATCACCGGATACGGTTAATATTCCGTTTTCCAAGAAAGTACCCTGACGGCGATCTTCGGAATGGCAAATGGTAACAGGGTGTCCGAGAAGCGAAATTTGTTCACCGTCTTCAAAAGTTTTGGTTTGCGGCAGCCTGGCCAGCGAGCGATCTATCCAGTCGCGGTGCAGGTTGACGAAGTCAACGGCACGTTTGGCGGAGCAGCGTTCGGGAATAGTCAAGACCGGCAGTCGTTCTTTAGAATCAATACGCAGTGTCATGCGTCTGGCGCGCGGCGATTTGATGACTTTTATGCTGAAGCCGAGAGCTTCCCCTATGTCAAAGGTCTTCCCAGTAAACAATGTGACTTTCATAATCTTGTATTCCTGTTTCCGAAACGGTTTGGCGATTTTTCAGCGACATGCCTGCTTCATGTACGGAAGCGGCCCGGCCGGTTTTGAGCGGGTGCCATTCCGGAAGATCAAAGCCGTTGTCAAGCAGCCAGTAGGCACAGGTTTTGGGCAGCCAGCGAGGTTTTTCGCGAACGGCGGCAAGATCAATATCCCGGCAATCCGGCACTTTTTTAAAGCGTTCGGAATAAATCCGGCAAAGGCAGGTTTGGTTGTCGAGAAAGCGGCAGCGGGTATCGGTAAAGCGTATTTTGCCTTTGATTTCGAGTTTGTTCAGACAGCATTTGCCGCAGCCGTCGCAAAGAAGTTCCCATTCTTCGGTGGACATTTCTTCCAACTTCTTTTTTTTCCAGAATTCCGGTTCAATGTGGTTCAGACAGTCAAATCTGGACTGCGGGTCGAAACCGTCTTCAATAATGTAATCATCTTTATTCATAAGTCTTCCCGTTCCAGAATATGATCTTCCAATTCGTCGTCGCCGACCAGATTTTCGGAAATGCAAAAGGCAGAGACGGGTTCTCTTTTGGGGTGCGGGCGTCCCTCAAACAGGCAGCGGTAGGCACAGGATTTCGGCATCCAAGAGATTTTGCCGACATTGTCTTTGGTCAGCTTCAGGCATTCGGGAACCAGTGTACAGCGGTTTTGATATTCCGTACATTCGCAGGTTTCAAAATTGAAGTATTTGCAGACGACGTCGGTGTAGTATATTTCGCCGGTGTCTTCATCCTGAATTTTTATCAGGCAGCATTTGCCGCAACGATTGCAAACGGCTTCCCATTCTTCTTCCGTCATGTTTGGCAGTTTTTTTGACAAGGCTTTTCCTTTTTGTTCATAAATGTTACGATATATTATATCCGGTATTAATTAAGGAGTCGTGAAAAATGTTTAAATGGCTGGCCGATATGCTGGTTAAAACACCGGTGCAAAGTTCGTGTTCCTGCTGCGAGGGCAAAAAGCGGCAGTTGCAGAAAATGCAGGAGGCAATTATCAACGGCGGTATCGAAGACGAACCGCTGCCGACCGAAGATGCGACAATGCCCTGCAATACGCCGGAACATGAATATGCCGGAAAAATTCTCGGCTCGGCATTTTACGGCGGTTATCCGGTCGAGGTGCGGGACGACGCCTGTGAATGCGGCGGAGATTCCTGCTGCTGCGGGCATGGCTGCTCCCGGAAAGAGAATTAACCAATCTGAGCCGGGAGATATTCTTCCTTAATCAGGTTGCCAAACTGGGCATATTCGCCGTTCCAGAAAAGTTTGACGGTTCCGGTCGGGCCGTGGCGCTGTTTGCCGATGATGACTTCGCCGAGGTTGGCGGTTTCGCGAATGCGTTTCTGCCATTCTTCCATACGGTTTTGCAAATGTTCCGGAGTTTCGCCGGCGCGCTGTTTGGGTTCTTCGTTCTGAATATAGTAATTTTCGCGGAAGACGAACATGACGATATCGGCATCCTGCTCAATGGAACCGGATTCACGCAGGTCGGACATGACCGGGCGTTTGTCGTCACGCTGTTCGACACCGCGGTTAAGCTGTGACAAGGCGATGACCGGAACGTTGAGCTCTTTGGCAAGAATTTTGAGGCCGCGGGAAATTTCGGAAAGCTCCTGAACGCGGTTGCCCTCGGTTTTTTTGCTGCCGGTTCCCATAATCAGTTGAATGTAGTCGATGACAATCAAGCCCAGACCTTTATTGCGTTTAAGTCTGCGGGCGCGGGTTCTGATGGTGTTGATGTTAAGTCCCGGCGTGTCGTCAATATAAAGAGGTATGGTTTCCAGTTCGCGAACGGCGGCGGCAATGCGGGTAAATTCGGCATTGTCGAGTTCGCCGGTGCGCATTTTGTGTCCGGGGGTTTGCGTAACGGTGGACAGAATACGGCTGGCCAGCTGATCGGCTGACATTTCCAGCGAAAAGAAGGCAACGCCGCGCGATTTCGGATCGACGGATTTGTCATGGCTCATGAATTCGGCTACGTTGTAGGCAATGTTGGTTGCCAATGCGGTTTTACCCATGGCCGGACGTCCGGCGATGATAATCAGGTCGGAATTGTTGAGGCCGCCGGTCTTTTCATCCAGAGCGTCAAGGCCGGAGGGCAGACCGGAAATCCGGCCGTCTTTCTGATAAGCCTGTTCAATTTGTCCGAGTGAAGAAGTCAGTGCTTCGGCAAAGTCGATGAAACCGCCTTGGCTTTCGCCCTGATTGGAAAGTTCAAAAAGTTTCTTTTCGGCATTTTCTATTTGTTCTGACGCGTCGGAGTCCAAATCTTCTTTCATGGCGTCATTGACGATTTCGTAACCGGTATTTATCAGTTCGCGGCGCAGGTATTTGTCGTAAATGAACTGGGCGTAATACTCAACGTTGGTCAGCGGCGAGGCGCTGTCAGCCAGTTTTATCAGATATTGGTGTCCGCCGACTTCGTTCAGAGAACCCTCCTGTTCAAAATAGTTTTTGAGGGTAATGACGTCGGCAACGTGTCCGCGTTGAATAAGCTTGGCAATGACTTCAAAAATTTTGGCATGAATCGAATCGGCAAAATGATATGGGCGCAAAAATTCGGAAACTTTTTCATAAGCTTTGTTGTTGGCCAGAATAGCGCCGAGCAGGGCTTGTTCGGCTTCGAGGTTTTGCGGCAGCGATGCGGCGTCAATTTGTTCCATCAGAGCAGTCTTTCATGTGAAAAGTTTATTTGTCGTACAGCCTTTTTATAAACAAGTTTGCGGCAAAACTCAAAGGATTTGGAGCGGAGATATGTTCAGGGCTGTTAATTATGGGGATAAAAAAATATCCTCCCGAAAAATCAGGAGGATACCATGGAGTTGAACTGTTTATAATTATTATTTGTTATTTTTTTGCGGCTTTGCTTTTGGCAATGCTTTTTTTGATTTTTTGAGCTTCCGGAGTCAGTTTGCTGTTGGAAGTGGATTCCAGATAAGCATCCAGACCGCCGTTGTGTTCAATCGTACGCAAAGTTTTGGAACAAACCTTGAGTTTGAAAATTTTGCCCAGAGTTTCGCTCAGAAGAGATACAACCTGCAGATTGGGCAGAAAACGGCGACGGGTTTTGTTGTGAGCATGGCTGACATTGTTGCCGCTCATAACGCCGGTGCCGGAAATATCACATTTTTTAGCCATTGTATTAATCCTCATAAATAAACTTGTTGCTTGTTAATAACGTTTCCATAATTAAAAGTCAAGCCCAAATTGCGATAATTTCGGCAAATTTTCTGCAGAATGGCGGCAAAAAGAGAATTTTTTGAAAAAAGACTGGAAATGTAAATTAAAATAATGTACATAGAAAACGATAAAAGAAATGTACCCGTAGCTCAGTTGGATAGAGTATCGGCCTCCGACGCCGAGGGTCGTGGGTTCGAATCCCTCCGGGTACGCCATTTATAAGCCGCCCTGTCGGGGCGGCTTATTTATAAAAGGCTTCCCGGCAGGGTCGAACCCGGGTTCGTTCTCAGGCATCTAAATTCGTTTCGGTCAAAAATTTTCCCTCACTCATTAAGATGTTACAGAGAGCTTGCAGATAAAATTAACCGGGTAGCGGTTAATTTTACTTAGCGCTTCCTCCGGGTACGCCACCAAAAAAAGCACCAAATGGTGCTTTTTTTGGTGGCGTAAATAGACATTTACAATGAGCTAGGGAAGCGACAGCGACCGCAGCAAATTGAGAATGTCTTTGACCGAAGCGGAGTTGTTGAGCTTATGAAATAAGCGAAACTTATGCAGCAAGACTTCCATATGTCGGGAAATTTGAATCCGGCTGTGATGTAAGCGGCTGTTTTTTATTTTCTTGAAAATCTTTATTAAGAAAATTTAAACCGGAATAAATTTATTTTAAGTAGAGTTTCTAAATTTTCGGTATAAAACAATGCACCATGTTCATGCGCTTATTCTTGATCTTACGCTGATAACCGTTTATGCCGGCATTATGACGCTTATCTGCAAAAAGTTTAAACAGCCGATTGTGTTGGGATATATTGTCGCGGGTATTTTGGCCGGACCGTATTTTAATTTTCTGCCGACGGTCAGCGATCGGGAAGATCTGTCCTTATGGGCGGATATCGGCGTTATTTTTCTTTTGTTCGGTTTGGGACTTGAATTCAGTTTTAAGAAAATGATTAACGTCGGCAAAGCGGCAATGATTACGGCAAACGCCAATATTCTGTTTATGCTTTATCTGGGCTATAGCACCGGTATTTTGCTTGGCTGGTCGACGATGGACAGTTTCTTTCTGGGCAGCATGATTTCAATGTCGTCGACGACTATTATCATTAAGGCTTTTGATGATTTGAACGTGAAAAAACACCGGTTTACGGATTTGGTTTTCGGTGTGCTGGTGGTTGAAGACATTATGGGTATTTTGATGCTGGTGTTGCTGCCGACGATTGCTTTGGGGGCAAATATTGACGGCGAAGCCTTGTTCGGCAGTGTTATGAAACTGGTTTCTTTTTTAGTCTTGTGTTTTATTGTCGGAATTTATCTGGTGCCGACGTTTTTGAAAAAAATTGAGGTTTTTCTCTCTGATGAAATGTTGCTTCTGATTACAATCAGTATGTGTTTCGGAATGGTTTATCTGGCGAATTATTCCGGCTTTTCGTCAGCGTTGGGGGCGTTTATTATGGGGTCTATTTTGGCCGAGAGCAGTCCGATTCAGCGAATCGAAAAAAATATCCGGCCGATTAAGGATTTTTTCGGGGCGGTATTTTTTGTTTCGGTCGGTATGATGGTGAATCCGGCAATGTTTGTAACTTATGCCTGGCCGATTTTCCTGATTACGCTGATTGTCGTTGTCGGCAAGGTCGCTTTTTCCTGTCTGGGCTTTATTGTGTCCGGACAGCCGGTTAAAACGTCCATTCTGTGCGGCTTTTCTTTGGCACAGGTCGGCGAGTTTGCCTTTATTATTGCCAGTCTGGGTATGAGCCTGAAAGTTCTTGATGCGCAGATTTATCCGATTATTGTCGCGGTTTCGGTTATTACGACTTTTCTTACGCCGATGATGATTAAGTCGGCCGGGTCGTTTTATAAATTTGTTTTGAAGGTGAGTCCCGAATCCTGGCGCAAATATATTGACAAGACGGAGGAACCGGTTCGGGTCAGTCCTTCGGAAGAAAGGCTGTGGGCTGAATTGTTTAAGAACTATTTGCTGCGTATGGCTTTGTTTTCGATGATTTTATATACGCTTATTTTGCTTTCACAGCATTATGTGCAGCCGGCCGTTTTGCAATATCTTCCCGGTTTGGGCGGTCGGGTGGTCATGACAGGCATAACGTTGCTGGCCATGGCACCGTTTTTGAAAGCGCTGATCGGCTGGGAAGCTATTCTGCCTGCGTTCCTGCGGGATTCCATTCTATATGTTTTGTGCAGGTTACGCGGGCGTTCGCCGGAGGATGAGCCTAAAGACGGGTGGCTTAAAAAACTGAGCGAAAAATATGCTTTTTGCGGCAGTTTGAGCGAAAATGCCGAAAATATCAAAAACTTTTTTATTTCCAACAGTGTGTTGGCAAAAATCTATTATAAACTTTGGATATCCAAAAAGGCTAACAGGTTGCCTCTGGTTCTGATGACCAGTTTCCGGCTGTTGGTGGTGGCTTTTTTCATTGTGACGGTTTTTCATACCTTTTTGACCGAAAACGTATGGATATCGCTTCTGTTGCTGGCTGTTTCTGTCTTTGTGCTGGCGCAGTCCAAATGGCTCCTGACCCAATATATGAAAATCGAGGCGCAGTTTTTGGCGAATCTGCGCGGACAGCATGCAGAAAAAAAGGAAGGAGCCGAAAGCAAAGAGGAGGCAAAATTCCGTCTGGAAAAAGATGTTTCTTAAAACGTGTTTTTGTCTTCCAATGAATCGTACCGTTTGTGAATGCATTGGATGCAGGTTTTGTGCACACCCGGCGTGATGTCGTAGATTATAAAACGCCCCTGACGCCGGGAAGTGACGAAACCGTCATCTTTCAGTCTTTTCAAATATTGGGAAACCTTGAGTTGTTCGCTGCCGGTGCCGTTGATGATTTCGGTTACGTTCTGCGGGCCGCGCAGGGTTAAAAATTCGAGAATCCGCATTTTGTCGTAATTGGCAAAGAGTTTGATACGGTTGGCCGTCATCATCGTATAATCTGACGGCAGAACGGCTTTGACGCCGTCTTGCAGAAAGTAGAAATTGTCGGTCATCATGGCATAGAGTTTGCGCAGGCAGACGAAAATGCTGGCCGGATATTCTTCGCAGATGTCATAATAGATGAAGATACCGCGGCGGGTGGTTTTGACCAGACTGGCTTCGCGCATCTTTTTCAGGCTTTGGGAAATGATGACCTGTTCTTCGCCGAGAGCTTTGGTAATGGTCGAGACGGAGGAACTGCCGTTGACGTCCAGATATTCCAAGATGCGCAGGCGCAGCGGATGGGCAATGTAGGAGATGCCCTTAACAGCTTTGTGCATAATGTTTTCAGGCAGTTGTTGTTCCATGAGACCCTCTCTTAAAATCTTTTGTTTTTTATATATAGCAGATTTTGCAAGTGTTGCAAATAAAAATATCCCTCCGGTATGAGCGGAGGGATTTAAGGATACTAAAAGCGTTTTATTATTTGAGGTAGGGTTTGACATAATCGTCGAACTTGCGGGCATTTTCTTCAGACCAGCCCATGATATATTTATCGCCCATGCAAAGCAGCGGGGTGCCGATATTATTGCCGAGATTGAATTTTTGTCCGCATTTTTTGAAAAGCTCAAAGCTGTTGCCGACGTAAATGTTGACCATGCTCATGCCGAGGTTCGGATATTTTTGGTCAATATATTCAACGGCTTTGTGACAATAGGGACATTCGTTGTAGTAGAAAAAATAGATTTTGCCATCGTCAAGCACGGCGGTTTCAGTTTTTTTGCCGCAGGCACTGACAAGCAGAACAGCGGCAAACAAGCTTAAAATAATTTTGCTCATGGCGTTTCCCCTTATTCTATGCAGCAGTCGACGGCTTTGCGGACGAAGGCTTTCATTTTGGTGAGTGCTCCGGTTTTTTCTGTAGCAGCCGGGGTTTCTTTGGTGACGGTGTCAAGCTTGGCAGAAAGCTTTTTGATGTCTTCGCTTTTGTCTTCAATCCATTTGACATCGCTGACGTTGAGCATATTCATGTTCAGGCCCCAAAACAGGCAGTAGAGTTCATAAGCCTGATTAAACAGTTTATAGGCTTCTTCCGGGTGATTGAGGGACTGTTGTTTGGTGCCGACCTCTATCAGACGCATGGACGAGGCAAGCAGGTGTTTGGAAATGCACCAGACCTCACCCTCATAAGAGGGGATGATTTTCTGCATGAGGTTTTTGCGCATTTCGCGAATGTCCTGAATCAGGTCATAGAAAGAATTTTTGCCGGTTTTAGCGCCGGAGAAAACCAGATGTTCTTCAATGGAGATCAGGTTCATGATGGCAATGCTCAAATCCTGGTCGGAGGAAAGGTCTTTCGGGTTTACTTTTTTGGAACTGTCGATTTTTTCGACAAACTCTTTAACGTTATCTATTTTTTTCATGGAAGTTTTCCTTATAAAATATTTTATATATATCAACATTCATATATAGAATATATAATATATATCAAAAATGTCAATAGTTATTTTGCGGTATATACTTGTCAGCGGTCAGTGGTTTGAGTAAGATGAGCAAAAAAACGGCATAAACGGACGAAAGATGAAAAATTTTAATCAGAGAGTATATGATATTGTGAAGCGGATACCGCGCGGAAAGGTTATGTCTTACGGACAGGTGGCGCGTCTGGCCGGCAATCCGCATACATCACGAGCTGTCGGTTATGCTTTGCACCGGGTTGGAGAAGAAGACAATGTCCCGTGGCAGCGGGTCGTTTTTAAGGACGGCAGCATGGCGTTTGCCGGTGCCGGGCAGAGGGAGCTTCTGGCGGCGGAAGGCGTTGTGTTTACAGATGAGGGAAAGGTTGATATGGATGTCTGCCGCTGGGATGCCGTTGAAATTGAGGCCGAACAGTTCGGCTGTTGATTCAGCGGCAAAGATTCCAAAGTTCCTGAAAGCTATGGCCGGTTTTGCCGGATGTAAAATGCCCGAAATTGAGATAATCGTGAAAGATGATTTGCGGGTAAGCGGTCAACAGTCGGTCTTTGGTCTGTCTGACGTCGGCCGAATCGTCTTCGGAAAACATCAGGTGGATTTCTTTGATGCCGTTCAGAGCATCGGCATTTAAGTCTGTCTGTAAAAAATTACCGAATTTTTGTTCAGGGTCAAGCCAGGGAGCGATTAAAAGAAGCTTCTCAAGCCGGAGACGGTTTTTTTGCAGGTATTTGACGATAAAACCAGCACCGGCGCCGTGTGCGATAAGAAAAGAAAGTTCCCGGGGTGCAAATTGTTCAAGAGTTTGTTTCCATTCTTCATAAGCTGGACAGTCGGGAAGAGGAAACAACGGTATTCGGCACTGCCAGCCGGCATCCAGAAACTGCTGCTGCAGCCAGGGCAGCCACCAGCGGCGAGATGTAGGTTTGAAAGAAAACAGTTTCTTTTGCGGAGAAAATCCGTGCAGGATAAGTGCGGTTTTCATGGTTGCAGGCCTTTGATTTTTTGTTATAGTGGCAAAAAGATTATGCGGTTTTTGCCGCAAAAAGTCATCTGTTATTTGGAGCAAAATGATAAAAATCCTGATTATACTGCTTATTTTGGGTGCCGCGGTTTTCATCTGGGGTTTTATGGTTGAACCCAATCTGTTGAAAACATCGGTTTATCGAATCCGGCAACCGGAATTGGCCGGGTTGAAAATCGTTTTTGCCAGTGATTTTCATATTGCGCCGAAGCAGGAGCGCCGGCTGCGCAAAATTGTCGACCGTATTGCCGCACAGCAGGCGGATTTAATTTTGTTAGGCGGCGACTTTGTCAAGGGACATCGTTTTGAAACGTCTATGCCGATAGAAGAGATTGTGCCGCTGCTGGCAGAACTGCAGGCGCCGCTCGGGGTTTATGCTGTGTTGGGCAACCATGACTGGCGTTTGGACGGTGTGCGGATCGGCAAAGTTTTGCAGGAGCACGGGATTGATGTTCTGGAAAATGAAAACAGACGTATTGAGTATGGCGGAAAATTTTTCTGGCTGGCAGGGGTGGCTGATTATAATATGCGGCGGCCAGATGTGGACAAAGCGCTGGAAAATGCCGGCAATCCGCTTTTGGTTCTGACGCATTCGCCGGATATTTTTCCGCAGGTTCCTGGGCGGGTTGAACTGACACTGGCCGGGCATACGCATGGCGGACAGGTCGCGTTGCCGGGCTTCGGGGCGCTGCTGGTTCCTTCGAGTTTCGGTAAAAGATATGAAGGTGGGTTGATAACGGAAGACGGCAAAAAACTGTTGGTCAGCCGGGGTTTGGGGACGAGCCTGCTGCCGGTGCGTTTTAACTGCCGGCCGGAAATTGTCGTCGTAGAGTTTGAGTAGCCGAAATGCCTATCTGGCCGTTTTTTTGTTTTTTTCGGGTTTGAGGTCAGTCGATGATGATTTCAGGCTTTGGGTCTTTACCGAAACACATACGCTTGTCTATGCCGCGGGTTTGGCAGTCGAGGGTGCGGTCACTGTCGGGCAAGTCATCGGCATTGCCGAGGTTGTACATATCCTGTTCGAACAGTTCGTCAAGTTTTGGAACGCTGTCAATCAGCCGTTCTTCGCGCAGGGTTTTGACCTCAAAATCTTTTTCGTCATCGGGGGTGAAGTTTTGGTCTGAGTAGTCGCAGACTTTTACCGGATTGTCAATTTTTCCCGTAATCATGTTTTTTCTCCCGAAAAATTGTGATGTTTTGTATGTAAGATTGTTTTTGTTTTTTTCAATACCAAAAAAAAGAACCGCCAACGGCGGTTCTGTTCAAAATATTGTTATCATTTGCCGACAATCGGTTTGGGAGCCGCGGGACTGCGCATATTATAAGGAACAACCTCTTTTTTGCCTTCAATCTCCAATTGGGGGTCAACAAAACTGATGGTGCCTTTTTCGTAAAAATAAAAATCGCGGCGGATGCGGGTCTTGTCCTGAATTGACAATTCGTTCCATTCTTTTTCGGTCATGCCGTAGGGGTAGGTCTCTTTAGGCTGGGGCTGGGCTGGCGGCAGCGGTTCGGAAGCGCAGGCGGAAACCAAAAGCATTAACCCCATTGCTAACAGTTTTTTCATATTTCTTCTTCCTTCCATGTTTCAGCCAATCATTACTCTCAAAACTACATTATGCCATTTTATTGTCTTTTTTTCTACAAAAAATTTGTTTTTATGCGGTGTTTTTTATTGCAGGGCTTGAAGGAATATGATACTTTTTCCCGGAATTAATTAAGAATTTTTTGAATTATTATGCTAAGCAACATGAAAAAAATTAATGGTGTTGCCGTTGAAATTTTATGCGGTGACATTACCAAAATTACGACAGACGTGTTGGTTGTGCCTGAATTTTGTTCCGGTATTGCCAATACACCGCTGACCCAAAGGCTGGCTTATTGCGGTGCACAGGATGGGTTAGAATCTTTTGCCGTGTTTGCAAAAAAGATGAGGCTTATGCCCGGAAGTGTTGTGGTTACGCTCGGGGGAGGCAATGCGAGATATTTGTTCCACCCGGCAATGAATCCGGAAAGCAAGGAGTTGTATTTGAGGCAGCTTAAGACGGCGGTCGCAATTATTTTGGATAAGGCGAGAACGTTTTGTCTGCCAACACTTGCCGTGCCGGATTTCTGTCTTGGTTTGGCTTTTTCGCTGACGCCGGCCGAAACCGTGTCCGTTATGCTTTCGGTTTTGAAAGAGTGTCCGCGGGAAAGTGTTGTTCAGGAGTTTACAATCGTGCTCGACAAAGACGGCAAAGAATATGATGATGCCGTCGATGTCTTGGAAAATGAAGATTGTTTCCAATCGGCAGCGGTTTAATTTTGGTTTGCGGAATTTAAAACAGCTTTTCTGATTTCGGGAAGCTGTTTTTTTTGTATTTAGATGTAAAAAAAATCTTATGTTTACCGCGGTGCGAATCGGCGCAAACCGAATCTCATCAAGAATCTTAACCGATTCTTTAGATTCCGGGATTAGACTTTGAACCATAATTTAACTTGTTGTCCGCGGCAGGTGCTGCGGAGCAGTGGGTTTTTTTATATGATTTGGATTAACTTTAATAAGGATAAGGATATGACAGCATGTAAGAAAATCGGCAGCGTTATGTTGACGACACTGCTGGTTATGGTTGCCCTGATTCAGGGTGCGGCTGCTTCCGAAATTGACCTGAATGTTCCGTTGCTGGACGTCAGTTACAATATCTGGGGCTATGCCACGACCGGTTCGCAGCTTCTGCTTTACGGCATGGGAATCTGCGTTTTGGGTATGCTTTTCGGATTTTACGAATTTGTGAAAATTAAAGGTATGCCGGCTCATAAGCTGATGCTGAATGTGTCGGAAACCATTTATGAAACCTGCAAGACCTATATGAAGCAGCAGGCCAAGCTTCTGGTGCTGCTGGAAGTCTTCATTGCCGCCTGCATTTTCTATTATTTCTTCTATCTGAACGCAACGCCGCTGCCTAAGGTGCTGACCATTTTGGGCTGGTCGATTTTGGGTATTCTGGGATCGTTTTCGGTGGCTTGGTTCGGTATGCGAATCAATACTTATGCCAACTCGCGCACTGCGTTTGATTCACTGAAAGCCAAGCCGTTTTCGGTTATGAGCCTGCCGCTTCGTTCCGGTATGTCTATCGGCGTGCTGCTTATCTGCGTCGAGCTGATTATGATGATTGCCATTCTGCTGTTTGTAGACAGAGCAAGCGCCGGTGCCTGCTTCGTCGGTTTTGCCATCGGCGAATCGCTGGGCGCTTCGGCTTTGCGTATCTGCGGCGGTATCTTTACGAAAATTGCAGATATCGGTGCCGATTTGATGAAAATCATTTTCAAAATCGATGAAGACGATGCCCGCAATCCGGGTGTGATTGCCGACTGTACCGGCGATAATGCCGGCGACTCCGTCGGTCCGACCGCTGACGGTTTTGAAACTTACGGCGTAACCGGCGTGGCGCTCATCAGCTTTATTGTTCTGGCTGCGGGTATGATGTATGCGCCGAACGGTGAGCTGACTCTGATGGCCGGAGGCATTGATATTCAGGCTCGTCTGATTGTCTGGATTTTTGCTATGCGCGTTTTGATGATCATCACTTCGGTTGTTTCTTACATGATTAACAACAAAGCAACCAAGATGATTTTCGGCAACCGGGCGTCGTTTAATTTTGAAACCCCGTTGACAAGCCTGATCTGGCTGACGTCAATTCTCTCGATTTTGGTTACTTTCGGCGTTTCTTACGTTATGATCGGCGATATGGGTGCCGATCTGTGGTGGAAACTTTCGATTATCATTTCCTGCGGTACTTTGGCTGCGGCTTTGATTCCGGAATTTACCAAAATCTTTACCTCTTCCAAGTCAAAACATGTTGACGAGATTGTCAATGCCAGCCGTGAGGCCGGTGCTTCCCTGAATATTATTTCGGGTATTGTTGCCGGTAACTTCTCTGCTTTCTGGCAGGGTATGGTCATGGTCGGTCTGATGGTTATTGCCTTCTTTACCGCCCGGACGGGACTGGACGCTTATATGGTTTATCCGACCGTATTTGCTTTCGGTCTGGTTGCGTTCGGTATGCTTGGCATGGGGCCGGTTACGATTGCCGTCGACTCTTACGGTCCGGTTACCGACAATGCTCAGTCCGTTTTTGAACTTTCGCAGATTGAAGGCGTAAAGGGCATTGACAAGGAGATTGAGAAAGAATATGGCTTCAAACCGAATTTTGAACAGGGCAAACAGCTCCTGGAAGAAAATGATTCCGCCGGCAATACGTTTAAGGCAACGGCTAAGCCGGTGCTTATCGGTACGGCGGTCATCGGTGCGACCACAATGATTTTCTCAATCATTCTGCTTTTGAATCTGCAGTTGAATCTGTTGGATCCGCAGGTGCTGTTCGGCCTGATTTTGGGCGGCACGGTTATCTACTGGTTCTCGGGCGCTTCCATGCAGGCGGTTTCGACCGGTGCATATCGCGCGGTCAACTATATTAAGGAACATATTAAACTTAATACCAAAAAAGCTGCTTCGATTGAAGATTCCAAGAGCGTGGTTAAAATCTGTACCATTTATGCGCAGAAAGGCATGCTGAATATCTTTATCGTTATCTTCTCCTTTACGATAGCGTTTGCCTGCTTTGATGCGACATTGTTTGCCAGCTATCTGATTTCGATTGCGGTTTTCGGTTTGTTCCAGGCCCTGTATATGGCCAATGCCGGCGGAGCGTGGGATAATGCCAAGAAAGTCGTTGAGGTTGACTTGCATGAAAAAGGTTCGGCTTTGCATGCCGCCGCCGTTGTCGGCGATACGGTCGGCGATCCGTATAAGGATACTTCCTCGGTTGCGCTGAACCCGATTATCAAGTTTACGACGCTGTTTGGTCTGCTGGCCGTGGAAATGGCCGTTGCGGCGCCGCGTTGCGTTTCTCTCGGACTTGGTATCGTGTTCTTCCTGATCGGTTTGTATTTTGTTTACAGATCGTTCTACGGAATGCGTATCGAACCGAAGAAAATGGATTAAAACTTTTATCGGAAGTTTGTTCGCTTAAAAAGAATCCTCCGGAGCTTCCGGAGGATTCTTTTGTCATGTGGAAAAACAAAAGTTGACAGATAAGACAGAAAGACCTATGGTAGGGGTTCAAGAAAACATACTTTTGTGTATTATTTTATTGTTTAACGTAAAAATTTTTTTGTTATGGACAAGTTACAAAAAGCGCGGATTGACCTGTGGCAGGTAATACGCGGGAGGTTTATACCTGATGCCGTCTTGGCAGATATCCGGTATAATGTTGACGAAGATGTTCTTCATCAGTTTTATGACATTTATAAAGATGAAAAACTCAGTGTATTACTGCTGGTAAATGACGCTTCTCTTTCCGGTCTTATGGCTCTTTGGGAGGAACTTTTCCCGCAGGAAGAGCTTAATCCCGAGGTGCTGGAATTTCTGCTCAGCGACGATTATGCCAGAGTTAAACGTATCTGGCAGGACGAACTGACGAATTTTGTCAGAAATATTACCAATGAGGAACGACGTCCGTATCTGACTGCGTTGTCCGAGGCTTTGTATTTCGGTTTGAGCGACAAAAATTCGCTGGTTGTCGATATGTTGGAAAAACAATGTGATACAGATGATGCGTTCTCCGTTTATACCGGGTTTTGTTTGATTATTCTTTATTTTGATTTGATATCGGAAGATATGTTGCCGTTGTTTTACAAGGCTTTGGGCAGATACCGTAAAGGTTAAGCTTTGATTTTCCGTACGGGTTAAAATTTGATTTTGCGGGCAACCTTTTTGAGGTTGTCCGTTTTTTTTAAAGCATACAGTCGGTTGCGTTCGGTGTTGTGCAGCGGATTTTGTGATCCAGGCGGTCTTCGTCAATGCCGGCCGGGTCTTCGTGAATAATTATCTGGGCGTTGGGATAAGCTTGTAACAGAGCTTTTTCAACTTCATCCGTATATTCGTGAGCCTGATAAAGTGAGAGAGTACCGTCCAGTTCCAAATGAAATTCAAACATGTATTCGCCGCCGAGGTCGCGGGTGCGCAAATCATGAATGCCGTGGGCGAAATCATGGCGGAGGACAATTTTTTTGATGTTCAGGCGAATCTCATCGTCGAGCTCACGGTCGGTCAGCAGACCGACGGCATCGCGAGCCAGCTTGTAGGCATTATACAGCAGATAAGAGGAAACGGCAAAAGCGGTCAGCGTATCAAACCAGCTCCAGCCGAAAATTTTGACGACGATTAAAGTGATGATGATGGAAAAATTGGTTACGACGTCAACGGTATAATGAGCACTGTCGGCCTCGATTGCCTGCGAGGCGGTGCGGCGGGTAACGTATTTTTGAAAAGCTATCAGCGCCATCGTGCCCAAAAGGCTGATCAGCATAACGGCAATGCCGGTGCCGGTTTGTTCGACGGCAACAGGGGTGATGAAACGGCTGATGCCGTCATACATGACAAAAATGCCCGAACCGGCAACAAAGGCCGATTGTATCAGTGCGGAAATCGCCTCGGCCTTGCCATGTCCGTAACGATGATTGGAATCTGCAGGCTGAGAAGAGATTTTGACAGCGATGAAAGTGACCGAAGAAGCGAAAATGTCGGCCAGACTGTCTATCATGGACGAGAGAACGGCCAGCGAACCGGTATAAAGAGCGCCGAACATTTTGAGCAGACTGAGGCTGACGGCAAGTGCCACACTGGCTATCGTGGCCGTTTTTTTAAGCTTTCGGCTTTCTTCCGGACTTAAGGACATTTTGCACTTTCTCCATATCTTCGGCGGTTATTTCGAAAAATTTATTTTTAGTACTGTCGGCAAAAGTTTGCAAATGTTTTCCGTTGATTGTACCGATGAAGTCATAAGCAACATAATATTTGTTTTTTAGCTTATAAAAAGAAACGGTCAGTTTGTTATTGTTTTCGACATTAAGCAGAAAAGCAAAGGCTTTTTCGGCCTGTTTGCTTTGGGGAATGCTGCCGTTGAAATAAGTATTGAGCATTGTCCGCGCCAGATCGGCAAGCAGGTCGGTATCCGTTTTGCCGTCAACAGCGGCCAATCTGCCAAAACGCAGGTTCCACAGAGAACTGTAAGTCCAGTTTTGCCAGGTGGGTTCAAGGTCAATGAAGTCTGCGGCAATCAGCCAGACCTGAAAACGGTTGTCGAATTTTATGTAAGCGGCTTTGGCGCCGCGGCCGATATCCAAATCGTAGCGCCCGACGTTGAATGCCGTGAGATTTTGTCCGTCGGCATTTTTCAGTTCTATGCGTATGTTTGGCGAATCGGCAACGCCGAGAGGCGCCAGACCGAATTTTTCCAGGTCTTCGCCGCGGTCAGATTTTTTTTCGTAATAGACGGCTTCGAGCAGGGCGCTCAGAAAACTGCGAATCCTTTCCTGATAAACCGGAAAAGTTTCGTGTCCGCGCAGCTTCCAGAGGCCGTCGTTTAGGTAAAACTCAAGGGAGGCATTGTTGTTTTGAAATGTTATTTTGCTTACATCGTTGATTTTTTCACGGAGGCTGCCGAAAACGGGTTTGTTTTCGTAAGATTCAATTTCGCGGTTTTCTGTCAGGTAGACGGAAGAGATGCCGAGGCCGAGCAAAAGCAAAGAGGCGGCCAGAACGCGGCCGAGTTCATCATTGAACCGAAAAGAGCCGTTTGGCCTTTGGCGGCGTGACAGAAACAGATACAGCAACAGACCGGCCAAAATGGTCAACGGAACGGCATAAATATTGGCAATTTTGACCCAGCCGTCAATCCGGTCTATTTCTGTATTCAGAGCACGGCGGATTTCGCCGAGTTCCTGTCGGTCGTCGTCGAGACGCTTACGGATGCCGGCAATCAGTGAAAGTTCGTCGGTGTTAAAAGTCTGGCGTTGTTCAAAGTCTTTTTTGTTCCATATTTCCTGCAGTTCAATTTTGGTCTGATTGATACGGTTGATAATTTCGTTTTCCCGGATTTTGAAATCAAGCTGGGCGTTTCTGCGAATCCGTTCAATGTCCTCGAAACGTCTGGTTTTTGCCGATTTTCCACGCAGGCCGATGAGGTTGTCACCGCCGCTCAGACTTTCGAGTGCATTGAGTACAAAATTACCGTTGTCCATGACCGGAACGGCAAAAGTGTCGTCCAGAAGCTTGACGGAGGTTGTCCAAAACGAATCGTAAAGAAAGTCGGAATCTCCTACGGCAATCAGTTCAAACGGCCGGTCAGGGCGAGTGCTTTGGATTTTGGCGGCAATAATTTTTTTTGTTCCGTCTGAGCGGAAATTGCGGAGAATATCGCCGGGATTAATGTTTTGATAGATTGCGGAAATGTCAAGGTATGCCGCATTTGACGAGGTTGTTATCAGCGGCGTAAAACGGATATCCAATGAAGCGGGTTCGATTTCCGAGGCCGACGTGAACAGAAGATTTTTCAGTTCGGAAACTTCGGGCGCTTGCGGATTGACGTTTTTTTCGGTCAGGACAAACTGAACCACGTCCCGCGTAAAGGACGGATTGCTTTTATAGTCTTTGGTGGCGTCGACCATGATGGAATTGTCGAGGTCGGCAACAACGGCGTCGTTGCGGAAGCGAATTCCCCAAAAATCGGCGAGGCTTCCGAGGTAAGAGGGAACATATTCGTGGTTGACCGGGGAGAAAAGACGCGGAGCCTCGGCGGCATTGTCGAGAATGAGCAGCACTTTGCCGCCGTCAAGCGAATAACGTTTGATTTTTTCAATCAGTTTTTTGTCCGGGTTTTGCGGATTGATAATCATTAAAACATCGATGTCTTCGGGAAAATCTTCGGCAGTTTTAATGTTCGTTATTTGGTAAAGTTCTTTAAGCTGTTTGATAATCTGCCATTCCTGACTGACGACGTTGTTGTTGATGACGGTGTCGAAAACCGGCAGAGAGGTTATGATGCCAAGCTTTTTGCGCGGATGGGTCAGTTCGAAAATTTTCTGGGTAATGTCTTGTTCCAGAAAATTCTGTCGTTCCAATGCAAAAAACGGAATAATCCGACGATTGTCCACCGAATCGGTCAGGGTCAGGCCGAAAAAAGCGTTAATGTTAAGATCTGCAACCGGCAGCGGCTGCAGACCGGCAGCAATAGCCTTGTCTTCGGTTTCGTCAAGCGGTTCGGGATTATATATCCGGTAGGCAAAGCGGCCGTCAGACAAAGAGGCGTATTGGCGGAGCAGCAGGCGCACTTTGTCAAACATCAGGCGCAGGTCGGGGTTGCGTTCGCCCAAAACCGGGGAATAATACAGTTTGGCAGTTATTGGCCGGGGCAGATAGCGCAGAGTGTTTTTGGTGGTGTCGGTCAGGGTGAAGATTTTTTCTTCGGTAAAGTCGGCAGAAATGCCCCGGGTCAGGTTGTTGGCAAGCAGATTGAGGCCGGCAAAACCGAGCAACAGGCCGAAAAAGGCAAAAATGTAGTAGCCGCGTGAGGTGGATTTAAGCCATTTGGCCGTGCCGGCGGTTTTGAAGCTGACAATCAGAATGGCGGTGAAGTTAAACAGCAGAATCAGCGATGTGAAAAAGATTGCATCGCGCAGCTCAAACAGTCCGCGGGATATGGAATCAAAATGGGTGAGAAAGCTGAATGACGCAATCATGTCGACGGCTGATAAAGGCAAAAACAGCCGGACAAAAGCCAGTATGTATTCCAGACCGCTCAGGAAAAAGACCAGATTGGCCACAACGGAAAGAACCAGAGCGATGACCTGATTTTTGGTTAGTGCCGACATGGTTTGCGAAACGGCAATCATACAGCCGGCAAGAATAAAGCTTCCGACATAACTCAGGGCAATGACGCCGTTGTCCGGAGAGCCGAGAAGGTTGACGGTAATCCAGAACGGAAAAGTCAGAAACAATGCCAGAGCGCAGAATATCCAGGCCGCAAAAAACTTTCCCCAGACAAAAACAGAAACGGGAACCGGCATGGTCATTATCTGAACAATGGTTTTGGATCGGAATTCTTCACTCCACAGACGCATCGAGATACCGGGAATAAACAGAAGATAAAGCCAGGGCTGAAAAGCAAACATGGAAGACAAATCAGCCGAACCACGGTCAAAAAAACTGCCGAAATAGATGGCAAAGGAGCCGTTGAGAAGCAGAAACGCAATCAGGTAAACGTAAGCAAGAGGCGAAATAAAGTAGCGCAAAAGTTCGTTTTTGACGACAACAGACAGTTTGTTCATCAGATTTCCTCCTCAGAGGTGGTCAGTTTGCGAAAGGCTTCCGCCAGATTTTGACTTTTGCTGCCTTTGATTATATCTGCGCAACTTCCGTCGGCCATGATTTTTCCCCTGTTCATGAGAATAATCCGGCTGCAGACGGTCTCGGCTTCTTCAAGCAGGTGGGTCGAAATGAGAATGGTTTTTTCCTGTCCCATACGGTTAATCAGGCCGCGGATGTGCGTTTTCTGGTTTGGGTCGAGTCCGTCGGTCGGTTCGTCAAGCAGCAGAATCGGCGGGTCGCTTAAAATGCTTTGGGCAAAGCCGACACGCCGCAGGTAGCCTTTGGAAAGCGTTTCGATTTTCTGCCGTAAAACGGGAATGATATTGGCCGCTGCAGCCGCTTCTTCAACCCGGGTTGGCGGCAGGCCGCGCAGTTCGGCCATGTATTGCAAAAAACTTTTGACGCTCATGTCCGGATAGAGAGGTGCGCCTTCCGGTAGAAAACCTATGGAAGCCTTAGATTCAAGCGGCCAGTCGCGAATGTTGCGGCCAAGGATAAAGATGTCTCCGGCAGTCGGTGCGAGATAGCCGGTTATCATATTCATCAGGGTTGATTTTCCGGCGCCGTTCGGTCCCAAAAGCGCAATAATTTCGCCGGTTTCGGCCTTAAGGTTCAGATTGTCAACGGCGCGAAGGTTGCCGTAGTCTTTAGTCAGCCGTTTGATTTCTATGGCAGAAGGCAAGATAATCTCCTCCGTTATTTTTAATCGGAAGTTTCTTCCCGATGAGAAAGTTCTGTTTTAAGAAACGCATCAATTTCGTTCGGAGAAAGCAGCTTGCCGTTGACATAAAAAACGTCGGGCGTACCGTTGGCCAGGGCAACTTTGCTCAAGCGTTCGGGGTTGGCGTCTTTATTGTAAATTTCGTAGGCGAGCACTTTGATTTTGCCGTTACCGAGGGCGGCAATGACTTTGTCTGCATTACGGATGTCGTCGGGGTTATTGCCGGCCAGAACGACTATCGACGAAGCTTTTTTTTGGTTAAGCGAAGACAAAATTTCGGCGGTGAAAGAGGGTTCGGGTGCGACGGGTTTCTCTTTTTCGGGATCATTGAGCCGGAAAGAAATGAATACGACTGCAGCAATGACAATAAGCGTGAATATCAGTTTTTTTACCATTCTTTTTCTCCCTAATATGAGTATAATTGCAGATGGTTAATTAATAATAACTATTTTTTGCCGATTTCGTAGAGGGCAATGGCGGCGGCGGTCGAAACATTGAGACTTTCGACATGTTCGGAAATCGGAAGCCGGACGGTTTCGTCGCAATTTTCTTCAACCAGCCGGCGCATGCCTTTGCCTTCAGAACCCATGACCAGGGCGATTTTGCCTCGTTTGTTCATTTTATCAATCGTGGTTTTGGCATAGCCGTCCATGCCGACAATCCAAAATCCGGCTTTTTTCAGATTTTCGATTGCTCTGGAAAGGTTGGTAACCCGGCAAATCGGCAGATGTTCAATCGTACCTGCGGCAGCTTTGTCCATGGCGCCGGTTTCGGCCGGTGAATTTTTGTCCTGCATAATCAGTGCCAGGGTGTCGAAAGCGACGCAGGAGCGGATTATGGCGCCGATGTTTTGCGGATCGGTTACCTGATCAAGTATCAGCAGGTGACAGTCGGCCTGTTTTTCGGCTAAAATGCAAACATCTTCCAGGGAATATCCGGGAAGTTCGGCGCAATAGAGCGCGAAGCCCTGATGAACGGCTTCGCGTGGCAGAATACGGTCGATTTCTTTGCGGTCAACGATGTTTACCGTTGTTTCGGGAAGTCCGCGCCCGGTGCAGATTTTTTTTGCCTCCGGTGCGTTTTCTGCCGTGCAGAGAAGTTTGATGATTTTGCGTTCAGAATTGTTCAGGGCCGCAATTACCGCATGACGACCATAGAGAATAAGAGACGTTTTTGTCGGTACGGCGAATTTTTTAGGCATTTTCTTTTCCTTGTTGAAGCGTTTTGCGTAAAGAGCCGTCGTTTCGGGTTAACAGCCGTTCGGCTTTGTCTGGTGTGCAGTTTAAGGCGGCAATGACGCAGGCTTTTTTTACGTTTTTGTCTGCGGCAAGCAGAGCCTCTTCGGCTGCTGCGGAATTAACGCCGGTAATTTTGTTAATTATCTCTATTGCCCGGGTATAGAGTTTTTGATTGCTGACATTTACGTCAATCATCATATTTTCGTAGGTTTTTCCCAAACGAATCATGGCGCCGGTGGAAATCATGTTTAAAATCATCTTCTGTGCCGTCCCCGATTTCATTCGGGAAGAACCAGAGATGATTTCTGCTCCGATGTCAGGATTGATGAAGATGTCGGCAAAGGGTTTGAATTTTGCCTGCGGGTTGGAGGTGACGGCAACGGTTTGGGCGCCGCGGCGGCGGGCTTCTTCGAGTACGGCCACGGCGTAGGCCGGATTGCCGCTGGCAGAAATGCTGACCACAACGTCGCCGGGGCGGGCATCGAATGTTTCAATGTCTTTGACGGCCAATTCGGCGCTGTCTTCAGCACCGTTGATTGAAGCGCGGATACATTCGTCGCCGCCGGCAATGAAACTTTGAATCCGGCTTTCGTCAATGCCGAAAGTCTGCGGGCAGTCGGTGGCGTCGAGTATGGCGATTTTTCCGCTGGTTCCGGCTCCGAAATAACCCAGTTTGCCACCGCCGCGGAGTGCATCGGCTACTGTATTTATGGCGCGGGCAATTTCCGGCAAAACTTTATTGATTGCGGCGGCAATTTTGGCGTCTTCACGATTGACGGCTTCGGCAAT
This sequence comes from uncultured Alphaproteobacteria bacterium, assembly GCA_944391505.1. Taxonomy (GTDB): domain Bacteria; phylum Pseudomonadota; class Alphaproteobacteria; order RF32; family CAG-239; genus Scatacola_A. The sequence goes on along the minus strand of CALXTV010000001.1, from coordinate 3,028 downwards.
CGCAAGCGAATCCATAAGATCAAGGGCGGTTGCCGGCATTGTGTTCTCCGATGATTTCAATGACCTGTTTCAGGTTTTCGATTTTGCAATCCGGTTCGCTGCCTTTATATTTGTGTTTCGGATCGTAGATGACACAAAAGGCTTTTCGACCGTTATGAGCATAAGTTTCCGCGGTTTTGAAATCGGCTTCTCCGTCGCCGAGAACCAGAATTTCGTCGGCAGGCGGAAGTTTTCCGTCAAAAGCGGCATGCGTGGCCAACGGATGCGGCTTGTCTTCCGCATATTCGCCCGCGGCAATAATCCTGTCAAAAAATTCGGTAAAACCCAGTTTTTCGATTTCTTCGGCGACATACAGCGTTTTTTTGTTGGTAATCAGAATATTTCTGATATTATGTTTCCGACAGTATTCCAAAACGTCGCGTGCGCCGGGCATGGGTTCCAGAGCGGCGGCATGGTGTTTGCCGATGAAACTGTAATAGGCATCGGAGGCTTCCTGTTTACGCTCGCCGAATATGCTGCCCAGCGTGTCTTTGTTTTGGAGGGTACTGGTTATGCGTTTGACTTCATCATAAGGAATGCGCGGCAGTCCGAGAGTGTCGAAAGTGTAGTCATAAGCGGCGGAAATGACCGGGTAGGTATCGGCCAGGGTTCCGTCCCAGTCGAAAACAACATATTTTATGCTCATAGAAATCTCCGTTTTTTAAGTTTTTTTAAAGGCATGAGTTATAATAAGAAAATATGATAACCAGTAAAGGAGACAGGGTCAATGGAAAAGAATCAGCGCGCTTCAAAAATAAAAGCGTTTTTGGAAAATGAGTGCGGGCTTGTCGGTTACCGTCTGGAAGACATGGTGGCCGACGCTTCGGTGCGTAAATATTTCCGGGTTGTGCGCGCGGACGGGACAACGGCGGTGCTGATGGACGATGAAAGCCCATATACGAAAATCCACGAATTTGTGAAAATTGACGGCCTGCTGCGCGGCATAGGCGTACGTGCGCCGGAAATTCTGGCGGAAAAGGTTGAAGACGGCTTTTTACTGCTGGAGGATTTTGGCGACAAGGATTTTGCGGCGGTGCTGGACGGCAGCAACGATGCGGCGATTTTCCGGCTGGCGGTTGACGCTTTGCTGAAAATTTATAAGAACGCCCGGCGGCCGGATTATGTCAAAGATATGGACGAGGCTTTTATTGTCAAAGATTTCCGACTGTTTCTGGATTGGTATATGCCGGCTGTGCTGGGGCATGGACTGACGGAAAAACAACGGCGCGAATTTTTGGCTCTTATTGATGAACTGCTGCCGCTGGCCGTAAAGGTTCCTGCCTCGCTGGTGTTATGGGATTATCATGTTAACAATGTTATGCTGCCGCCGAACAGTAACGAATGCGGCGTTATTGACTTTCAGGACGCGATGTGGGGGCCTTCGCTGTATGACTTGGCCAGTCTGATAGAAGACGAGCGCCGCAATATTGCTCCGGAGGTTACGGCCGAGATGAAAGATTATTTCTTTGCCAATATCAGCGGCGTGCGGCGGGAGGATTTTGAGGATGCTTATGCTTTTCTGGCATTGTTAAGGCATATGCGGGTCATTGGCCGTTTTACGACGTTGATTACGGTTTCGAAAAAGCCATGGTATGCCAAATATGTGCCTCATGCGCTGGAACTTTTAAAACGGACGCTGGAATATCCCAAGTTTGCCCGGTTGAAGTCATGGCTTGATGAAAATCTGCCGGAAGAAAAAAGGACGGTTCCTGAAACCAAGCCGATAAGCAAAGCTTTTGTTCTGGCGGCCGGGCGCGGCGTTCGGATGGGCGAACTGACGGAAAGTCTGCCGAAACCGTTGATTGAGGTTAACGGCAAGGCCTTAATCGATTATAATTTCGACAAGTTGAAAGACGTCGGAATTAAAGACGTAGTGGTCAACGTTTGTTATAAAGGCGAAATGATAGAAAAACATCTGGCCGCGCGGACGGACTTTAACATTGTCTTTTCAGAAGAAAAAGTTGCGTTGGAAACAGGCGGAGGAATTAAAAACGCTTTGCATCTGATGGGCGATGAGGCCTTTTTTGTCATGAACAGCGACACGCTTTGGGTCGACCGCGGGTTTAAGCCGGCCATGCGGCAAATGCTGGACGAATGGGACGACAAAAAATATGATATTCTGCTGCTGCTGCATCCGATGGAACAGATATTCGGAGACAACGGCAAAGGCATCGGCAACTATCGTCTTGACGGGCAGGGGCGTCTGCAGCGCAACGTGAATAAGGAAACCGGTTTCCCTTACTGGTTTACCGGCGTTTCTATCGTGCATCCGCGCATTTTTGAAAATAGTCCGGACGGCAGATTTTCGTTGCGAGATTTGTTTGACAAAGCGGAAAAAATCGGCAGGCTCGGTTATGTGCTTAACGACGGCATTCTGTTTCATGTCGGAATTCCGGAGGCCGTCAGGGAAACCGAGAAAAAACTGCTGGCCATTGCCAGTTGAACAAAATTATCCTAAATAAATGCCGAAATCGGAAAAAAGATATTGACAGTTGCGCAAAAATGTTATTATTTGCGTGTTAGTGAATAACTATAAAGGATGATAAAATCCTCTATCCCGGCTGAAGTTTTAAAATCGGAGGGGTGGCAGAGCGGTCAAATGCAACGGACTGTAAATCCGTCGACGAACGTCTACGATGGTTCGAATCCATCCCCCTCCACCATTTAACTCTTGCAGCCATACGGGAACTCTTGATGAAGAGGTTGATTAAGCGGGTGTAGCTCAATGGTAGAGCAGAAGCCTTCCAAGCTTATGACGGGGGTTCGATTCCCCTCACCCGCTCCAATTTTCCCCTTACATCCAGAGAAATGTCTTAACAACTTAAACTTAGGATTAAACAGCTATGGCAAAAGAGAAATTTGAGCGGACGAAGCCGCATTGCAACATCGGAACGATCGGTCACGTAGACCATGGAAAGACGACGTTGACGGCAGCGATAACGAAAGTATTGGCGGAAGAGGGCGGCGCAAGCTTTACCGCTTATGATCA